>JADJTL010000002.1:0-600000 GCA_016711215.1 Pseudomonadota bacterium | reverse complement strand
CTACCTCGGCAGCGGCGTGATCGGCACCTTCCACCATCTCTACTGGACGGGTGCGCCGACCTTGGTCGTCGCGCTCGGGGCGGTCTTCTCTGCGCTCGAGGTCGTACCGCTGACCTTATTGGGCTTCGAGGCCGTGCAGAACCTGCGCGCGGCCAAGACCGGCCAGGCCAACCCCTATCGCTGGCCGATCTACTTCTTCGTCTCGGTCGCGTTCTGGAACATGCTCGGTGCCGGCGTCTTCGGGTTCCTGATCAATCCGCCGATCGTCCTCTACTACGCGCAGGGCATCAACACGACGCCGCTGCACGCGCACACCGCGCTCTTCGGCGTCTACGGCCTGCTGGCGATCTCGCTGATGCTCTTCTCGATGCGGCATACAGTGAGCAAGGCCGCCTGGTCCGATGGGCTGCTCAAGGCCAGCTTCTGGGGGCTCAACGGCGGCTTGCTGCTGATGACCGTGGTCAGTCTCTTGCCGTCGGGCTTCTACCAGTTCTACTACGCCGTCCGCGACGGGCTGTGGTTCGCGCGCAGCCCAGAGATCACCTCCGGCCCTGTCCTGCGCATGCTCTCCTGGGCTCGCGTCGGCCCCGATCTAATCTTCTTCGGGGGCGCCTTCCTGCTGTTGGCCTTCGTCGTCCGGGCGATCGTCGTCAACGCGCGCCGACCCGCCTGAGCGCGCAGCACCCAGGCCTCGCGCAGCGCCAAGGCCTAACGCCTCCCTAGAGTATGTTACGCGGGCGGACCTGCACGCTGAGGACCTCGCGTTGAAAGCTGCCGCCCTTGCTCAGGGCGTGGTCGGCGGCGGCCGTTCCCTCGGGCTGGTCCTCGGTACCAGGCCGGCGGCCGACCTTGTCGCGCGGATCACCGCTGGCCCCGCGGCCGATCAGGGTCAGGCGCACGGCGCGGATCGGCCGCACGCTGCAGTTGGGTACATAGGTCTCGCCGGGCGCGTTGAAGGCCCATTCGTCGACCCGGCGCTCGGCCAGCGTCGACCCCTCGGCGAGCTGCCCATCCCCAGCCCCGGTCCCCGCGTTGTCGCCCACGTCGCAGGCATAGGCCACCTGCAGGCTCTCGACGCCCTCCGCGAGCACCTCGAGGTTGGCGCGGTCGCTGCTGGGGTTGGCGGCCAGCGTCGACCAGGTGACGAGCTGCGGCGGATTGGTCGTGGTGTCGATCGCGAAATGACGCGGTCTCGAGTTGGGGGCGACGGGAAACAGCAAAGTGCCGGTTGGGAACGCCTGATTCGTGCCGCTGCCGCCGTTGATGGGCGCCGCGCTATTGTGCGCGAGCAGGAACTCGGCCCCGACGGCCGTCGGATTGGCGGTGAGCTGGCGCAGGACGCAGGGCGTCGTCGTACCCGGCTCCCAGAGCAGAAACTGACCGTTCGTCACCATCCCGCCGGTCGCCCCGACATAGGCCAGCTCATCGTTCGGGCCGAGCGCCCGCGTCAGGCGGATGCCGCCGAAGAGGTTCGGGTTGGTGACGTCGGCGGCGTAGGCGATCGAGAGCGCGTCCGGAGCGCCGGTGCTCATGCTCGAGCTGCAGGCCGCCAGGTTCGCGCTCGAGCAGCAGGCGGTCGGGCTCTGCCCGAAGAGATTGCAGGCATTGTAGAGGACCAGCGCGGCCTGCGTCGCAGCGCCGGTGCCCGTGCCGGCCCGCAGCACCCCGCCGGGACAGGGGCCGGCGAGGCCGAAGCCGGCCAAGCGAACCTGTCGCTCCAGATGCTCGAGGGCGCCGCCGAGGCTCTGCTGGATGCCGATCCCCTCCATCTGTCGGCTGTAGGTGCGCTGCTGCCCCGAAAAGAGCGCGAACAAGCCGCCCGCCAGGATCGCGGCCAGGACGATCGAGACCATCAGCTCGACGATCGTGACGCCGCTCTCGCCGCTGCGTCGCCGGCGCTGCGCCCTCACGGAAACCTCACCGTCGAGAGCGTGACCCGCTGGGTGCGGAAGCGCTCAATCGAGCTCGTCTGGCCGCCGTGCGCGTCGGCGCTGCGCCAGCTCGCCTGCACCGTGATCATCATGCCTCCCTGAAAGGGCTCGACCAGGTACTGGACCCGGAAGGGGCCGACGCCGTTGCCGTCGACGCCGACGCCGATCATCAGATCATCGCTGCTCGGCATGGCGATGTTTTCGTGGCCGCGCTTGGGCTGGGTCATCCAGTTCGGCGCGTTCGGCGGCGGAATCCGAGCGTAGTCGATCAATGTGTAGCCCTCGATCACCGCCTTCACCAGGCGCAAGGCCTCGCCGGCGCGGCGCGTGTCGGTGACCTGGCGAATGTTCTGCAGCTGGAGCGCCGTCAGGCCGACCAGCGAGATGGTCAGCACCAACATCGTCATCAGCACTTCCATGATCGTGAAGCCCGCCTGCCGCTCTCGGCCGGGCCTGACGCGCGACATCGGCGCTCTCCTTGTTGGCCTCACGGGCCCGCGATCGTGGTCTGCCCGCTGTTGCTGCCGCCGGAGTTGAGCCCGGCCTGCGAGTAGTCGGGGACGGACCCGGGCCCACCGCCGCCGCCGACCAGGAGCATCGCCTCGATCGTCACGACGCTGACGCCGTCGGCGCCGCGGCCCTCGGAGCGGACGATCACGCGCCGGTCCGTGTCGTCGAAGCGCCCGCCCGGCTGCGCGGCCTCCGCGGGATCGTTGCGCACGAAGAGGGTATAGCGCGCGGCGCTGACCACCGGCGCCAGCGCCGCGGTCTGCGTGGCCGCGGGCATCGCGTGCTCCATCGGCGTGGCGCCGTCGCAGAGGACGTTGCCCTTGCCCGTGGGGTCGTCGAGTGTCGCGCCGCAGCTGCCGCCGGTCGTGCCGCCGAGCAGGTTATCCCACGCGGTGCTGGCCGCGAGCACCGCGCGCGCGCGCTCGATGCCCGCCTCTGCCGCGTACATCGCCTCCTGACGCCGCGCCATGCTGCCGGTGACGTGGGCGCTCTGCGAGCCGAGCCACATCGCCGAGAGGCCGAGCCCCACCAGCAGCAGCGTAATCATCACCGCCAAGACGAGCGCCGAGCCCGCCTCGCCAGCCTCGCGCCTGCGAACGCCCCCTCGCATCACGGCACCTCTCTCCAGCTCCCGACCATCACCTCGGCCGGACCAGGCACGCTGCCCGTGCCGAGCGGTCGGCCACCGAGGCTGACCACGGTCGCGCGTTGCGCTCCGCTGCCCGAGATCCCCAGCGCCACGTCGATACCACCGCCGACGATTGTCAGCCCGGCCGCGCGGCCGTCGTACTTATGCACCGAGAGCAGCCGATTCGGCGGGTTGACGCCGGTGTCGATATGGAAGCGAAAGACATACGACACGCCGCTGGCGCAGGGCTCATTGTCGGGCGGCGGGTCATAGACCGCAAAGAACATCTCCATCCGCGCCGGGGCGTTGCCCGGATCGTTCTTGACCATCAGCGGTGCCGCCACCGGGCGCGCCCGCGTGCTCGGGCAGTTGGGCGCGGCCGCGCCGAACTGCGTGCAGATGTCGGCGAGCGCGAAGGAAAGGAAGGCGGCGTCGTTCTTCAGCACGTAGACCTTCCCCTCGACGCCCGCCTGCTCGACTTGCTCTGCGGCCGAGCCCGACACGGCGACGAGGTAGGTGCCAGCGCCATCCTCATAGACGGCCGGGCTGTAATAGAAGGGATGCTCGGCGCCGGCGGCGATCACATCGCTGCGACCGGTAGCCGCGCCCAGCGGGTATTTGGTGACGCGGCCTAGCAGATCGGCCTGATAGGTCGCCACGCCGATGTGCTGGCTGTCGACGAGCCCCGCGGTGTCGGCGATCACGGCGTAGTCGACGAGCGGCGCGCCGGCCGAATGGAGCGTCGGCGGATCGTAGCTGGTGTAGGCTGCGCCCGAGGTCGGCCGCAGCGGGGCGAAGTGGAAGTAGTAGTTGCCCTGGTTGGCCGGCGCCGGGAGCAGCGGGGGATAGCCGCTGCCCATGCTCATGTGGGCGACCTTGGTGCCGGCCGTCATGCCGAAGAACATCGCCGGCACGGACCAGGTTTCCCCGAGCTTATCCTCCAAGCCGCTGCCGCTGACGTGCGAGTGGCCGACGACGCGGAAGAACGAGCCGCTGGGCGAGCAGGCGGCGGAGGTGCAGACCACCGGGTTGGTCACGTCGAGCACGACGAAGGCGTTATCCGAGGCGCCCATCGTCAGCACGAGGTTGGTCTGCCAGGTGCAGGTCCCGCCCGTGCAGCTCGGCACATCCTGGACGCGCGGGCTGCTGCCGAGGATCCAGCGGAACTTCTCCGGGTCCTCGTCCTGGCGCTGCGGCGCGTTGCTCGCCGCCCAGAGGTCATAGACGCGCGGCAGCAGGTTGGGCGGCAGGTAGGCGAAGACCTCGGCGCCGTCGCGACCGCGGAAGGCGTGCAAGAGGCCGTCGTGCGAGGTGACGTAGATCAGCGGCTCGCGGGCGCTCACGGTCAGCCCGGAGTAGCTCGGCACCTCGGCGCCGATGGTCGCGGGCACCGAGTTGAAGATCGGTGAGAGGCGCCAGTTGCGCCCCTTGCCCGCCACCCAGCGCAGCATGTTCTCCTGCTGCGCCGGCGTGCCCGGCAGCGTCTTGCCGGTAGCCGCCACCGCCGCCAACACGGCCGTGAGGTTGGCCGTGCCGTCGGCGTTGAGGATGGCGACGGGCGCGCCGCTGTTGATCGTCGGATAGCCGGTGTAGATGCGACGCGAGGCGAAGCCGACGTCGGCGTTGGCGCTATAGAGCTGGCTGCCCGCGTCCCAGGCCATCGCCGGCCCGCCGGAGGCCGTCAGATCGAAGGCGCGGAGCTGCCCCTCCCACTCGGGGAACTTCGTCGAGGCGATGATCGCCATCGTGCCGACCGAGGTCGTGGTGTTGGCCACCCCGAGGCTGGTCGTGACGTAGTCGCCGCTGACGGCCTCCGTGATCGCCGCGCGAATATCGCGCTCGAGCTCGACCTCGCTGGTCGGCGCGTAGGCCGAGGCCGGCACGTTGTTGTTGAGTCCATCGGCGCCCTGATCGGCGATCTCGTTCAGCTCGGTGTAGCTATCGAGCCCGGGGATGCCGACGGCGAGCGTCTTGATCGGGTTGTCCGGATAGCCGGAGTAGACGCCCAGCTCGTTCCAGCCGCTGAAGTTCGAGCTCGCGCGGCCGCCCTGATAGAGCTTGCGCGCCACCACCTCGGGGTCGTCCGAGATGCCGCTCGAGCTATTGGACTGGCCGTCCGTGACGACGATCGCGAAGCGTCGGCGGCAGGGCGCCGCGTAGTCGATCTGGTCGGGCGCAAAGGGTGAGGTGCCGCGCTGGCGCGCCAGGAAGTGGTCGCCGGCGGCCTTGATCCCAGCCGAGGTCGGGGTGCCGCCCAGCGGGTAGATGCCCCCGTCCTTGGCGTTATTGAGCCGGCGCATGATCTGATACACGGTGGCGTCCTGGAATGACTGCTCGGTGCTGGGATCCAGCGGCACCTCTACCTGCGCGGTTGCCGCGTAGTTGATCTCCTGCGAGTCACCGGAACCTGTACTGGCGTTACCGGCCGAGAAGCGGCGGTAGACCCAGTTGGTGCCCGTGCTGTCGGTCCACTGCGGCCCGCGATAGGCCGGGGTCGTCTGGCAGTTGGGTGAGCTGCAGTAGTAGCTGGGGCTGGCGAGCACGGTCTGCTCGTAGGTATAGTAGCTGCCGAGATACTCCCACGACGAGCAGCCATAGGCGTTGGTGGTGTGGGCGCGGCCGACGGCCGACCACTGCCAGCGCGCCTCCTTGGTGCCGTCGCTGGTGCAGCGATAGAGGCTGTCCTTCAGCTTATTCGTCGCCGAGATGCTGCTGCTGGTGGGTACCAGCGAGAGCAGCGTCAGGCGGGTGCCGGTCCAGCTCGGCGTGGCGGCTGCGCGATCCCGCCAGCCGCAGTCCTCGCTCCCCGGGTCGCAGCTCGGCTTGGGCGCCTCGTTGACCCAGAGGTTCAGCGCCTTCAGCTCGGTCTCGGTGAAGAGGGTCGTCACCGACTTGGTTGGCGCCGGCGTGCAGGTCGCCGGCAGCGGCGAAGGATTGCTGTTGCAGCTCGAGTCGCAGGTGGGCGCGGCTGCCGGCGGCGGGCAGTTGCAGGTGGCGTTCTTCCACTTGAAGCCCGAGAGGAAATGCCAGCCCTTCTGCTTCTTGCAGCGGCAGTCGTCCCGGTCGGCGTTGGCCCGGAAACACTTATTGCTCAGCGAGTAGCCGGCGCCGGCCGCCGAGCAGTCGCAGCAGTCGGCGTAGACGTAGGTGGTGCGTTTGCAGGTGCAGGTGGCGCAGTTCGCGTCGTTGGTGCAGCTCAGGGTCTGGCCCGCGGGGCAGCTACAGCAAGGGGGCGAGCCGACCTTCTGGCAGGTGCGGGTGGCCGCGGGGCAGGTGCAGTTATTCGTGCCACCCGTGCAGACAGTCGGTATTCCGCAGGTGGGATCGCCGAGCGCGTTGCAGCTATTGCTGACGGCGTTGCGCGTACCACCGCTCACCTTAGTGCACTTGCAGCGCCCGCTCGTCCAGTAGGGACCGTAGTCGGTGCTGGTGCAGAGCGCCGAGCCGCAGTTGTCCGAGGTGCACTGTGCGGTATGCGTGCCCGGCAGCAAGCACTGGTTGCAGTTACAGGAGTCATCGCCCCTGTAGTACTGGTAGTAGCCCGTGTTGGTGAAGGTCACGAGGCCAAAATCGGCGGCGGAGCGCAGCCCCGGCAGCAGGCCGCGCAGCACGCGCTTGACGCTATACATTCGGCTGGCGCCGCTGGAGGGCGGGCTGTTGTCCTTGTCGCAGGAGGGCGCCGAACCGGCGCTCGCCGAGCTGTTGCTCGTAATATTGCAGTCCGCGCTCGAGTTCGCCGCGGTCTCGTTGCCCGTGCACACGCCATCCTGCGTCAGGTCGGTGATGTTGAAGAGGTCCTGATTGCAGTCGGTGCCGAGGTTCTTCCAGGAGCCCGTCGGATGCCAATGCATCGACCCCGAGGTGTCGAGCACCAGGACGATCTCCGGTTTGCGCATCCCGCTGGTGATGACCTGGAGCGGGGTCGTCTCGGCATGAAGGCTCAGCGGTGCCAGCAGCAGCAGCAGCAGCAAAACGCGCGGCACACGACGCACGCCCTGAGCATTGGAACGCTTCGCCATGACGACATCCTCCCTCGGCGCGACGCCGGCGCATAATTCGGCCACCATGAGGCCTGCTCGTGCAGCATTCGCGGCGGTAGTTACGCATCCTAACATACAACCTTTGTGCCGGGCAAAAAACCCTTTAAGCCCGGCGCTCCGGGGAAGCCGAAGGGCGACCCATTCGGCAGCAATGGCGGCCATCTCGCCGGCAAGGCGGCGGACGATCCGTGCCCTCGCCGCCTCGACTTCTATGGAAATGTTTGCGTACTGGCACGCAAACATTTCCCGATCGTCGGGTCCTCAGGCTCCTCCCGGCGTCGGCGCCAATTACGGGCGCGACCGGCGCGCGCATTCGCGCTAGAGTCCCACCCCGCCGGCCGGCTTGGCAGTGCGCCCGGGCGCTGCCGGCGGTTCGCCCGAAGTCGATGGCCCAAGAGACGACGCCCTCCCTGACGCTGAATTCAGCCCGCCCGCGGCCGGGCCGGCTGCTGCCCTGCGTTCGCGTCGGCACCCGCGCGGCGCCGCTGCGGGCCCTGCTCGCGCGGGCAGTCCTCTGGCCAACGCTCGCCTTGGCAGCGGCCTGCGACCCTGCCGAGCCGCGCCCCGAGCGGCCGGAGCGGCCGGCTGCGGCGGGGAGCGCAGCCCCCGCCGCGATCGCCGACCCGGTCCTCGCCACCCTTGGAGCGCGCCGCCTCAGGGCCAGCGAGCTCAGCGCGACGCTGGCGGAAGAAGCGCCCCATGTGCAACTCCGCTTCAGCTCGCCCGAGCGCAAGCGGCGGCTGCTCGATGAGCTGATCAAGCTCGAACTGCTGGCGGACGAGGGCCGGCGCGAGGGACTCGAGCGCGACCCGGCCGTCGTCCGCCAGGTCCGGCGCGCGCTGGCGAAGCGGATGGTGCACGAGCTCGAGGGCGAGCTCGTCCCGATCGAGGCCTTGACCGAGGCGTTGACCGAGGCGTTGACCGAGGCGGAGGTCGCCGCCTTCTTCGAGCGGCAGCGCGCCCGCTATCATCCGCGCCCCTTGGCCGAGGTCGAGCAGCAGGTGCGCAATGAGCTGCTGGCGGAGAAGCGCCGCCTCGCCCTGCGCCGCCATCTCGATCAGCTACGCGCCCGCGCCACGATCGAACGTCATCTCGATCGCCTGGCGGGCCTGCAAGCGCACGAGGCCAAGCCATGAAGCAGTCCTTCGCCGGAGGCGCTTGCCGGCCGCGTCTTAGCGGCCTTCTGCGCCGGGCTCGTCTGTCGCGCGCGTCGGCGCTGCTGGCCCTGGTCCTGACGCTGGTCACCGCCGTCCCCGCGCGCGCGCGCGTGATCGAGCGCATCGTCGCCGTGGTCAACGACGAGATCGTGCTGCTCAGCGAGCTGCAGTCACGCATCGGGCCCTTCCTTGCTCAGATCGCCTCGGTGCCGGACGCCGAGCAGCGCAAAGTGCGCGCGGCGCAGCTCCGCAGCCAGGTGCTCGAGCAGATGGTCGACGACAAGCTGATCGCGCAGCAGGCGCGGACGCATAAGCTGACCGTCGAGGAGGCCGACCTCGAGCGCGCGGTAGACGAGGTGATGCGGCGCAACAACCTGACGCGTGAGCAGCTCACCCAGGCGCTGGCGCAGGAAGGCCAGACGCTCGCCTCCTACAAGCAGCAGATGTTGCGGCCGCAGCTCCTGCGGCTCAAGGTGCTCAACGTCCAGGTCCGCTCCCGCGTCGCCGTCAGCGACGACGAGCTGCGCGCGCTCTATCAGCACAACCTGCGCGCGCTCGACGTCGAGACCAAGGTGCAGGCCCGGCAGATCTTCCTCGCGGTGCCGCCGGCGGCGCTGCCCCAGCAGGTCGCCAGCAGGCGGGCGCTGGCCGAGCGCCTGGCTCAGCAGCTCAAGCAGGGGGCGGACTTCGCCCAGCTCGCGCAGCAGTACTCCGACGACCCCGAGACGCGCGCCAAGGGTGGCGAGCTGGGGACGCTGAGCCGCGGCATGCTGCCCGTGACCATCGAGGACGCGGTCTTCAGCGCCAAGGGTGGCGAGCTGCGCGGGCCGCTGGCGACGCCGCGGGGCTTCTACCTGATCCAGGTTACCCACCGTGAGGACTCGGCGGCGCGGCCCTTCGAGGAGGTGCGCGAGCAGCTCCGCGACCAGCTCTACGCGCAAAAGATGGAGCAGGCGACCAAGAGCTGGCTGCGCGAGGTGCGCAAGAAGGCCTTCATCGACCTCAAGCGCTGAGGCCTCCGCCCGCTCACGAGACGCCCAGCCGTGGCGGCCTCGGCGGCGTTCGGGCGTGGCGGCGGGCGCGCGCGCCGGCTCAGTCGCGGTGGCGCTGCCAGCGCGCGAAGCCCTGCGAGAGCGCGGCGAAGAGCTGCTCGCCGAGGCGATGGTAGCCGGCTGACGTCAGGTGCAGGTAGTCACGCATCGCCAGCGGCGGGCTGGCGTCGGCCCAGGCGAAGACGGCGCGCTCACCGCCCATCGCCGCGCGCTGATCCCAGAACGCGCAGCCGGCCGCGGTCGCGCTGCGGCGCTGCTCCTCGATCAGCGCGGGCAGCAGCGCGGGCGCTTGCCAGCTACCGTCGCGCCCGCGGCGCGCCTGATCCGTCACCCCAAGCACGAGGCAAGCGGGCCGCGCAGGGCCGCCGGCCAGACTGAGCAGACGCTGCAGGGCCGCCGAGAAGGCGCGCGCAAAGCCCTCGCGGGTCAGGCCGCGCGCATCGAGCTCGTTGCTGCCATAGGCGAAGATCAATAGAGCGGGTGCCAGCTGCGCGAGCTCCGCGGCGAGCTGCGCCTGATCCCACTGGAGCAGGCTATCCGCGCGCGCGCCGTTGATGCCCAGGCCATCGTAGACGAGGCCACCCTTCGCGCGCGTCAGGTCGACGCCAAAGAACCGCACCTCGCCGCCCTGTGTACGCAGCTCGAGCTGGCGCGTCGGTCGCGGTAGCGTGAGGGCGGCACGGACGGGGACCTTCTCAGCCCCCGCGGTCAGCCAGCGTCCGAGGCGCCGGCCCTCGCTCCAGAGCTCGAAGGCGCCGCCGCCAGGCTGCAGCAGGTAGGAGAGGGTGAGGCGATCGACGGCTTCGCCCTTGACCTCGACGCTGGCGCGCGCGGCACCGCGCGCATGGACGCTGATGCCCGCCGCGCCGAAGAAGGCATCGCGAGGGCGCGGGTGTCCGCGGCGATAGCGACTCCACTGCCGCTCGGCGCGCCAGGCCCCCTGCGCTGCCAGCCGCGCGCCGCCGTGCTTGTAGCTGCGCCAGGGCCCGCCGACCAGCAGCAGGCCAGGACCGCCATCGCCGAAGCGCTGCTGCCAGAGGCGGCGCAACCCGTCGCCGAGCCAGGCCGCCGCGACGTGCGAGTCTCCGAAGTGGACGATCCGCACCGTGCCCTGCACCCCCTCCGTCAGCGCCCCGAGGCGTGCGTAGAAGGCGCCCAGGTGCGCCTCGCCCTCGAGGGCGACGGCAGCGCCAGCGCCAGGCGCTGCCGTCGCCGCCAGCCGCGCTGCTGCCGTCGCGGCTGGCGCGGCCCGGCCGCCCTCCGGCGGTGTCCGGTCGCCCTCCGGCGCGGCAAGGGCCTGGCCAGCCATGCAGGCCAGGAGCGCCGCGCAGGCGCCGCGCAGGCGGCGAATTTGCTCCAGCGACGCTGGCGTTGTTAGCTGTCTCATCGCGCCCTCATCACGGTCTCATCACGGTCTCATCAGGCGTAACGCTAGGCCTGGCCATGCCCAGGACCCCACTTGTCCAGCCTCCCGGTCAGGCCAACCATGAGCCCAACGATGAGCCCAACGATCAGGTCAACGATCAGGTCAACGATCAGGTCACCAGGCGCCGACAGCCAGGTTTCGCGCGTGCTGCTCCGCGGCCCGGCCGTGCTCCGTTGCAAGACAGCACGGGCGCTCTACGGCTGCTGGGCCCTGCTCGCGCTCGTCGCCACGCTACCGACCCCCCTGCGTTCACTGCTGCGCCAACGGGCCGACGCCCTGAGCAGCGCCGGCCCCGCCGCGCTGGCGGGCTCGGCAGGCGGGCCGCCGAGCTTGCCCTTCGCTCCGTCGCCCCAGAACCCAGCGGCGGCGCCCGACCCCGCCGCCGTGCCGCTGCCGGCTGCTGAACCCGAGCGCGTCCAGGCGATCGAGGATCCGCGAGGGGCCCTGCAGCCCTATTTCGTCGCGCTGGAGGCGCTGCAGCGCACGCGCCAGGGCGTCGTCCGCGTGCTGCACTTCGGAGATTCGCAGATCGACCTCGACCATGTGACGGGCCCCCTGCGGGCGATTGCACGGCAGCGCCACGGCGATGGCGGCCTGGGTTATGTGCCCGCGCTGCGCCCTTGGCCCTGGTTCTACCTCAATGGACTGACGCTCGACGAGCAGGGCAGTTGGGAGCGCCTGCGGCTCAGCGGTGGCAGCGGGGTCAGCCGGCGACGGGATGGCCGGTTGGGGCTCGGTGGGCTGGCGGCGCAGACCGTCGCCGGTGGCGCGTCGGCGCAGCTCGCGCTGGCGGCGACCGAACGCGCCAGCACGATCACCCTCGCCTATCTCGCGCAGCCCGGCGGCGGCACGATCGAGCTGCGCCTCGATGGTCGTCGGGCGGCGCAGCTCAGCACCTCGGCCGCGCGCCCGCAGGCGGCCTGGCATACGCTCAGCGTCGACGACGCGCGCCACAGCGCGACGGCGCGCGCCAGCGGCCGCGTACGCCTCTTTGGCTTCGTCTTCGAGCGCCCCGGGCCGGGCATCACCTGGGAGAACCTCCCCCTCGTCGGTACGCGCTTTCATCAGCTGACGGGGATCCACGCGGAGCATTGGATCGAGCAGCTCGCGCAGCGGCGGCCCAACCTCGTGCTCTTTCAGTTCGGCGCCAACGACACGATCAGCTGGGGCGCCAGCCTCGCCCAGTATGCGGCGCGGGTCGGCGAGGTGCTCGACCGGCTGCACCGCGGCGCGCCCCAGGCCGGCTGCCTGATCGTTGGGCCCCTCGATCGCCTGGTGCGCGAGGGCGGCGGCCGCTTCGTCGCGCCACCGACCGTGGCGCGGATGGTGGCGACGCAGCGGACCATCGCCGCGCACCACCGCTGCGCCTTCTGGGACGCACGCGAGGCGATGGGTGGGCCGGGCGCCCTCAGCCGCTGGATCGCGCGTGGCCTGGTGCGCAAGGACCTGCTGCATCTCAACGAGCGCGGCGGCCGCGCGCTGGCCGAGCAGCTCGATCGCGCGCTGCAGCAGGCAGAGCATGTGGCGCGGGTCGCGCCGCGATGAGCTTCGCCACGCTCGAATACGCGCTGCTGCTGACCGCGGTGTTCTTGCTCTATTGGGCCTTCGGTCGCCGATCGGGCGCGCGTCTCGCGCTGCTCTTCGTCGCCAGCTACGTCTTCTATGGCTGGTGGCGCTGGTCCTTCTTGCTCTTGATCGCCGGCTCGACGCTGATGGACTGGGCCCTCGGCGCGCTGCTGGCGCGCCCGCGCCCCCAGGCCGAGCGGCGCCGTTGGTTAGGCGTCAGCGTCGTCGGCAACCTCGGCCTGCTCGGGCTCTTCAAGTACTTCGATTTCCTCAGCGGCAGCGTCACGGCGCTCCTGCGCCAGCTCGGTTGGCGGCGCGCGCCGGCGCTGCGCCTGAACCTGACCTTGCCCCCCGGGGTCTCCTTCTACACCTTCCAGTCGATGAGCTACACGATCGACATCTACCGCGGCGAGCTGCAGCCGACGGCCAATCCGCTGCTCTTCGCCGTCTTCGTCGCCTTCTTTCCCCAGCTCGTCGCCGGCCCGATCGTGCGCGCGCGCTACTTTCTTCCGCAGCTCGAGGGCGATCCAGCGCTCGAGCTGCAGACCGCGACCCAAGGCCTGCTCCTGCTCGCGATCGGCTTGATCAAGAAGCTCGTGATCGCCGACCTCTTGGCCCTCAACCTCGTCGATCGGGCCTTCGAGAGCCCGGGCCTCTACACCTCGGCAGAGCTGCTGCTGGCCGTCTACGGCTATGCGCTTCAGATCTACTGCGACTTCTCCGCCTACAGCGACCTCGCGATCGGCTCCGCCCTGCTGCTCGGATTGCAGCTACCGCAGAACTTCGACCAGCCCTATCGGGCCTGCGATCTGCGCGACTTCTGGCGCCGCTGGCACATCTCCCTTTCGACCTGGCTGCGCGACTACCTCTATGTCCCCCTGGGCGGCTCGCGTGGAACGCCGCTGAAGACCTACCGGAACCTGCTGCTGACGATGACCCTCGGTGGCCTCTGGCATGGCGCGGCCTGGACCTTTGTGCTCTGGGGTGCGCTCCACGGGCTGGGCCTGGCCCTCAGCCGGGCCTGGCAGCGCTGGCGCGGCGCCCGCCCAATCGGCCCCCTGCGGCGCCTGCTGGGCACGCTGGCGACCTTTCACTTCGTTTGCCTGGGCTGGGTGCTCTTTCGCGCGGGCGATCTCGGGCAGGCCTGGGCCATGCTGCGCGGCCTGGCGCGCGCCACGGGCGGCACCGCTAACGTCACGCCGCTGCTCTGGGGCTGCCTGCTCGCCGGCCTGACCACGCAGCTGCTGCCGGTGCGCTGGCTCGGGCCGCTCGCGGGGCGACTGAGCGCGCTGCCGGCCTATGCCCAGGCCGCGCTGCTCGCCGCCGTGATCCTCGGCTGCCGCGCGCTCGGCACCACGGCGGTGGCGCCCTTCATCTACTTTCAGTTCTGAGCTTGGCGCGTCGGAGCGAAAGGCCGCTAGAGCGGCATCGTGCCGGCGCTGCCACAGCAATGCGGGGGCGGGTTGACGCCCTTTCCAGGGGCCGCCGCGGCGGAGCCGCCCGAGCCCATGCCCTTGGGCAGGCCGGCCGCCCCACCCGCGCATTTGCCACCGGCGCACTGCGGGCAGCCGCCGCAGGCGGCGCCACAGCCCGGGCCGTCGCCTGCTTCACCCTCCGCTTCGCCGCAGAAGGGGCAGCCGCCCTTGCCCTTGCCCTTGCCCTCGCCCTTGCCGTCGCCGGGACACGCGGCCCGCAGCTTCGCGCGCTGCGGCGGGGAAAGCAGGCCGAGGACCTTGATCATCGTCTTGATCCGCTCCTCATGAAGCTGGCCGCGGAGGCCCCGCACCTTGCGCAGCGCGTCGAGCACGGCAGCCTCCTGCGGCAGGTCCTGCGCCAGCAGCGCCCGCAGCGCGAGCTGCTGCTTCTGCACCTGGGCCCGCAGCTCGACGCCCTTGCCCATCAGCGCGGCCCGCAGCCCCTCCAGCTTCTTGATCTGCGCCTCGTCGAGGCCGAGCTTGGCCTTGAGCACGGGGGGCGGCGCGTGCATCAGCAGCCCCATGCAGGGATGCCCCGGCCGACCGTGAGGCGCCGCGCCCGGACCACCCCTACTCCTCTTGGCGGCAGCGACACCGCCGAGCAGCAGCAGCGCGCTGGCGGTGAGAAGAACCTTGCTCGTGAGCAGACGTTTCATTGCGCTCTCCCTTTCTGGGGTGCCGCGAGCGGTGCGACACCCCAGGCCTCGAAACCTCGCGCGCCCACCGCCCGGGCGGGTACAGAGATGCCACACTCCGCCGGTCGCGCAAGTTTGTCGCCGGGCGCGCATGAGCCTGTCTGTCTCCCACGCGGCCCGCTAGCGAAGGCCTCGCTCGCTCAGCTCGACCGTCGCCACCGCGCCCCCCTCGGGGCGATCGCTGAGCTCGAGCCGCCCGCCGTGCTCGACGACGATGCGCCGCGCGAGGCTGAGTCCCAGGCCGGCGCCCGAGGCCTTGGTGCTGAAGAAGGGCCGGGCGAGCGGGTTGCGCTCCGCGCCGCCGAGGCCCGCGCCCTGATCGAGGACGGCGAAGCGCACGAGGCCCGCGCCGCGCCGCACGCGGAGCACGACGAGCCGCCGGCCGGCGGCCAGCGCGGGCGGCAGGGCCGCCACGGCCTCGACCGCATTGTGGAGCAGGTGCACCAACACCTGCGTCATCAACGCGTCATCGGCGAGCAGGCAGCTCCCGCAGGCCGCCGGATCCATGATGATGGTGACGCCGGCGTGTGTGGCCTCGACGCGCAGCGCTTCAACGGCTCGCCCGGCGATCAGGTCGGGATCGACCAGCGCGAGGCGCGGTTGGCAGGGCGCGGCCAGCTCCTTGAGCCGCTCCACCAGCGTGCGCAGTCGTCGACCATCCCGAAGCATCATCGCGAGCTGTGGATCGCCCGGCTGCGCCTCGGCGAGCTGCTGTGCGCGGTGCTCGATGCTGGCTGCGGGTACGCCCACCGCCTCGGCCAAGACGCCCGCCGTGTCCGCAAACGCAGCCAGCGTCTCGTCGCGGAGCTGCTCGCGTTGTCGCGCGCCCGCGCTGCGGGCTACTCGGTGCAGCAGCAGGGCGAGGCTGAGCCCCAGCAGGGCCAGCACGATGGCCAGCGCGAGGCCCCAGCGCGCGGGCGCCAGCAGCGCGGTGGCGAGCGCCACCGGCACCGTGACGCGCAACAATCGCCGCTTGGCCTGCTGCTCGCGCCAGAGCTCCCCCGGCGACGGGGGGAGCGGCGGCGCTGCAGCGCCAGTCACCGTGCTCGCCTCGGCGCTCGGCTGCCACCAGTTGCCCGCCGGCTGGGCCGTGGGGAGCGTCACCCAATACTCGAGCACGATGCCGTCGGCAGCGCGCACGAAGCGAAGCGCGGGCTCCTGCGCGTGAAGCGCGGCGAGCATCTGCGCGGAGGGCGGCCGCGGCGCAGCCTGACGCCCCGGCCCCGCGGCGAGCAACCGCCCGTCGAGATCCGTCAGCACGATCTTCGCGGGGCCGCGAGCCTGCTCACGCAGCAGTCGCGAGAGCGCGGCCTCATCCCCGAGCGCGCCGCTGCTACGAGCCACCGCCAGCAGCCCGGCTGCGGCTGCCGCCGCATGCATGCGCAAAACAGAGCGCTGCGCGCGCTGTCCCGCGCGGTAGCCCAACCAACCGACCGTCACCGTGCTGGTGGCGAGGAGCACGCAAATCAGCAGCAGCGCGCGGCTCGCGAGCGCCTCCTCGCGGCCGGCTCGCCTCGCGCGCTGCCATCGCCCTCGCGGCCTCTCTGCTGGCGCGCTCATTGCCGTCGAGCCCTCGTTCCTCAGCATAGCGCAAGCGACCCGGGCGGCAGCCGGCGACACGCGCTCGACGCGCGGGGGAGGGCGCAGGCTCGCGCGGCCGCTGGCCGGTTAAACCCGCCGGCCGCGTTGGTCGGCCCGACCCATTCGGCGTAGAGTTGGCGCCTGAATGTGCGCGCAGGCCAAATCGCGATGGCGCTGAGCTTTGAAGTGCTCCGCGATGAGCATGCGCTGGCGGCCCTGGCGGGCGAGTGGTGGGCCCTGCTGCCAGCCAGCAGCGGCAACGAGCCGATGCTCAGCCCGCTGTGGCTGCGGAGCTGGTGGCGCGTCTTTGGTGGCAGCGATGGGCGCGAGCTCGCCGCTCTCGTCTGGCGCCGCGGCAGGCAGCTCGTCGGCGTGCTTCCCTTGCTGCGCCGGCGTCATTGGTATGGCGGACTGCTGCCCTTTCGCCGGCTCGAGCTCTTGGCCTCGGGTGAACCCGAGCGCGACGAGATCGCCTCGGAGTACCTGGGCCCGATCCTCGCCGCGGGCGAGGAGCACGCACTCGCGGTCGATTTCGCCGCACGCCTGGACGACGGCACCCTGGCGCCGTGGGACGAGCTCTGCCTGCCGGCGATGCGCGAGCACCAGCCCTGGGTCGCGTCGCTATGCGACGCGCTCGAGGCGCGCGGCCAGCCCTACGAGCTCTCGACCCAGGACGAGGTGCACTACGTGCCGCTGCCGGCGAGCTGGGACGCGTATCTCGCTGCGCTCAGCTCGCGATCGCGTTACCTGGTGCGGCGCTCCTTGCGTGATACGGAGCGCTGGGCGGGCGGCGAGCTGCGCTTCGAGGAGGTCACGCGCAGCGACCAGCTCGAGGGGGGCAAGGCGGTGCTGGCGGCGCTGCACGGCGCGCGCTGGGCGCCGGCCGCGGCCACCTCGAGCGCGGGCAGCGCAGGCGTGTTCTCCTCGCCGCGCTTTCGCGCCTTTCACGACGCGGTGCTGCCGCAGCTCCTCGAGCGGGGGGCGCTCGAGCTGCGTTGGATGCTGGCGCGGGGCGAGCCGATCGCGGCGCTCTACAACATCGTCTGGAACAACAAGGTCTACGCCTATCAGAGTGGACGCCTGCCCAAGCTTCCCGCTACCGTGCGCGTCGGCGTCGCGATCCACGCCGAGGCCATTCGCCGCGCGATCGCCTGCGGGCGGCGCGAGTACGATCTGCTCGGAGGGCCGGCGCGCTACAAGCGCCAGCTCGGGCTGGCCACCCGACGGCTCGTGCGCCTCCGCGTCGTTCAGCCGCGACTGCGCGAGCACTTGCGGCGGGCTGCGGCTTGGGCCGCCGCCGAGCCGCGTCCTTGGCACGGGGGCGAGCGCGGCGGGCCGGGCGCGCCAGAATCCGCCACCGCTAGCTCGTCGGCGCGCGGGAGTGAGGACGGCGCCGAGGACGGCGCATGACCACGAAGGCCGTCGTCCCCGCCGTGGTCTTCGGCGATATGGCCCTCGTGCGTCCGCTGGCGCTCGCGGGAATTCCGGCGATCCTGGCCTCGACCGACCCCCGCGATCTTGCGCGGCACTCACGCCATGTCGTCGACTTCTGGCCGCTCCCCGGCCTCGAGGGCGGCGCGGCGGCCCTCTCGGCCCGGCTCTTGGTCGAAGCGGCTGCGCCCTACGTGGCGCGCTACGGCAGGCGACTGCCCGTGCTCTACGGCAGCGACGAGAGCCAGAGCTTCGTCTACGCCCAGCGCGAGCGGCTCGCGACGGGCTTCTCGCTCTTGCTGCAGAGCGATGGCCTGGGCGAGGCGCTGCTCGATAAGTGGCGCTTCGCCGCGCTGGCGCGCGAGCGCGGGCTCTTGACGCCCCGCACGCTGGCGACGGCTGAAGACCTCGCGCAACACCTCGACGACCTGCGCCCCCCGCTGCTGATCAAACCCAAGCGCAAGGTCGACTGGGCCGCGATGCAGCGCGAGCTCTTCGGCGGCACCGGCAAGGCGCGGACCTTTCGCGACGCGGCCGCGCTGCGCGCCGATCCGATCTTTCGCCGCCATCACGATGCGCTCGTCGTGCAGGAGTACATCCCGGGCGGTGAGGCGCGCCTCTTCTCCTTTCACGGCTTCGCCGACGCGGCAAGCGAGCTGCTCGCCTGGTTCTGCGGCCGCAAGGTGCGCACCTACCCGCGCACCATCGGCGAGAGCGCGCTGATCGAGCTGGTCGAGCGCCCAGCGCTGGCCGCGCTCGGCCGCTCACTCGTCGCGCGGCTGGGCCTCTGTGGGCCCTTCAAGATCGACCTGATCCAAGACGAGCGCAGCGACGCCTACTACATGCTCGAGGTCAACGCGCGCTCGAGTCTCTGGCACTACCTCGGCGCCGTCCATGGCGTGAACCTGCCCGCGATCGCCCATCGCTATCTGACCGGCGGCGAGCCAGGCACCGCGCCTATGGCCAGCGCGCCGCGCCGGCGCTGGGTCAGCGCCTATCGCGACTACAAGGCCTTTCGCGAGCTGCAGGCGAGCGGCGAGCTCTCCGCCGCCCAGTGGCTGCGTTCGTTGGCCGAGCGACCGCTGATCTTCGAGGCCTTCGCCTGGGACGATCCGCTACCCGCGCTGGCGTGGGCGGCGGACTTCGCCCGCGGCAGGTTGCGCCGGAGCTGGGACCGATGGCGCGCTACGGGGTAATCGCCGACCTCCACGGTAACCTCGAGGCCTTGCAGGCGGCGCTGGCCTTCCTCGACCGCCGCGGCGTCGACGCGATCCTCTGCCTGGGCGACGTGGTGGGCTACAACGCCGATCCGAACGCCTGCGTGGCGATCTTGCGCCAGCGCGGCATCACGACGATCGCTGGCAACCACGATCGCATCGCCGTCGGCGCGCTCGGCCTCGCGCGTTGTTCGACGATCGCGGCGCATGCGCTGCGCCGCACGCGCCGCGCGCTCGACGCCAGCAGCCGGGCCTGGCTCGACGCGCTGCCCACGACCTACGCGCCGGAGCCCAGCCTGCTCCTGACCCACGGCAGCGTCGACGATGTCGAGCGCTACCTCTGGACCCCTGATGACGTGCGCGAGAACCAGCGCCTGCTGCAACAGGACCATGCGGGCGCGACCGTTTGTTTCTTTGGTCACACGCATCGGGCCCGGCTCTACCGCGGCGTCGGCCCGCAGGTGATCGAGCTGGCGCCCTCCGGCGAGCTCACCCTGCCGCCGGCGCCGAACGCGATCTACTTCATCAACCCGGGAGCGCTCGATGCTGCGCGCAAGGTCGCCGGCGACCGCTGGGCCGAGCTGGCGCTCTTCGACTCCGCGCGCGCCGTGCTGACCTTCTGCCGCTTGCGCTATGACCACGCGGCGAGTGAGCGCAAGGCCGCGCGCAGCGGCTACCGGCTGGGGGCGATGCGCCAGGGCTCAGGCTGGGTCCGCGGGATGCCCGGGCGACTGCTCGGGCTTGGCGGGCGGCGCCTGCGCGCGCTGTGGCGCCGGTGGGCCGGCAGCGCGCCGCGACCTCAGCGGTAGGCGGCCTCGAAGCGCCGCAGCGTGGCCGGTACGGCGGCGACGAAGGCGGGGACGGCGAAGGTCTTGCACAGCTCGGCGCCCGCGCCCCGGCAGAGCTGCGGCAGCGCGCGGCGTACGCGCCCTTCGAGCGCATGGCCGCGATCCTTGCCGCTCAAGAGCAGCGTCAGCCCCGGCAGCTCGGGCGACGCGTAGATCGACTCGAGCTTGGCCTCGAGCTGTAGTTGATCGAGGTAACGATAGGTCGCCTCGTCGACCAGCGCCGCCGTGGCCTGACCACGCGCCAAGGCGCGCAGCCCCTGCAGGGGGCGCGTCATCGGCCGCAGGAGCAGCTCCTGTTCGCGGAGCTTGCCGCCGAGCACGATGCGCGCGATGAAGCGCGCGTCGCTGAGCAGCGAGACGATCGGTTGCTTCGCCAGCGCGGCGAGCGAGCGGGGGCCGCCGCTGCGCACCAGCAGGTAGTAGCGCTGGGACTGGGCCGGCCCGAGGTGGGCGAGCGGCCGGAGGCCCCAGGCGCGCCGCTGCGCGAGGTAGGTCGGCAGGTCGGCGACGAGCAGCTTCGGCGTATCACGCCGATAGGCCGCCGCGCAGCCCGCAGCCTCGGTCTCGTAGACGCCGCGCAGCGTGTTGGCGGACCAGCCGCCGCTCTGCTCGAAGTGGCGCAAGAACTTGGCGACGACGGGGCCCGCCTGGTCGGCGGTGCCAGCGCCGCCGAGGTTACAGATCAGCAGCACGAGGATCTGGGTCGTCACGTTTCTCCCCTGGGGCAAGCTGGGTGGCAAGGGGGCGGGCGGCCCGCTCGGTTCAACGTCCCGATCGCGACCGCTCCGCGTGGAAGGGCCTCGCTCGGCAGCGTTCAGCAGCGGAAGCTACGGCAGGAAATCCTCGCTGAGAAGATCGATATCGAGCACCAGCGTGCGGCCGTCGTCGACCAGTGGCGTGCGCACGCCGGTCTCGACGACCGCTACATCGAAGTCGTCAATGCCGGTAAGCGTGAGCTCGTAGCTGCCCTCGGGCAGACCAAAGAAGTCGTTGGCCGTGGTCCAGTCGTCCTCGACGCAGCCCAGCACGGTCTCGCGCTCCTCCGGCCCGCTGGCATGGATCACCCAGCGGTCGATGTCATAGGCGGCGCAACGCGACGGTGCGTCGGAACCGAGGAGCGTCCAGTTGACCTCGAGGTCGGCGAGATAGGGGCCGCCGCGATCGGTGATCACCGGGCCGTCGCTTTCGACGATGCAGCCCGTTGCGGCGGTGGCGAGGAGCAGGGCGAGGAGCGCGAGCGGTAACCAACCCGCGCGCGCGACGATACGAAGCTGCATGATCGACCTCCTTTGACCTGCGGCCAACAACCTTGGCAGCCGTGCTGCCCTTCGCTGGCTGAGCACGCATCGTGCCAGCATTCTCGCGGCCCGGGGAGATCCTCGGCGCTCGCGAGAAATCGACCCATGATTCTCGCCGCATCGAGGCTCTTGGCGCGCCTCGCCTTGGGCGCACGGCGCGGCGAGCCCTGGTCGCGCTGTGACCGAGCCTTCACGCTCCCGCAGCCCCCGCACCCCAACCACACCCTAACCACACCCTAACCACACCCCAGCCATACTGCGCACCCAAACTCACTAGGGGTGGTGCTAGAGTACGCGGCAATCGCTAGGTAGAGGAGCCCGATCGATGCTTATCGCCGAGGCGCCCAAGGGGTCGCCCAAGCCACGGCCGCAAACGCTGGTCGAGCGCGCGAGCGCGGCGCTGGACCGTGGCGTGGCACAGCTCGGCACGCGGCAGGCCGCCGATGGCCACTGGCCCGGCGACTACGGCGGACCCCTCTTCCTGCTCCCCGGCCTGCTGATCGCGCTCTACGTCACGGGCACGCCGCTCTCCGAGCACCGGCGTCGGCGCATCACCGCCTATCTCTGGCATACGCAGACGCAAGTGGGCGGTTGGGGCCTGCACATCGCCTCGCCGGCGACGGTCTTCGGCACGGCGCTCAACTACGTCGCGCTGCGCCTGCTCGGTGTGCCGCGCAGCGAGGAGCGCCTGCGTCGCGCGCGGGCATGGTTGCTGGCGCAGGGCGGCGCGGAGGGCGTGCCCTCGTGGGGCAAGTTCTGGCTGGCGCTGCTCGGCGTCTACCGCTGGGAGGGCGTGCAGCCGGTGCCGCCGGAGCTGTGGCTGCTGCCGCGGCAGTTCCCGCTTCATCCGAGCCGGCTCTGGTGTCATACGCGAGCCGTCTATTTGCCGATGAGCTACCTCTATGGCCGGCGCTTCACCGGGCCGCAAACGCCGCTCGTGGCGGAGCTGCGCGACGAGCTCTTCACGCGGCCCTGGGATGCGCTCGATTGGCGGGCGCTGCGCGAGAAGGTCGCCAGCGGGGACCTCTACCAGCCCCTGACACCGACCCTCCGCGGGCTGCAGCGCGTGCTGCGCCTCCACGAGCGACGGCCCTCGGCGCTGCTGCGAAAGCGCGCCCTGACCTTCGTCGCCGATCAGATTCGCCGCGAGGATGAATCGACGGGCTACCTGACCATCGGTCCAGTGAGCAAGGCCTTGCACCTCGTCGCGGTCTGGCTCGCGGATCCCGAATCGGCGGCGTTTCAGCGCCATCTCGAGCGGATCGATGACTACCTCTGGGACGGCGCCGATGGCATGAAGATGCAAGGCTACAACGGCTCACAGCTCTGGGATACGGCCTTCGCGATGCAGGCCTTGCTCGAGAGTGGCTTGGCCACGCAAGCCGGGCCGTCGCGCGAGGTGCTGCAGCGCGCGCATGCCTTTCTCGACGCCAACCAGGTGCGTCAGGATGTGCCCGAGCGTGAGCGCCATTTCCGCGACGCGACGGCGGGCGCCTGGCCCTTCTCCACCGCCGAGCAGGGCTGGACGGTGAGCGACTGCACCGCCGAGGGGCTCAAGGTGGCGCTGCGCTGCGCGCCCTGGGTCGACCGGCCGCTCGACGACGATCGGCTGCGCCTGGCCGTCGATCGCCTGCTCGAGCAGCAGAACGCTGATGGGGGTTGGTCGGAGTACGAGCGCGCCCGCGGGCCGGCCTGGCTCGAACGCCTCAACCCGGCGGAGATCTTCGGCGACATCATGGTCGGGCACTCCTACGTCGAGTGCACCAGCGCCTGCGTGCAGGGGCTCGCGCTTTATCGACGAGAGCGACCCGCCGAGCGCGCGGCCGAGCTGGCCCGCGCCCTGGCGCGTGGCGCCGAGCTGATCCATCGGCGGCAGCGCGCCGACGGTAGCTGGTACGGGGGATGGGGCATTTGCTTCACCTATGGCACCTGGTTCGGCGTGGAAGGCCTGTTGGCGGCTGGCGTGTCGGCGGCCAGCCCGGCGATCACCCGCGCCTGCGCCTTCCTGCTCGGCAAGCAGCGCGCCGATGGGGGCTGGGGGGAGAGCTACCGCTCCTGCGTCGAGCAGCGCTGGGTCGAGGAAGCACAAACCCAGGCGGTGCAGACCGCCTGGGCAGTGCTCGCGCTGCTGGCTGCGGCCGAGCATGGTGCGCCGGAGAGCGCGACCTACCGCGCGGCGGCGGAGCGCGGCGTCGCATTGTTGCTTGCGCGCCAGCGCGCGGACGGTGGGTGGCCGCAGGAGGCCATCGCCGGGGTCTTCAACCGGACGTGCATGATCCACTACGACAACTACCGCGACGTCATGCCGCTCTGGGCGCTGGGACGCTATGTGCGGCTGGCCGGCGCCACGCTCAACAGCGGCGCGGGGGGCGAACCGTGCTCGAGAACCTGAGGACGCTGACACAACGGCTGGCGGGGCAGGTGCTGCCGGCATCGCGGGCCAAGACACCGCACCAGGTCAGCGGTGGGTTGCCCTACGTCGGCCATGTGGTCGAGTTCGGCCGCCAGCCGATCGAGCTGATGATGCGCGGCTTCCGCGAGCATGGGGAGATCTTCAACCTCTCGTTGGCGGGACGCACGGCGACGGTGCTGATCGGGCCGGAGGCCAACGAGGTCTTCTTCACTGCGCCGGAGAGCCAGCTCAGCCCGCGCGAGGTCTACCGGATGACCGTGCCGATCTTCGGCCGCGGCATCGCCTACGACGCCGAGCCCGAGGTGATGCGCGAGCAGCTGGGCTTCCTCATGCCGGCGCTGCGCGAGGAGAAGCTGCACGGCTATGCCGAGCAGATGGCCGCCGAGACGCTGGAGCACCTCGCGACCTGGGCCGAGGAGGGCGTGGTCGATCTGGTCGATGCGTGCACCGAGGTGACGACGGCGATCTCCAGTCGTTGCCTGCTCGGAAGGGAGTTTCGCGAGCATCTGAGCGCGGAGATCAGCACGCTCTATCGCGAGATGGAGCGCGCGCTGTCCCCGCTGGCCTTCTTCGCGCCCTATCTGCCAATTCCGCTCTTTCGGCGCCGCGACCAGGCGCGGGCGCGGATGGTCGAGCTGATCGAGCGGATCATCGCTGAGCGGCGGGCTCGGCGGGCCGAAGAGGATGACTTCCTGCAGGCCTTGATGACGGCGCGCTACCAGGATGGGCGCGCGCTGACGGAGGACGAGATCAGCGGCCTGCTGCTGACGGTGCTCTTCGCTGGCCACCGCACGAGCGCGGCGCTGGCGGCCTGGACCGGGGTGCTGCTGCTGCAGCACGCACACCACCTACCGGCGTTGCTCGAGGAGCAGCTCGCCGTGCATGGAGACGATGGCGCGATCAGCTTCGCTTCGCTGCAGCGGCTACCCTTGCTCGAGCAGGTGGTGCTGGAGGCCGGTCGGCTCCGGCCGCCGCTGGTGCTGCTGATGCGCAATGTCTTGCAGGACATCGCCTACAAGCAATACCTGGTGCCGGCCGGGCAGCTGCTGGTGGTCTCGCCGGCGGTCTCGCACCGCGATCCGATGACCTTCACCGATCCTGAGCGCTTCGATCCGGAACGCTTTGCCGCGCCGCGGCAGGAGGATCAGCGTCCCTTCAGCTTGATCACCTGGGGCGGTGGGCGGCACGCTTGCCTCGGCAAGCACTTCGCGCTGATGCAGGTGAAGGCGCTGTGGAGCCTTTGGTTGCGCGCGTTCGAGTTTGCGCTACTCGACGAACACCCCGCGCCCGATGGGCCGGGGCTGGTGGTCGGTCCACAGCGCCCAGCGCGGGTGCACTACCGACGGCGGCGACGGCCGCTGAGCGAGGTGGTGGGCAGCGACTAGGCGCGCGGAGACGAGGACGATCGGGTGACAGCGGTGGGGGTGGCGATGCCGAACTCGGAGCACACGCGGCGACGTTGCGCTGACGCGGCGCGGGCGTGGTTGGCCTGGGCGCTGGTGCTGCTGGGGTCGCTGGCGCTCGGCTCGGTGGCCTGGGGCCGAGCGGCCGAGTTCGAGCGCCGGACGGTAGACGTGAGCGGCGCGCGCGGCTCGTACACGATGCGCTATTGGCTGGTCGGCCCGGAGCGGTCGGCGGGTCACCGAGTGTACGTCGCCGCCTCCGGCGTGATGACGCAGGCAGACCTGCTGCGGCCGCTGGCTCGCGCGCTGGCGCAAGCAGGCGCGTACGTCGTCGCCTTCGACAAGCTCGGCTTCGGGTCCTCGCATCACGGCGCGGGACCGCTCGACTATGGACACGTAACCGATGCGGCGCACGCGCTGGTGCGCTACGTCGCCCACAACCTGGAAGGGGAGCTCGGCGTGCCCGCCGACACGCCTGTCCATTTCGCCGGGTTGTCGCTCGGCGCGAGCCTCGTGCATGCGGTGGGCGCGGAGCGGGACCCCTTCGTCTCCGGGGCCGCGGCGCTGGCGCCACCCTTCAACGGCAGCCATCCCCACCTCGACGCCATGCTGCGCTGGGGCATGCGCGCCGACCCGGATGTTAGCGCGCGGTGGCTCAACGCCGGCGCTGGCGCGATCGCCTCGCTCAGCCAGGCCTGGGCCGCGCTGGGCCGCGCCGCATGGCCCTTGCGCTGGATGCAGCAGGCGAGCACCGCCGCGGTGGGGGGCACCTACGACCTGCTGGCGCCACTGGGGTTCAGCCTGCCGGGAACGGAGGCCTTTCGCGCCGGCGAGCTGCTCGAGCTGGCGCAGGCCCTTCATCGGCTTCCGGACGGCCTGCTGGCGGATCTCGTGGCCCGCGTGCGCGAAGACCGCTGGCCCTCCGCGCCGCAGCTGGTGCCGACGCTGACCTTCGTCGGCGAAGCGGACGGTCTCTGCCCCTCGCGCAACGTCGTGGCCGAGGTGCAAGCGGGCCGTCTCTACGATCCAACCTTGGCCGCGCGGACGCTGGTGCTGCTGCGCGGCGCAGGGCACCTCGACGCAATCAGCGAGCGTTGGCGCTCCGTGGTGGCTGAGCTGATGGCCGCGCACCTCGACCACGCCGCCGCGCCCCCCGCCATGCGCGACGCGCTCGCAGCCGCCAGCGCCCGGGCGGCGAAGGCTGGTCACAGCATCGTCGGCGCCGTCACCGATCCCGCCGCCGGCCCAGAGGAGACCCAGGCCGCCCTGGCGCCACTCCGGCGGATCCTGCTGGGGCGCTAAGGCTCCCGCGCCCAATCCTCAACCCGCGCGCCCAATCCTCCGCGCCCAATCCTCCGCCCAATCCTCAACCCTCCGCCCAATCCTCAACCCGCGCCCAATCCTCAACCCGGGTGAGCGCGCTTGGGGGTTCTTGGCCAGGCGCGGGTTCTTGGCCGATCCGCAACCACGCCAGCCGATCTGACGATACCTCGCGCCACAGAGCGGGTCGCTGTGAGCAGTGGTCCGCGGGAGGATGGAGAGATGGGCCGTGAAACACCCTTGCTTCGCTACCATGTTCTCACGCCTGCTCGGCACTACAGCCAGGGTAGTGGCGGAGCCGGGCATGGCAGTTCCCTGGGCGCTGCTATCGAGCTTGCGCCCCTTGTTTTAGAGTTGATCAACAAGGGCCTGATCGCGTGGCGCTTGCGCGCCTGCCTGCGCGAGCTTCACTCGTCGATCGCCCGGGCGATGCCGCCGCATGGCGGCGTTCTGATTGTCTACAGTACGCAGTGGTGGGAGCATCCTGACCTCGGCACGCGGGTGGAGAACCTCGTCGACCCGCCCACGATCGCAGCCGTGGGTTCGAACGCGCGCGAGGCCTTTGAGCGCTGGGTTCGCCAGCCACGCTTCACGCGGGCAGCGCCGCAGGGGTGGAACCTCTCACGGCACTTCCTTTGGACGACGCGATGAAGACGCGCGTGGAGCTTGAAATGGGCGAGCGACGATCGGATAGGGTCCAAGCGAGGGGAGCGTTCGCTGCGCCCGCCCGGGCGTCGGGGCTCGCGAGGCGCGTGCTCATCAGCGCTGGAGCTGCACTGGCCTACTTGAGTCTGCGGAGGCTTGTCCCCGACGGCGGGGGGGCGCTCTTCGCCGGGTCCGGTGGCCCGCCCGTCGGCGTGGCGCTTGGCGTGGCGCTCGCCGCGTTCCAGGTCGTCGAGCTGGTGGCCTTAGCGGTGCCCAGCCTGCGCTGGCGACGCAGCGGCGGGCCCCGGGGCCGCGTCGCGCTCAATCGCGGCGCCGTCGCGCTTGCCCTGGTGCTCGCGTTGCTTTGGCCAGCCCTTGGCGCCTTCGTCCAGGCGAGCGATCTCGGGTGGGCCACGGCCATCCCCGCGGGCGCGGCGGCCCTGCTCACGCCCACGCGCGTGGTTGCGGCCCTGCTCCACATGCTGCTCGTCGCGTTGGTCCTCGCCCTCGGCGCTGCCGTCAGCCGCTACGGGCTCGGCAACGGCCTCTCGCTCTTCATCGGCCTTGAAGCGGCGGCGATGATCGCAAGGCGCGCCGAAGAGGCTGCGACCAGCGCCGGCGCCGCGCTCGCCCTCCGCTGCGGCGCGGCCGTCGTGCTCGGGGTCGTCGGTGTCGGCAGCCTGCTCTTGACCACGCTGCGCTGGTCCGCGCGACGCTTCGGCGCTGGGGCTGTATCCGGGTCGGAGCCGAGTGGCCTATTGTGTCCAAGCGCCGGGGTGGTCGCGCTGCAGTTCGCGAGCTTCGTCTCCTTGCTCCCTGCGACCCTCGCGAACCTCGGCCTCGCGCCCGCGGCGGTCTGGGGCGCAGCCTGCGCGCCTGGCTCGACGGGCTATGCCAGCGTGCTCGCCGCGGCGACCCTCGTCGGCGCTGTGGCGTTCTCTTGGCTCTTCTACCGGCCGGCGCTGCTGGCGCGCCTGCGTCTACCGGAGGCGGGCGCCGACCGCTCCGGCGCGACCTCGCGCTTGAACCACAGCTTCCGCCTCGCGCTAGGGGTCACGCTGGCGTTCTATGCGGGATGCCTGCTACTGCAGCACGCGGTGACCGTGGTCGCCAAGGTCGGACTACCGCTACTCGCGTCGCTGCTCGCGGCCGCGATCACCGCCGACCTCTGGCTCGAGGGGCGCGCCCGCGCCGCGGGGCCGCTGCTCAAGGTTTGGGAGCTCCACCAGCCCTATGCCCAGGCCGTGGCGCGTGAGGTCCTGCTCACCTCTGCCAGGCGCTTCCACCTGCGCGCCGCCAACCATCGGGCGCTCGGGCTCTTCTTCGCGCCCTACGCTCCCATCGAGGTGCTCGTCGACGAAGCGAGCGCCGCCCAGGCCGCACAAGCGCTCGCACAGCGCCTCGTCGCCGCGCATCACGCCAACCTCAGGCGTTAGCCCAAAGCGCTGCGCCTTCCGTCGGACCTTCGGACCGCCCCCACCGATGAACCGGCCCGCCCGCCGATGCTCCGGCATCTTCCGCGCCACGACCCAGCGTCGCGCGGTGCGTCGCGCGGTCGCAATCCGCTTTCGCGCTAAGGGGCTGGTGCGCCGGCTACTTCAGCAGCTTGAAGGCGTGGGTCCACTGGTTGCGGAGAAAGCCCGGCAGGCACCAGAGGATGCAGAGCGGCTCGATCGCCCGCGCTGCCGCGGCCACCCCGAGGTCCTCCGTCTCCCAGCCAAAGAGCGTCAGGATGCCACGCACGCGCGCCTTGGCAGCCTCGTCGTTGCCGCAGATGAACATCGTCGGCAGGCTACCGGCGAAGTCCGGATTGACCATCCGCGCGCTGCCCACGCAGGAGAAGGCCTTGACGAGGCGGGCCTGCGGCGCCTGGGCTTGGAGCCGCTCCAACAGCGACTCATGGGGGCCGGTGAAGAAGCGCAGCAGGCCGTTGACGGGCGGTGCGTCGGCGATCGGGTTGGTCGCGTCGAGGATCGTCTTGCCGGCCAAGTTCGACAGGCCACAGAGGCCAAGGGCGGCCTCGGCGGCGCTGCCCTTGACGGCCAGCACGAGGGTGTCGCTGAAGGCGGCGGCCTGCGCGAAGGTCCCCACGGCGGCCGCGGGACCGGCCGCTTCGCACCATGCCGCCAGCTTGCTCGGATCGCGCGAGCCGCGCATCACCTGGTAGCCGTGCTTGAGGAAGCCATCGCTCAGCACCTGTCCCACGACCCCTGAGCCGAGCACGCAGAAGGGCCCCGAATGGGGTTCCAGAACGGCCGTCATCGGCCTGTACAAGACCGCACTCCTCCCCAAGCACGGCCCGTGGCGTCACGTCGAGGCGGTCGAGTTTGCCACCCTCACCTGGGTCCACTGGTTCAACAACCGGCGGCTGCTCGAACCTCCCGGCGGGGTGCCGCCCGTAGAGCATGAGCAGGCGTTCTACGAGGTTCAGGCCGCCCAACGCAGGGCAGCCTGACTCAAACAACCGAGTCCCCCGCGAATTCCGGGCGCTTCAGGGTGCGGGGCGGAGTGTAATCGCTCTTTCTTGCTGAGTCCGGGGCGATCTAAGCTGGGCCTCCAACACGCAGCGCGGCGTGGAACGGGAGGGCGACCTGGATGACGAGCCATCGGGGGAGGCTATTTTGGCGGGTGTGCTTGCTGGCGGCGGCCGTGTCGGCGGCTGGCTGCTCGAGTGACCCAGCGAGGGTCGGCGCGGACGGCGGTAGCGTGCCCGCGGACGGCGGTAGCGTGCCCGCGGACGCATGCGCGCCCGGCGCGACAGGAGCCTGCTACCCCGGCCCGGAAGGCACCGCCGGGGTGGGGCATTGTCGCGCGGGGACGAGGACCTGCATCCGCGACGCAAGCGGAGCCTCAGCGTGGGGGAATTGTGTCGGCGCGGTGCTGCCACAGAGCGCGGACGTCGGCTACGCCGATGCCACCTGCGACGGCATCGCAGACGTCACGCTCGGTTCATTCAACCGATACGACTTCGACGTCGATGACGATGGCGCGCTCGTGCTGGCGGGGTGCGGGGCGGGGTCAGGGAGCCTGACCGTCGCATGTTTGCGGCCCGATGGAACGACCTTGCGTGGTCCTTTCGTCGCCGCCGCTGAATCCGAGGGCGAGGCCGCGATCACTGCGTTGCGGGTGCTCCGCGCTCGCGCGGGGACCGTGACGATGATCGCTTGGAATCGGATCAACTTGGATTGGCCAAGCGCGGGGACCGACTTCCATAACCGATTCCTCCTGCTCGACGCCGGTTGCAACGTCGTCGCAGGGCCCACCGACCTCGAGTTCGACCCCGCGTTGGCCTCCGATGGCATCGGGGCACGGAGCGATTACCCGCCCGTCGCGATGGCTGCGGACGGACGCACCGTGGCACTCAACGCCTCGTCCTCGCGCTGGCGGCTGCTGACGCGAGCCTCCGATGGCACGGCGGGCGTCGCGGTGACGATCGACTGGCCCCCAGCGTGTGGGGCTCCGTCGTTCTCGGACATCGCCATCCATCCCCTGACTGGCGAGGTCGCAGTGAGCTGCGCATCCAACCTTGGCGGCGTGGGCGAGAGAACCCTCTATCTGCGGCGCTACGATCCGAGCCTCGCGCCGCAAACGGGCTGGATCGAGCTCGCGACGAAGGGCAATAGCTGGAGGTTCCCGCGCCTCGGCTTCCTGCGCTCCACCAGTGACCTGGTCTCCCTGCTGGAAACGGACGCCCCTCCTCTCCAGTTGATCCTGGCGCAGCTATCCGTTACCGGCGTGGTTTCGGCCGAGGTGCCCGTGGCGGCGGCTCTCCTCGGGAATGGGACTGGACGCCCCCTTTACGACGCCGCCGGCGGACTCGTCTTCGTCTTCAGCGGCGGCGAGGTGCGTGTCGCGGCCGGTCCGAGCGCAGTCCCGATCACACGTCGCGGCGCGCCCTATCGGCTCGACGGCAGCAACACCGCCTACACCTACGACTTGGTCAACGGGAACGTTCGCCGCATCGCCTTCGCGTACTGAGCGCCTCGACCCAGCTTCGCGGCCTCGCACCATCCGGCGGCTACACGCTATCGATCTTGGGGGCGGCGTGGCGGCGTGGGCTGGGGCTGGGGCTGGCCTCGACGGAGAACCGGGAGGTGGCGCGTTGGGGTCTCAGATTTCTGAGGGGCTGGCGGCGGATTCAGGCGCGAAATCAGGGCCGGGCGGGGATGGCGCGGGCATTGCTCTCAAGCCGCGCGTGGCAAGGGCTCTCAGGATGGCGATGGGCGCGGCAGGTGCCTCGACTGGGCGCAACGGCCGCCCCTGCGCTGCGCGCTCGTGGCGCCTGGGCGTGGTCGCTGCCTTGCTGGCGGGCGCCCAGCTCGCCACGGGATGCAGCGCCGGCGTATCTGGCCGCGGGGCCGACGCGGGCGTCGACGACGGAGGTCCCGGCGGTGGGCCGGCCTTCACCCTGCGCATCAACGAGTTGGTGGCCGACAACGAGGGCGTCGCCGTCGACGAAGAGGGCGGGACGGACGATCTGATCGAGCTCGTCAACGCCGGCACCGAGCCCCTCGCGCTCGACGACTACACGATCGGCTCGCGGCGCCAGCGCCAGCACCCGCTGCCCACGCTTCAACTCGCCCCCGGGGCACGCCTCCTGCTCTGGGCCGATGGGGCGCCGGAGCAGGGCGCCACCCACCTCCCCTTTCGCCTCGCGGCCGCCGGAGAGAGCGTCGTGCTGATGCGCGCTGGCGGCGCTGTGCTCGACGCGGTCGACTTCCCGGCCCTGGCGCCCAACGAGAGCTACGCGCGCTTTCCCGACGCCAGCGGCCCCTTGGCGCGCTGTCGCTTCGCCAGCCCCGGTCGCCCCAACGGCGCGCGCTGCGGCGTTCCGCCGCCGACCGAGCTGCCGACGGCGATCACCTGGGCGCCCTATGCCTGGCCGCAGCCGTGGTCCACCCTGCGCGGTCCACTGGTGCTCAATGAGCTGGCCTTGCGGCCGAACGCCGCGGACGGCCCGGCCTTCGTCGAGCTCTTCAATCTCAGCGATCGGCCGGTCAGCCTCGCCGACCTGTCTCTGCGGCTCAGCGCGCACGGTCCGGGTCTTGCGTGGCCCTCGCCGAGTGCTGGGGTCGCGCTGCCCTTGCCGGTCGCCGAGCTTGCTGCGGGGGCCTACCTCGCGGTCGAGGTGCCCGCGACCGCGCTCGCCCCGCTCGCCGTCGACCCAGCCTTCGAGGGGGTGTTGACGCTCTTTGCGCGTGAGGATGGCGCGGTGATCGACCGCGTGGACTTCATGCGCTGGCCGCTCGGCAGCGCGCTGGCTCGCCTCCCCGATCACCTCGGCGCGCAGCGCTTCTGCCGACGTGCGAGCCGCGGCGGCGCCAACAGCGCCTGCGACGAGCTACCGTCGCGCGAGGTCGGCGATCGGCTGCGTCACCTGCGAACCCCTGGTGACTTCGCGGCCCTCGCCGCCGGCGGCACCCAGCTCGGCATCGCCGCGGTGAAGCTGATCGTCGACCTCCAGGCCGGCGAGGTCGTGCATCTACTCTCCACCCGCGCCTGGGATCTGCATTACACCTTCGTGCGCGAGCTGATCGACGGCCAGCCTCATCTCGATCGCTGCGATCCGGCGGACGCCGCCGTCTTCAACCGCGGTTGGTACGACTTCAGCGAGGCCGAGTACTTCCGCAGCGAGGGGCGACGCTTTCTGCTCGGCACCCTGCTGCGCTACGGCGCGAGCGCGCTGGCGTCGCTGGAGTTCGCCAACGGCGATATGATCAGCGGCGCGCAGATGCAGCGCGCCTTCTTCGCGACGATGCAGCACGTCGATCGCCCGCAGGCGTGGTCGATCCGGCCGGTCGATGCCCACCAGTTGGCGGAGGCTCGGACGATCGAGGGGGCCGTCCCCTTGGCCGATCCCAGCGCGCCCTTTCGTGGGCTGCGCTTCCAGCCGCTGACCGAGGCCGTGGGCTACGGCGTGCTGCGCTTCGTCGCCGCCAGCGAGCTGGCAGCGGCCGCGCTGGGTCCCCAGGTGATCGTCGTCACCGACGACGTGCCCAATGACCTTCCCCTGGTCGCCGGCCTGATCACCGAGGCCTTCCAGACACCGCTGGCCCACGTGAACCTGCTCAGCCGTGCCCGCAACACCCCGAACCTCGCGCTGCGCGAGGCTCGCAGCGCCCCCGAGCTCGCGCCCTATTTCGGCCAGCTCGTGCGCCTCGAGGTCGGCAACGGCGGCTTCAGCCTGCGGGCGGCGACGGCGACGGAGGCCCAGGCCTTCTGGGACGCCCAACGCCCCGAGGGCGCGACGGTGGCGCCGCGCCTCGACGAGTCGGTGCGCGCCCTGCTGCCGCTTTCGAGCGCATCGCTCGCGGACCTGCCGGCGATCGGCGCCAAGGCGGCGCAGCTCGCGGAGCTCAACCGGGTTGTCGTCAACCAGGCCAAGTGCGGCCCGGCGCATCGCCTGCCCCTGCCGCGTGAGGCCTTTGCCCTGCCCCTGGTACATGCGCGCGAGCACTTCGTGCGCAGCGGCGCCGCCAGTCTGTTGGCGCAGCTCCGCGCCGACGCGCAGTTCACCAGCGACCCGACGGCCCGCGCGCAGGGGCTGCTGCGGGTTCAAGCAGCGATCCTCGAGCAGGCCGTCGATCCGCCGCTGCTCGCCCAGCTCACGCAAGCGATACGCGAGCGCTTTGGCACGCAGCGCGTGCGCCTGCGCAGCAGCAGCAACAGCGAGGACCTGCCCGAGTTCAACGGCGCTGGGCTCTACGCCTCGGTCAGCGCCGCGCTCGACGATCCCGAGCGCCCGCTGGCGCGCGCCCTGCGCCAGGTCTGGGCGGGCCTGTGGAGCCTGCGGGCCTACGACGAGCGCGAGCTGGCCCGCATCGACCACGCGCGCGTCGGGATGGGCGTGCTCGTCCACGAGGCCTTCACCAACGAGCGGGCGAATGGGGTCGCGGTCAGCCGCAACGTGCTCGATCCGACGCAAGACGACATCTACTACGTCAACGCGCAGGTGGGCGAGGCGAGCGTCACCAACCCGGCGCCGGGGGTGAGCACCGAGGAGCTGCTCTATAGCTGGGGTTGGCCGCCCGAGTTGACGGCGCAGCAGCGCAGCAGCCTGCTGCCGACGGGGGAGGTGTTGAGCCTCGCCGAGACGCGCGCGCTGGTCTGCGCGCTGCGGGCGATCGACCTGCACTTCCGGCCGCGCCTCGACCCAGCGGGAAGCAACCGCTGGTTCGCGATGGAGCTAGAGTTCAAGCTGCTCGGGGCCGAGCGCACGCTGATGATCAAGCAGGCGCGGCCCTTCTCGTTCGGCGCGGTGGCCCCGCCGCAGGACTGCCGCTAGCGCGCCGCGGCAGCCGCGGCCGAGCGGCAGGCGCGCCCCCGCAGGCCCCAAGCGGCCTGGTGACGCAGGCTCGTGGTGCGCACCACCGATGGGTTGTTGACGGGGGCGGCCACCCGCGCCAGCTTCGGGCCCCGATGCGCTCCCCCAACTCCCCGGCGGCAGAGTCCCCGACAGCGCCCGCCGAAGCGCCCGCACGCCGGCCAAGCGCCGCGGCCCCGACGCGCGCCGGCGATGCGCGCCACGCCGCGGTCGGCGGCGCGACCAACCTGCTCAATGTCCTCGGCGCGCTGGCGCTGCCGGTCTTTCACACCCTCGTCGCAAGGATCTACGGCGCCGCGAGCTATGGGCTCTATTCGGTCGCCGTCGGGCTGACCGAGATCTTCGGCCGCCTCGGCGCCGTGGGCACGGACAAGGGCCTGCTGCGCCACATCCCCTCGCATCGCATCGCCGACGAGCTCGAGCTCGAACGGCGCAGCCTCAGCACCTCGTTCTGGCTGACGGCGGCCAGCGCTACGCTGCTGGCGCTGGCGGTCTACGGGCTTGCTGGACCGCTCGCGGCGCTGCAGCAGAAGCCCAACATCGCGCTGGCGATTCGCCTGCTCGCGCCGAGCACGCCCTTCACGGCGCTGGTGCTGACGTTGATCGCGGCGACGATGGGCGCCAAGGTCCTGCGCTACAACCTGCTCGTGCGCGGCATCGCGCAGCCCTTGCTGTTGATCGCGATCGCGCTGCCCGTCGGCCTGCTGCAGCCAACGCTGCGCGCGCTCTGCCTCTCCCATCTGGCGGCGATGGTGCTGGTGACCCTGCTGGCGGGGCTCGCCGTGACGCGTGTCTTCCGCCACTTCCGCTTGCGCGAGCTGCTCGCCCTCGGCCCGATCCACTGGGAGCTGGCGCGCTTCTCCTTTCCGATCGGCCTCTCCGAGTTCTTCAACGCCCTGCTGCATCGCGCCGCGCTGATCATCGTCGGGCTCTACGTCAGCAACACGCAGCTCGGGGTCTACGCGGCCGTCGAGATGCTCAGCCGCGCCATCGCCAGCGCCCGCAACGCCTTCGATCCAGTGGTGTCGCCCGTGCTCGCCGAGGCGCTGCGGCAGCAGGACCAGGGGCGCATCCAATACAACCTGCAGCTGATGACGCGCTGGGTGGCGCTGCTGACCTTTCCGCTGATCGCGCTTTTTCTCGGCCTGCGGCGCGAGCTGCTGAGCTTGTTCGGCCCGACCTTCGTCGCCGGCAGCACCGCCTTCATCGTGCTCAACCTCGGCTATCTCGCCAACGGCGTGCTCGGGCTGGTGGGGTGGGTGCTGGCGATGGGCGGCCGCTCGCGACTGGTGCTGGCCAACAATCTGATCGCGGCCAGCGCCAACGTCCTGCTCTGCTTCTTGCTTGCGCCGCGCTTCGGCATCGTCGGCGCGGCGACGGCGACCGCCAGTGCGCTGCTGCTGATCCAGCTCCTGCTCTTGGTCCAGGTCAAACAGCTCTACGGCGTGCATCCCTTCGGGGCCGGCCTCCTGCGGGTGACCGGCGTCGGGACGGTGACGGTGGTGGCTGCCGTCGTGGCGCTGCCGCGCCTGCCCGGCGCGCCGCTGCTACGCATGCTCGTCGGGGCGCTGCTGATCGTCGGGGTCTATCTCGGCCTGCTGCTGAGCTGCGCGCTCGAGCCCGCGGATCGCGAGCTGCTGGCGCGGCTCAGGCGCCGCCTGCGGCGTCGACCGCGCGACTGACGCCCGCGCCCGGCGGCGGCGCCACGGCAGCGATCGCCGCCTGGGCCAGGCCTTGGGCCTGATGCGCGTCCGCCGCCGCGACCAAGGCCGCGAACTCCTGCTGCAGCAGCGCGTTCAGCTCGCCGAGCTGCGGCAGCGCGGTCCAGTCGGCGTGGAGCCCCCAGAAGAGCATGCCGTCGTAGCTGAAGATCGCGATGCCCAGCGCCTGGCCGAGATAGAGCGGCACGACCGGATGGACGTCGAGCAGCCGAGCCCCCAGCAGGTAGAGCGGATGCTGCGGCCCGGGGACGTTGGTCACGACCAGGTTGTAGGCCCGCAGGCGGCTGCCGAGGCGGATGGCCTGGCTCAGCATGCCCGCCGTCGTCCCCTCACCCAGGGACTCCATCACCTCGCCGCCGGCGGCCTGCCGTGAGCGCTTCGCGGCCTGGGTGATCGCGGCGACGGCGCGCAGCCGTGCCGTCGCGGTCGGCTGCTCGATCGGCAGCCGAACCAGCAGCAACGAGATACGATTGCCCAGCTTGCCCTGGTCCTCGGCGCCGCGGCGACTGACGGGGGCCAGCACGCGAAAGTCGAGCGGCTCGGGCTCGACGCGCTGCTGCTGCAGATAGGTTCGCACCGCCCCCGCGACGGTCGCCAGCACCACGTCGTTGAGCGTCGTCCCCAGCGTGCGCGCCACGCGCTTGGCTGCGGCGAGCTCGACGCGAAAGCTGTCGAAGCGGCGGTAGGCGCCGATCTGCGCCGGATTGAGCGGTGTGCGCGAGACGGGCACGATGCCGGCGCCGACGGTCGAGAGCACGCTCGAGGCCTTGTCCTTGAGCTTGTCCAGCGCGCGCTGCGGGTCTTCCTTGATCTGCCCGAGCCGGTCGAGCATCTGGCTGACCCGCGCGCGACGCCGGCGCAACTCGTCGGTGAAGAGCTCCGTGCGACTCGGCGCCGGACGCGGATTCCAGCTCGCCGGGGCCTCGACATGCGTGGCCTCGGCCTCGGCGCGCAGCCAGACCGACATCACGTTGACGCCCGCCAGGCCGTCGACCATGCAGTGATGGACCTTGGCGACGATGGCGAAGCGATCGTCCGCCAGGCCCTCGACGACGTAGAGCTCCCACAGCGGCCGCGTGCGGTCGAGCTTCTGGGCCAGGATGCGGCCCACCAGCCGATTGAGCTGCTCCGGCGTGCCGGGACGCGGCACGGCGGCGTGGCGCACGTGATAGTTGATGTTGAAGTCGTCGTCGTCGACCCAGACCGGATGGTGCTGCAAGGGGATGTATTCGATGCGCTGCCGGTAGCGCGGCACGTAGTGCACCCCGGCCTCGATGTGCCGCCGGATGCGCTCGAAGTCGATCCCGCCGTGAGGCAGGGTCAGCGAGCGCGCCTCGAAGACCAGGACGGCGGCGAAATGCATGTGGCAACTTGGCGTCTCGATCTCGAGAAAGACCGCGTCGAGCGCCGAGAGCCGTTCGTAATGCGACACGGCAACACCTCGAAGGGGGCTGCGACGACCGGGTGCAGCCCAGGCGAAACATTGGCCCGTTCGGCGCGAAATGCAAGCGCCAGCGGGCGCTGCTGCGCCGCCCGCCCTCCGCTCGGCGCGGCTCGGTGTTATAGTGCGCGCACAATCGCGGGCGCCGCGGCGGCCGCTCGAAGCAGGAACGCCAACGGTGATGCAGCCTCCACGCGGAAAGCCTTCTGAGCATGCGGGGCGGCGGCGGCCGGGCGACGGCGCTGCCGGCCACTCCAGCACCATCGGCGTCGCCGCCGAGGCGCTGGCCAAGGCGACCTCGACGCTCGACGCACCCTGCCGCGTGATCGACCTCGGGACCGGGCTTCCGTCCTTGACGACGCTCTTTGCGGATCTGCGGCCCGTGGTCGAGGACCCGGCCGGCGCCTTTGCCCTCTACGTCCACCTGCCGGCCAACGCCCTGATCGAGGAGCACTTCGGCTGGGAGGCGCTGGAGGCCTACCTGGCGGTGGTCAACAACTTCCTCCTGCGGCTCGCCAAGGATACCCAGCGCGAGCGCGCGCGTTGCGTGATCGCGCGCGCCTACGCCGACGACTACGTGCTGGTGATGCCCTACGCCGAGGGCGACGAGGCGAGCGGCAGCCGCATCGCCGACGAGATGAATCGGCATGTCCAGGTGGTCGACGAGGAGCTCGCCTCGATGCACGAGGTCTTTCTCGGCTCGTCGCGGATCAAGCCCTTCGTCCGCATCCACCCCGAGCGCATGCTCTATCGCGGCATCCAGCGCGCCCAGGCTGAGGCTACCGATGTCGGACGCCATCGCCTCGCCACCCAGACACGGCTGCTCGATCGCTGTATTCAGCACCCCGACACCTTTTCGATGCTCTACCAGCCCTTGGTGCGGATGCGGGATCATTCGATCTTCGCCTACGAGGCGCTGGTGCGCTGCAGCGCCGAGGGCCTGCGCAGCCCGCATGTGCTCTTCAACGTCGCCGAACAGAGCGACCGGATCTGGGCGCTTTCGCGGCTGCTGCGGCGCAAGGCGGTCGAGCACATCAACGAGCTGCCCGACGACGCGTTGCTCTTCATCAATATTCATCCGCACGACTTCGATGACCCGCAGCTGATGGGGCCTGAGCCCTTCATCAAGGCCCACGCCGCGCGCATCGTCTTCGAGGTGACCGAGCGGGCGGCGATCGGCGACTTCGTCGCCTTCCGCAGTCGGGTCGACGCGCTGCGGGAGACGGGCCTGCGCATCGCCATCGATGACCTCGGCAGCGGCTACGCGGCGCTCAGCTCGGCCGCCGAGCTGAACCCGGACTTCATCAAGTTCGACATGACCCTGGTGCGTGACATCGACAAGAGCCCGATTCGGCAGAACCTGATCCGCAACATGGTCGCCTTCGCCGTCGAGGCCGAGGTCGAGGTGGTGGCCGAAGGCATCGAGACGCCGGAGGAGCTGGCGGTGCTGCGGGAGCTCGGCTGCCATTTTGCGCAGGGCTTCTACCTCGCGCGTCCAGCGCCGCCTTTCGTCACGGCGATCACGCCGCGCAGCGGCGAGTGGGTAGCGCCGCCGGCCAGGGCGCCGCTGCGTGCGCCCCCGCTGGCCTAGCAGCCGGAGTCGGCGGGGCGAGCAGTGGCAGAGCCGATCCAGAAGCTGCGCTTGGTCGTCGACACGGAGGTGCGCCTGCCGGTGACGGCTGCGCCACGGGGCGTGATCGAGGCCTTGCGCCGCGAGCTCCGCCAACACGGCGCAGAGCGCTTGCCCGGCCTCGATGGCAATCCGCGGGCGCGCGCTGGCCTGCTACGCGCCGAGCGTGGCTTCTATCTGCTGCCGCAGGCGCTGCTGCCGCGCGTCGTCGAGGTCTGCCGTCGGCACGGGCTCGCCTCCGAGGTCGTCGACCAGCGTACGGTCGCCCTCTGCGCTGCGCTGCGCTCACGCCTGCCCTTGACGGCGAGTCAGGAGGCGGCGCTGCGCACGCTGCTGCTGCGCGATAGCGCGGTGATCGTCGTACCGGACGCCGCCGACCGCATCGCCCTGGCGGCGGCGTTGATCGCCAGGCGCCAGCAGCGCACGACCGTCATCACGACAACCCCCGCCGCCGGAGCCCTGCGGGCGCAGCTCGAGCGGGCGCTCGGCCTCGAGGGCGCGGCGGGCGACGAGGTCGTCGTCTACAGCTATGAAGAGGCCATCGGCGCCGGCGCGGCCCGCCTGCGCACCGAGAGCGGGCTGATTGTCTGCGACGCGCTGCAGAGCGTCGAGGCAGGGCTGCTGCTGCGCGTGCTGAGCCAGGCCGGTTCGCGCTATCTGCTCGGGCTGGCGACGGAACATCGTCGGGCCGACGGTCTCGAGGCGCCGCTCTTCAGCGCGGTCGGCGAGCTCGTTCAGGAGCTACCCCCACCCTCGTCACCGCGCGGCGTCGTGCTCCATACGCGCAGGCGCAGCAGCGCGTTTCGCTACGCGTATCAGGGCCGGGAGCACTACCAGAACCTGCTCGCCGCGCTGGCGCTGGACGGCACGCGCAATCAGCTGATCGTCGACGACGTGGTCGAGGCGGTCGAGGCGGGTCGCGCCTGCGTCGTGCTCTCCGAGCGACGCGATCACCTCGAGCAACTGCGCGAGCGGCTGCCGCCGGCGATCGCGCTGCACAGCGAAACGATCACGAGCGAGGTGCGTCCGGCCGACCGCAGCGCGATGGTCGCGCGCTTCAACCGCGCCGAGCTCAGCGTGCTGCTGGCCAGCGGGCAGATCGTCAGCGAATCGCTGCCGGTGGCGCGCGGGGGAGCGCTCTTCGTGGCCTTTCCCTTCTCGTATGCACGCAAGCTCGAGCGCATCGTCGGCGCCCTGCTGCAGCCCTCGCCGAATAAGAGCGAGGTGGTGGTCTACGATTATGACGACGTCGAGGTGCCACCCTTGCACCGCGCCTACGAGAAGCGCCTGCGTGTCCTGACGCGCCTGCAGCGCTCGGCGCAACGCGAGTATCTACGCTGGGCGCAGATGGACCTTGGGTTCTAGCGCACGGTCCCTTGGCGCTGCCTCGAGGGCGAGGGCCTGCTTGCGGCGCTGCGGCAGCGCGACCCGCGCCAGCCAGCTTGACCTTTGGCGCCTGCTCCGTCGAAGATCGCGCTCGCCGCCGAAGGTCCCCATGAGCGACACCACCGCAGCACCGTTGATCCTGATCGCCGACGACGACGGCGAAACCCGCGGCATCGTGCGCACCAGCCTGCAGAAGGCTGGCTACCGCACGATCGAGGCCAGCGACGGCGACCAGGCGCTGGCGCTGATCGACGAGCACCGCCCGCAGCTCGTGGTGCTCGACGTGATGATGCCCGGCAAGAGCGGCTGGGAGGTCGCGCGCGACCTGCGCCGCGACGAGGCGCTCGCGGGGGTCGGCGTGCTGATGCTGACGGGGATCGGTCAGGGGATCAACGCCCTGACCTCGCCGCTCTATGGCGCCGATGCCTATCTCGACAAGCCCTTCACGCTGGAGGCGCTCGAGCTCCGGGTGCGCGAGGTGCTCGCGGGCCGCAAGGCGGCTTGCGACGCTCAGTCCTCGTCCTCGTCGGAATAGCGCGGCGCTGAGCTGTTGAGCCAGGTGTAGGCCTTCTGGTAGGCGCGGCTGCCCGGCGGCACCATCTGCATCACGCGCTGCCAGATCGCCCGAGCGCGCCCTGGATCGCTCTCGCGCAGCGTGTAGCCCTGGTCGAAGAGCGTCATCGCCTCGACCTCCAGGCGCTCGAGCACCCGTTTCAGCGACGCATCGAGTGGTCCGAAGCGCTGGGCCGTCACCACCGCCGCGTAGGCCACATTGTAGCGCTGAGCGCTCAGCGCCGCGCTGGCCTGCATGCGCGCGAGCCGATGAATCAGCTCGCGGATCATCTCCTGGTGGACCGGCGGACGCATTCGCTGATCGAGCTTCAGGGCGGCCTGATACTGCTTCAGCGCGGCGGCGCCGTCCTGCAGCTGGACGCGCTGCGCCTGCTCCAGCGCCTGGCCCACACCACGCACGGTGCCGGCGATTTCACGCACGGCCCGCGCCCGAGCGCCGTCGAGCGCACGGGCCTGCTGGTCGAGCAGCGCATAGGCGCCGCTCCAATCACGGGCGCGGTAGCGCGCCAACGCGGCCTTGAGGCGCGGATCGCGCTCCGCGGCGCGCGTGGTCGCGGCCGGGTCCTGGGCCGACGGGCCCCTGCGGCGTGCGCGCCGCGCTGGTGCGGGCGAGGCTGGCCGCGCCTCTTCGATCTCGGTCTGCAGCAGGCCAAGCCTGGCCACCGTCGGCTGAATGCGCCGGGCCTCGCGCACCTGCTGCAGCGCGCCGTCGTAGTCTGCGCCGGCGAGCTTCTCCCGCGCCGAGCGCTCCAGCTTCTCGACCTCCTCGTTGTCGATCCGCCGCTTGAGCGGATCGAGGTCGGAGAAATAGGCGGACGTGGCCGGGATGCGGGCGAGCGCTCCGCGCGCCACGGCGTAGTGGCCGGCGATCAGCGCATCCTTCGCCTGCTGCAAGGCCGCGCGGGCGGCGATCTCGGCGGTGGCCTGACGGGCATAACGTCGCGCCTCGTCGAAGCCCGGCGCCAGCGTCACGACCTCGTAATACTGCTGGCGCGCCTCTTCCCAGCGCCGGGCCTTGAAGAGTCGCCGCGCCTCGTCGAAGTGGCGGGTCGCCTTGGCGCTCGCGGCGGCACGACGCTCGGCCTCGCTTGGCGCGCGCGGCAGCAGCACGAGCTTGAGTAGGAGCATCAACCCGAGCAGCAGCAGCACGGTGCCGCCGCCGATCAGCAGCAGGCGCCGCGGGCCCTCGCGCCGGGCCGGTTTGCTGCGGGGCCGAGGAGGCGGCGGCCTGACGGCGGCCGTCTCGAGCACCGGCGTACCGACGGCATCCGCGAGCAAGCTGTCGACGGACTCAGCGACGGTGAGGACCGGGGCGAGCTGGGGCGCGACGGCGCGCGGGCGCTCCGCGAGGGCGCGCGGCGCGGGTCCGGGCATTGGCGCGGGCATTGGCGCGGGCATTGGCGCGGGCATTGGTGCGGGCATTGGCGCGGGCACCGCCAGCGGCCTCCGCGCGGGCGTCGCCGTGGACACCGATGGCTGCAGCTGATCGGAACTCAGCGAGGCCGTGGCCTCGTGATGCATGCCCTGCGGCACGTGCTCGAAGCGGAGCTGCGTCGTGCCCATCTCGATCTGGTCGCCGTCCTGCAGCCATGCTTCGGTTACCCGCTGGCCGTTGAGCAGCGTCCCGTTTCCGCTGCCCAGATCGCGGACCATGCAGCCGCTGGCGTTGCGATGGATCACGGTGTGGTGGCGCGAGACCGCGATATCCGCCAACACCAACCCGTTATCCAAGCCACGGCCGATGGTCAGCTCGCCGATGGCGACGGGGAAGGTCTGCCCGCGATCGTTGCCACCCACGACGACCAGGCGCGGCTCGGCCTCGGACGGCTCGGCCGCTCCCCGCGACCGGCCGCTGAGGTCGATCCGCGTCGGCTCGCTCTCCAGCGCCTCGGTGCCCCCTGGCTCGAGCTCCGGGGCTGTCCCCTGCGCATCGCGCGGGGCGTGTTCCCCCGTGCCGGCCAGCTCGTCCAAGGGGAGCGCGGGCGTCGAGCCGAGCTCGGCCACGTTCGGCGCCGTGCGATTGTCTGTCGGCTCCCACCGCGGAGCGCGGAGGCCGAACATGGGGGTGCGCGCAAAGGGGTCGACCCCGCTAGCGCCGGCCTCCGCCTCCGGGGCGAGGGCGAGCGGCTCCGGCGTTCCCTCGAGGAGCAGCGGCTGAGCGAGGGTCTTATCGTGCGAGTCGAGCCGACTCTCGGCTTCCTCGTCGGGGAAGCGCGGCTCAGGACGAAAGGTCTGGCCGAGGGGACGCCGCACCGTATCTTGGTGTCCCAAGACCTCGGGTGGCGCCGCCGCGGCCTCCGGACTGAGGCGCGTGGGGTCTGTCTCACCCTCGGTCCAGGCACCGTCCTCGTCGGCCGACAGGTCGTCGGGACCATCCTCGGGACGGCTAATGAGACGATCGCTGCGACTACCCTGGTTGCGCGGGCCTTCCGACATCGCCGAGGATGGTAGCCGATCGACCACCGTGGGGCAAGGCATCCGCCGCTTTATAGGCTCGGAATCCTTGGCGAAGCTGCGTCAGCTCGCGCCCCGAAGCGCCTGCCGCGCCTACTCCTCGCCGAGCGCGTCGAGCAGGCGCGTGAGCTCGCGGTAGCGGTAGTCGTCGCGGGCAAAGTGGCGCAGGGTATGGGCGATCAGCGCCCGGGCCGACGCGCGGTCGCCCTCGACGCGCATCGCGCGCTGCGCCGAGAACAGACCCTCCTGAAAGCGCACGGTCAAGGCCTTGTCGACCTTGTCGATGTAGTCGAGCGCCTCGAGGTAGATCGCCGGCCGCTCCCTGAGGCCCTCCAGCAGATCGCGCGCCCGGCGAAAGCGCGTCAGCGCCGTGGACATGTTGCTGGGCTCGATGTCGCGTTCATTCCAGGCCTGCCGGCCCAGCTCGAACAAGCGCCGCGCCTGGGCTGCATCGGGCGGCGGCAAGACCTCCTGGCGCAGCTGGAGGAAGCAGATCTCCCAGCGCTCGTCCTCGCTCGGCTCGCGCGTATTGCGGAAGACGAGGGTGTTCTCGCCGCGCTGCAGCAGCGTCGCGGGCAAGACCAGCTTCAGCCCGTAGGTCCAGCGCATCAGCGTCAGTGGCACCTCGCCGACCGGCTTGCCGTTGAGCTCGATGACCAGCTCACCCAGCTTGTCCACGCCCCAGGCGCCGTACTCCAGGGTGACGCGCCCGGCGAGGTGCCGGAAGCGCACGATCAGGCGCGAACGATGGGCGCGATCGGTTTCGCCGTAGCCGAAGACGCTGCGGAAAAAGATCTCGTCGTCGGCGTAGGTCACCGGCTCGTCGGAGCGGTCGGCGCGCTGCAGCAGCGTGCCGCCGGCCCGCAGCAGCAACCATGCAGCCAGCCCGCCACCGAGCAAGGCGAGGGCCGCGAGCGCCAGCCAGGCGCCGCGTCTGCGCCACCAGCGCTCACCGGCGCCGGCCTTGCGCACACTTGAGACGTCGAGGCGGCGGAGCTGGGAGCCCGTGAAGCGCACCTGTTGGGTCGGCTCGCCGAGCGGCGGCGTGATCAACGAGAAGCGGAAGGTGCTCTGCGCCAGCGTGATGTGGTCGCCCTCACGCAGGACCTCGAGACCGGCGACGCGCTCGCCATTGAGGCGCGTGCCGTTGGCGCTGCCGAGGTCCTCGAGCACATAGGCGCCGTGCGAATCATAGATGCGCAGGTGGCGCCGCGAGAGGCCCGGCTCGACCAGGACGATGTCGTTCTCGTCGGTCCTGCCGATCGTCGCCTGCCGCTCGAAGGCGTACTCGAGGCCGACCTGTGCGCCCTCGACCATGCGCAGCACGAAGCCCGTGCGGGCGAGCGCCGCGACCCGCGCACGCGGCGACGCGCCCGACGCGCCCGACGCGCGGTTCGTGGCCCCCTGTGCTTCACGTCGTCCGCGCGGCGCCACGTCAACCACCGTAGATGAAGCGGTAGACGATCGGGCCGAAGAGGATCATGAAGAGCGTCGGAAAGAAGCAGAGCACCAAGGGCAAGAGCAGCCGCACTGGCGCCTGATTGGCCTCCTTCTCCGCGCGATGCATGCGTGCCACCCGGAGCTGCGTGCTCTGGATGCGGAGCACGCGACCGAGCGAGGTGCCGAGCTTGTCGACCTGAATCAGGTTGGAGAGGAAGTTGCTCAGCTCGCTGAGCTGCACCCGCTCGCCGAGCGCGCGCAGCGCATCCTCCCGCGTCTTGCCGAGGCGCATCTCGTTGAGGGTGAGCGCGATCTCCTCGTTCAGCGGGCCCGGCTGACCGCGCTCGACGACCGTACCCAGCGCCTGACCAAAGTCGAGCCCGGCCTCGACGGAGAGCGTGAGCAGGTCGAGGTGATAGGGCAGCGCCCGGCGGATCGCGCGGTGGCGGCGGATCGTCTGATCGCGCAGCCAGACCAGCGGAAACCCCAGGCCGAGCACGGCGATGGCCAGCGCCGGCAGCAGCGGGCGCCGCAGCATCGCCAGGGCCAAGAGCGCCAGCAGCCCGAAGAAGACCGCGGAGACGAGCATCGCCGCCGCGAAGTCCTCCGGGCGATAGTCCGGACGTCCAAGCGTGAGGAAGCGCTTTTGCAGCCAGCGCGCCAGGCGCGGCGTGAGCAGCGGCCGCACGCTATTGCCGAGGCGCTGCAAGGCGACGTCGCGCAAGGCCAGCGTCCAACGCCCGACCCAGGACGCCCGCAATCGGCCTCCAGCGGGCGCCACGCTCGGGCCGGCCTCGGCGGCGCGCTGGGCCACCACGCGCTCGCGGGCCTCGAGCAACAGCGCCGAGCGCGCGACCGTCCCGGCGACGAAGAGCGCGATCAGGAAGGCCGCTCCACCCACCGCCGCCATGATCAGGGAAAGGACGATTGCGCTGAGCATCGGGGGCCCTTAATGCCTGTCTCGTGGCAGCGCAGCGCCGCTCGCCCCGCGCGGGGCGCGGCCGGTCACGACGCGAACCTGCGCTGTGCCTCGTCGGGCGCCCTGCGCCTCGCCCTGAGCTGCTGCTGCGCCTGGCGCTCGTTCCACGTCGTCCAGCATTAGAACTCGATCTCGGTCATGCGACGAATCAGCCAGAGCCCCACCAGCTCCATCAGCAACACCGCAGCGACGAGGGTCACGCCGAAGGCCGAGCCGAGCATCGGCTCCATCAGATCGCGCCGCATGAAGTAGAAGGCGACGCCGACGGCGCCGGGCATCAGCCCGATGATCCAGCTCTGCATCCGACCCATCGCCGTCAGCGCGTCCACCTTGCTCTCGATCTGAAAGCGCTCGCGAATCGCGTCCGAGATGATGTCGTACATCTCCGCCAGGTTGGCTCCGAGCTGACGGGCGATGTTGGTCGCCGTCACCACCAGCTTGAGGCTCTCCGACCCGACGCGCTCGCCGAGGTTGACCAGCGCCTGGTCCTGCGCCACGCCGAGCGTCAGCTCGCGCACCGCCAGCTTGAACTCCTCACCGAGCGGCGGCGGGGTCTCCTGCGACAGGGTGTCCATCGCCTGGGCCAGGGTCAGCCCGGCTCGGAAGGCGGCCGCCATCCGCACCAGCGCATCCCCGAGCTGGCGATCGAAGGCGCGGACGCGCTTGCGCCGCAGGTGCTTGATCGCCGCACGCGGCGCGGTCAGCCCCGCCAGCACCAGCACCAGGCCGATGAACCAATGCATCAGCAGCCAACCGAGCAGCCCGCCGACGACGGCGACGCTGAGCGTGAGCACGAGCAGCTGCCGTGGCTGGATGAAGATGAACATCTCCCCCAGCGAGCTGGTGCCGTGGGCGAGGTAGCGCTCCTCATAGATGCGCAGGCCATGGGCCGCGACGCTGGACACGACCAGCACCAACAACGCCACGGCGCCGAAGACAGCGAGGACGATCAGCCCGATCATTGGCGCCTCAGGGCAGCGTCGAGCGGGCAGCGCCGATTGGAGCAGGCTGCTGTCATCGCCTGGTCCGGGTCGCTGGGCCGCAGCGGCCAAGGCCTGCGGCGAGGCCTGCGGCGAGGCCTGCGGTGAGGCCTGCGGGGCTGGCTGCGCTGGCCCTGGGTGAGGTGATGGTCAGCGTCCACGCCGATCACCCGGGAGCCCGCGCTGGATGATCACGTTCTGGCGGTAGCGCCGCTCGCGCGCCTGCTTGAGCCGCTCGCCCGCCAAGAGCGAGCTGAGCGTGGTGCGGCCGCGCTTCTCCTCGTCGAGCACATCCATGTCCTCGATGTTGCGCAGCGAGAAGTAGAGCGAGCCGAGCTCCTGCGCCAAAACCAGCACCTCGGCCTCCTCGGGATCGACGAGCAGCGTTACGGTCGAGTACTGCGTGTCGGACTCGATGCCCTGCGTCGAGCCGGTGGTCTGCCCGGTGGCGAGCACGATGATGTTTTGCAGCAGCGTGACCACGACCATCTCGCTCGACGCTGGATCGCGAAAGCTCCCCATCACGTCGACCGTGTCGTTGGGGCGAAGCCAATGCCCGACCGCCGAGCGCTCGGTGACGCTGATGCTGATCGCGCGTTGACGCCGCGGCACGGCCTTGGCGAGCTGCTCGAGCGCGCGGACGCCGCGGAGCTGGTACCAGTGAATCGGCTCGCCCGCCTTGAGCGGCACGACGACCTCGCGGCCAAAGGCGAACTCGCTGTCGGCGGGACCGAGCACGCTGTCGTAGACGAACTTGCGCGGCATCTCGCCGACGCGCACGACGTTGGGATTGAGCGGCGCGCCGGGCTGCAGGTCGGTGGCCGCGACGAGGACCTTCTCCAGCTCCCAGCCGGCGGTGGCCTCGCGCTTGTAAGCGCGGACCTGGTAGAGCACGAGGACGACGGCGAGGGTGGCGAGAGCCAGGGCCACCAGGAGTGGGGCGTAACGCTTCAGCATGCGGCGATTATAGTCGAAAGCACGGAGTAGCGAAGGGGGCCGGTCGCGCGGAGATTTCGCGGGCGCCGCGGCGTCAGCAAGCGCCGGAGGCCGGGACTAGCCGTGCTGGCGCGCGAACTGCTCCATGAAGGAGGCGAGGGCCTCGACCCAGGCGGGCTCGACACCGTTGTAGATCGACGCGCGGATGCCACCGACGCTGCGATGACCCTTGAGCCCCACCATCGCCTGCGCCTTGGCCTCGCTGACGAAGCGCTGCTCCAGCGCTTCGCTGGGCAGGCGGAAGACGACGTTCATCGTCGAGCGGCTGTCCTTGTCGACGGGCGCCCGGTAGAAGCCCGCGTGGCGGTCGATCGCGCCGTAGAGCACGTCGGCCTTCTGCTGGTTGCGGCGGCCCATGCCCTCGACACCACCCTGCGCCTCGACCCACTTGAAGACCTTGGCCATCAGGTAGATGGCAAAGCACGGCGGCGTGTTGTGCAGCGACTCGGCCTTCGCCAGCGTCGGGTAGTGCAGCATCGTCGGTATTCCGCTGCGGCAGCGCTCGAGCAGCTCCTGACGGATGATCACGACGGTGGCGCCGGCGGGGCCGAGGTTCTTCTGCGCTCCGGCGTAGATCAGGGCGAAGGCGCGCGCGTCGATCGGGCGACCGAGCAGGTCCGAGGACATGTCCGCGACGAGCGGCGCCGCGGGTTGCGGAAAGGCCGCATACTGCGAGCCGGCGATCGTGTTGTTCGAGGTCAGGTGCACGTAGGCCGCGCCGGGGGTGAAGAGGCACTCCTCGGGCCGCGGCACGCGGCAGTAGGCACCGCCCGCGCTGGCGTCCGCGGTGTCGGCCGCGAGGTTGACGGTGCCGAAGAGCTGGGCCTCTTTGTAGGCCTTCTTGGCCCACGAACCGGTGACGAGGTAGTCCGCCGTCTGCCCCGGATGCAGCAGGTTGAGCGGCACGGCGGCGAACTGGGTGCTCGCGCCGCCGCCGACCATCAGCACCGTGTAGTCGTCGCCGAGGCCGAGCAGCCGCTTGAGCCGCGTCTGCGCGTCCCGATGCACCGCGTCGTAGTCGGGACCGCGGTGGCTGACCTCGAGCACGGACATCCCCGTGCCAGCGAAGTCGAGCCACTCGGCCGCGGTCTCCTGCAGCACGCTCAGCGGCAGGGCCGAGGGACCAGGACCAAAATTGAGGGCGCGTTTCATGAACCTGCTCCTTGGGCAACTCAACAGGACGGGCAACAGCGGCGCCGCGGCCGCCTGAGGGCGGACCGACGCCTCGGCCTTCCGATGGCTCGGCTCTTCGACTCAGCGTCTCGCTTCAGCGGCGCTCCCTGTCGTAGGCGGCGATCTTTTGCACGACCTCATCGCCGATGCGCAACAGGTTCTCTTTGCTCGAGGCCCCGAGGTGCGGCGCCATCAACACCCCGGGCAGCCCGACCAGCGGGCAGTCCGCAGGCGGCGGATCGCTGGTCCATACGTCCGTGGCGTAAGAGCGCACCTGCCCGCGCTGCAGCGCGGCGGCCATCGCCGGCTCGTCGACGCAGCCACCGCGACCGGTGTTGACGATCACCACGCCGGGCTTCGTCCGCCCGAGACGCTCGTCATTGAGCATCCCGCGGGTCTCCGGCGTCAGCGGCGCGTGCAGCGAGAGCACGTCGGCGGCGGTGAGCAGGGCATCGAGCTCGAGCAGCTCGACCTCCGCGTTGGTCTTGACGAGCGGGTCGTAGCCGACGACGCGCATGCCGAAGGCCTTGGCCCGCTGCGCCACCGCCGTGCCGATGCGACCGACGCCGATCAGCCCGAGCGTCTTGCCGCAGAGCTCGCTGCGCTTGAGCTCCTTCTTGAGGAACTTCCCCTGCAGCATGCCATTGTGGCCCGCGACGACGTGGTTGATCGCCGCCAGCATCAGCGTCAGCGCGAACTCGGCGACGGCGACGGTGGAGGCCTCGGGCGTATTGTCGACGCGAATGCCACGCGCCTTGGCGTGCTCGCGATCGACGTTATCGAGCCCGACGCCGCCCCGGATGATCAGCTTCAGCCGCGGCGCGCGCTCGAGATAGTCGCGCGTCGCCTTGGTCTTGCTGCGAATCAAGAGCACCTCGGCCTCGGCCAGACGACCCACGTCGTCGGTCACCTCGCCGTAGGTCTTGAGCCGCTCGGGTAGCGAGGCATCGAACGAATCGGCCAACAATATCAGCATCGGGCTCCTCCAACCCACGACGGGCAGGCGGACCCTAGCGCAGTCACGCGCCGCCGGAAAGGGCCGCGCGCGGGGCTGGTGGATCGCCAGCTGGGGAGCGCCGCCCACTGTTAGTAGTGGCGCTCAGGGCCACGGCGCGGTTGGGGGCTCGGCGCCGGCGGGTTGCGGGCGATCCGGCGGCGGAGGGCGGGGGACGGCTTGCAGCGCGTCGCACTGGCAGCTGCGACAATGGCGCTGACGATCCCAGGCGCAGCTCGCGGTGCCGACACAGCGCAGTCGGCGATCGGGCGCGCAGACTGTCTGGTCCTTGCGCAGAGGGGCACAGCCGCCGCCGGCGTGCAGCGCGACGAGGCCGCTGGCGAGCATCAGCACGAAGCAGGGCCCGAACAGGCGATGCCACATCTTCGACTCCTTTGTTCTCTACAGGTCCGTGCCTGAGCGAGCGCGCAGCGCGCCAGCGTAGCAGCGCGGGGCGTGCTCGTCAGCGGGGCGCGTGCGTCGACGGGGCGCGTGCGCGAGGGCGCGGGGGCGTCTATGCTGCGGCGGATGCGCTCTACCTACGCCACTTACGTCACTCACGCCGCGGTGCGGCTGCTCCTGCTCGGCTGCGCGAGCTTCACCGCGGCCAGCGCCGCCGCGCAGCCGCGCTGGCTGCGCCTATCCTATCTCGGCGACGATGCCACGGGCGTCGGCGTCACCTGGAACACGCTCGGCGCCAAGGCGCCGGCCTTCGCCGAGGTGCGCTACGGGCTGACGCCCGGCCGCTACGACCAACGTACGCGGGGCAGCCTGCGCTTCCTCGGCGAGGGCTTCGGCGTGCAGAGCGAGGTGGCGCTGCGCGGGCTGCGGCCCGATACGCCCTACTACTACCGCGTCGGCGATAGCCGCGGCGGCTTCAGCGCCGAGCGGCGCCTGCGCAGTCGGCCGGCGGGCGGCGACCCCTGCGCGCGCTTTCGCTTCGCCCTCGGCGGCGACAGTCGCGCCGATCGCTGGGAGTCGGCGCGCGGCACGAGCCAGCGCTGGCTCGGCCTGCTCGAACGTATCGTCGCCGACGACGCGCGCTTCGTCTTGCACACGGGGGACTTCGTCAGCGACGGCAAGGTGCCCGCGCAGTGGGTCGCGTATTTCAAGGCCACCGAGCGCTTCAGCCACGCCCTGCCGATGCTCTACGCGCTCGGCAACCACGACGACGGCCCCGGCGTCGGCCCCGCGATGTACTACAGCAAGCTGCTGCAGCAGCCGGCCGCCGCCTGCGCCAAGGCGGGCCAGGCGCTGGAGGAGTGCCAGGCCTTCGAGGTCGGCCCCTTGCTCATCGCCAGCGTCAGCACGCTGACCAGCTCGGCCCAGGGCGCGCGTCCCTTCGGCAACCAGGCGCGCTGGCTCGACGGCGTGCTAGCAGCCAGCCGCAGCCGCTGGAAGCTCGTCTACATGCACTACCCGAGCTACACGCGCGCGGGGCTCTTCGGCCACCCGCCCAACGAGCAGGGCCAAAACGCCGCCTTCGTCCCCGTATTCAACGCCCGCGGCGTCGATCTCGTCGTGGCCGGCCACAACCATTTCTACGAGCGCTTCGCGCCCTCGCGCTGCGCCGAGCCGAGCAGCGCCGAGCCGAGCGGCGCCGAGCCCTGCAAGGTGGCGGCGGGTACCCCGGGAACGGTCTACGTCACGACGGGCGGCGGCGGCGCCCAGACCCTCCCCTTCGCCGGGGGCACGGACGCCACGCGCCCCGCGGCCTCCACCGAACACCACTATCTGCGGGTCGAGGTCAGCGCCACCACGCTGCAGCTCGAGGCCGTCGCCGCCGACGGCCGCATCCTCGACCGCTATGCGCTGCATAAGCCGGCCCCGGGGCTGGCCTGTAAGGGCGGCGACGACGGCCTGCGGGCGCTCGCAGAGGCCCCAGCGGAAGTAGGTGAGCCCCACGGGCGCCTGCTGGAGGTCGCCGCGGCCAGCGCCCTGCTGCTGGCGGTCGGCCTGCTTTGGCGTCGACGCCGGCGCCGCTGAGGCACAAGGCGGGCTGCTGCTGGCCCCGGCTCTAGGCCTCGACTGGCGGTCCGGCCGGAGCGTCGTCCGCACCGACAGCCACCTACCTCTGCTCCGCTCTGCTCCGAGACTCGGAGAGGCTCACTCAGCTTCAGAGAGTCTCCCTAGCGGAAGCCACACCCGGGTCCGTTGCGAACGATGCTCAGCGCGCGGCTATATTGGTTTGGAATCGTTCATGAATAATACCTTGCCACGGACCAGTTGGGGCCGCTTCAACGGCGCCGCGGGCGAATGAACTTGTGGGATCGCATCTTGCTGTGGTACGCGGCGCACGTCCCAAATTGCCCCGCGATGGGGCCTCGGGACAGGGTAAACCGGCCGACGCGACACGCGCACGCCGCATAGACGTCACCCTGGCGTCATGGAGAAGGGGAACGATGATGAGAACGCGAGGTGGTTTGGCTGTGGTGGGTTGCGTGGCCGCGCTGACTTTGGCGCCGGCAAACGGGGTGGCGAAGGCTCTGGAAACCCACGCCGGTAGCCGGCTTGCGCCCGCGCAAAGCGACGCGTCCGAGGCCCTGGGGACCCTAGCGACTGAGATTGAGCGCTTCACAAGAAGCCGGAAGCATGCCAGTCGTGACGAAGTTCAAGCTCTCGAGGGGGCCAGAGCTTCGGTCCTTACCGCCAAGGCCGCCGCGATGGCACTGACCGGGGCCGATGCTGAGCGTCTCACGGAGGCCTTGCGTGGGGTGCTTGGCCGGGAAGGAGTGGCAGGCAGCTCCTTCGCGGCGGCCTCGGGCACCATCACATGGGCGAAGGCCGCAGAGCACGAAAAGGTCATACTGCGCGCTGGCGTCCACGGTCATGAAATCGTCGTAGGTACCAGAAGGCCGGTCATCGCCATCCATGCTGGCGTTTTTAGCCCGGCGCCCAATGCAGATCGGCTTGCCGGCCACCATCAGCAAACCGTCAGGTTTGCTGCAGGACGACCTGAGTCGGGGCGCCGCTTCGTCGTCGAGCGCACGGCCGGTCATGTCGGGGCGTCGCGCTGAAGAAGGGCTAGCGTGCTCCCGCTGGGCTGGCCGGCGAGGGGGCAGCTCTGATGAACGCGCCGTCGCTTCGGGACCCTGGGAGCATCCGCCTGGCGGCCGACGCAGGCGCCTGTAGCCTCGACTGGTGCTTTCTCCTGACGCGGACGGCTGACGCGGTTGCAAAGCTGGGGGGCTTTGCGCGAGGCGTGCGTCACTTCGTCGTCCATCCCCACCCCCTCCGCGGCTCTCTCACATCTGTTACAATCGCCGGCTCTGGGTCGCGACCGGTCTCTCGGTCATCACCAAGGAGCATTAGCAATGCGCTGGCACGGTCTCGCATGGGTTGGGGTTTGCTGTCTCTCGTCGGGGCTGCTGGGGGCCTGCTCGCGGGAGGGCTTTCGGCCCGAGGCGGATGCGCGCGCGACGCGTGACGCGGCCCGAGCGGATGCGGCGCGGCGCGATGCCGGTGTGCTGCCGGGGCGCGACACGGGCCTGAGAGCCGACGGGGCGGCGCGGGACGGCGCCGTGGCCCAGCGCGACAGCGGGCTGGCGGAGGCCGACGCCGCGCTGCCCGATGCGACAGCCGCGCTGCCCGATGCGGCAGTCGCCGACGCCGCACCGGCCGATCAGACGCCCGACGCCTTCGCCTTCGCCGAGCTGAGGGACCAACCCCTGGGCTCGATCGTCCTCAGCAGCGCGCTGCCAATCACCGGCTTCGACGGCACGCTGCTCGCGTCGGTCACCGGCGGCGGCTCGCCAGCCCTGCGGGTCGAGGGCGGCGCCTGGGGCCCAACCGCGCTGATTCGCCCGGGACAGACGCTGCAGCTCCGCCTCACCTCTAGCCCCAACGTGCTGACGACGAGCATCGCCGTGGTCGAGCTGGGCACGGCGCGCGTCAACTGGACGATCACGACCAAGTCCGGCAGCACACGTATCTTCACCACGCCCGGCGCCTTCAGCGGCAATCTGGGCGGCCTCGGCACGGCCCATCAGCACTGCCAGCTCGCCGCGTCGACGCTGGGCTACGGTGGCATCTTCCGCGCGCTGCTCTCGACCCAGGCGATCGCGGCCAAGGACCTGCTGACGATCACCTATCCGGTGGTGCGCGCCAGCGACGGCGCCAGCGTCGACGCCGTCTACCTCTGGGATGGAAACCTTTCAGGGGTCGCCGTGACCCCCGTCGCCAGCGGCGGCAGCGTTCCCAGCTGGACGGGCGGCCCGGGCAGCGACCCCGTCAGCGGCCCCGGCGAGACCTGCAATGACTGGCGCTCGACCACGGGCTACGGCCGCGGCGGTCTGGCAGAGGCTACCGACGCCTGGTGGCTGCGCTACACCTGGCTCTCACCCTGCTCCGAAAGCAAGCGCCTCTACTGCGTCGAGCAGCCCGCGGCGCTTGGTGCGGTGCTCACGATCACCCCGCGCGCGGCCGCGATGGTCGTGGCCGAGGCCGGCAGCCCCGGCTACGGCAAGGCAGAGACCTTCACGATCGAGAACGTCGGCGACCAGACCTCGACCCCGCTGGCGGTCAGCCTCAGCAACACGACCAGCTTCGAGCTCACCGCCAATGGCTGCGCCGGCCGGAGCCTCGCCTCCGGCATGCTCTGCACGGTCACCGTGCGGCCGCGGGCGTATAACGGCGGCAGCTTCGCGGGGACGCTCGACGTCAGCGCCAACAACGCGCCGCAGGCCGCCCTGAGCCTGGTGGCGGGCACGCTCGTCTTTCGCACGGCGACGACCTACGGCGGCGACCTGGGCGGCCTCTTGGGCGCGGATGCGATCTGCAGCGCGGCAGCGGCCGGCGCGGGCCTGCCCGGCGTGTTCATGGCGGTGCTCTCCGATGCCACGGTCCACGCCGCCGATCGCTTCGTCATCCGTTATCCGGTGATCACGACCAACGGCAAGGTGATCGCTGGCGGCAACTTCTGGAGCCAGAGTCCGGAGAACGGCGGCGCCCTCTCGCTCGGCTCCAGCACGAGCTACGTCTGGACCGGCACCAAGCCCGGGGGCACCAAGAGCACCGACGAGACCTGCCAGAGCTGGACCTCGAGCTCCAGCGCGGACAGCGGCAAGTTCGCCGACACCGGCGGCGGCGGCTGCAGCGGCGGGTCGATCTTCAACTGCAATCCGACCAACTGCATGGCGAGCCGCGCGCTGCTCTGCATGAGCCAGTAGGGTGGAGCGGTAGTCAGCGGGCGGCGAGCAGCTGCTCGAGCGCGTCGAGCTGCTCGCTGACCCATTGCGCCCGGGGCTCGCTGCTGCGCTCGCGCGCGTGATGGAGCTCGAGCAAGGTGAGGGCACCCTCCCGATCCCCATGCTCGAGGGCGGCGCCGGCCAGGTCGGCGAGGTCCGCCTGGGGCGCGCGCGCCAACGCGGCCTGCAGCGCGCGGAGGTCTCGACCGCGCAGCAGCCGCAGGACCTCGCTGCGCAGCGCACGCGTCGCCCGATCGCTGCCGCGATCGTAGGCGATCGGCTGCGCCAGCTGGGCCTCCGCCGCTTCGTCGACCGGGCGGTTGAAGCCCGGGTGCAGCTCGACCAGCGCGCGATAGAACGCCTGCCAGTAGGCACGGGCTTGCGCCAGGGTCTGTTGCCAATCCTCCTCGGTCGGCCAGCGACTGCGCTTGAAGGCCTGCTCGGCCGCGCCCATCGTCAGCCAGCGCTCGAAGGCCTGCTCGCGCGCGAGGTGATCGACGCCGGCGCCGCCGTAGTAGAGCGCGGTGGCGCTGCCGACGAAGGCCTCGTTGATCGCGCCACAGTAGGCGCAGGCCACGTTGCTGGTGCCATGCACGAGCTTGGGCTGAAAGGAGGCGCCGCACTGCGGGCAGACGCGCGGCTCCGCGCACTCCCGCTGCGCCAGCGGCTGCAAGAGCCGGCCCCAATCGGCCTGCTTGCGCACCAGCAGCCGATCACGCCGCAGCGCGAGGTCGAGCGCGGCCTGGTCGCGTTGGCGCTGCAGCTCGCGCCAGGCGAGGCCGACCTGACGTCGCTCGTCCCCGTCGAGCTCGAGCGCATCGGTGCTCTCGTCCCATTCCTGCTCGAGCGTGCTCAGCGCCTGATCGAGCTTCTCGCTCAGACCGCGAAAGCGCGTCTCGACCGCCGCGACGCCGCCACCGATGGGGGCCAGGTCGAGCGGGTTGAGCTGCATCAGCGCGTCGAGGCCGGCCGCCGCCTCGGCCTCGATCTCGCCGGCGCGCGCCTGGACCTTGCCCACGAAGGCGACCCAGCGCTGCTGCAGCGGCAGCAGCCGTGCCCGCGCCGCCGGGGTCAACGATGCCGTCATGGCGCCTCACCTTCACCACCAAAGGGGCTGTCGCAGTAGTCGCAGCGGAAGTGGTCCTCGCGCACGCGAGGCGCGCCGCAGGCCGCGCAGCGCATCACCAGGGCCTCGCGCGGCGGGCCCTTGCCCACGGGGCCCTTCGCGGCGGCGGCGAAGGCCTGGGCGAACATGCCGCGCTTGGGCAGCACGCGCTGCCTGTAGAGCGCCAGCGTGCTCTCGCGCAGCTCGCCGACGACGCGCTGCAGCCGCTCGGCCCGGCGATGGAGCGGCGCGTCGTCGAGCGGCCAATCGATGGCACGCAGCCGGGGCTCGGCCGCCGCGGCGATCTCTTTCAGCACGTCGTGCAGCTCGCCGACCGGCGCCCCGAAGCGCATGCCCGTGGCCTGCGCCAGGCGTGCGCGCTCCGCCTCGCCGAGCGGCGCCACGCTCCAGCGCGCGAGCACCGCCTGCCAAGCAGGCGCGCTGCCGTTGGCCTCTTCGACCGCCAGCGCGGCCTGCAGGGCCTCGCCTACCGCCGTGCCGAGCCACTGCTCGAGCGCGGCGGCCTGCTCTTGTACCTCTTGTACCTCTTGTACCGTCATCGCAGCCCCTCCCATCGCAGCCTCTCCCCAGTTGGCGGCACGGCCCAGTTGGCGGCATGGCTGCGCGCTTGGCGGCATGGCCGCGCAGTCGGCGGCATAACCGGCGTGGCTGTCTCAGATCGCGAGGTCGTCGTCCTCACCGCCGGCGCCAGCGTACTGCTGCTGGTACTTGGTCATCAGCTCGCCGTGCTTGGTCATCAATTTGATGTCGGCCTGGAAACGCGTGTTCCAGAAGGCCGCGATCTTCGAGATGTCCATCGCCGTGATACCGAAGTGCTGCTTGAGGTTGGCGTTGACGTCCGCCCCGCTCTGACCCCACGCCCCCATCGCCCCCATGATCTCCGCGTAGCGCTCGAGGCTGACCGGCTCATCGGCGGCTGAGGACGCTGCCCCGCCGCCGCCCGCGCCAGCGCTCTGGGCCTGCGTGAAGGCAGCGCCGAAGGCCTGCGCGATCACGAAGCTGGTGTCGCGCTGCATCCGCGCCTGGAACTCGTCGTTGACGCGCTGCCACTTGGCCGTGTCGAGGCCGAGCTGGACCAGCAGCTTGGACTGGCGTCCCGGGTCGGGCTCGCTGCCGAGCGCGGCCGCCGCCTTGGCCCAGCCCTCGACCGTCACGCCCTCGAAGGGCGCGAGCAGCGTCGGATCGGCCGCCGCGGCCCGCGCCGTCGCCTGCACCTGCTGGCGGCCCCGCGCGTTGGCCATCGCCTGCGCGTAGCGCTCGGCGGCGTCCTCGCTCGACATGCCGTAATAGGTCCGCGCCATGAACGCGGCGACGATCCGCCACCACTCCTCCTTGCCGGAGAGCCCATGCTTGCGCAGCTTGGCCTCGAAGGCCTCGGGACCCTCGCCTTCGGCCTCCTCGAGCTCGAAGCCGATGAAGAAGAACTGGTCGAGGTCGTCGGGATCGAGGCTGCCGAAGTGCGGAAGGCAATACCCGCAAATGCATTGCTCTTCGAGGCGGGCGTGGTCGTTAGCATCGCGGGGTGGCTCGCCGTAGTAGCGCCCCCAGCCCATCGCGTTGCTGACGCTCCACTCGGCGCGCGCGGCTTCGCCGTCGTCGTCCGCAGCGTCCGCCGCGAAATCGTCGTCGACGGCAGCGGGCTGCGCCTCGCGGGACGCCTGGGCCATCGCCGCGCCCGCCAGACCGCTCACGCCTTTCTTCAGCTTGTCGAATAGTCCCATGAGCCCTCTCCTTGCGTTGACGCGGCCTGCGGCCCAGCACTCGCTGGCCGAGACCGGCGGACTGCCGCTGTGGATGTTGCTCGGCTGGGGAGCGCGCCGGTTCTGCCCTCTGCCCGCGCGGCCATGGTGACCAGCGACGGAGGCCAGTACAATCGCAGCGCGAAGTTTTTCTCGGGGGCACCAAGCCGCGCCCAGAGGCGAGCTCGGCGAGCCTTCGCCTCAAGAGGCCCCCCACACCAGCTCAGAACACGATCGTTCCGCCGTTGTTGACGAGCGCGCCGTAGCTCAGCGCGCCGCCAGCCAGCGTCAGCGTGGTCCCCGCCTCGAGCGTCAGGGTGCCGGCGACCGTCAAGGCGTTGCCTTCGGTGGTCACCACGCCACTCGAGAGCTGCAGACCCTGGCCCGGAGCGCTAAGCCGCAGCGGCGAGAGCACGCGCAGCGGCACTGTCGAGGGTGCGCGGGCGACAACGAGGGTCGCGCCCGGTAGCTCCGCCGCGTAGCTGCCGAGCGCCTGGTAGAGGGTTTGCGGCGCGGCACCCGTGAGCACGAGCTGGGTCGTACCGCCGCCGGCGCAGGTTTGCTCGCTGTAGCAGAAGAACGAGACATCGCCGCCGGCCTCGATTCGCCCGCCGTCGAGCTTGCCATTGCTGACGGTCAACCTGCCGGCCACGCGCAGCAGCGTGGTCGGCGCCAGGCCGATGAAATCGCCATTGAGGCCGCTCCGCACGTTGTAGTCATCGAGGTTGACGCTCAGCGCGGGCAGGTCGAGCGTGCCGACGTCGATCGGCAGCACGTTGAAGTGCGAGTCGCTGCCGACCCACATGTCGAGGGCGAGCTGACTGAAGCGATTGACGAAGCTGCCGCCGAGGAGCTGAAAGCCCTCGTCGGCGTGGGGGGCCGGCAGGCCATACTCGCGGTCGAAGTGGAAGCGCAGCGTTCCGGTCGGCGTGACGAAGCTTCCGCGGACGAGCTTGAGGCCCGAGAAACTGTAGTTGGTGGTGCTCGGCGCGGGCTCGAAGCTGCCGACCTTGTCGACCACCACGAGCGGCGCCGTGCCCGCGCCGCTGTAGGTCTGGGTCCCCGAGCCGTTGATCAACACGGGCGTGATCCCGCCCTCGGCGCAGACGCCGCCAGGGCTGCAGGTGGTCGTCAGATTGCCGCGGAGCTCCATCGCCCCGCCGACGAGCTTGCCATCGTGCAGCAGGAGCTCGGTCTGCACGATGACCCGGGTGTCCGCGCCGAGGCGCAGCACGGCCCCGTTGCTGCCGTAGTAGGTGTCAGGATCGCGCAGCTCGAGCTCAAGGCGGTTGAGCTGGAGCGGGCTGGTGGCGTCGATGCGCGCGACGTCGGTCATCACGCCGCTGCCCTTGGCGCCGTCGAAGCGCAGGGTCCCCGTCCCGGCCACGAACACCCCCCCCCCGGAGACAGTCAGACCGCCAGTGTTGTTGGCGCTGGTCGTGATACCGATCGAAAGCGTGGCGCTCGTGCTCTCGAAGCGGCCGCCGCTCAGCGTGACATTGCCATTGACGTCGATCGGGCCATCGCTGCCGCGCAGGGTGCCACCCGCGATCACGAGGCCGCTGGCGCCGATGGTCAGCACCTGGCCGGCGCCCTGCGTGACGGTGCCGCGGTAGGTGGCGGCCAGCTCGAGCCCGCGGAGCCCGTTGGGCTTGTCTATCGTGCAGTCGCAGCGCGTGCCGCAGCTGGCGTCGAAGCGCGCCACGTGGGCATCGCCGGGGACCACCCGTGTCGACCAGTTCTCGGGGTTCGAGAAGAGCGCGTCGCCGGCCCGCCCGATCCAGGTGAAGGGGGGCAGCGCCGCGCCGCTGTCGGCAAAGCTGATCGCCGCTGAACCAGCCGTGGCCGAGACGTTCCAGGCCTCGTCGCGGGCGAAGACCCAGAGCGAGCGGGAGCCGAAGGCGGCGAGCTGGAGCCTCGTCGGGGGCTCAGCGACGAAGCAGGGATCGTCGGCCGCCGGCTCGGCCGGGGCGGCGTCATCCGTCGCCCGCTCGAGGACGCAAAACGCCGTGGCGTCGCCAACGGCATCGATGGTCAGGTCGAGCTGGCCCGTGTCGGTCCTCAGCGCCGAGCCCGTGTCGACACCGACCAGGGTCAAGGCCGGCGCGGGCGGAGCCACGGTGTCGAGGATGACGGTCGCCTGCGCGCTGGGACCGACGATGCGGCCGCCGGCGTCGGCGATCCAGAGGAAGACGCGGTGCGTGCCCTCCTGTTGCGGCAACTGGAAGGTGAGCGGCCGCGTCACCCACCAACCCGGGCTCGGCCCCTGGCCCCCGGGACAGAGCGCAGCGCCGTCGGTGGGGGCTGGATTGCTGCTGGTGGTGAGGCAATAGCGCGCAGCGCCCTGGTCGCCGCCGATCGCGACCTCGAGGGTTGACGAACGCACGCTGCCCGAACGACCGGTCTGCGGGTCGCGCAGCAGCAGGCTCAACGCAGGGCTGGGCGCCGCATCGCTGCGCCCGTCCTGCGCGTCGCCGTGCCCGTCCTGCGCGGCGCTGCCGCCGTCCGCGCCCGCGATTGGCGCCGGCGCGCTACCCGCCTGGAATCCAGCGCGGACACAGCCGCTCGTCACCGCAAACGAGAGCAGCGCCGCGAACCAGCACGGCAGCTCGCCAGTCGCGGCGCGCTGTTGGATGCGCATTTGGCGATTATATGACGCACTGAGAATGTAAGTCTACGTTCGAAATATGCCATCTCTGTCGAGCCCGCTGGTGGCGCCACAGGAATGCTCGGGGCTGACCGGAGGCTCGGCTGTCCCCATCGGTGCGGCGGGGCTGCATATCGTCTTGCTCGGAATCGAGCGCGTCGCCGCGCAATCCCAATAGGATTGAACCACGGGAGCGCCGAGCTGGCGGCGCGGGGAAACGTGCGTCTGGAGGCGTGCGTGCGGACGCGCGCGTCGGGGCTGCTCAGAGCGAGGCTTCAGCGCCGGCGAGGAAGGAGAAGCCGCGGCGCGGGGCCGGCACCATGTCGGGCAGACCCTGCGGGTCCGGGAAACCCTGGCCCTCGAAGCCGCGAGCGTCCAGCACGTTGAAGGCGTTGCCGAAGAGCACCACGCGCCGGCCCGCCAGCAAATAGCGCAGGCCGAGGTTCCAATGGGCCTGTGGCCCGACCCGATCGAAGAGGCGATCGGCGAAGGTCGAGACCCGCAGCGCCTCTTCCAGCGGCTGCCCGTTTTCTAGCCGCCCGATTCGGGTGCTGCCGAAGGGCGTGCGCGCCTGAACGTTCGGGTCCTCGAGTGAGCCCGTCACCGTCAGGTTCGTCGTCAAGAGCAGGCGCTCACGCCAGAGATTGAACGCCCCCTGCACCACGAACCACTGGTTCGGCAGCGAGCGCAGCTTGCCGAGGTCCTCGATCGCGCTGTCGTTGAAGGTGTAGCCCAGCGACAGGCTATGCCCGGCCGTTAGCGCGAGCTGGGCGAGGAACTCGACCGCATGCGTGCCGATCCCCGACACATTGGCGAAGGCGCCTCCGACCTCGGCGATGAAGTTCGTGATCCAGGTGTAGGAGTAGTCCGCCCGCAAGCTCAGCTCGCGAATCGCAGAGCCGAGGTGAAGCAGACGGGCGTTGGCCTGGCCCTGCACGGCGCGGCTGCGCTCGACGTGTAGATCGGGATTGCCGGGGATCAGGAAGCCGACCCGAGCGTTGTCGGTCTTGACCAGCGAGGGCGGCCGGAAGCCCTCGGAGAAGCTCGCCTTGAGATTCCAGGCCGGCGTCAGCGACCAGACGGCGGCGCCGGAGAAGAGCACCACCGGGTCGAGCGCCCGGCGCCCGGCGTAGAGCTGGAGCCGCGAACCGGCGCTCAGCGTCAGCTCGGGCAGGAGCCGGTGCTGGACGTTGGCGAAGAGGCCACCGGCGAGCCGGTTCGAGGCGTAGACCAGGGGGACCGTGCAGCTACGCCCGTCGGCGGCGGCCTCGCAGGGGAAGCCGAGGATTCCGAGCGTGGCCGGATCGAGGCGCAGCGTGGCGTCATAGGCATCGAGCCAGTCGTAGAAGAGCTCGCCGCCGAAGAGGAGCTGGCTGCGCCGTGGCAGGGCCACGTCGAGGTCAACGGAGGCGCCTGTGCGATGGCTGCTGTAGGACTCGGCTACCGCCAGCCCGCTGGGGGCGAGGCCAGAGGGGATCACGCCGACGATCGGCTTGTAGCCGATCCAGTAGTCGGCGAAGAAGGCGCGGGCATCGAGGCCGAGCCGATCGCGCAGCAGCCGCCGTCGATAGCGGAGGATGCCGGCGCGCACGCCGACATCGTAGCGCATGGTGCGCCCGATTCGATCGGCGTCGACACGCTGCCCGCAGGGCTCGCCGAGCGCGGGATCGGCGCAATCGAGCCGGTCCTCGTCGAGGCCTGCCTCGGGCGCGATCGCGTTGATGCCGATCGGCGCGCCCCGCCGCGCGCTCGGCAGGTGGACGATCAGCGACCAGGGACCCGCACCGAGATTGAGGGAGGCGCCGAGGTCGTGGCTGCGTGGTCCGCCCATGACGAAGGGCCGCTCCTCGCTGACGATCACGCCCTGGCTCAGGATCGGACGCACCGGCAGCGACACCCCGCTTTCGATCCAGCTGCGGTAGTACGCGTGAGCGAAGAGCTTGAGCCGCCCATCGAAGAGCTTCGCGCCGCCCATCACGTAGGTGCGGAGCTGGTCGCGCTGTCCGGCCGTGGCCGTGCCGAGGCTGGCGTGGGCACGCAGGCCGTCCAGGTCGTCGGCAGACTTGGTGACGATGTTGCCCACGCCGACGAAGGAGTTCGAGCCCCAGAGCACGCCGCCCGGGCCGCTGGTGATCTCGGCACGCTGCACGAGCTCGACCGGCAGCCACTCGGTGAGCAGCGGAAAGCCGGCGGGGTCGTACATGTCGAGACCATCGAGCAGATAGAGCGTGCCAAAGAGGATGCCGCGGGCGATCGGCGCGGCCGCGGCACCGTAGGCGTAGCGAAAGGGCAAAAAACCGGGGACGGTCGCCACCGCGTCGCCCAAGGTCTGGAAGCCCTGGAGCTCGATCTTTTCGCCGGTCAGCACCGTGATCGTCGCTGGCGCCTGCTGAACCGTGGTCGGCGTCTTCATCGCCGAGAGCACGACGTCCTGCAGCGGATCATCGGCCAGGGGTGCCGGAACCAGCGCGGGCGCGAGCAGCGCGGAGCTCGCCGGGCTCTGCGCGCTCGCGGGTGACGCAGGCGCCGCGGCGGTGCTTCGGGCAAGCGCTCCCTCGGAGGCGGCGACGGGAGCGGGTGCGGCCTGGGCCACGCGGGGCAGGAAGCTGGCCAGGAGCGCGAGCAAACCAGCGGCGGCGGCCGGCGCCAAGGCGCGCTGGAGCAGGGCGACGAGCCGCTGCGCAACCAAGCGCCGCGCCGGCATGACGCTCAGGCCGTGGCGGCGCCGAGCTGGCGCAGCTCGGGAGGCAGGGTGAAGACGACGTGCTCCTCGACGGTGGTCGAGATCTCGACCTCGTCCGCGCCCAGCTCGCGCAGCCGCGCCACGACGTCCTGCACCAGCTCCTCGGGTGTCGACGCGCCCGAGGTCACGCCGACCGCCGAGACGCCCTCGAGCCACTCGGGCTTGATCTCGGCGCCGCGGTCGATCAGGTAGCCCGGCACGGAGCGCGACTCCCCGACCTCGACCAGGCGCTTGGCGTTGGAGGAGTTATTCGAGCCGACCACCAGCAGCAGGTCGATCCGGCTGTCGGCCAGCGCCTTGACGGCGTTCTGGCGATTCTGCGTCGCGTAGCAGATATCGTCGGCACCGGGGGTCTCGAGCTGCGGGAAGCGCCGCATCAGGACGGCCATGATCTGCTTGGTGTCGTCCACCGAGAGCGTCGTCTGCGTCAGCACGATCAGTGGCTTGTCGAGGGGCAGCTCGACGCGCTCGGCGTGGCCGACGTCGGTGACGAGGGTGATCGACTGCGGGGCGTGGCCGAGCGTACCCACCACCTCATCGTGGCCCTCGTGGCCGATCAGCACCAGGTTGTAGTCGCGCTTGACGTAGCGCAGCACCTCGAGGTGCACCTTCGAGACCAGCGGGCAGGTGGCGTCGACGGTGCGCAGCCCGCGTCGCTCGGCGTCGTCGCGCACCGCGGGCGAGATGCCATGCGCGGAGAAGATCACCAGCGCACCGGCCGGGACCTCGTCCAGCTCATCGACGAAGCGCGCCCCCTGCTGGCGCAGGTGATCGACGATGAAGCGGTTATGGACGATCTCCTTGCGGACGTAGATCGGCGCGCCGAAGCGCTCGAGCGCCAGCTCGACGATCTTCACCGCCCGCTCGACACCAGCACAAACCCCGCGTGGGCGGGCGAGAATGACCTTCATAGCAACACAATCCCCTCTGGCCGCACCGCTCCGCGCTCAGGCGAGGGGTGCCGCCGCTTTCGTCGCCGCGGCCAGCGCGTCCACCGCGCCCCAGGCCTGCTCGCGCAGCCGAGCGTAGCGCTTATTGAGCGTGGCGTCCTCCGCGGCGTGGGCGCGCGTGAACGCGATGATCTCCGCCACCTCGACGCGCGAGATCTTCGGTGCCGGGCTGCTGCGTCGCGCCACCTCGCGCACGGTTCCGACCGCCATCCATAGCGCCCAGAGGCAGAACAGGCGCAGCTCGCTGCGCGCTGCGGGCAAGGCCAAGGTGTAGGCCTGCGCCACGTCGAGGTGCTCGAGCGTGCGGCGCAGCAGCGCCGCCAGGGCCTCGGGTAACATCCCGCCGCGCCGGCCGACCCAGGAGCGCGGCACGAAGCTGGTACCGCGCTCGCCGTCGGCGACCTGATCCTTGACGATGTTGGTCAGCTGCAATCCGAGACCGAAGCGCCGCCCCTCCTCCAGCCGCGCCGCCGAGGCGAAGCCGCCACCCAGCGCATCGTCGAAGAGCCGGGTCAGCATCAGGCCGACCGTACCGGCGACGTAATGGCAGTAGCGCTCGAGCTGCGCAAGATCGGCGCAGACCCAGACCGTCCCATCCTCGGGTTCGGGGTGGGTCATCGCGCTCATGCCGCCGAGCATCTCCTGCACGCAAGCGTCGATCGCCGCGCGCTGCGGCTGGGGCAGGCTGGCGTAGGCCTCCAACACCGGCGCCAGCCCGCGCACCAGCTCCTGATAGGCCGGGGTGGCATCGGGCGGCCAGCGCTCGAGGAAGGCGTCGACCTGGCCCTCGGCGAGCGCGCGCGCGGGCGTGGCCACCATCGCGGCGAAGCGCTGATAGAGGCCGCGCCGCAAGCCGAGCTCGAGGTCGTTGCGGTCCTCGATGGTGTCGGCGATGCGACAGAGCAGGTAGGCGACGCAGACGGCGTCAGCCAGCGGTGGCTGAAGCACGGGGATGGTCAGCGCGAAGGTACGCGAGACGCCGGGCAGCACGCGATAACAGAAGGCCCAGGCGACCCTGCGGTCGGCCGGCTCCAGCGCGGCGGGCGTCGCATCGGCGACCTTTGAGGGCAGAGAGGCTTGGGTCATCGAGAGTTCGCGCGGGCCGAAGCGGCGCCGACCCGCGCCCCTAAGAGCTACTTCAGCCCCTGCTCGCTGGCAAGATCCGCCTGCGGGTAGCCCTTCGGGAGGGGGGCAGAGAGGGAGGGAGCTAGCGTCCGGGCGGTCGCGGGTGCACTTCGGCGCGCGTTGGGCCAAGATGCGCAGCGCGTGATGGGAGGGGTTTGCCGATGGAGCCACGACCGATAGTCGGTATCACCTGCGGCGATCCGGCCGGTATCGGACCGGAGATCGTGGTCCGCGCGGTGGGTGATCCGCGGGTGCAGGCGGCCTGTCGGCCGCTGGTGATCGGCGACCCGCACGTGGTCGCGCTGGCAGCACAGCTCTGCGGCGGCCGGCGAGCCCTGCGCGTCGTGGACGGGCTGGAGCGGCGGGAGACGCCGCCCCTTGGCGCCGAGGGGCCGATCGAGGTCGTCGCCGCGGGCGAGCTGCCGCCAGGCAGCCTGCGCTGGGGCCTGGTACAGGCGGCGGCCGGGCAGGCCGCTTTTGCCTACGTCGAGCGCGCGGTCCAGCTCGCCTTCGCCGGGACGATCGACGCGCTGGCGACGGCGCCGCTGCATAAGGTCGCGCTGCGCCAGGCGGCGGTGCCCTATCTCGGACATACGGAGATGCTCGCCGGGCTGACGGGCGCCCACGAGCCGCTGACGATGTTCGAGGCTGGCGCCCTGCGCATCTTTTTTCTTACGCGCCATGTCTCACTGCGCCGCGCCTGCGAGTTGGTCGAGCGCGAGCGCGTCCTCGACGTGCTGCTACGCGCCGAGCGCGCGCTCGACCGCCTGAAGCTCCCGGCGGGGCCGCTGGCCGTCGCCGCGCTCAATCCGCACGGCGGTGAGGACGGGCTGCTCGGCTGCGAGGAGCGCGAGCAGCTCGAGCCGGCCATCGCCGAGGCGCGGGCCCGCGGTTGCGCCATCGAAGGGCCGATTCCAGCGGACGCGGTCTTCCACCAGGCCCGCCAGGGCCGCTTCCGCGCCGTGCTGGCGCTCTATCACGATCAGGGTCACATAGCGGCCAAGACGCTCGATTTCGAGCATACGGTGGCGCTGACCTTGGGCCTGCCCTTCCTGCGCACCTCGGTCGATCATGGCACGGCCTTCGACCTCGCCGGGCAGGGCCGCGCGAGCGCCACAAGCATGATCGAGGCCGTCTTGGCGGCGGCCCGCTACGCGGGCGGCTGGCGCCATGAACTTCGTTCCGCACGCGCGGAGCGGAATCGAGTATAGTCTGCCGCCCCGCGATGATGGGGATGGAGGATTTGAAAGATGCGAAGCTTTTCTCGTGTGATGGTGTTGGCCGTGGCCCTCGGCGCGGTGTTCTCGCTCGGCTGCAGCGATGGCGACAAGCCCAAGACGGATGCAGGCGTCACCGACGCCCGCGCGCGCTCGGACGCCAAGACCACTGACGGCGGCGCCGTGGCCACGAATTGTCTCGGGACCGCTGACCAGGCCGCCTTGCAGAAGAGCTACGGCGACGGCGGGGGCAAGACGATCACCGATATCAGCACGGCTTGTGGCCTCGCCTGCATCACCGCCGTGGTGAAGAAGACCTGCGCGGAGGACTGCATCGCGAACGCCTCCAAGAACGCGCTTTCGACCACGTGCAATGGCTGCTTTGGCGCCCGCCTGGCCTGCACCATCGAGAACTGCATCGGGGCTTGCGCGCAGAACCCGACGGGCGCTGCCTGCGCCGCCTGCGGCTGCGGTGAGAACACGGCCAAGGTCAACTGCGTCAAGCAGTTCGAGACCTGTTCGGGCATGGTCTCGGCGACGTCTTGTCCGGCCGCGGCGGACGGGGGCATGCAGGACGGTGCCGTCAGTGCCAGCGATGCTGCCGTCAGCGCCGCCGACGCCGCGATGCACGACGCCGCCATGGGCGACGGCGCCTAGCGCGCCCGGGCCTCAGAGCCAGGCCAGCACCCGCGCCGCGAGCTGCTTGAGCGCGGGTCGCTCGCCGGCCGCCACCAGCCAGTCCAGCGCCGGCGTGCTCAAGAGCCGGCGAAAGGCCGCCGCTCCCGCGAACGACGCGGCGAAGGCCTGCCGACATCGCCACTCGTAGGCGCCGAAGGCGAGCCGCTCGTGGCGACCCGCCAGCACCTGCTGCAGCGCCGCCGCCGCCAGCATCCCGGAGTGCATGCCCTGGTAGATGCCCTCGGCTGTCGCCGGATGCGTCAGCCGACCGGCCTCCCCGACGACGACGCGCCCGGCCGAGGTCAGCTGGCCGACGTTGTAGTCGTAGGCGATGGGGTGGCCCTGCCACTTGCCGAGCTGGCGCGCCCCGGCCAGCCGGTCAGCGAAGTGCTTGTCGAGGAAGCGCTGAAAGAGCTGGCGAGCGCGCTGCTCATGGGCGGGATCCTCGTAGGTGATGCCGATGTTGACGCGCGTCGCCGCTTCGGGAAAGAGCCAGCCATAGAGCGGCGCCAGCATCTTGTCGAAGATCATCTCGAGGTGGTCGCCGCGATGCGGCACGTCCTCCCACCAGCCCATGATCGCCTGGATCGTGCGCTTGGGGCGCGCGGCCTCCTTGGTGGTCAGCGTGCAGTGCGCGCCGCCGGCGACCACGGTGTAGCGCGCGCGGACGCGCGTGCCGTCGCGGGCCTCGAAGCCGACGACGCGCCCCTGCTCCTCGACCAGGCGCACGGCGGCGAAGCTCGGGAGGAAGGTCACGCCGAGCGCCTGCGCGCGCTGGAGCAGCAGGTGATCGAGGATGCGGCGCGGGCAAATCACGGCGTCGTGCTGGCTCCCGGCCGAGACGAAGACCTCGCGGTCACCGGGCGTGACGAGGCGCAGGCCGCGAATCCAGCGCGCGTGGCGCTCGACCTCGGGCCAGACGCCGAGCTTGCGCAGCACCGCGATGCCCTTGGGCGAGATGCCGCTGCCGCAGGTCTTGTCGCGCGGGAAGTCGTGCTTGTCGACCAGCAGCACGTTGCGCACGCCGAGCTGTCCGAGGTGCGCGGCGGTGGCCGTGCCGGCGGGGCCGGCGCCGATGATGGCCACGTCGGCCTCGAGCTGGCGAAGGGGACGGGCCGGGGCGGGTGCAGGCTGATCCATGCGACGACCTCGAGGAGGCATAAGCCGGCGCGGATGGTATGTCGCCGCACGCGGCGCAAGCAAGGCGCGGAGCGCGAGCGGCGCTGGCGCTTACCTGCTCGCTGCGCGCTGTCTTGCCGGGGCAGCGGCGATGCTTCCCCAGGTTTGATCCACCGCGAGATCCGCGAGCATCATCAGCTGCGTCAGCGGCTTGATGGCCGCCTGCCCGTTCAGCTCCAGCGGTAGGGCTCGGGCGCAGGACGCGACGGCAAGCCGCCAAGGCTCCGCCGACAGGCCCAGGGCGGCCGCCTCGAAGAGCGGGTTAAGCGCGCGCCGGGCGGCGGCGCGGGCCTTTCGACCCTCGCCCGAGTGGCGTCGGTCTTGCCAGACGGAGGCGACGCCCGTGGCCGTCAGCGGCGAGGGCAAAGCCAGGTTGGCCACCAACTCGGCCCTCACGAGCTGCGCGGCGGCGTGTTCGAGCCGCCTTTGGAGCGCGTCCGGCAGGTGCTGAAGCGCGGCTGGCAGCCCCCTGAGGGTGCTACGCTGGCCTAAGACCTTCATGTGTTGGAGGGCGCTGAGCAAGTTTACCGCGGTCGGCTCGGGCACCGCGACGAAGAGTTGGGTGCGGTCGAAGTAAGGATAAGCCGAGATCAGCTCGCCGCCCGACTTGGTGGCGATGCGGAGGGGAAAGGGCTCTCCCGTTCCGCCCTGGGGCAGTGGCGCGGAGACCATCGCCTCTCGTAGCTCGATCAGCGGCGTGCCGGAGGGCTTCTGTGCGCCGCGCCGGTACGCCCCGGCGAGGAGCCTGGCGAAGTGCTCCGGGTCTTCCGTAAGTCCTTCGGGGAGGAGGGCCTTTCGGGCGAAGTGGAGGGGGGCGTCGGAGCGCTCGCCTGCTTGCTGAGCCCGGCGGAGCGCGTCGGCGCTGAGGGCAGCGCGGGGCAGCGTCAGGAAGCCCACGCCGGTCCTTTCATCGACGTAGCTCTCGAAGACGGGGATGGTGGCGGCGCGTCTTCCGCCCTCCCTCGTCTCGCTGACGAAGAGGAGCTGCGCGAGAGGGAGCTCCAGGGCCTCGACCACCGAGAGCAAGGGTGCCCCTTCTCCGGCGCGCAGCGCCAAGAAGCGAGCCCATCCCTCCTGGGTATGTAGGCCCCCGTCGATCACGCGGACATTGCGGCGCAGCAGCGACCAGGCCGCCGGCTTCCCGGGCCCCGGCCGGAAATGGACGGGCACCGCCTGGTGCGCCCTGATGATGTCGCCATGGAGGATATGCTCGAGCGCGCGATCGCGAAGCTGGAGACCGCCGCGCGCGTCCGCCAGGGCGCGTCCGCCGAGCGGGTCGGCGGCCACTGTGACAACGACCAGCCCCAGCGTGACGATAGCCCGGAGGCGCGGACGCCGAGCGCGGGACGCGGCCACGATCGTCGAATGCCGCGGGGCGAAGAACCGCAACCTGCTGCTCCATAGCATCTCGAGCATCTCGGGGCATGCCTCGCTCTTGGAGAGGACCCACGGCGGGACCACCGCCAGCCTACCCGCCAAGCAAAGAGCCGGCCAGCTTTGGGCCCAAGCGCGCGCCGCTCGACGCGGGCCGCGCCAGGCGTCCGCTGCTCAACGGCCTGTGGTCAATTGCCTGATTCATCGATGGATCCATTGTGCACGGAGCGGCTGCGGGGCCGCTACGGTGGCAGCCAGCGGCTCCGGTTTTCGGGCAACGCCGATGCCAGGGTCTCCAAGCATTGATTGGGGTGGAGCGGGGCGGGGGCCGGCGCGCGGAAACGGACGTACCGCGGGGTCGGACGCGCGGCTGCGCGCCGACGGCCTACTCGCGGCCAAGGGCCTGGAGCAGCTGCGCGCGGGCGAGCGCGAGCGCGTGCTCGGACTGCACGACCCGGGCCGCCGCCTGCGTCAGCGCCACCTGGGCATCGCCGAGCTCGAGGATGTTGCCGGACCCCGTCTCGTAGCGCCCCTCGGCCAGGGCGAGGCGCTGGCGCGCGAGCTCGAGCGCCTCGCGCGCCGCCCGCAAGCCGGCCTGCCCCGCACGCACGCCGAGCCGGGCCTGCTCGAGCGCCACCCGCACCGCCTGCCGCTGCACCGCCCGCTGGGCGCTCAACGCGGCGACGTTGGCCTCGGCCTCGCGCGCCTGGGCCCCCACCAGCCCCCCCTCATAGAGCGGCCAGCTCAGGGCGGCCTGCGCGTTCCAGTTCCAGGCCAGCGCCCCCAGCTCGGTGCCCGCATCGCTCAGCGCGGTGGAAACGCTCAGCGCTGGCCAGTTGCGCCCGCGCGCGGCGCGCCCGACCAACGCCGCGGCGCGACGCTCCTGCTCGAGGCCCGCAAGCTCGGGGCGCCGGCGCAGCGCCTCGGCGAGCAGCTCGGCCAAGCTGCGCTCCTCACCGGGCACGGCCGGCAGCAGCTCGTCAGCGACCTCGTAGTCGAGGTCGTCCTCCACGCCCATCGCCTGCTTGAGCTGCGCCTTGGCCAGCGCGTAGGCGTTCTCGGCGTCGATCAGCTGCACACGGGCATTGGCGAGCTCGGCCCGCGCCTGCGCCCGGTCAATCGGCGGCCGCGTGCCGACCTCGACGAAACCCTCGACCTGCCGCAGCCGCCGCCGCTGATTGCCGAGCTCCTCAAGCGCGACCTGCACCAGCGCCCGCTGCGCGCGCGCGGTGAAGAACGCCGAGCGCAGGGCGAGTCGGACCTGCTGCTGCGTCGTCCGCCTTGCCGTGCCCACCGCCTCCGCGCTGGCCTGGGCCGCGCGCCAACGGCCGCTGCTTTGGCGAAAGTCCCAGACGAGCTGCGAGGCGCTGAGCCCGAAGTTGAAGTAGTTGAAGGTGGCGAAGGATGACGTGCCGCCGCGCAGGTCGCCGGGGACGAAGCCGGGGCGCAGGGCGAAGTTGCCCGTCGTGCGCTGGTAGCTCGCGTAGCCGCTGAGCTGCGGCAGCAGCGGCGCGCGCGCCTGGTCGGCCCGAGCGGCCGCGGCCTGGGCCTGGGCCGCCGCCCGCTGTAGATCGGGGTGGTGTTCGAGCGCCAGCGTCAGCGCCTGTTGCAGCGTCAAGACGCGAAGGGCGGCGCCGGCCGCCAGCATGGCAAGGCTGATCATCGCCCTCCCCTCACTCGTAGCGCAGCGCCGCGATCGGATCGAGACGCGACGCCTTATGCGCCGGATAGAGCCCGAAGCCGACGCCGACCAGCGCGCTGAAGCCGACGGCCAACGCGATGACCTCGGGCCGCACGAGCATCGGCCAGCCAAAGGCCGACGCCAGGCGTGCCGCGGTAAGCAGGCCGAGGCCGACGCCGATCAGCCCGCCGAGCAGCGCCAGCGTCAGGGCCTCGACGAGGAACTGCGAGAGGATGTGCCCCGGGCGCGCGCCGACGGCCATGCGTACGCCGATCTCGCGCGTGCGCTCGGTGACGCTGACCAACATGATGTTCATGATGCCGATGCCACCGACGAGCAGCGAGACGGCGGCGATGCTCGCCAGCAGCGCGGTCAGGGTGTTGGTCCCTTGCTGCATCGCGCCCGCCATCTCGGTCAGGTTGCGGATCGAGAAGTCGTCGTCGGCGTCAGGCGCGATGCGATGGCGCTCGCGCAGCAGCGCGGTGATCTCGCGCTCGGCGCGCGCCACGTCGGGGGCCGAAGCGGCGCCGACGAAGACCACACCGGCGATGTAGTTGCCCAAGCCGCCCTGAATCTTCGAGCGGTAGGTCGTCACCGGAATGAAGACCGCGTCGTCGAAGTCCTGGCCGATCGGCGACTGGCCCTTCTTCTCCAGCACGCCGATCACCTGAAAGAGCATGTTCTTGATGCGCACGAGCTGGCCGACGGGGTCGGCGTTGGCGCCGTAGAGCTTGTCCACCACCGTCTGGCCGAGCACGACGGCCTTGGTGCCGGCCTCAACGTCGGAGCTCGAGAGACCGCTGCCCCGCGAGAGCTTCCAGCCGCGCAGCTCGAAGTACTCGGGCGTGGTGCCGTTGACCTGCGTGCTCCAGTTCTGCTCGTCGCTCTGCACCTGCGCGGCGCTGCGCAAGGAGGGCGCGGCCCAGCGCACGCTCGGCAGCTCGGTCTGCATCGCCTTGAGGTCGTCCCAGGTCAGCGTCGGCAGCGAGCCGAAGCCACCCGTGGCGCCTCCCTGGGTGGTGGCACCGGGCAGCACGATCAGCATGTTCGAGCCGACCGAGGCGAAGGCCTCCTGCACGCGAGCCTTCGCCCCTTCGCCGATCGCCACCATCGCGATCACCGCTCCGACGCCGATGATGATGCCCAGGGTCGTCAGAAAGGAGCGTAGCTTGTTGCGCACGAGAGCGCGCAGCGCCACGCGAAAGACCTGGAGTAGATTCATCCGACGCCTCCTGCCGCGGCGGCTTGCGGCGCGGGCTGAAGGCCCTGGGGCGGGGGCGCTTTGGCAGCGTTGAGGGTGGCAGCGTCGGGCGCTGCCTGCGGCTGCTGGCGCTGATCGGATTGCACGCGGCCGTCGCGCATCACGATCACGCGCTCGGCGTAGGCGGCGATATCGGCCTCGTGCGTCACCAGCACCACCGTGATGCCCGTCAGCGCCAGTTGGCGAAAGAGCGCCATCACCTCCGCGCTGGTCGACGAGTCGAGGTTCCCCGTCGGCTCGTCGGCGAGGATCAGGCGCGGGTCGAGCACCAGCGCGCGCGCGATCGCCACCCGCTGCTGCTGGCCGCCCGAGAGCTGCGCTGGATGGTGGCGCAGGCGATCGGCCAGCCCGACGCGCTCGAGCGCCGAGACGGCCCGTCGCTGGCGCTCGCGCCCAGCCACACCGGCGTAGAGCAGGGGCAGCTCGACGTTCTCCAGCGCGCTCGTCCGCGAGAGCAGATTGAAGCTCTGGAAGACAAAGCCGAGCGTGCGATTGCGCACGTCGGCCAGGGCCGCGCGACCGAGGCCAGAGATGTCGCGCCCAGCGAGCTGATAGCTTCCGCCGCTCGGCCGGTCGAGGCAGCCGACGATGTTCATCAGCGTCGACTTACCCGAGCCGGAGGCGCCCATGATCGCCGTCATGCCGCCTTGGGCGATCTCCAGCGAGACGCCGCGCAGCGCGTGCAGGTCGACATCGCCCATGCGGTAGACCTTGGTCACCTGCTGGAGCCGCACGAGCGGGGGGAGGGCGGGGGAGGGAGACATCGGCCTGGCTTGCCTTGCTGCTCAGAACACCGAGCGCATGCCGCGCGGCGGCGGCCCACCGCCCATCCCAGCCCCGCCCGCCGCGCGCGGGACACCGCCAGGGACGGCCTCGATGATGACCTCGTCACCGACCGCGAGCGCGCCGTCGAGGACCTCGGTCCAGCGGCCGTCGGTGACCCCCGTGGCGATGCTGACGGCGCGGGCCTGGCCGGCGCGCAACACCCACAGCTCGCGGCGCGGCGGCGGCGGGGGCGCCGCAGGCTGGGTCGCAGCGCCGCTCGTTGGCCGCTCACTGGCACGCGCACTCGCCCGCCCACTGCCTCGTCCATTGCCCTGCCCATTAGGCTTCGGCGACGGGGCCGCGGCGGCGAGCGCAGCGGCAGGCGGTCGGAAGCGCAGCGCGGCGTTGGGCACGCGCAGGGCTTGGTCGCGGTCGGCGTGGACGAAGGTGACGTTGGCCGTCATGCCCGGCTTCAGCTTCAGCGCGGGGTTGTCGACGTCGATCACGGCGTCGTAGGTGACGACGTTCTGCACGGTCTGCGGCGCATTGCGGATCTGCCGTACGGCGCCGTAGAAGGGCTCGTTGGGGTGGGCATCGACCGTGAAGCTGGCGGGCATGCCGGCCCGCAGGCGGCCCACGTCGGCCTCGGCCACGTTGGTGTCGACCTGCATCTTGCGCAGATCCTCGGCGATGACGAAGAGCGTCGGCGCCTGCAGTGAAGCGGCCACGGTCTGGCCGACATCGACGTCGCGCGAAATGACGACGCCGTCGGTCGGCGAGACGATCGTCGTATAGGCGAGATTGATGCGCGCCTGGTTCAGCGCCGCGCGCGCCTGCGCCACGGAGCCGCCCGCGGCCTGGACCCCAGCGCTGGCGGCCTCGGCGGTGGCGGCGGCGGTGTCGCGCTCGGCCGTGGCCACGAGCTGGCGCGTCGCGAGCTGCTCGGCGCGCGCGGCCTGCCGGAGGGCGTCGGCGGCCTGCGCGCGGGCACGCGCGAGGTTGCCCTCGGCAGCCATCAGATTCGCCCGCGCCTGCTCGACGGCGGCCTCGAAGAGCTGGGGATCGATCTTCGCGATTACCTGCCCCTTGCTCACCGCCGAGTTGAAGTCGACGAAGAGCTGTTGGATGCGGCCCGAGACCTGACTGCCCACCTGCACGGTGACGATGGCCGAGAGGGTCCCAGTAGCGGTGACGCGCGCGACGATGGGCCCGCGATCGACGGCGACCGTGCGATAGGGCGAGCGTGGCCCCTCGGCCGCGCCGCGTAGGCGCCACTGCCAGGCGAGCACGGCGCCGGTGAGCAGGAGCACCCCACCACCGGCCAAGAGCCAACGCCGTCGCCTCGCCATATCACCTCCCCTGAAGGACGCTCGGGGCCACGGGTCGGCCCCTTGCGCCCCACCGGCCATGCCACGGTCCTTGGCGGCGCGCAAGGTTCCGGCGCCCGGGTCTGGGGCTCATGACAGGGCTATGACAGGGCTCTGGCAAGTTGGGGGGCATGCAGCAGCAAGTCTTCCTCGCCTCGGGACCGCGTGCAGTCGGGGTGGAGCCCAGCGACCGCGCCGATCTCGTCAAGGCACTTCCGTTCTTTGGCGTACATATTGCTGCGCTGTTAATTTTTCTTTTGCCCTTCCACTGGTTCTACCCAGTGGCCGCGGTGGCACTCTACCTGCTGCGGATATTTGGCATAACAGCTGGGTTCCACAGGTATTTTTCACATCGCGCCTTCAAGACGGGGCGCGGCTTCCAGTTCGTGCTGGCCTGGATTGGGTCGATGTCGGCGCAGAAGGGCGTGCTTTGGTGGGCCGCGCATCATCGCGACCATCACAAGCATTCGGACGAGCCCGAGGACATTCACTCGCCCCGACAGCGCGGGCTGTGGTGGGCGCACGTGGGCTGGATTCTCTCCAGGCGCTACGACGCGACCAAGCTCGAGCGCATTCGCGATTTCGCGCGCTATCCCGAGCTGGTTTGGCTCAACCGCTGGCATCTCGTGCCGCCGGTGACCCTGGCGGTGGCGCTCTTTCTCGCCGGCGGCTTGCCATTGCTCGTCTGGGGCTTTTTTCTCTCCACCGTCTTGACCTGGCACGGAACCTTTACGATCAACTCGCTCTCGCATGTCTTCGGCTCGCGGCGCTACGCCACCGCCGACGATAGCCGCAACAACCTACTGCTGGCGCTGCTGACCTTGGGGGAGGGGTGGCATAACAACCACCACTACTACATGTCGACGGCGAACCAGGGTTGGTTCTGGTGGGAGGTAGACGTCACCTACTACCTGCTCAAGCTGCTCGCCTGGGCCGGCGTCGTCCGCGACCTGCGCACGCCACCGCGCTATATCCGCGATGGCCTTCGGGCGCCGGCTGCGGAGGCGTCGGCGGAGCCCCGCGCGGTGACGCCCTTCGGCACGCCCTCCCTGCCCGCCTGATCGCGCGCGCCTCCGCCGCGGGCGGAGCAGAACAAACGAGCGTCATCGCAAAGGTTTCCGCTGGCACGCTTGCGTTGGCGGGGGGCTTGCGGCAAGACTGCTTCGGGTCGGGCGGGGCTCGCTGAAGCGCACAGCGGCGCAGGCCCCGGGTTTCTGGCTGGGGCCAGGTGTTTCACGTGAAACACCTGCCTCACTGGGTGCCTCACTGGGTGCCTCACTGGGTGCCTCACTGGGTGCCTCACTGGGTGCCTCACTGGGCCACGGCGCGGCTCCTCTACCCTTCAGCCACCTGGGCATGCCCTTGGCCTTCGACGACCTTCTGCAACGCGAACTGCAACAGCTCTCGGCGCGTGGACTCCTGCGGCGCCTTGACGCTCCCCTTCCTCCTGGCGTCACCAACTACTCCAGCAACGACTATCTCGGCCTCTCGACCCATCCGGCGCTGTTCGCCGCGGCCCAGCGAGCGCATCAGCGCGCCACGGGCGCCGGCGCCGCGCGCCTTGTCGGTGGCGACCTCGCCGAGCACCACGCCCTCGAAGCCACGATCGCCAGCTTCAAGGGTTGCGAGGCCGCGCTCCTCTTCTCCTCCGGCTACCAAGCCAACGTCGGCACCATCGCCGCCCTCGTCGGCCCCCACGATGCCGTCTTCTCGGACGCGCTCAACCACGCCAGCATCGTCGATGGCTGCCGCCTCAGCGGCGCCGCGATTCACGTCTATCGCCACGGCGACACCGCGCACCTCGCCACTCTCCTCGCCGCCGCCACCACCTTTCGACGGCGCCTGATCGTTACCGACTCCATCTTCAGCATGGACGGCGACGCCGCAGACTTGCCCGAGGTTTCAAGCCTCGCGCGAGCGCACGACGCCACGCTCTTTGTCGACGAAGCCCACGCCACGGGCCTCTACGGCCCTGCAGGCGCCGGGCTCCTTCCTCAACTCGGCCTCAAGGCGGACGCGCAACTCCTGACCTTCGGCAAGGCCCTTGGCAGCTTTGGCGCCGCCGTCACCGGCAGCCACGCGCTCATCGCCTTCCTCCTCAATCGCGCCCGCACCTTCGTCTTCACCACCGCGCTCCCGCCCTCCCTTTGCGCGACGACCCAGGCCGCCTTCCACCTCGTCGCCAGCGCCGAAGGCGACCGCCTGCGCGCGCGCCTCTTCGCCAACGCCCGCCGCCTGCACACCGGTCTGGTCGAGCTCGGGCTCCGGCGCAAGGAGCAGCCCGCGAGCCCGATTCTTCCTCTCCATGCCGGCCCGCCCGCAAGCGCCCTCGCCGCAGCCGCCGCGCTCCTCGCCCGTGGCTGCTTCGTCCAGGCCATCCGCCCGCCCACGGTTCCAGAGGGCACCAGCCGCCTGCGCCTCACGGCCTGCGCCAACCACAGCGCGGATCAGCTCGACACCTTGCTGAGGGCCCTCGCCGAGCTCGTTTGCGCCGGGCTCCTGCCCACGGTCGCTGCTGCCTGAAGGCCCGCACCAGCCTTCGCACCGGCCTTCGCACCCGCCTTTGGCCCAGCCTTCCAGGCCCCCTTCGAAGCAACTTCCCACCGAGCTCCCCACCAAACTTCACTGGCGTTGACGTCGCCGCGCGCGAGCGTCTACTACTCGGCCCCATACCGGCTACTCGGCCCCGATACCGACCTGCGCCCTTCGCCTACTGGAGCCCCGCTGATGACCCTCGACTTCGCCGCCCTCGATCGCCGCCACCTCTGGCACCCCTTCACAGCGATGCGTCAATGGACCGCCGAGGACCCGCTGATGGTCGCCTCCGGCGAGGGCAACTACCTGACCGACACCCAGGGCCATCGCTACCTCGACGGCATCTCGTCGCTCTGGGTCAACGTCCACGGCCACCGCTGCGCTCCCCTCGACGAGGCCATCCGCGCCCAGCTCGACCAGGTCGCCCACTCGACCCTCCTCGGCCTCGGCAATCTCCCCTCAGCCGAGCTCGCCGCCGCCCTCATCGCCGTCGCCCCGCAGGGCCTCGAACGCGTCTTCTACTCCGACTCCGGCTCCACCGCGGTCGAGGTGGCGCTGAAGATGGCCTTTCAATACTGGCAACACAGCGGCCACCCGCGCCGCACCCACTTCGTCGCGCTCGACGAGGCCTATCACGGTGACACGATCGGAGCCGTCAGCGTCGGCGGCATCGACCTCTTCCACCGCCTCTTCCATCCGCTCCTCTTCCAGACGCTGCGCGTTGCCTCCCCGCATCCCTATCGCTATGCCGGGGGTTCGCTCAGCCCCGAGGCTTGCCGCGACGCCTGCCTCGCCGCGCTCGAGGCCCTCCTCGCCGCCCGCGCGGAAGAAATCGCCGCGCTGATCATCGAACCACGCGTCCAGGGCGCCGCCGGCATCATCGTCCACCCTCCCGGCTACCTCCGCGGTGTTGCCGAGCTCTGCCGCCGCCACCAGGTGCTCCTGATCTGCGACGAGGTCGCCACCGGCTTCGGCCGCACCGGCGAGCTCTTCGCCTCTCAGGCCGAGGGGGTGACGCCCGACCTGATGACCCTCGCCAAGGGGCTCTCCGGGGGCTATCTGCCGCTCGCGGCCACGCTCACCACCGAGGCGATCTACGAGGCCTTCCTCGACGGCCCCGAGCGCACCTTCTTCCACGGCCACAGCTACACCGGTAATCCGCTCGCCTGCGCCGCCGGCCTCGCCTCCCTGCGCCTCTTCGCCGAGCGCGACCTCCTCACGCAGGTGCGCGCGCGCGCCCTCCGGGCCCACGCCCTCCTTGCGGACCACCTCGCGCCCCTGCCACCGGTGGGTGAGCTCCGGCAATGCGGTCTGATGATCGGCGTCGAGCTCGTCGCCGACCGCGCCACCCGGCACCCCTTCCCAGCGGAGCGGCGTCTCGGCGCCGCGGTCTGTCGCGCCGCGCGCGCGAGGGGCGTGATCCTGCGCCCGCTCGGGGACGTCATCGTGATCATGCCCCCGCTCTCGATCACCGACGACGAGCTCGAGACCATCGTCAAGGCCCTAGCGAGCAGCATCGCCGAGACCGTCCAATAAAGAACTTTAATTCTTTGTACCTGCTCGTACACTTCTGGAGCTAAGCCATGCGCGGCCTCTTCGTCGTCGGCACCGATACCGGGGTTGGAAAAACCATTGTCACCGGCGCCTTGGCCGCCGCCCTGCGCGCCCGTGGGCAGCGCGTTGCCGTGATGAAGCCGGTGGAAACCGGCTGCCCGCCCGATCCCGAGGCCACCGCCACGATCGATGGCCTCCCCGGCGCGGCCACGCCCGAGGCCCGCGCGGCCCTCGCCCGCCTCCACGCGCTGGTCGGGCCCGCCCCGATCACCATCGCCACCCGTACGCCGCCCGAGGCCCTCACGCCCAGCGACGCGCTCCATCTGATGCGCCTCGCCGACTGCCACGCTAAGCTTTCACTCGTGAATCCCTACCGTTACGCTCCGGCCGTCGCCCCCGCCGTCGCCGCCGAGCTGGCCGATCGCCCGATCGACCTCGAGCACCTGCTGGCGTCGCTGCACGCGCTCGCCGCCGAGGCCGAGGTCACGCTGGTCGAGGGCGCCGGCGGCCTTCTCGTACCCCTCAACGGCAAAGAGCTCCTCGCTGATTTCGTGGCGCAAACCGGCCTCCCGGCGCTGATCGTCGGCCGCTCCGCGCTCGGGACGATCAACCACTGCCTCTTGACCCTGGAGGCCCTGAAGCAGCGCGGCGTCCCGATCGCCGGGATCGTGCTCAACCGTCTGACCCCGCGACCGAGTCCCGATGAGGCCGCCAACCCGCAGCAGCTCGAGCGCTTCGCGGGCCCGATCGTCCGCGGGGTCCTGCCCTACTTCAAGCCTGAGCAGCGCACGGACGCCGCGTTCCTCGCCCGCCGCGCCGCCGCGCACGTCGACCTGGACGCCCTTCTCGAGGTCATCGACGCCGCCGCCGCGCGCTGCTGAGCCCGGGGCCTGGTCCGGCCCTCGGGGCGCGGACGAGGACCTGGCCGGCCCGCGCCATTCTTGGCTACTTTCCGAGGCAGAAGCGGGCAAAGACGGCATCGAGCACCGCCTCGGTGAAGGTCTCGCCGGTGATCTCGCCCAACGCGGCCAGCGCCTCGCGCGTGTGTTCGACGACGAGCTCGGGCGCCATGCCCTCCTCCAGCGCGACCAGCCCGGCCCCGAGCGCTTGCTCGGCGCGTCGCAAGGCCTCCCACTGGCGCTCTTGCGTCACCTGCACCGTTTCAGAAGCCTCAGGGGGCTCAGGGGGCTCAGGGGGCCCAGGGGGCGCCTCGCCGCCGAGGCGCGCGCCGCTCGCGCCCTGCACCGCGGCCTCTCCCGCGCGCGTCGCGCCCCAGGGGTGACCGAGCGCCTCGGCCACCACGGCCCCTCGCAGCACCTCGAGCCCTTCGCCCGTCTCGGCCGAAGCCTCGACCACGCGAGCGAGCCCGATTGCCTCGACCAGGGCGGCGCAGCGACCCCGCCGCGCCCGCGGCCAGCCGGTCGATCTTGTTGGCGACGACCACGCGCCCGACGCCACCCCCTGGCGCGCCGAACACCGCCTCGGGCCCGGCCGCGCTGACGTCCACCACCTGCAGCACGACATCCGCGCTACGAGCGCGCTCCAACCCCAACGCCAGCCCCGCGCGCTCCAACGCTGACATCCCCTCGCGCTCGCCGGCGGTGTCGATCAGCGTGACCCTCAGGCCGTCCCACTCGACCTCCGCCTCCAGGTAGTCGCGCGTGGTCCCCGGCTCCGCCGAGACCAGCGCCCGCTGACTACCGAGCAGCCGGTTGAAGAGGCTCGATTTGCCCGCGTTGACGGCGCCGACGAGCACGACCACCACGCCATTGAGGCGTCGGCCGCGCCGATAGCTCGCAACCAGGCGCCCGAGCGCCGCGATCAGCTCGCGATGCCCTTCGACCAGGGCGCGGCCCGGCTGCAGCGCCTCCAGCTCCTCCGCGAAGTCGATGCGTGCCTCGAGCTCCGCGGCCAGCTCGACCGCTCGCGCTCGCAGGGAGCGCACCTCCCGCCCCAGGGCGCCCCCCAGCAGGGCCTGCGCGTTCTGCAGCGCGCGGGTGCTGCGCGCCCCGATGACCTCGGCTACCGCCTCCGCCTGGGTCAGGTCGAGCCGCCCATTGAGAAACGCGCGCCGCGTGAACTCGCCAGGCCCCGCCGGCCGCGCGCCCAGCCCGATGAAGAGCGCCAGCAGCGCCTCCAGGTTAAGCTGCCCACCGTGGCCGTAGATCTCGACCACGTCCTCCCCGGTAAACGATCGCGGCGCCGGCATCACACACGCCAGCACCTCGTCTATCCGCGCCTCTGTCGCCGGGTCGACCAGGTCGACGCGCACCATCCGGCGCGGTCGCAGCGTCCGACCGCACGCGGCGCGCTGGAGCAGCTCCGTGGCCCGCGGTCCACTCAGCCGCACGATCCCGACGGCCCCTTCGCCCGGCGGCGTCGCCAGCGCACAGATGGTATCCGGTTGAGACATCGGCTTGCGGGGTACTGCGCTGGGGCCTGAAGGGCCTGGTCACCGCCCCGGCAAGAGCCGCGGGCGCCCGGGGGGGGACCCGCAGCTTGCTGGCGTCGCGCGTGGTCGCTCGGAGGGCGGGCCCTGTCGCTCTAGGCCCTGTCGCTCTAGGCCCTGTCGCTCTGGGGCACGATCAGCAAGCGCCGGTCGTCGCCTTCGCCCTCGCTGCGGGTCTCGATGCCAGCCACGTCGCGCAGCGCCATGTGAATCACGCGCCGGTCGCGCGCGCTCATCGGGTCCAGCGCGACGATCTTGCCCGCGCTCAACGCCTTTTCGCTCAGCCGCTCGGCGAGCTCGATCAGCGAGGCCTCGCGCCGCTCGCGGTAGCCCTCGGCGTTGACGACCATCAGCTTATGTTCGCCAAGCTCCCGCGTGAGCCCGCGGTTGACCAGGTACTGCAGCGCATCGAGCGTCTGGCCCTTCTGCCCGACAGCAAGGCTCGCGTCCTCGCCACCGATCACCAGCTCGACGTTCTCCTCACGCTCGATCGCGTCGACCTCGGCATCGAAACCCATCAGCCGGAGCAGCGTCTCGAGCAGCTCGGAGCCCCGCGCCGAAGGCGTCACAGCAGTCGAACCCATCGTCGGCTCCCTTTCAGCGTCCGCCATCAGCCACCCCCTCCTCTTCCTCTGTCTCGTAATAGCGCTCGGATCGGCGCTCGCATTGGCTCTCGGGCGGCCACAGGTCCCGACCCGAGTCGCCACGACGGCCACGGCGCGCGTCCAGCCCTATCGTCAGGTCGCCGACGCAGAAGAGCGCCAGCGACTAGCGGCGCTTGCTGGTGTGCTTTCGCCCGCGGCCGCCAGCCGATTCCCCGCGCGCGCCACTGCTGCCGCGCGCGCCACTGCCGCCACTGCCGCCACTGCCGCCACTGCCGCCACTGCCGCCACTGCCGCCACTGCCGCCACTGCCGCCACTGCCGCCACTGCCGCTCGGCGCGTGGGCCACGGGTGGGGTACCGTCGCGGTTCATAAACCACTGATGTAGCATTGTCAAAACGGTGTTGACGAAGATGTAGAGGTTCAGCCCAGAGGGCAACCAGAGCATCATCCCGGTGAACATCACCGGCATGATGTACTTCATCGCCTTGGCCTGCGCGGCCTCCATCGGCTGCGGCGTGATGGCCTGCTGCCCGAACATCGCGACACCCAGCGCCAGCGGCAGGACGTAGAAACGGTCCGGCGCGGTCAGGTCGTCGATCCAGCCGAAGAAGCCCGAGCGATAGAGCTCCTGCGCGTTTCCTAGCGTGCGATAGAGCGCGAACCAGATCGGCATCTGGATCAGCATCGGCAGGCAGCCCCCGAGCGGGTTGACCTTATGCGCGCGATAGAGCCCCATCATCTCCTGGTTGAGGCGCTGCTTGTCGTCCTTATGCTTCTCGCGCAGCGCGTCGACCTTCGGCTTCAACCGCTGCATCTCGCGCATCGAGCGCATCGAGCGCGTCGACCAATACGCCGTCCCCAGCTTGACCAGGAGGGTCAGCAGAATAATCGCCACGCCCCAGTTCCCGGTCAGGCGATAAAAGACCTTCAATACCGCGAGCATCGGGCGGCAGAGCACGGCGAGCCAACCGAACTCGATCGCGTCGCCGAGCCGCGCATCATCGCCGCCCGCGCCCTTGACGCCATCGAGCAGGTTCAGATCCTTCGGCCCGGCAAAGACCGCGAAGCGCCGGGTGCGCGCGCGGCCAGCCTCGATCTGCTGCTCCGGTAGCAGCAGGCTGACCTCGACGACGTCGCGCCGGTCGCGCCACAGCCCGACCTCGCAGCGCCCGCCCTCGGCGACCTTGCCCTGGGGCACGACGGCGATCATGAAGTAGCGGTCATCGGATCCGATCCAGCGGATCGCCCCCACCTCGCCGACCGGGCCACTGCCCGCGCCGCAGCCCTCCGCGCTGCAACCCTGATCCTGGCCGCCCGCCACGCCACTGACACTGCGCCGCTGCAGCGCGCCATTGACGTGACAGAGGCCGGTCGGGATGCGCGGGTAGGGGTCGGTCATACCGCCCTGGCTCTGGCCCGGCCGCTGCCGGGAAAAGAGCCGCAGCTGCAGGCGCTGGCGTAGCGGCCCTCCGGTCAGGTTGTGCACCGTGACACTCATCCAGACCACTGGGCGCGCCGCGTCGAGGACGAAGTCCTTGACCACCCTCACGCGGGTCGAGCGCCACGCATAGCGCAAGCGGCGCGGCGAGCGCTCGACCAACGCGAACTCGGCGTCTTCGGGGACCACGAAGTCCGAATCCGGGAAGGTCGTCGTCAGCGGCCACGGGCCCCGACTCGCCAGGGTCTGGACGAGGTCGATCTTCTGCAGCTTGCCCTGCTGCTCCTCACGAAAGCGCGGATCTGCCAAAACCAGGCTCTGCAGCGCCCCACCGTGGTCGGTCAGCTTGACCGTCGCCTCTTCCTTGCCATAGCGCCAGCGCAGCGTGGTCGCGTGCCCCAACGCATCGCGCGCGATAGCGCCTCGGTCGGCGACCGCGCCGCGCTCCTGATCCTCGGGCTTCGCGCGCGCCTCGGCCTCGTTCGGCAGCGGCGGCGCTGGAGTTGCCGCCGGCTGCGCCGCTGTCGTCGGCAGCGCGCCCTCAGGCCGCTGACGACGCATCACGAGCACGTCCCACAGCAAGAACAAGCCGATCGACAGGACGACCGCGAGCAACACCCGCTTCGAGCTATCATCCATTATCGTTCCCCGAACCGTTCACCGAACCGTTCACCGAAGCCGATCCGCTCATCACGCCCTCGCCATCCTCTTGCGATATCCCGCGCGGCCTGCGCCGCCCGGCGCCAGGCTCAAGGTGGGTCGTAGCCACCCTCGCAGCCCGGGCGGCAGCGCGCCAGACGCCCCAAGCTGCGCGCTATGCCACGCCACAAGCCGTGCCGCTCCAGCGCCTCCAGCGCGTAGGCCGAGCAGCTCGGCGAAAAGCGACAGCGAGGAGCCAGCCACGGTGAAAGGACGGCGCGATAGAGCCTGATCAGCGCGCTCAGCAGCATGACGACGGCCAAACCGAGCCGGCGAGCGCACTGCCTCAGCACGCCCCACCCGCCAAGCTCGCCCCGCGTCGCACCCGCCTTCAAGCCCGTGCCCCGTGGCGCTGCGCCAACCGCCGCCGCAGCCGCTCCGCCAGCGCCTCGAGCTGTCGATCGAGGAGCGCGAAGCTGGCCAGAGCCGCGCTGCTCCGGGCCACCACCACCAGGTCGATCCCCACGGGAAAGGTATGCTTGCGCCGACGCCAAGCCTCGCGCAGCCAGCGTTTGATCCGGTTGCGACATACGGCCTTGCCGACCTTCTTGCTGACCGTCAAACCCAGCCGCCGCGCGCCCGGCCGCACCAGCGTCAAGACCACCAGGTCCTGGAGCTGCATGCGCTCGCCGCCGCGCTGCGCCGCCAGGAACTCCCCCCGGCGCCGTAGGCGCTCGCTCTTCTTGAAGCCTTGATCGTTGACGGGTCGACCGGCCATCTGCAAGCCGCCATCCCAGGGCTGCGCCGAAGGGTCGCCCTTGGCGCCCGGTTGGGCGCGGAGCGACCGCCAGCGGCCGACCCACGCTGCGGCGCGCGTTGCCCTACTTCGTCGGCGCCACGGGAGCAAGTCGCGCACGCCCACGGCGACGACGCGCGTTGATCACGCGACGCCCACCCTTGGTCTTCATGCGCTGACGAAATCCGTGCGTGCGCAGCCTGCGCGTGTTGTGCGGCTGATAGGTTCTCTTCACGACATCACTCCCAGGCCCAGCAAGGCGCTCTCGTTACCAACGATCCACGGCACTGTCAAGCAACGCGGGTCTGTGGACGCGAGCGCGCAGAACCTCGTCTAGACCGCCCTATAGCGCGTTTTCTCATGATCCACCCCGGCGCCCGCGTGGCCCGCCGTCGGCGCTTCGCCAACGATTATGCGACCCTTTTTGCGCTTTGCCAGCAGCCCGCGCGGATCCAACTTCGGATCCGCTTTTCTCGGCCCCACGTTTTCCGTGCGATTCGAGCGAGATCACGAGCCGCCACATTTTGCCCTTGCCACCGCGACGAGCGCTCTGCTAGCTCAACTCATCTCGCACCGACGGTTTGCGCGACGTGCTCGTGGACGCCGCGCCCCGACTGGGCGCGACCCAACTGTGACCGTCCGCTACCGCGCGTAGCCTGACCGGAGCTCCGCGGCAATGCCGGCGTATGGCCGCTCCTGGGATCGCGCGCGGAATCGCGCGCGCAGGATCGCGTGCGCGGCCGCGGGGTCGGCGCTGTGGGGTGGTTGGCGCTGAAGTGTTGCTGCTGGATTGTTGCTGCTTCTCGGCGGGCTGTTGGTAGTTCTCGCTGGGTTGTTAGGAAGGTGGCTCACCATTCCACCTATCATACCGTAATCAGATACTTCTCTGTTTTCCCACAGGGGGCAGGTGAGCTGTGCATAACTCATCGTCTGCAGCCGCAGTCGGGCCCCCGACCGATCTCTGGGAGCAAACCCTTCAGGCGCTCGAGACGCGCATCAAGCCGCATAATTTCGAGATGTGGCTGCGCCCGATCGTCTGCGCGTCCGTGGCCGATGGAACCCTCCACCTGCGCGCCCCGAACCGCTATATCAAGGAGTGGTTCGAGGATAACTACCTTCCGATCGTGCGCCAGGAGCTGAGCACCCGCTTCGCCAGCGACCACGACATCGAGGTCTCCTGCGACGAGGCTGCCCCGGCAGTCATCCCCACGGCCCCGCGACCCGCGGCCTCCGTCGGCGCAATCCCCGCGCCGCTCGCTGCCTCGGCGCCCGCGCCCTTTCCGCCGGCCGCCGACAACGACCTCAACGCGCGCTACGAGTTCGACTCCTTCGTCGTCGGCCCCTCGAACCAACTCGCCTATGCGGCAGCCCGAGCGGTCGCCGAGCTACCGGCCGCCAAGTACAATCCGCTCTTCATCTATGGCGGCGTCGGTCTGGGCAAGACCCACCTGCTTTGCGCCATCGGCAACGCCGTGCTCGCCCGCCAACCGGCGGCCCGCGTGGTCTACTTGTCGTCCGAGCGCTTCATGAACGACTACATCAACCACCTGCGCTCGAATCGCATGGAGGACTTCCGCACCCGCTATCGCGACCGTTGCGACCTCCTGCTGATGGACGACATTCAGTTCATCGCCGGCAATGATCGCACGCAGGATGAATTCTTCCACACCTTCAACGCGCTCCACGACCTCAACCGCCAGATCGTCGTCACCTCCGACAAGTACCCGCATGAGATCCCGGAGCTCGAGGAGCGCCTGCGTACGCGCTTTCAATGGGGACTGATCGCGGACATCCAGCAGCCGGAGCTAGAGACCCGGGTCGCCATCCTGCGCAAGATGGCCGAGTCCGAGCGGATCGTCCTCGCGGACGAGGTCGCCCTCTACCTGGCGCAGCACATCAAGTCCAACGTGCGCGAGCTGGAAGGCTCGCTGATCCGCCTGGCCGCCGTCGCCTCGCTGCAGCAGGTCGAGATCAGTATCCCCTTCGCCGAGCAGACGCTACGCCAGCTCCTCGGCGCTCGTGCGGCCAGCCTCACCGTCGAGACCATCCAGCGTGAGGTCGCGGCCTACTTCGGTCTCAAGCTCAGCGAGCTCAAGGGCGCCCGCCGCCACCGCGCCGTGGCCTGGCCGCGCCAGGTGGCCATGTATCTGGCCCGCAAGCTGACGGGCTGCAGCTATCCGGAGCTCGGTCAGCGCTTTGGCGGTAAGGACCACTCCACCGTCATCGCCGCCTGCCGCAAGGTCACCAAGCTCACCGACACGGACCTCGCGGTGCGCACCACCCTCGAGTCCCTCGAGCGCCAGCTCGGCGTGACCTGATAGCGTCGCCTCGAGGCGCCCGCACCGCAGCCCATCAGGCCGCATTCAACGTATTGCCAAGCGCCTCGGCACCGTGCTAAGTCGGTGAGCAATAATGCATTTTTCTTCATCACCCGGGTCCAGGAACGGGGCAACGCCGGGCCCATCGCGACCCGCCAACGACCCGCCCGATGCCGCCGCGCTCAAGCCGCAGGCTGCGCCGAGGCTGGCGCTCTGCTCGGCAGGGGCTGTGCGTTACCTGTGTGCAGCGCTGGGCGCAGATTGTGGGGATCTCGGCCCGAATCACCTGCACCGCGCCAGCCTGTGGGCGGAGTGCCCTCCGTCCCCACCAGCCCACACAGCGTCCAGAGGCAATTCTTCGATTAGTTCCGGGAAGTTAAGATCTTATGCACGTTCTCCACAGGCCCTATGACGATCACGATCTAAAAGATCTTTCTTTAATTAAAGAACCGAACGCTGACTGAAGCACTGCACTGCACCGCCAGAGGGAGCTAGAGCCGATGGAACTGCGCATCAATCGCACCGCCTTACTCAAGGGGTTGTACTTCGCGCAGAGCATTGCCGACCGGCGCAGCGCGACCCCCGCCGTCGCCAACGTCCTGCTGCGTAGTCATGGCCAAGACACGATCATCTGCGCCGCAACCGATCTGCGCATCGGGATGGTCGCGGAGATACGCGCCGAGGTCCGCCGCGAAGGTGGTGTCAGCGTCGGTGCCAAACACCTCTACGAGATCGTCCGTAGCCTCTCCGACACGGAGCTGACGCTCACGCGCTCCGAGAACAACTGGGTCGAGGTCTCGGCGGCGAAGGCGCGCTATCGGCTGGTCGGGCTCGCCGATCGCGAGTTCCCGCAGATCCCCGACCATCAGGAGCTGGAGTTCAGCGAGGTCCCTGCGGCCACGCTCGGCGACCTGATCAGCAAGACGATCTTCTCGGTCTCGAGCGATGACACGCGACCCCACCTCGCGGGCATCTTGTTCGAGTCCAATGGCGAGGTGGCCAAGGCCATCTCGACCGATGGACATCGCCTGACCCTCGTGCAGCGCGAGTGGAGCAACGGACCGGTCTTGCGCTCAGGGGTGGTCATCCCGCGCAAGGGACTGCTCGAGCTGCGGCGCCTGGTCGAGGGCGTCGAGGGCAACTGCGATATCGCCTTCGGTCGGGGCTGTGTCTTCGTTCGCGTCGGCGATGTGGTGGTCAGCGTGGCCTTGGTCGAGGCGCAGTTCCCGCCCTACGATCGCGTCGTTCCCCATGATAACGACAAGCGCTTGATGCTCGATCGCGCGAGCTTCCTCGAGGCCCTCAAGCGCGCGTCGATCATGTCCTCCGAGCGCTCCTGGGGCATTCGCATGGAGCTCGAGGCCAATGTGCTGCGCATCACCAGCGAAAACCCCGATCTCGGCGAGGCCCGCGAGGAGCTCGAGGTCGACTACAGCGGACCGAAGCTGACGATCGGCTTCAACGCGCGCTACTTCATCGACGTGCTGAACGAGATGCGCGACGAACAGGTCTGCCTCGAGCTGAGCGGAGAGCTCGACCCCGGGCTCGTACGCCCCCATGACAACCACGACTACCTCGGCGTGATCATGCCGATGCGCATCTGAGCGCAGAGCCCACGCACGGCGCCCCGCCTGGCAAGCGCGCTAGGGTGTAGCCTGTGATTCTGCACAGCCTCGAGTGGCTAGACTTCCGCAATCTGCAGCCGACCCGGCTGGCCTTCGACCCTGCCTTCAACCTGATTCACGGTGAGAATGGCCAGGGCAAGACCAACCTGCTCGAGGCTGCCTACCTGCTGGTCTGCCAGCGGTCCTTTCGCGCCGCACGCCTCGCCGAGCTGCTGCGCTTCGGCAGTCAGCGCGCCATCGTCCGCGGTGAGCTGAGCAGCGCAGGTGTCGACCACACCCTGCAGGTCGAGCTCGATGCGCGCGGGCGCCGCACCGAGCTCGACGGCAAGGCGACGCGCTCGCTAACGCACTGGCCGAGCGGGATCGCCGCCGTGCTCTTTACGACCGACGACCTGCTGGCCCCGCGCGGCAGCCCGAGTGACCGCCGTCGCTTGCTCGACCAGGCCGTGGCGGCGGTATGGGGCGCCTACGCCGAGTTGCTGCGCCGCTACACGCGGGCGCTGCGCGCGCGCAACCGACTGCTGCGCGAAAGGCCGAGCGGCGTCGACGCGCTGCTCGAGGCCCACGAGCCACCGCTGGCGACGCTCGGCGCCAAGATCGTCGTGGCGCGGCAGCGGCTGCTCGTCCAGCTGCTGCCGCGCGTGCGCGCGGCCTTCGCCCGCATCCTCGGCTCGGCGCAGGAGCATGACCTGGAGCTGCGCTATCTCGGCAGCGCCCTCGATGCGCCGCTGAGCGACGCCGCTGCCGACGTCACGCGCGAGCCGGCCGAGCCGGCGGACCTCGCCGCGCGTCTGGCTGAAGGCTGGCGACGAGAGCGGGCTCGCGACCTCACTCGTGGCCTGACCTCCAGCGGGCCGCATGCCGACGACCTCGAGTTCCGCCTGGAGGGGCGCCCCGTGCGCCAGCATGCCTCGCAGGGTCAGCTACGCGCGCTCGTCTTGGCGTTCAAGGTCGCCCAAATCCTCGACCTTCACGGCCGCTCAGGCGAGTACCCGGCGCTCCTGCTCGATGACGTCTCGAGCGAGCTCGACGCGCAGCGCAACCGCTTCCTCCACGATTTTCTGGCCGAGGTCCGCTGTCAGTTGTTCTTGACCACCGCGCGCCCCGAGCTCGTCCCGTGGTATGGATCTGCGGCCCGCTTCGCGGTCGTTGGCGGCGCCGTCGCCCGGGTGGCCCTTCCGGGCGACGCGGGCGGCGCGGGCAACCCGAGCGACGCGAGCGACGTGAGCGACGTGAGCGACAGAGCGACGTGAGCGACGTGAGCCAGGGACTGCGAGCCAGGGACCGAATAGAAGAAAACAATTATTAGCGCCGGGCCGTCCCCGGCTCCAGGGGGGCTTGGACGGCCGCCTCGGCTGGCCTCAGGAATGCGCGCCCAACCCTTCGCCGGAGCACGCTTGGCGCTTTACCCGCAGGGACGCATATGGTACGCTCCGCCCGCCTAAAAGTAAGGTATTTCGGTACCCTATCTTTCGGTCCCCTATCACTGCTGAAACATGAAGACTGAAACCAACCACCTCGAGCCCTCCGCGACGGAGAGCAACCCGGCCGACGCCACCGCCGTCGCGAGCGACCCTGGGGCTACGCCCGTCACCCTCGCGCCGGTCAGCGACTACGACGCCACCTCGATCCAGGTGCTCCGCGGCCTCGACGCCGTACGCAAGCGGCCGGGGATGTACATCGGCGACACCGACGATGGCACCGGCCTGCACCAGATGGTCTTCGAGGTCGTCGACAACGCCGTCGATGAGTCGCTCGCGGGCTACTGCGACCGCGTCGTCGTCACGCTGCACGTGGATGGTTCGGCGACCGTCGACGACAACGGCCGCGGCATTCCCGTCGGCATTCATCCCGAGGAGGGAAAGTCCGCCGCCGAGGTCATCATGACCACGTTGCACTCGGGCGGGAAGTTCGACAGCAAGCAGTACAAGGTCTCGGGCGGTCTGCACGGCGTCGGGGTCTCCGTGGTAAATGCGCTCTCCGAGTGGCTCTCGGTCGAGATCCACCGCGACGGGCAGTGCCACCTCCAAGAGTACGATCAGGGCAAGCCGCGCGCAGATCTGCGGGTGGTCGGCACGACGGCGCGTACGGGCACCTCGGTGCGCTTCAAGCCCGACCATCGCGTCTTCACGACGACCGAGTTCTCCACGGAGGTGCTGGCGCATCGTCTTCGCGACCTCTCCTTTCTCAACGCCGGCCTCGCCATCCTGCTGATCGATGAGCGCACCGACAAACGCTTCGACTTCCGCTCGAGCGGTGGGGTGGCCTCCTTCGTCGAGTACCTCAACCGCAACAAGACGATCATTCACCCCGAGGTCATCCACATCAGCGGCGCCAAGGACGACACGATCGTCGAGCTCGCGCTGCAGTGGAACGACTCCTTCCAGGAGCTGGTCGCCTGCTTCACCAACAACATCCGCAATCGCGATGGCGGGACGCACCTGACGGGCTTCAAGGCCGCGTTGACGCGCACCATCAACGCTTACGCCGCCGCCGGGAAGTTCAAGGACTACAAGAACAGCCTGACCGGGGATGACCTGCGCGAAGGGCTGACCGCGGTGGTCTCGGTCAAGCATCCGGACCCGAAGTTCAACAGCCAGGTCAAAGAGAAGCTGGTCTCGAGCGAGGTCAAAGGCGCCGTCGAGAGCATCGTCAACGAGAAGCTGGCGCGCTTCCTCGAGGAGAATCCGAAGAGCGCGCGGATGGTCGTCGAGCGGGCATTGCTCGCCTCGCGAGCGCGTGAGGCGGCGCGGCGGGCCCGCGAGCTGGTGCAGCGCAAGGGTGCCTTGGACATCAGCTCGCTGCCTGGGAAGCTCGCGGACTGCCAGGAGCGCGACCCGGCGCAGGCGGAGATCTTCATCGTCGAGGGTGATTCGGCGGGAGGCTCGGCCAAGCAGGGGCGCAACCGGCGCTTCCAGGCGGTGCTGCCGCTGCGTGGGAAGATCCTCAACGTCGAGAAGGCTCGCTTCGATAAGGTGATCTCCTCGCAGGAGATCGCGACGCTGATCACGGCGCTCGGCTGCGGCGTCGGCGAGGACCACTTCGCGATCGACAAGCTGCGCTATCAGCGGGTCGTCGTGATGACCGACGCCGATGTCGACGGCTCGCACATCAGGACGCTGCTGCTCACGCTCTTCTATCGGCAGATGCCCAAGATCGTGGAGAGCGGCTTCCTCTACATCGCGCAGCCGCCGCTCTTCAAGGTGCGCCGCGGCAAGACCGAGCTCTACCTGAAGAACGAAGCCGACCTCGACGACTACGTCGTCCGCAGCGGCTCCTCAGGACATCGCCTGGTCGACGCCGCTGGCGCGGTGCTCGAGGGCCCGACGCTGGTGGCCTTGGCGGCGCGCGCGCTGCGCTACCAGAAGCTGCTGGCCCGGCTGAAGAACCACGGCGACCTGCGGGTGATCGAAGCGGTGATCGCCGCGGTCGCTGGCGGCGCGCTGGCCGGTGAGGAGACGGGATTGACGGCGGAGCAGGGGCAGGCCCTGCGCACGGCCGCAGAGGCGCACCTGCAGCGGCATCATCCGGACGCTGGACCGCTCACGGCGCTGACGATCGCCGAGGGCGGCCGTCTGCTGATCCTCGATATTGAACATGCAGGCGTCCGGCAGCGGACGCGCTTGCCGCTGGCCTTGCTGCGCTCGGCCGACTTCGTCGAGCTGAGAATGCTGCGCCGTGAGTTGGACATCGCCGGGCGGCCTCCCTTCACGCTCTGCACCGTCGATGGAGCACCGGTCGGTCCGCCCCTCGGTGGTCTTCGGCAGCTCGCCGAGGCGATCGAGGAGCAGGGGCGCAAGGGCCTGCAGATCCAGCGCTACAAGGGCTTGGGCGAGATGAACCCGGAGCAGCTCTGGGAGACGACGATGAACCCCGAGACCCGAACGCTCCTGCGGGTCCGGATCGACGACACGGTCGACGCCGACGGCATCTTCACGGTGCTGATGGGCGACCAGGTCGAGCCGCGCCGGGAGTTCATCGCGACCAACGCGCTCAACGCCAAGCACCTCGACGTCTGAGCGCGGCGCTGGTTCGCGCATCGCGCGCGGAGCGCTGGCGGAGCGCGGCGGAGGCGTCGGGCCAAGAGGCCAGCTCGTGGCCCCCGCCCTCAGGCCCTCGCCCTCAGGCCCTCGCCCTCAGGCCCTCGCCCTCAGGCCCTCGCCCTCAGGCCCTCGCCCTCAGGAGCGAGCGGCGTCGCGGCTGACGAGATACTCGACCAGGGTCGCCACGCCGAAGCCGGTGCCGCCCTGTGGGATATGGCTCCAATCCTTCTCGGCGAAGGCCGGGCCGGCGATATCGAAGTGAATCCACGGCACGTCCTCCACGAAGGCCTTGAGAAAGAGTCCGGCCGTCGAGGCGCCGCCCCAGCGTTCGCCCGCATTCTTCAGGTCGGCCACAGGCGACTCGATCTGGTCCCGTAGGCGTCGCGGCAGCGGAAGCGGCCAGGCCTCCTCCCCCGCGCGCCGGGCGGCGGCGAGGAAGCGCTCCACGACCGAAACGTCATTGCCCATTACGCCCGCCATATGGGGCCCGAGGGCCACGACGCAGGCACCCGTCAGCGTGGCGATGTCGATGATCTCATCCGGCTTGAGGCGCACCCCGTAGCTCAGCGCATCGGCCAGCGTCAGCCGCCCCTCGGCGTCGGTGTTCATCACCTCCACCGATTTACCGCCCATACCGGTCACGATGTCGCCGATCTTGTAGGCGGAGCCCGAGATCATGTTCTCGGTCGCTGCGACCAGCGCGTGGACCTCGGACTGCAGCCCGAGCTTCGGCAAGGCGCGCATCACGGCGAGGACTGCGCCGGCCCCAGCCATATCCGCCTTCATGCCGACCATGCTGGCGCTCGGCTTGAGCGAAAGGCCCCCAGAGTCGAAGGTGACGCCCTTGCCGACGAGGACGAAGCGCTGCGCCGGCTTCTCCTTGCCGCGCGGATGGTAGGTCAGGTGGATGAAGCGCGGCTCCTCGCTGCTGCCCTGCGCTACCGCGAGGAAGAGCCGCATCTTCTGCCGCTCGCAATCCTTGGGTCCAAGTACTTTGCACTCGAGCTGTTCGTCGCGCGCGAGCGCGGTCGCTACCTCCGCCAGTTTTGACGGCGTAAGCTCGCCCGGTGGGTCGTTGGCGAGGTCCCGCGCGAAGCATATGGCCTCGCCGACAACTTCCGCCCGCGACAACCCCAAGATCGCAGGATTGCCCCTAAAATCCGCCCCAAGCACGACTTGGAACTGCTCCAGCCGCAGCGGCTGACGTCGCTCGGCGCCAAGGTGTCGATCGTAGCGATAGGCCGCGAGCAGCAGCCCCTCGACGAGGAACTGACTGACGCGCTCGGTCGCCGAGCTGTCGAGGGGCGGTAAGGTGCTCGCGACCCGTTTGACGTGCGTGCTCCGCGCGACCTCGATGATCAGCGCGCCGAAGCGCCGCGTCTCGGCGAGGTCGAAATCCTCCCGCTTACCGAGCCCGCCGAGCAGGATGCGTTCGACGGGCAGCCTTCCGTGCGTATGGAGCAGGAGGGTCTGACCCGCCTTACCCTTGAACTCCTCCTGCTCGAGGACTCGGCCAAGCAGTCCATCGAGGCGCCGGTCGAGTCTTATAAAGTCCTTTGCTTCTGTTACTTTACCCTCGAAGACCGGCACGGCGAAGAGATCGGTCTCGAGCTTGTCTGAATCATCCCAGTAGAATGTAGACTTCATGCAACCCTCGTTGGCTCCAGCCAGCGACAGCAGCCTATGCGCTCGTTCGAGTCCTTGTCAAAGCGCCTGCACAACAAAGCGAAACTAGCCACAAACCCCAACCAGCAAGAAAGCGTAACTACCGGGGATAATCGAGTCAGGTCCTCGCCGAGTCCTTCCCACAGCCGGCGGAACCGACTTTGCCTATTCATGGCGGCCACTTACCATTCCTGTCTCCACAGGGACCCCAAACCTGTGGAGAACGTAGGGCGGCGAGTCCAGCACTCCAGCTTTGTAAACCCTCGTACTGAGATAAAACTTATCGTAGAACTTGAAAGGACGGCTGGGTTTCGCAACATAATCAATATGTTATAAGTTACATGATACAGTGCTTAAATTATGCACAATTATGCAAAATTTACTTGACCATCACCACAATCACCACTAATATCGATTCAAATTTACCCAATTTGGGAGGGTAACGCGCCATGGCTGTGAAGAAGAATGTAACCAAGGTCGCCAAGAAGGTCGCCAAGAAGAAGGTGGCCAAGAAGGTCGCCAAGAAGGTCGCCAAGAAGAAGGTCGCCAAGAAGAAGGTGGCCAAGAAGGTCGCCAAGAAGAAGGTGGCCAAGAAGGTGGCCAAGAAGGTCGCCAAGAAGAAGGTGGCCAAGAAGGTGGCCAAGAAGGTCGCCAAGAAGGTCGCCAAGAAGAAGGTGGCCAAGAAGGTCGCCAAGAAGAAGGTGGCCAAGAAGAAGCTCGCCCCAGTGGCGATGCCCTCTGCGCCGTCGACGCCCTTCTCGTTCTGAGGTCGTTCGGTTCGGCGGGCCCCGCTCCCGGGGCGTGGTACAGCGAGGGACCCGCTCTGGCGGGTCGCCAGCGATCGGGCTGAGGCGTCGCCTTGGCGAGCGTCTGGTCGCGCGTCTCGCGTCCTGCCTGCGCCCCGCTTTTCTGGGTCCCCGGCTGGGGGTCCCGTGAGCGGCGCCTTCCTTGCCTGCGCAAGACCACCGCGGAGGGCGCATGCGCCTCAACCGGCGGAGTGGCTCCGTCCTCGAATTTGAGGTCGCGGTGGTTTGGCCTCAAGAGGAGGCTGGGCTGGCGTTGGCCCAGGCAATCTCAGGTGGTTCCCTGCTCGGCGCCAGCGTGTTGCTCGGCGAATGCGGACCCCGCCAGCTGACCTTCACCTGCCCGCCGGGTCTCGAGGGCGATCTTCCTGAACGCGGTGAGTTGAGTTGGGTCCCGGAGGCGCCCGGGCCCCGCTTGCGCGTGACCTGCAGGCTCTGGTGTCGCGACCAGCGCCGCCGGCTGCTACTGCGCTCGGCTGCCACGGCCGCGTGCGGGCTGGCGGTGGTCACCCTGGCGTGGAGCTGGCTGCCGGTGCTGGCGGCACCCCTGGCGCTGCTCTTGGGCCTCGCCCTCGACCTGCTGGGCTGGCACCGGCTTCGCCGCCGCTGGGCCGGTCGGCTTGAGGCCTGTCTGCAAAATGCGGCCTGGCTCAGGGCAGCTCGGGCGAATCGTCCAGGGCCGCGTCCTGCTCCAGGCCCAAACTAGCCCCAGCCCCCAGGCTGATCGCTGTCGCGGTGAAGCGCCGGGCCTGCCGCTCGCCCTGAGGGCCCGCGAAGACGAGCACCGACCGGGGTTGATTCAGCGCCCATTCGACGAGGCGATCGATCTGCCCCTCGTGGTAGTCCGGCGCGCGGAGGCGGCAGTAGACTGTCTCGAGCGCGACCGGTCGCATCGGGTCTTCCGCCAGCGGATCGAAGCAAGGGACGAGGTCGAGCTCACGGCAGATCGCCTCGACCTCGTCGGCGCTCCAAACCCCGTGTGGCTCCCAGACGTAGAGTCGGCCCGGCGCGCGCTCGAAACCCGAGAAGAACGCGCCCATGCGGCGGCGGTGCTCGGCGGTGGGGCTGAAGCCGAGGGGCGTATCGTAGACCACGGCGAAGGCCGAGAGCGCCGAACAGGCAGCCTCCGTCGCGCGACTCGCCTGCTCGATCAGCGCCGTCGCGCGCAGGCCGCCGGCGTCCGCGAGGCGCGCGCGCTCCGCGGCGGGAGCCCCCCGATAGAGGCCCCGATAAACACCGCTGTCGAGGTCGTGAGTGATCAGCTGTGAGGCGCGGCAGCTCAGCGCCAAGGCCGCCGGCAACCCCTCACGCCAGCGTCGCAGCGCTGCCGGTCTCGGTGTGCTCCAGAAGGTATCTTGGAGCTCGACGAGACCCGCCTTGGGCCGCCGACCGGCCTTGCTCCCTGCTGATCGCACGCCGGCGCGCCGCGCCGCATAACCGACCAGCATCCGGGGAAGCGCTTCCATCACGTCGACGTATAGCGGATCGCCCAGCGCATTCAAAGCGATTCCGCCTGCAGGCGCCGGCCGCAGCGCCGCGTCCGTTGGCCACCCGTCGCGTCGAGCTCAACCGCGCTTCGTCGCGCTGCGTGACCGCGTCGTGCGCCGCTCTTTGGCGCCGCCGCCGCGCTCGCTGCCTCTGCTCCGCGCGGGACGCGGGCTGGCCACCGCGCCACCTTGCGACCTGAGCGCCGCGCCTGAGCTCGCTCCGGAGCCCGCTCCGGATTGCGGGTCGCGCAGCAGCAGCTCACGGGTGGTCAGCGCGTGAATGCGGTCGCGCAGCGCGGCGGCCGCTTCGAACTCCAGCGCGCGGGCAGCCTCGGCCATCGCGCGCCGCAGCTCGCCGAGGCGTCCGGGGATCGCAGCCAGCGCCAGCCCGTCGTCGGCGGCAGCCGCGCCCTCCTTTGCAGCCGCGGCGTCGCCACCGATGCTCGAGAACTGCAGCTCGAAGATCGGGCGCGAGATGGTGCGCGGCACGATGCCGTGGGTAGCGTTGTAGGCCGCTTGCACCTCGCGACGGCGCTCGGTCTCGTCGATCGCGCGGCGCATCGAGGGGGTGATGCGATCGGCGTACATGATCACCGTGCCGTGGACGTTGCGCGCGGCGCGCCCCATCGTCTGAATCAGCGCGCGGTCGGCGCGCAGGAACCCCTCCTTGTCGGCATCGAGGATGGCGACCAAGGAGACCTCCGGCAGGTCGAGGCCTTCGCGCAGCAGGTTGATGCCGACCAGCACACTGAACGCCCCGGCGCGCAGGTCGCGCAGGATCTCCACGCGCTCCAGCGTATCGATGTCCGAGTGCAGATAGCGCGCGGCGATGCCGGCGTCCTGCAGATATTCGGTGAGGTCCTCCGCCATGCGCTTGGTCAGCACCGCGGCCAGCACGCGCTCGCCCTGGGCGATGCGGGCGTGGATCTCCTGCACGAGATCATCGACCTGATGCGTGACCGGACGGACCAGCACCTCCGGGTCGAGCAAGCCGGTCGGCCGGATGATCTGCTCGACCACCACGCCCTGGGTTTGCTGCACCTCCCAGGCGCCGGGCGTCGCCGAGACGAAGATCACCTGATTGATGTGGTCGGCGAGCTCCTCGAACTTTAGCGGACGGTTGTCGAGGGCCGAGGGCAAGCGGAAGCCGTGCTCCACCAGCGTCTGCTTGCGGCTGCGATCACCGCGATACATCGCCTGGAGCTGCGGCACGGTCTGGTGGCTCTCGTCGACGATCAGCAGGAAGTCGCGCGGGAAGTAGTCCAGCAGCGTCGGCGCCGGCTCACCGGGCTGGCGCCCCGAGAGGTGGCGCGAGTAGTTCTCGATGCCGTTGCAGTAGCCCATCTGCTCGAGCATCTCGAGGTCGAAGAGCGTCCGCTGCTCCAGCCGCTGCGCCTCGACCAGCCGCAGCTCGGCGCGCAGCTCGGTCAGCCGCAGCTGCAGCTCATCCCGCACGGTGCTGATGGCGCGCCGAAGCTGATCGACCGGCGTCACATAGTGGCTCGCCGGAAAGATCGCCACGCGCTGCCGCGCCTCGAGGACGCGACCGCGCAAGGGGTCGACGTCCCAAAGGCCCTCGACCTCGTCGCCGAAGAAGGCGATCCGCCAGGCCCGCTCCTCCTCGTGCGGCGGAAAGACCTCGACGACGTCGCCGCGCACGCGAAAGGTCCCGCGGTGGAAGTCGTAGTCGTTGCGCTGGTACTGGATCTCGACCAACGCCCGCAGTAGGTCGTCGCGCTCGATGCGTTGACCCTGATGCACGTCGACGGCCATCCCACGATAGAAGTCCTGGCTGCCGATGCCGAAGATGCAGGAGACCGAGGCGACGATCACGACGTCGCGTCGCGAGAGCACCGCCTGCGTCGCGGCGTGGCGCAAGCGGTCGATCTCATCGTTGATGATGGCGTCCTTCTCGATATAGGTGTCGCTGGACGGGACGTAGGCCTCAGGCTGGTAGTAGTCGTAGTAGCTGACGAAGTAATGCACGGCGTGCTCCGGGAAGAGCTGCCGAAACTCGCCGTAGAGCTGCGCCGCCAGCGTCTTGTTATGCGCGATGACCAGCGTCGGCCGCCCGAGCGCGGCGACGACGTTGGCCACGGTGAAGGTCTTGCCGCTGCCCGTGGTCCCCAGCAGCACCTGCTGGCGATCGCCGCGCTCCAGGCCGCCGACGAGCTCGGCGATCGCGCGCGGCTGGTCCCCCGTCGGGCCAAAGGGGCTGACGAGGCGAAAGAGCGGCGCTGACGACGACCTGTTCACGGCGCGGTCAGCATGGGTCGCAGCGCAGAGCCGGTCAAGCCGCGGACCTGCCGCCCGGCCGCAGCGGCTGGCAGGCGCGGCCGCGCGCCGCGATCAATCCAGGCGCAGCGTGTCGACGAGAGCGTCGACGCGGGTCGCGTCGAGCTCGGCGGGCAGCAGCGTGCTGGCGTTGGCCACGGCCGCGGCGACCCCGAGGCGCACGGCCTCGAGTGAACGCAGCCCGCGATGCAGCCCCAGGGCCAGCCCGGCGGCGAGGCTGTCGCCACAGCCGATGGTGTTGAGCAGGGGGACGGGGGGAATCGCGCAGCGGTAGCTTCCGCTCTTGCCGCTGATCCAGACCGGGCGCGGCCCGTCGCTGACGACGACCCAGCGCGCGCCGCGCTGATTCAGCTCGTGCATCGCGCGGCGCAGGGCCGTGTCCTCGGCGAGATCGCGTCCCAGCGTGCGACCGAGCTCTTGGCGGTTGGGTTTGACGAAGCTCGGCCGCTGCGCGAGCGCGGCCAGCAGGGCCGGCCCGTGGGCATCGACCACGGTCGGTCTCGATCCCACCTCGAGCAGCAGCTCGCGATAGAGCTCTGGCGAGCAGCCGCGCGGCAGCGAGCCGCTGAAGACCACCACGCTCGCCTGCGGCACCAGCGCGCGGTAGGCGCTGCAGAACGCCTCGAGCTCCTGCCCACTGACCGGCGCGGCCTCCTCGACCAGCTCGGTGACGCTGCCCGTGACCCCGTCGAGCACCGTGGTGCAGGTGCGCGTCGCCGCTGTCGTGGGAACAAGGGTATGCGCGATACGCCGCGCGGTCAGATCGTGCTGAAAGGCCACGCCGGTGGCGCCGCCGGCATAGCTCAGCGCGTGGTGTGGTGCCGCTAGCTGGCCGAGCGCACGCGCCGCGTTTACCGACTTTCCGGCCGCGCAGGTCACGACCTCGGCAGTGCGGTTGACCTCCCCGAGCTGCAGGGTGCTAAAGCGCATCACCCGCTGCCAGGCGGGCGTCAGGCCGACCGTCAAGATCATGACGCCGGCCTGCTGCCGGCCGGAGCCCCCGACCGCTGCTCGCGTCGATCGCTTCCGGGCCCCGCCGGGGTCGCCGCGCGCGCGCTGGTTGCCGGGGCCGCTCCGAGCTCGCTGAGGCGGAAGGTCGCCCAGGCCGCCGGATGCGGCCATCGTGCCCGCAGCAGCAACTGAGCCTGCTGCAGGGCGACGGCGGCGCTGAGGCCGCGCACCCGCTGGCGGAAGAAGAGCTTCATCAGCAGGGCCGCCCCCAGATCGCTAACGCGGGTCGTCGTTGCTACGACCTGGCCGGCGCCCGCCAGCAGCAGCGTCGTGTCCAAGGCCAGGCCGCCCCGAGCGGTGGCGTGCCCGCCCTCGCAGGCCGAGAGCACGACGAGCGGGGCGCTGACGCGGCTGGCGAGGATCTCTAGCGCTGAAAGCCTGCCATCCGCCAGCCCAATCGCACCCTCCGCCGCGGCTGCGTCGCCGTCGACGTGCGCCGCGAGATGGACCTGCCGGCCGCTGGCGAAGGCCTCGAGCAGCGCCTGGCGCGTGGCATGACTGCCCGTGTAGGCGCTGACCTCGCTGGCGGTGCGGCCGAGGGCTTCGCTCTCACGCTCGGCGAGCGGCAGCGGCTGGGCCGGATCGCCGTCCCAGGCGACCGAGGTCCACGGCCCGCGCGCCTCAGTGAGCTGCGGCCTCGGGGCCTCCGCCAACCACGCGAGCGCTGGCAGGTAGCTGAGCGTGACGTGCGCGGCGAGCGGCGCCCCGCGCGCCCCGAGCGCGGCGAAGGGAACGTCGCGGAGCGGCCCTGGAGCCACGATCCGCCAATGCCGCGCAGGGCCGCGGGCAGCGCCCGCGAGCGGCGCGACGAGCCAGGTCGAGAGCCGCTCGATCAGGGGCTGGACATCCTCCCAGCGCTGCAGCCCCGCGCGCAGCGCCCGCAGGGTGGTCGCGAGGCGATCGCGCGTCACGGTGACGATCGACATCGTCACCGCCAGGTGCTGGTCGTCGGCGGCAGCTACGACCCAGAGGACCAGGCGCCGCGCCGTGCTGTAGTAAACCACCGCGATCGTGTCGGGCTGGCGCGCCAGGCCCTGGGCCACGCGCGCAGGATCCCAGGGCGGCGGGTCGAGCAGGCGCAGCAGGCGCGCTTGCACCGCGCCGAGCTCCGCCCGGGCGCGCGCCAGCGCCTGTTCGAGCGCGTCGGCCTCGGCGCGGAGCAACGCGCGCTCCGCTGCATCCACGCCCGCTTGCAGCAGCGCGCTGCGCAGCGCCTCCAAGCGCCGCTGAAGCTCCAGCACGCGCTGCAGCGGCGAGCCGACGAGCCCGGGGCCGAGCTGCCCGGCGGCCGCGCCACCGGCATCGATACCGGCGCGTGCCCGAGCCCGCTCGGCGGCGACGAGGGCCGCCTCCGCCTCGCCCGAGGTCGCCAGCAGGTCGACGAGCTCATCGTAGAGCGCGCTCGTTGGCTCTTCGCTCTCGCCGGTCGCTCTCGCCTGGCCGAGCTGCGGCGGCAAGCTCTCGATCAGCGCCGCGCCCCGCTCGAGCGCCTGCCGCGCCTCCGCGCCGCGGCCGCGCGCCCGCAGCGCGCGCGCACGCTGCAGCTCGAAGCGCCAGATCCAGGCGCGCTGACCGACCTCGCGTGCGCGCCCGAGGCCGGCCTCGGCCTGCGCGAGCGCCAGCTCGGCGCGACCCTCCGTTAGCTCGATCGCGCCCAGGCCGTGGCGCGCCTTGAGCTCGTTGAGGGCGGCGCGGATCCGCTGCGCGAGCGCGAGTGCCTGCTCCAGGTCGTCTCGCGCCTCGCGCCGCAGGTCGAGCTGCAGGCGCGCCAACCCGCGATTGGCGAGAGCAAAGGACATCCCCAGCGCGTCGCCGCGAGCGCGGTCGAGCTCGAGCGCGTCGCCGAAGCGGGTCGCGGCCTCGTCCGCCCGGCCCGCCAGCCTGAGCGCGAAGCCAAGATTGTTGAGCGTGGCTGCGACCTCGCCTGCGAGGCCCTGTCGGCGCGCCTCGGCGAGGGCCTCCTTCAGGGTCGCCAACGCGGCGTCGCTCCGTCCCAGCGCGGCCAGCGTCGTGCCGCGCGCGTTGAGGAACTGCAGCCGGCGCGGCGGATCGTCCGCGCTGAGGGTCACACCTTGCTCGGCCGCGGCGAGGGCCTCGCCGAGCGCGCCGGCGTAATAGAGGCTGTTAACGAGCTCGAGCAGGGCAGCGTCCTGCGGCAGACCGGCCGCGGTAAGCAAGGCGAGCGCGCGGCGCGCGAGCCGCACCGCGTCACTGAAGACCCCCCGGGCCGAGGCGATCCGCCCGAGCTCGAGCCAGGCGCCGGTCAGCGCCGTGGCCGTCGGCCGCAGCGCGGCGAGCGCGGCGGCAGCGCGCGGAAGCAGCGGCGGCTCGAGCGGGGGCAACCAACGCAGCGCCGCTTCGACGCTCACCGTGGCCTCGCGGAAGCGGGCAAAGCGCAGGCGCAGCAGCTGCGCGACGCGGACCGCGTCCTGCGCGGCGGCGAGTCCAGCGGCCGAGGCGGCGAACGCGCCCGGGATCGGCGTGGCTGCGGCGCTGCTCGCCAAGGCCAGGCTGCGGCGCGCCGCCCGCAGCGCCTCGGCGTGGTCACCCTTGCGCTCCGCGATCGTGCTGCGTTGGCCGAGGGCCTCGCGCAACAGCGCGGGACGGCGCACCTCCTCGTAAATCGCCACCGTCTCGGCGTTCGCGGCGAGCGCGGCGTCGAATTGGTCGTGGCGCAGGCGCAGCCAGGCCATCTGCCGCAGGGCCGTCACCAGCTCGGCCTTGGCCCGCAAGCGCGCGAGGTCCGGCTTGGTCGCGACCTCCGCCGTCTTCAACGCCGCGCGCCGCAGGGCGACGAGCTCGGCCATCGGGGCGAGCGCCCGCGCGTAGTCCTCACGTAGGCCATGGGCGTTGGCGAGGTAGAGCAAGGCTCCCGCTTGCAGACGCGTATCGCCGGCGAAGCTCATGTAGTGCAGGGCCGGCTGCAGCGCCGCGATCGCCGGCGCGAGCTGGCGGGGGCTCGCGTTGAAGGCCTTGGCCCCTGCGAGCACTAGGCGCTTGAGCTGCGCCTGCGCGAAGGCCTTGCGCTCCGCGGGATCGACGCCCCCGTCACCGAAGAGCGTCAGCCCGAGCGGCGCCAGCGCCGCGCTCAGCGGTAGATCGGCGCTGCGGGCCCAGGCCGCTGGAAGAACGGCGCTCAGGGGTCGCGTCGTTGCTGCGGGTGGCGGCGCGCTGGCGGTGCCCAGTGCTACTGCTGAGACGCCCGCGGCGTGCAGGAAGCGCAGCAAGGCCACGAGCTGTGCGCGACGCCCGGGGCCCCTCAGCTCCGCGTCGGGAAGCGCCGCCACGCTGCTGTCGAGCAGGAGCCCGAGCTGATGGCCCCAGCGCCACGGCGCCCGGCCCGGTCCAGCCGCGAGCACCAGGTTCGTCGCCGAGCCGCCGAGCCAGCGCAGGGGCAGATCCAGCCAGAGCAGTCCGCTGCGGGTGGCGACGCGCTCCAGCGACGCCCGGCTGAGGGCCGCGGCTGGCAGCCCTCGCAGCTCGACCGTCGCGGGCGTGCCACGGCGCGGGCGCTGGCCCACCGCCGCGCCTGGCGCGAGCTGCACGATCGTCGGCAGGGGCATGCGTCGCACCGCCTGCGCATCGCGCAGCTCCCAGAGTGTGGCCAGTCGCGCGACGCGCGCCGGGGCGAGCCCGAGCGCGGCTGGCGTCGCCTCCGGGTCGTCGAGTGGGCCGAGGTCGAGCAAAATGCGCGAAGCGTTGCCGGCGGCGGCAGAGAGCACCGGATGCAGGAGCCTGGCGCGGGCGGCCGCGCTCAGCGCCCGTAACGCGGACAGGCGCTGCTCGAGCAGGTGCAGCCGCGGTCGACCCTGCGACCGCAGGGCGACCACCGCCACGCGCGCGCCGTCATCGAGCAGGCGCAGCGCCACCGTCTCTGGGGCGAGCGCGTGCTGCAGCGCAGCGAGCTCGAAGCTGCCGACGCTGAGCAGCTCCGCCACCGCGGGACTGCTGACCTCGAGCGCCTGCAGCGCCTGGCGCACGGCGCGCTCGCGGCGCTGCAGCTCCTCGCGCCAGGTCTCTGCTGCGGTCTCGGGGGCCGCCGCCGGCACTTCGCTCGCGTGTTGACGATAGCGTGCCGCGCGCTCGAGCAGCCCTTCGATCGCCCTTCCGACCGGCCCGCTGCCCGCGGGACCGAGCGCCACCAGCTCGTCCAGAAAGGCGCGCCGCTCGGCCAGCTCCGCGTAGCGTAGCGCCGCGGCCGCGTCGCCCTGATCGAGCGCCAGCGCGATCGCCCGCCCGAACACGGTGTCGCGCAGACTGCCCGCTTCGGCCAGGTCGGCGGGCGCCAGGAGCAAGGGGTGGCGCTCCAATAGGCCGTCCACCGCGGCCGCCATTGCCCGGGCGTCGCGTCGGCGGTAGGCCAGCTCGGCGCTGAGCGCGTAGCGCTGGGCACCGAGGTCCTCAACCACATTGACCGCGGCCACCTGGCGCAGCAGCTCGGTGCTGGGATGCGCCTCGAGCGCCAGGGGCGGGACGTTCGTCACGCCCGCGCGGGCCAGCGCCAGCGTGATGGCGAGATGCCAGCGGCGGCTCTCACGCGCGCTTAGCGGTAACCAGAGCGCGTCGCCGATGCCCCCGGTCGCCGGCGCGTCGGGGCTGGCCTCCGGGGGCTGCGCCTGCCGCGGATCCGTTTCGGCGAGGCTCGCCTCGAGCAGCCGGACCGCCTGCGTCAGCGGCCGCGCGCGCGCGAGCAGACGTTGGACGGCGCGCTCCGTCGCGCTGCGTGGCGACCCCGCCGCCCAGCCCGCCTGGAGCCGCGCGAGCTCGCCGTCGCCAGCGTCACCGGGGCCCGCCGCCTCGACGGGGCCAGTCGCCGCCTCGGCGGCCGCGTCTTGGGGCGTGCCCGCCGGCGCGACCTGTAGCGTCAGCAGCGCCAGGTCGCACCAAAGCGCCAAGCGCAGCCGCTGGCTGAGCAGCGGAGCCTCCGCCGGCGTGCCTCCCGCGCCGGCGCCCGAGCGCCCGGGCGGGGCGGTCGGCGTGCCGCTCGGCGCGCGCCCCGCCGCTCGGCGCGCTTCCAGCGCTCGCAGCAGCGTCTGACTGGCCCTCAGCTCGGCAGCGGCCACCGGTGCGCCGGCCGCGAGCGCGTCGAGCAGCGCCTCGGCGCGGTTGAGGGCAAGTCCGACCTCGAGCGCGAAGCTCTGCACATCGAGCATCCCCTCCGGCTCGCGCAGCGCCCTGGCCTCGCTCAAGGCTCGGTCCAACGCCTCGGCGTAGGCGACGCGGTCGCCCTGTCCGGCCGCCAGCAGCGCGCTGCGATTGCGCAGCAAGAGCAGCTCACGGCGCAGCTCGCCGACCTCCTGCTGCTCGCTGCGCGCCTGCTGCATTTGCACCAGCTCGCCTTGCAGTCGCCGCGCGTTCGGGCCCTCGCGCGCTTGCTCGGCCAGGATCTCGCGCAGCGCCCGCTGGCTCTGGCGTTCCGCCCGCAGGTCGAGCCCCAGCGGCATCGTGCTCGGCTCGGGCGCCGTCGCCACCGCGAGGAAACTCGGCAGCGTCGCCACGCCCCAGCGCTTCAGCGCCTGCTCCGCGGCCTGCAGGTGCTGTGTCGCCGCGCGGCCATCGCGCTGCAGCAATGCGTTGTAGGCGAGCGTCCGCTGCAAGGGCGCCAGCGCCTGGCCGTGTCCCTTCTGCCGCACGCGCTCGATCGCCTTGCTCAACCAGCGGCTCGAGCTCTTGAGGGCGCCGCGCAGCTGCTCACTGACGCCGAGCTGCGCGAGGACCTGCACCTCGAGCGCGTCGAGGCCCAGGCGTCGCGCGAGGCGGTGTGCGCGCTCGAGCTCGCTGGCCGCGAGCGCGTACGCGCCTCTCGCCGCCGCCGCGCGGCCGCAGCTCAGCCGATGAAACGCCTCCTGCTCCGCGCTGCCGAAGGGCTGCGCCAGGGTCCGGCGTTGCGCGCAATACTCGAGGACCTCGCGCCAGCCATTGCCCAGCGCGGCGAAGACGTTGGCGAGGTTGGTCAGCAGATCGGCCTCGGTCTGCGGGTCGACCGAGGCGTCGTTGAGCGCATGCGCCTGCTCATAGGCGAGCGCGGCCTCCTCCAGCCAGCCGCTCTGGCGCGCGCCGAAGAAGCGCTCGCGCATCTCGTAGACCCAACCGAGCGTCATGTGTCCGAAGGGGCTCTGGGGCCGCAACGCGCGCGCGCGCTTGAGCCAGCGCTCAGCCTCGTCGAGGTCCGTCGTGCGCAGCGGCGTGCGCAGCGTGGCCAGGTAGCCCAGCGCGTAGGCCGCCACGGCGTCGCCACGATCGCGTTGAGCCCGCCGGCGATAGGGCGCGGCCAGCGCGGACCAGGCGGCGTGACGGTTACTCGCCCGACGTGCACTTGCAGCGCCCAGCGCGAGCAGGCCGCGATGCGCCTGCAGCACCTGATCATCGAGCGCGAGCAGCCGACGGTAGCGCGCTTCGGCCGCGGCGCGCTTCCCTGCGAGGGCGAGCTGCGTGGCCTCGAGCAGCGCCAGTCGCAGGTGAGCGCGGGTCGCGCGCGCGCGCGTCTCGCTGGCCGGGTCGCTCTCGCTGAGGATGCGCTCGTAGGCGCTGAGCGCGCGCTCGTAGTGCGCGAGGGCCGCCGTGGGCGCGCCGGCCTGCCGGAGCTGCCGCGAGCGCAAGAGCGCCAGCCGACCGAGCTCGAAGCCAAGCTCGGCGGTGAGCTCGACTGGCAGCGCGGGGCGCTGCAGTCCGGCCCCCAGGCTCTCGATCGCCGCGTCGAGCTCGCCGCGCTGCTCATGCAGCAGCGCCAAGCGCGCGAGCAACCGGGCCGCGATCGGCGCGGGCGGTCGGTGCCGATCGAGCAGCCCCCGCAGGGCCTCGAGCTGCTTGGCCTGCGACTCGCCGGTATGCAGGGCGATCAGCGCCCGTGCCACGGCCTCGTCCAGCGCCGGCTCGCCCTCGGCGCGGAGGCCGAGGTAATAGCTGGCCACGAGCTCCGGGGCGCGCAGCTGCGCATAGACCGCGCCGAGCTGAAGCTTCGCCCGGCTGACCAGGTCGCGTTGGCTGGCGAAGGCGTCAATCACGCGCTGATAGCCCGAGAGCGCAGCCGGCAAGGCATGGGCGAGTTGCTCGAGCTCGGCCTGCCGCAGCAGCAGGTAGCCCCGCGCGGCGTCGGCGGTGGAGGCGAGGTGCGGGCGTAGCCGCTCGAGGCGCCGCAGGGCCGCATGGGCGTCCGCGGGCAGGCGCGCGCGCGCCGCGCTGCTCGGCGCTGCCGTGGCGCTGGTCGTGGACCCACCCTGGGCGGTTATTTGCGCCAGCAGCTCCGGCGAGACCGCCAGGTCGATCTGCGCCCGGGCGACGAAGATGGCCGCGTCCTCCGCCTGCTCGACCCTTGCTGCAGCCGCCAGGCCCTCGAGGGCGCGCCGCGCCTTATCGAGCTCACCAACCGCCAGCCAGCGCTGGGCGCTGGCGTAGCGGGCCTCGCTGCCGTAGCTGCGATCACGCTCGAGGTGCTGCCAGAGCAGCAAGCTCGCCCAGGGATCGCGCGCGTCGCGCGCCAGGGCACGCAGCGCCGCCGGCGGTAGCGTGACGGGCACCAGGCCGCTCGTCGGCAGCCAGCCGAGGTCGAGGCTGCCGGCGTGGCGCGCGGTGATCACCAACCCGCGTGCGTGGGCGCGCGGCAGCAGCGCGTCGCCGCCATCGCTGGTGAGCTGCTCCGCCAGCGCCATCACGGCGCTCGGCTCGCGACCGGCGAGCAGGGGTTCGAGCGGGACGCGCCAGAGCGACGCCGGCGTCTTGGCGTTGCGCGGCTCCTTGGCCGCGCCGCGGCGGAAGCGACAGAAGACCAACCACTGGCCGTCGGCCGTGAAGGTCGGAAAGCCCGCCGGCGCGTCCGCGACGGTGACGCCGCGGGGCGCTTGCCGTGGCCGACCGAGGCGCAGCAGCTCGATCCGCGCGACCTCGCCCGCCCTGGCGCGCGTGTAGGCCAGCCAGCGCCCGTCCGCGCTCAGCGCCGCATGCGTCGCACCGGCAGCGCTGATCGCTTCGCTACGGCCCGTCGCCAGCTCGAGGCGTCGGATCTGCTCGCGGCCGGGTTCACCGCTGCTGAAGAAGAGGCTGCGTCCATCGGGCGCGAAAACAGGGAAGGCGTCGGCCGTGGCTGCGCCCGTCAGCCGTCGCAGCTTGCCGTCGCGCCAAAGGTAGAGGTCACCCTTGGCGTCGGCCCGCTGTGAAACAAAGGCCAGCGCGCGTCCGTCGGGCGCCCACGCGGGCTGCGTGTCCTCGGCGGGATGGTCGGTGATGCGGCGGGGCAGCCCTGTCGTCAGGTCCTTGACCCAGATATCGAGCTGGCCCTTCTGATCGCTGGCGTAGGCGAGCTGCCGACCGTCGGGCGAGAGCGTGCCCCCGAGCTCGTCGCTGGCGAACTGCGCCAGCCAGGTGATGCGTCCGAGCTGGCGCTGCGGGCTCCGCAGTTGATAGGCGCGCAGCATGGCCGTTGGCCCCTGCCGAGCGCCGCAGGCGCTGCAGAGCACGAGCCCGAGCAGCAGGAGGCGCCGGTCTCCTGCGAGCACAGCCCGCGTGCTGCTGCCGCTCGCGCTCATGGGGCACCGCGCTCGCAGTCGCGTAGCCGCTCAAAGGCCCGCCACGCCCCGCCCTTGGCGGCGTGCAGCCGCGCCGCTCGCTCGCGGTAGTCGAGCGCGCGCGTCAGTCGCTCGACCGGCGCGGCCTGCTCGCGAAGCTGCCAGTAGGCGTCCTGCGCGGCCTCGAGCGCCTGGCCCGCCTGCTGGTAGTGCCGATACTCGGCCGACCGGGCCAGGTAGGCCGCGATCGCCGCGCGCTCCTGCCTGAGCAGCGCGCCGAAGTCGGGATGCCAGGCGTCGTCGAGCACCGGCCAGCGTCCGAGCAGGCGCGCGATCACGGCCGCCGCGGCCTGCTCCTCGGCGGCTCCGGCCCGCTCGCGCTGCTCACGCGCGGCGTCGACCTGGCGCTCCAGGGCATGAAGCGCCGCGTGGGCCTGGCGCGCCTCCGGCGGCAGGCCGGTGCGTGCGCTGAGCACGGCCACCACCGCCTCCTGCTCGGGCAGCACGACCGACCGCCGCCTTCCCCGTCGCGGCGCCACGGCCGCCAGCCAGCGCTCGGAGGTCGTGGTCGGCACGTCCGCGCTCGGCGAGGCCAGGTTCACGCGCGTATGCGCCTCGAGCAGGGAGATCCGCCCGTCCGCGTCGAGATCGAGGGCGTCGAGATCGAGGGCGCGGCCGTCGCGATCGCGACCGCGCAGCGCGTTGAAGAAGTGCAGCGCGTAGCCGTCCTGCGCGGCCCGGTCGGGGTTGGGGTCGCAGCCCGTCGCTGGCAGGTCGGCAGGCGTGGCGAAGAAGCCGCAACGGAGCCCCGCCGGGGCCCCGCGCTCGGCTCGCGCCGCGGCGAAGGCGAGCTCGGCGAAGCCGCCGCCAAAGCAGGTCGTGACCACCACGCGCACGCTGCGTCGCGCGCGCTCGAGCCAATCGGCCAGGTCGCTGACGCGCAGCTCGGAGCCGCCCCAGAGCGCCAGGAAATTGTCCCGCGGATGCTCGCCCTGTTCACCGTGCCCCGCCAGGTAGAGCGTCAACGCCTCGCCCTCGAGGCCGGCGAGGCGGGTCACGGCCTGGCGCGCGTGCTCGAAGGACGCGGCCGCGGCGATCGGCAGGCTGCTGCGACGATAGCTGCTCTCGCGACCACCGCGCGGATCGAAGAGGGCGGCGAGCTGGCGCAGCAGCGGATCACCCCGCGGGCTCGGGTCGAGCACCTGGACGTCGCGGGCCCCCCTTCCGCCGGCGAAGAGAATCAGGCCCCGTCCCCCCAGGGCCTGCGCGGCTAGAGCGATGTCCTGCTCGATCGACACCGGGTTCATCTCCGGGGTCGCGCCGCCGCCGAGGGCCAGCCAACGCAGGGGCTTGCCCTGGCGATCGAGGCCCGATCCGAAGGCCCCCGCCGCCTCGCCTTCGCCGCCGCCCGCGCTGCCCGTCGGCGCGCTCGGCGCCGCGGCGAGAGGAGCGCGCGGCGCCGGAGCGTCGGCGACCGGCCTCGACCGGGGCACGCGGCGCGGCGCGGCGCGGCGTTCGGGGCAGGCGGACCAGACGCTGCCGGTCAACGCCAGGCCGACCAAGAGCCGGGCCAGCGCGCGCCAGCGGGTTATCATCGCTCAGGTCCAAGGTCGCGGGCCTCCGCGGCGGGCTGCGCCGGGACCGTTGCCCAGCCCCGCCCCACGCCCTCGACGCGCTCGCCGGGCCGCGCCACTTGCAGCACCAGCCGGTGAAAAATCTCTCGCGCCACGGCGAGGCCCGCCAGGCCGAGCTCGGGGCTGAGCTGCACGGCGCGTCGCAGCAGCACCAGGCGGTCGGCGTTCTCCTCGGCGATCAGCGCGCCAACGCGCTGCGCCTCGGCGGCCCCGCGCGGCGGCAGGAGCAGCTTCAGCTCGGCGTCGCGACCCTCGCCGATCACCTGCTGCTGCTTGAGCAGCTCGAGATCATCGGCGTTGAAGGCGCGCCGCAGCGCGGCCGCGCGCGCCTGTCGCTCGTCGGGCGCCAGCGTCGCAGCGCCGGCGTCCTGACCCGTTGCCTGCGCGCTGCGGACCGACGAGGCGAGGATCAGCCGCTCCTCGAGCGGCCAGAGCTGGCCGATCAGCTGGTTCTCGAGCTGGGTGTGGCGATCGAGCACCGCGGGCTTGACGCTGACGCAGCCCGCAAGCGCTGCGAGCGCAAGGCAAGCGCCGGCAAGAGAGCATAACGGCCCGGCCAAAATGCGTCGCAGGTGCATGGTGTCTCGCCGCCCCTGGGCGAGCATCCGCGCCGTGCCCCTGCCCGTCAAGCCGCGACGCGCTCAGCGTCAACGCTCAGCGGGCTCTTAGCGACCGTCTCGTCCGGACGCGCCGCCGTCGGTGCTCCTCTGGCCTCCGTCCAGGGCCTGCAGCGCGTCGGCATAGACGCAGACGCCGCGCGCTCCCGCGGAGGCGCTGCAGCGCAGCGCGCCGGCGCAGTCGTCGTCGTCGTGGCAGAAATCGCCGAGGGTCGCGCCGCAGCCGAGGGTGGCGCTGAGTAGCGCCAGCAGCGCAGCGTCAGCGGCCCTACGCGCGAGGGGGCGGCCAAGGCGCCGCGCGTGCGCGGCTCGCCAGCCGGTTTTCATGGCAGGCTTCCCTCCAGCGTGGCGATCATGTTGAAGCCGGGGCCGTCGAGGCCCGAGCCGTGGATGCGGTAGGTCTCGTCGCTGAGGTTCTCCAGCGTCAGGGAAAGCCGCAGCTGGGGTGTGAGCGCGAGGCCCCCGCGGAGATCAACGACGGCATAGCCTGACGTGCCCGTGCAGTCCGTCGCGCCCGCCGGGCAGATGCGCAGGTCACGGCGGTCGGCGCTGTTGAGTCGGCGTTGGGCGCCGGCCCAGCGCAGCGCCAGCTCGCCGAAGAGGCGCGTCGAGGGGCGTTGATGGCGGATCGCCACCCGCCCGGTCAGCGGCGGGATGCGGCTCATTGGCTCGGATGGCGCGCCTCGCGGCTTGACGCTGCCCCGCGTCCAGGCGACCCAGCCGTCGAGCCACCAGCCGCGCAGCAGGGCGACGTTCAGCTGCGCCTCGAACGCCTGGACCTGGCCACGCTGGGCGTTCTCGCGTTGGGTCACGGGCAGGAGCAGGGGGGTGCCATCGGCGTTGCTGCCGCAGGCCTGGTCCGGCGTCTCCGTCAGTGAGCGACGCACGATCAGATCATCGAGGTAGGTGTAAGCATAGAAGGCGCTCCCCAGCAGGCGGCCGTAGAGATCGAGCTTGATCCCGCCCTCCGCGGTCAGGCTGCGCTCGGGGGCGAGCTCGGCGTTGGCTCGGTCGAAGCCCTGCCCGCTGCAGCCCTCCGCCGCGTAGTCGTCGACGTTCGGCGCGCGGTAGCCTTGGCTGACGCTGGCGACCAGGTTGAGCCCCTCGAGTAACCGGTAGCGCGCCTGGCCGCTGCCGACCGCGGTGAGGCGCAGCACCTCGAGGGCGCCCCCGAGCGCCGGGTCGCGCGCGATGTCGACGGCCCAGGCTCCCGCGCGCGCGCCGGCATCGAGCTGCAGGCGCTTGCCGAGGGGGAGGCGGTGAAAGAAGTAGAGCCCGCCCTGCGTATAGCCCGCGCCGTCGGGGTAGCGACCGCGTGCCTGGGGCGCACGCGCGCCGCTGCTGATCGCCTCGTAGGCCGCCGAGGAGGCCACGCGATCGTAGTAGACCTCGCCTCCGTAATGGAGGCTGCCGCGGGGGGCCTCGCTGCGCAGCGCCAGCATGCCACCGAGCGAGCCGACCGCATCGCGCTCTTCCTCGATGCGGTCACGATCGAGGCGAAAGCGGGCGCGGCGTTCGCGCTGCAGGTGGTAGGAGAGCGAGGCCTGCGCCTCGGCCAAGAGCGGCGAGGCGAAGCGTCCCTCGTAGCGCAGCGCGACCAGGTCGCGGAGTTGGTCGGCGAAGCGCTGGAAGTCGGTTGGCGCGGCGCGATCGGTGCGCGGCGCATCATGCTGTCGCACCGTGGCGTAGCTCAAGCGCAGCAGCCCGGCGCGACCGAGCGACCAGGCGGCGGCGACGTCGAGGGCACCGTCACCGTAGGCCGTGAAGCGTTGTCGTCCCGTGCGCCGACCGCCCTCGAGCTCACCAAAGCGCCGCCACCCGCCGCCGACGCGCAGGCCGACGCCGCCGAGCTGGCCCTCGACCTCGGCATGCGTCACCACGGCGCGCGCCGCGCTCTCGTAGCGCGACAGGGCCGCGGCGCGGGCATCCCAGCCGCGCTGTGGCTCGAGCAGGGGCTGGCGGGTGACGAGGTTGATTACGCCGCCAAGCGCATCAGAGCCATGCTGCATCGATCCGCTGCCGCGCAGGACCTCGATCCGCGCGAGCTGAAAGGGATCGACGGTGTTCAGCAGCTGGTTCGGCCCAAAGCGGGTGATGGCGTTGTTGAGGCGCACGCCATCGATCAAGAGCAACACCTGCTGACCGATCAGGCCGCGGACGATCGGCGCGCCGCCGGCGGTGTTGGTGCGCTGCATCGTGACCCCAGGCGTCTGCTCGAGCGCTGCCGGCGTGGTCGAGGCGCCCTGCTCGCGCAGGCGTCGCTGCGACACCGTGTCGATCGAGCGCGGGCTGTCGAAGGCGAGCTCGGCGAAGCGCGTCCCCGTCACGACGGTTTCGTAGCTTGCCCCTTCCGACGCACCTAGGGTGCCGCTGTCGGATGGCATCGCGGGGGTGGGTTCCGCGCGCGCGCGCGCCGCCGGCAGCAGCAACAAGAGCAGCAGCTCGGCGCCAATCGCGCGCCTGGAAACCGCTTTCAGGCTCAAGCTCCACCACCCCACGGCTGTGTCTGGCGAGGCGGCTTGACCGTTGCGCCGCACGCTACACGGAAGCGATGCTTCAGACGATGAGTCGGACTGTGCAGGATCCGATTGTACGCGCTCGGCGCGCTGCTACAAGATACGGGCACGGTTGCGGGTTCGTGATCTTGCCCCCGCCAGGTCACCTTGCCCCGCAAGCAGGTTCGTCGCCGCCGCGGGGCTTCGCCACCTTGGAGGGTTGCGTGACGTTATCTGCTTGGAGAAGTTATCCACCCTGGAGCAGCCAGCGAAAGATCAGGCAGCGACAAAGCTCCGGAACGCAGCGCCCTCTGGGCTGGCTGCTTTCGTGTTGGTTGCTTGGGAGCCTGGGAGCTTGCACCAGCACCGGCCCGGCGGCTGCGCGCGACGCCGTCTTGGCGTCCGACGCGGGGCTCGCCTTCATTGATGCACGCAGCGCGGGCGACGCCCAGGGCGCGCGGGGCGACGCGGCCCTTTCGGGGCCGGGGGAGGGCGACACACCCTGCGCCGCGACCATCGCCTGCCCTGCGCTTCGCCGCAATTGCTGCGGGGGACGCTGCTTCGCCGCCGCCTGCATCGATACGCTGAGCGGCAGCGGCCGCGGTGGTGTCGCCGATGCGCCGCTGGCGGAGGCCAGCTTTGGCGGCGTGCAAGCGATGGTCGCCGATGGCCAGGGCAACCTGTTCTTCACCGAGGGCGCGTCCGCTGGGCTTCGCGTCGTCAACCGCGGGACGACGGCGATCGGAAGGGTTGCGGCGCGGAGCGTCGGTCGCCTCGGCGGTGGGCGTTTCGGCTGCCGGGCCGGGCCGGTCGAGGTGGCCGAGATGCGGCGGCCAATTGGTCTTGCGCGCGACCCCGCTGGCAACCTCTACGCGGCCGATAACGACTGCGGCGCGATCTGGAAGCTCTCGGCGGACTACCGCACGGTCAGCTTGCTGATCGGGCAGCCCGGCGACACCTCGATCGTCGACGGCGGCGTCGGCGTCGCGCGCTTGGGCCGACCGCGTGGCCTGACCTATCACGCCGAGAAGCTCTACTTCACCGATATGGAGGCGCACGTCTTGCGCGAGGTCAGCCTGGGCCCGACGGTCGCGGTGCGGACGATCGCCGGCCGCAGCGGCAAGGCCGGCACCAGCGACGGGCCCGCCGCTGAGGCCTTGCTGACGGGGCCCTCGGGCGTGACGGTGGGTCGCGACGGCACCGTCTTCATCGCTGAGTACACGGGTCGAACGATTCGCTCCGTCACCCAGCCGGGAGCGCCCGATGCGGCGGTGGCTACCGCCTACGCGCTGAGTTCGACTGAGGGCTCGCCTGGCTACGGGATGCTCGCCGCGGGGGTCGATGGCAAGCTCTACGCGGCCTTCTGGAACAGGGGCGTCTTTTCATTGCCGGCCGCCACCCCGTCCACGACCACGCGCGTCGGCAGCCTCGCCTCCGTGATCAGCGCCCTCCCCGATCCGAGCGGCACCTTCCATTGGTTCGGCGGCTGGTATTACGCCGCGCCCGCCGAGGGGCTGCTCGCCAACACGCTCGGCCGCTACGATCTCGACGGCCAGCCCGTCGAGGTCTTCGGTACGGCCGGGCGGATCGCGGTGGCGGACGGCGCCGCGGCTGACGCGACCTTCACCTTCGCGAGCTGCAACGCCAGCCTCGCCGTCGCCGGCGACGGCGTGGTCTGGGTCGCGGAGCGCTGTGCGCAGCGCGTGCGGCGGATCGCGCCCGACGGCACGGTCACCTCCTTCGGCAGCGGGCTGATGGCGGAAAGCCCGGGCTCTGCCCGCACGGCCGCCTTCTGCGCGCCGGTAGCGCTGACCGTCGTCGGCGCGGAGGTCTACGTGGCCAATGCCCTCTGCGGGCGGCGAATCTCCAAGATCGACGCCAGCGGTGAGGTCTCGCTCGTGGGCTCCGTCTGCGTGCCGGGCGAGCCGAGCTGTCCGCAGCCGAGCCTCGCGGGTGGCATGGTCGCCGACGCCGAGGGCGCGCTCTACGTCTCGACCTATAACGAGTCGGGAGCGGGCAATAGCGTCAAGTACGGCAAGAGCGGTTGGGATGGCATGCCGATGCTGGTCAAGATCCCCGCGCTCGGCACCGGCACGCCCGAATTTTTCGCCGGCAGCCCCAACAACCCGACGGTCAACGCGAGCCAGCCCGTGGGCAGCACCGCACGTCACGGGGTCTGCGTCGACGGACCGCTCGGCACGGGCCAGTTCGGCGTCTACCCCTACGGCCTGGCGCTCGCCGCCGACGGCACGATCCTCGTCGCCGATAGCGGCTGCGGCGTGCGGCGCGTCGCCCGCGACGGCACGATCAGCACCCTGCAGCGCAACGTCGTTGGAACCGGCGTCGCGGTCGGGCCCGGCCTCTACGGGGCGCAGACCGTGCTGGCGACGAAGGGGGACGCCATCTGGGCGCTCGATCCGGTGACTGGAGCCGGCGTCGACTACGTCAGCTCGCATGACTGGAGCTACGAAAACCATGCCCAGGACGGGCCGCTCGCGACCGCCACGCTGTGGAGCCCCGTCTCGTTGGCCTTCGATAGCGCTGGCCAGCTCTTGATCGCCGATCGTCTCAACAACCGAATCCGCGTGCTGCGGCCGAGGGTGCCCTAGTGCCCGCGAGCCGAGGCCAAAGGAAGGGGAGCCACGTGTCGTCGATGAGCTACCCCACACGCATGGTCTGTGAGCTCACGCGGCTGCTGGGTGCCGCACTGCTGGTGCTGGGCGTCGGTTGCGACTCGAGCCTGGTTGCTGCCGTGGGGGATGCTGGAGGACGCGCGCGCGATGCCGCGGCCCCAATCTGCGGGGGCGGCACCGACCTCGATCACGACGGCTTTGGCGAGGGCTGTGCCGCCGGTGCGGATTGCGATGACGGCGATCCGACGGTCTTCGCCGGCGCCCTCGAGCGCTGCGATGGGCGCGACAACAACTGCGACGGGGTGGTCGACGAGGGCCTGCGCAACGCCTGTGGCACCTGCGACGACACCTGCAAGGTCTGGGGCAACAGCCCCTTCGTGCTCAACCCCGCCGAGGAGCCCGCGCTCGCGCGCGTCGAGGGTCTGGGGCTCGACCCCAACGGCGACGTCGTGCTGCAGAGCAGCGAGCGTGAAACGAACTTCATGTGGATCGCCAACGACCTCGACTGGAAGCGCGGAACCGTCTCGAAGATCGACACGATCAACCTCAAGGAGGTCGCCCGCTACTACACGGTCACCTGCGCCTCGCGGGGCCCGGTGGCCGCCGGCGAGCCCTGCCTCGACCTCCACGAGCGACCGATCGTCCAGGACTTCTACCATCGCCCCTCGCGGACCGCGGTGGACAACCTCTCCGACGTCTGGGTCGCCAACCGCGCGCATGCCAAGCCCTGCAAGCACGACAGCGACTGCTTGAGCGGAAGCTGCAGCAGCGGATCCTGCGCCGGTAATGCGGACTATGGGCAGCCCTCCGTGACGAAGATCGCCAACCGCATCGCCGATTGCCACGACCGCAACGGCGTGCCCGGCGTGCAGACCTCGCGCGACCGCGATGGCGACGGCGCGATCACCGTCGACTGCGACAATAATGGCGAGCCCGACCACGCGCGCACCGTCTGCACCGAGACGGGGCTGGACGGGGCCTTGGCGGGCGGTCCGCCCGAGTTCTACGGCTATGATGACGACTGCTTGCTCTTCACCGTCAACTTCGGCGAGGAGCGCGACGTCGGTCGCTCCGTCTGCCTCGACGGCGGCGCGGCCGGCCAGGCGGCGAGCAACGCGTGGGTCGGCACCAACCAGCATCGGGCCGCCGCGAATCTGCCCTACAGCAATCGCTTCTACCGCGTGCAGGGCGAGACCGGTGCGCTCGAGGGGCCCTACGAGCTGCCCGCGGGCCATGCCCCCTATGGTTGTGCGATCGATCGCTTCGGCACCCTCTGGTCGGTGGGAAACGACGTCAGCCTGGCCTACCTCGACACCGCCTCGCCGAACGAGCGGGGCTATCGCCTGCTGCCACCGATCGATCCCGATCGGCCGAATACGGCGAGCGGCTTCTATGGCATCGCCATCGACCCCCAGCAGAGCGTCTGGCTGGGTGGGTCGAGCAGCGGGCGCGTCTACCGTTACCGGCCCGATCGCGCGACCTTCCAGACCCTCGCCTCGGGGGGTTGGACGCTCGTGCGCCACCCGCAGCGCTTCGTCGACGGGGCCGGCCGCGCCTTCGACGAGCCGAGCACGCGCGGCATCGCGCCCGATCACCGCGGCAAGGTCTGGGTCGCCGTCGCCCAGGGCTTCATCTGGCGCATCGATGCCGCCAGCCTCGCGGATGACCCCGTGATCGACCTGAGCGCGAGCACCAGCTACTGGCAGGCGGCAGGCGCCGGCGGGGGCGTTGGCGTCGATCGCAAGGGCCACATCTGGGGCGTCAGCGGCAGCGCCAGCGCGGCGAGCCGCCTCGATGTCGACGATCAGGGCGACCCCGTCGTCGGCGCGCCGCCGATGACCGATCCCGCGCGCCAGGTCAAGGTCGGCAAGAGCCCCTACACCTACAGCGACTTCACGGGCTTCGGCCTGCAGCGGATCACCCAGCCGCAGGGTACGCTGGCCTACCGCCTCGAGCCCTGCGCCGACGCCAGCACCCGCGGTGCGCGCTGGGGACGCGTGAGCTGGACCGCGGTCACGCCCGGCAGCAGCTCGTTGCGCGTGCGCGTGCGCGCGATCGACGGCGCCGGCGTGGCCGGCGCGTGGCTCGCGCCCCTGAGCTCGCCGCTCGAGCTGACGCCCGAGAGCGACCCGAGCTTCGCCGAGCCCTCGCGCGCGCTGGAGCTCGAGTTCGTGCTGCGCGCCGACGAGGCCGGCAACAGCCCCGCGCTGCGCGACTTCGACGTCAGCTATAGCTGCGTCCCCGAGCTCTACTGAGCGCGGCGCTGCGCAGCGATCGACGACGCGATGAATCGCTTGGCTCCGCGCCCCTGCGCAGGGGCCGGCTCGGCCCTCGGCAATCGAGGTGCGCGCCACGATGCGCTATGCTGGCCGCCTGATGGGCGACCCAGCGTTTCGGCCGGAGCTACCAGCGTTGCGGCGTCGCGGGCGACGCCTGCCCGCGGTGGCCTTGGTCGGCGCGCTTGCGCTCGCGGCCTGCGGGGGTGCGCCACCGCTGCTGTGGGAGGTCGAGTCCGAGGCCGGTGCGCCGGTCTATTTGCTCGGCACCTACCACTTCGGCCTCTCGGCACGCGCCGACCTTCCCCCCTCCGTCTGGCGCTACTTCGACCGCGCCGCGGTCTTTCAGAACGAGGCCGACACGCGCTTCGTCGAGCCCAACGTGTTGTTGCAGCAGGCGCTGCTGCCCCCCGATGAGCGCCTCGACGCGCGCCTCTCGCCGGCCGCCTTCGGCGCGCTCGTTGCGTTCCTCGATCCCTTCCCGGCCAGCCGGCTCGCGACGCTGCGGCCGTGGATCGTCGCGTCGATGCTCGCGGCGAAGCTGATCGAGCCGCAGGAGGCGATCGACCTCAGCCTGCTCGACGCCGCCGAGCGCGCCGGCAAGGAGCTGCGCAGCTTCGAGACCCCAGAACAACAGGTGGCGATGCTCAACCGCTTGCCGCTCGAGGAGGCCATCCCAGCGCTCGAGCAGCAGCTCGCCGACCTCGAAGGCGTTCGCCGCGCGCTCGAGGCAAACATCGCACACTATCGCCACGGCAACGCGCAGGCGCTGGCCGAGCTCGATTTCGCGCCCGGCAGCGAGAGCTACGAGATCTTGCTGCATCAGCGCAATCTCGCCTGGCTGCCGCAGATCGAGGCCCTGCTCCAGGGCAAGGCGCCGGCCTTTGTCGCCGTCGGCATCTCGCACGTCCTCGGCCCCGAGGGTCTCGTGGCGTTGCTGAGGGCCGGCGGTCATCGCGTACGACGCCTCAGCGCCCACGACTGACGCTCAGCGGCGGCGCGGACGGAAGGGCCCCACTGGGCCCCCCACTGGACCGCGCGACTCGGCCGCTCTTGGACGAAGTGGCTAATATACGATTCAAATAAAGGCCAGAGGACGTATAGTGATCCCTATATGAGTCAATTCTCCGACACCGCGAGCGCCTCGGTGGACACGCTATTGGCGGCCCTGGGTCGGCGACTGAAGGCCGAAAAAGGGCGCTGGGAAGAGGGCCGCGGGCGGCTCACCGACGCCGCGCTGGCGCGCGCAGCGGGGGTCGGTCGGGCCACGATCACGCGCCTCTGGCAGGGCCATCCCGTCGGTACGGACACGCTGCTGCGCGTGCTGCGGGCGCTCGATCGCCTGGACCTGCTGGCGCCGCTGCTCAGCGAGCCCGGGCCGACCCCCCTCGAGCGGCTCGCGGGGGAGGCGCGCGCACGCCGCCGCGCGCCTCGGCCTGAGCCCCCGGCCGCCCCCGACTTCGCGCGGGCCGCGCTGCCACTCGCCGATGCGGCGGCCCTACGGGCGCGCTACGCGGCGCCGGCGGGGCCGGGCCCCGGCAGCGGCGGCGATGATCCAGGCCAGCGCGGCGGCGGAGGCCACGCTTGAGCGCGCTCGACACGCTACGCGTCAAGCTCTGGGGTCGCACGCTCGGCGCCTTGAGCTGGCACGCGCGCGAGGGCTACGCCGAGCTGCAGTACACCCCCGAGTTCCGCGAGAGCGGTCTCCAGCCCAGTCCCTTGCTGATGCCCCTCCGCGCGCAAAGCTATGCCTTCGCCGAGCTCGCCGATCGCCCGACCTTCAGCGGGTTGCCGGGGATGATCGCCGATTCCTTGCCCGAGCGCTTTGGCAACCGCCTGCTCGAGCGCTGGCTGGCGCGGCAGGGTCGCCGGCTGGCCGATCTGACGCCGATCGAGCGGCTGGCCTATCTGGGCCGCCGCGGGATCGGCGCGCTGGAGTACGAGCCCGACACCGACCCCGAGGCCAGCACGGTGATCGAGGTCGAGGTCGACGAGCTGGTGCGCATCGCCGAGCAGCTGCTCCAGCAGCATGAGCAGCCCCTGCCCTTGCCTCCGGGCGACGACGCGCTGCACAAGCTGATTCAGGTCGGGACCTCGGCGGGCGGCGCCAAGGCCAAGGCGATCGTCGCCTGGAACGAGCAGACCCAGCAGGTGATGTCCGGCCAGGCGGATTGCCCGAGCGGCTTCACGCACTGGTTGATCAAGTTCGACGGCTTCGACGATGAGGGCCACGCCGCGAGCCAGCAGCTCGGCCGCGTCGAGTACGCCTACCACGTGATGGCCGTGCTCGCCGGCATCGAGATGACCGAGTGCCGGCTCTTCGCCGACGGTGAGCGCGCGCACTTCATGACGCGGCGCTTCGACCGCGGGCCGCAGGGGCAGAAGCTGCACGTGCAAACCTACTGCGCCCTCGCTCACGCCGACCGCAATCCGCCCGGCGCGGCGCACTACGAGGGGCTCTTCGCCACCGCACGCGCGCTCGGGCTGGGCCAGGACGTGCTCGACCAGCTCTTTCTGCGGATGGTCTTCAACCTCGTCACCCGCAACCAGGACGACCACACCAAGAACCACGCCTTCCTGATGGACGGCCACGGGCGCTGGCGCCTCGCGCCGGCCTACGATCTCTGCTTCAGCTACAACCCCGCCTCGCGCTGGATCGACCACCATCAGCTCTGCTGCAACGGCAAGCGCGATGGCTTCACGCGCGACGATCTCCAGCAGGCGGCGCGCGCCGCCGACCTCAAGCGGCCGCTAACCCACTTCCTCGACCCGGTGCGCGAGGCCGTCGCCCGGCTGCCCGCGATCGCCGCCGACATCGACCTCCCCGCAACCACCGCCCGCGGGCTGAGCGCGCTCTTTCGCTCGTTCTAGGCGGCGCGGGCGACGTCCAGCCTCTGCCGGTGCGGGAGCGCTAGAGCGCTCGGCCCTCACCGGGCGCCTCGTAGGTCTTGCCGTCGCGGATGGTGTAGATGCGCTTGAAGGTCGGAATGATCTTCTCGTCGTGCGTGACCACGATGATCGCGGTGCGGAATTCCTGCGCGAGCCGGTTGAGGATCTTGACGACGGCGAGTGCGCGCACGCTATCCAGCGGCGCGGTCGGCTCGTCGGCGAGAATGATCGGTGGTTTGTTGGCCAAGGCGCGGGCGATCGCCACCCGCTGCTGCTCACCGCCGGAGAGCTCGGAAATGCGCGCGTGGGCGCGGTGCTGAACATCGAGGGCGGTCAGCATCGCGAGGGCCGTCGCCCGCGCCGCCGCGTTCTTCACGCCGGCGAGCATCGGCAGCAGCGCGACGTTGTCGGTGGCGTCGAGAAAGGGGATCAGGTAGGGCGCCTGGAAGACGAAGCCGATGCGGTCGCGACGGAGCGCGCGCAGGTCCCTCCGCTTCCACCCGTGATCGTAGATGACCTCGCCGGCCAGGGTGAAGCGGCCGCTGCTGGGCTCGATCACCGCGCCCAGGCACTTCAAGAGCGTGGACTTGCCCGAACCAGAGGGACCGATCAAGCCGACGACCTCGCCGGGGTAGAGCTGCATGTCCACGCCCTTGAGCGCCTCGACGGCGGTCGTGCCACGCCCGTAGCGCTTCGTCAGGTTCTCGATCTGGATCGCCGGTTCCGTCGCCGTCATGGGCTTCATCCGCCAATCGCCTCGCCCGGATCGATGCGCAGCGCGGCGCGAATGGCCAGCACCGAGGCCAGTGCGCAGATCACCAGGGTGATCACGAAGGCGCCGATCGCATCCTTGGTTTCGAGGAGGACGTACTTTGGAAACACCGGCGCCCACAGCGTCGCGGCGAACTTTCCGACGAAGAAGCCAATGGCCCCCAGGCCCAGGGCCTGCTGCAGGATCATCGCGGCGATCGTGCGGTCGCGCGTGCCGATCAGCTTGAGGACGGCGAGCTCCTTCAGCTTGCCGAGCGTCATCGTGTAGATGATGAAGGCAACGATCGCCGCGCTCACCAGCGCCAGGATGAAGAGGAAGAGCGCGATCTGCTTGGCCGCGGTGGCGATCAGCTTCGCCACCAGGATCTCCTCCATCTCGGCGCTGGTGTAGGCGGTCAGGTGCTTCCAGCGCCTGATGTTGGCGGCCACCTGCGGCGCGTCATGCGCCTCCGCGACGCGCAGGAGCACGGCGTTGACCCGGTGGCTGGCGGTCTGAAGCGCCTCGACCGCCTCCAGCAGGGCGGACTGGCCGGGCCGATTGAGGGCCGCGTTCGCGGCGAGGCGATGACGGTCGTTGCCGATGGCGTCGTTGTCGCGCAGGAACTGGGCCTCCTGAGCGTCCTTCAGGGGAATGAAGACCATCGGGTCGCCGCCCGAGGAAACCATGCGTCGAGTCAGTCCCACCACGGCGTAGTCGTTGCGACGAATGCGAACGCGGTCGCCCACCGCGAAGCCGGTCTTGGCGTCGGCCACCGCCTCGTAGTGGGAACGGGAAATCGGTCGCCCGGCGATGAGAAAGGGCGGGCCGCCGAGCCTCCCCGGCGTGTAGCCCGCGAGCATCACGCGGCGCTCCTTGCCGCCGTGCTGCACCTGCATCGTGAGATAGGCCACGTTGCCGGTCTCGGCGATGCCCGGGAGCCCTTCGAGGCTGCGATAGACGTCGTCCGGCAGGCTCGATGGCTCGGCAAAGGGCCCGAGCGTGTGCTGCTGCACGACCCAGATGTCTGCTCGGCCGGCCCGGAGCAGGACCTTGGCATCGTCGACCATGCCCCGATAGACCCCCGCCATGGTCAGGGTGACGCCGATCAAGAGCCCCAGTCCAAGGCCGGTGAGCAGATAGCGGCCGAGGTGGTTGGCGACATCGCGGCGTGCGAGGTTGATCATCGCGGCTCGACGCGCTGCTGCCGCGCGCGAACGCCAGGCTCGAGCGCTGCGCTGCTGAAGACGATGACGCGCTCGCCCTCGACCAGACCCGACCCAAGCCGCGTCAGGTCGGCCTGGCCCTGGCCGCCGAGGGTGATCGGCTTGAAGCGGGCGCGCCCGTCGACCAGCTGCCAGACGCCGGTCTGGCCACCCGCTCGAGCGACGGCGGCGCTCGGCAAGACGAGCACGCCGGCTTCGCCCGGCAGCCAGATCGTGACCTCGGCCAGCTCGCCCAGGTAGAGGCGGGCCGGTGGCGCGTCGAAGCTCAGGTCGATCACCCGCTCCTCGGTCACGGGGTCGCTTTGCAGCTCGATGCGCGCCACCCGCGCGGGCAGTGGATGATCGGCGGCGGAGCGCAGCACGACACTGGCGCGCTGCCCGACCCGCACCCCGCCGGCGCGCGATTGATCGATGCGCGCCCGCACCCAAAGGCTCGCGGGCACCATCAGCCGCAAGACGGCCTGACCGGCGACGACCGTGCTCCCTGGTTCCACCTCGCGCGCGACCACCACGCCGTCCACGGGGCTGACGAGCCTCAGGCTAGCGCGCAGGCGGCGCAAGCCCTGCGCTTCGTCCTCGACGCGGCCGAGGTCCTGCCGCGCCGCCTCCGCGTTGGCCTGCGCCGCTGCCAGGGCTGCCGCGGCTCGCTCGGCCTCGCTCGAGCTGTTGTCGAGCGCCTGCTGGCTGACGACCTGTTGCCGATGCAGGCGGCGGTCGCGCTCACGGTTGACGCTGGCGAGCTTGGCGCGGCTCGCCGCGTCAGCGACCTGCGCCTCGGCAAGCTGAAGTGTCTGACGCGAACGCGCGCCGCTACGCCTGGCGGCGCCTACTCGGTGGTCGAGATCGATCGGGTCCATCTCCGCGAGCACCTGCCCGACCTTGACCTTCTCGCCCTGATCCACGAGCACGCGCAGGACGCGTCCAGGCACGAGCGGCCCGACTGCCTGGGCCAGGCGCGCCTCGACCGTGCCGATACCAAAGACGCTCGGCTTCAGGTTGGCGCGCCCGACCTCGCCGAGCTGGACGCCGACGGGGGCCAGCGGCCCGTGGGTGGTCAGCAGCCAGCCAAAGGCCGCGAGGAAGGCGCCGACGCCGGCGATGAGGGCGAACAGTTTCGTCCGCGCTTTCATGACTCCGCTCGGGTTCGCTCGAGCATCGACCGGAGGGTCTCCCAGCAGCGTTGCTCCATCTCGCCGATCGGGGCGACCCATGCGCCGTCCTTGGCCGCAAACACGAAGCCCATCACCATGCCCGTGACGAGCACGACCGCGGCCTCGAGGTCGAGGTCCTCGCGAAGGAGGCGCTGCTCTGCAGCCTCGTGGAGACACGACCTGACGAACGCACGGCCGCGGTTGCGCAGCGCCGCCACGCGCGGCGGACCTTCGGCGCCGAGGGCGTGGGAAAGCTGGTCCGAGAAGAGGAGCGCTTGGAGTGCGGGCTGAGCGGTCACGGAGCGCAGACGGGAAAGGACAAACTCCTTGAGGCCCTCGAGCGGATCGGCCGTGGGCGGTGGGCTCATCCCGACCAAGGCCTGGAGTCGGTCAAGCGCGGCCTCGGCGATCGCATTCATGTCCTTGAAATGGCGAAAGACGGTCCCGTCCTTGATCCCCACTTCCTGCGCCACCTGCGCCGCCGTGAACTCGCGCAGCCCGCGTTCTCCAATGATCTTGATGGCAGCGTCGGCGATCTCGGTGCGTCGCTCCCCGCTCGACTTCCTGGTCGTCATGGGCCGCCCTTCCCCGCAGTCGAAGCTTAGCCGCAGTCGAGCGCGGCAAGCAAGTACTAGCTAGTATCGTGAAGGCGCGGTGCTGATTTGTCAACGGGCTGTTAGGGTCAGGTCCGCAAGTTGCTCCGCGCCCTAGCGGTGAGCCTCGACGCCGCTCAACTGGCCCAATCTCCAGTGGGTCCGGCCATGACGGGGTGCGGTGATGACGAGCCCTTGGTCGTGGGGCTCTTGCGTGGGTGCGCGCGGAGCGAGGTCGCAGGCTGCTCCCGCGCGGGTTGCGAGCCACGCGGTCGCGCAGCCGGCGAGGTTTCCGTTGGCCGCGGGCCTCGCCTTAGGCCTGATCGCGCTCGCCGCCTGCGGCAGCAGCCCGACGATCGCGAGGGAGTTCGCAGCGCTCGTAAGGGCAGAGCTGACGCCGCTGCAGGCTCTCGGGGCATTGACGCGTAGGGGCGCCGAGCACCTCGGCTTGGGCCCTCAACTGGGAACGATCACCCCGGGGAAGCTCGCCGACCTGATTGCCGTCGAAGGCAACCCGCTCGCCGATAGCACGGCGCTCACCCGCGTCAGGCTGGTCATGCGCTCGGGCAAGGTGGTGCGTAACACCCTGCCGGCGCGACCCCACTGAAGCGCGAACGCTTCGCCCGCCCGCGCCGCTGACACCCAAGAAGAAGCGGGTCGCCTTGCGCGCTCAGGAGCCAGCAGGGCGCTCTAAATCGAGCCCAGTTTTGCACTTAATCGCGAAATCATATAGACATGAATCGGTCTTCGACGTACCTTGCTCATCGTTCAATGGGCAACAGGTAATCAGAACATGGCCCGGCCGACCAAAGCGTGCGCTGCGCACCGCGATCCGCTGACGGACCTGCGCAACCGGCGATCGTTCGCCTACGAGATTCAACGACGCCTACGGTCACGCTGTCGGGCATTGGCTGCTGCTACGAGCGGCCAGGTATTGCGGGCATGCTTCCGCGGCGCGGACGCCAGCGCCAGAATCGGCGGGGAAGCGCGTGCGGTGCACCTTCGACCGACTTCTGTGCGAGGGCCGGGCTTACAGCGAGCGATCCCATGATCGTGGCTTTCAGTCTGCGGCGCGTCCGCGGACGCCAGGGAGGGGGCCGACGATGAGTGCACGACTGCATCACGGTGTCAGGGCCGGTGTCAGGGCGGACTGGAGCTCGTGGCTGCTGCTCGTTTGCGCGATGCTCCTCCTCGGAGCCTGCACAAAGACCGAGGCCGCGATCGCCGAGGTGCCCTCGCCGCGGGTGGAGACCACGCTGGCGGTCCAGCACCAGTTCGAGCCGGTGGTCGAGTTGACCGGCGAAATTCGACCTGCCTCCGAGGCGCGCCTCGTCAGTGAGGTCGCAGGAACCCTCGCCAAGCTCATGGTCGAGGCGGGCGACCAGGTCGTGGCCGGTGCGCTCGTGGCGCAGATCGACGACGTTGCTCCTCGCGCGAGCCTGAAGAAGGCGGAAGCAGCGGTGGAGGTAGCGCGGGCGTCGCTCGAGTCGACCCGAGTCGAGCGCGAAGCCGCGCAGGTCGAGCTGGACCGGACCGAGAGGCTCAAGGCCGCCAAGGTCATTGACGCGCGGATGTTCGAGAACGCGCGGAGTCGCGCCGACGCCGCTGCGGCCCAGGTCAACATGGCGCTCGCCAACCTCAAGCAGACTGAGGCCGACGTCCTCGTGGGTCGGGCGACGCTGCGACAATACCGGATTGCAGCGCCGATCTCCGGCATCGTGGTCAAGCGTCACGTCAGACCTCACGAATACCTCGGCAAGGACAAACCGATCGTCGACCTCATCGATACGCGCTCGATGGAGCTCGTGACCAGCGTGCCGGCCGTGGATGCGCGCGCGCTCAAGCTAGGCGCACCGCTCAGGTTCCGGGTGGGTGCGCTCGGCGACCAGACCTTCGAGGGTCGCATCGTTGCGGTGATACCGCAGCTCGATGGCGCGAGCCGCACGCTGCCCGTCCGTGCCGCCATCGCAAACCCGAAGGGCCAGCTCATGGATGGGATGTTCGCGGTGGCGCGGGTGCCGACTGGCGCATCTCATGTCGGCGTGGCCATTCCACAGGGAGCCCTGCGTGGCGAGGGTGGCAGCCACTATGTCTGGGCGGTGCGCGGCGACGTGGTCGAGCGTGTCGCCGCCGTGGTCGGCGCAGGTCAGGGCGGCCTGGTGGAGATCGGAAGAGGGGTTGCGGTCGGGGACGAGCTCGTCCTGGCCGGCGCGGAGGAACTCAAGCCGGGAATGCGCGTTACGGTCGCTGCGCGCGCCGCGGCGTCCGCAGCCGAAGGCGACTAGCCGATGTTTCTCAGTAACATGTCGATCAAGCAGCCTGTCCTGACGACCATGATGATGGTCGCGCTGGTCGTGCTGGGCTACTTCGGCTACCGCCGCCTCAACGTCGACCAATTCCCGGACGTCGACTTGCCGGTCGTGAGCGTGGGGACGCGCTGGCCCGGCGCGGGCGCGGAGTCTGTAGAGAGCGAGGTCACCAAGCCGATCGAGGAGGCGGTCCACACGCTGTCCGGCGTCAAGGAGGTGCGCTCCACCTCGAGCGAAGGCGTCTCGACGGTCACCATCAGCTTCGAGCTCGACCGCGATGGCCGCGAGGCGGCCAACGACGTGCGCGACAAAGTCGCCGCGCTCGCCGGCGTGCTCCCCGAGGCCGCGGAGGCGCCGCTGATCCAGCGCTTCGACCCGTCGGCTGCACCCATCGCATCGCTTGGGCTGGCGTCGAAGACGCTCTCTACCCGCGACCTCACGGACCTCGCGGATCGCGTCGTCAAGAAGCGGCTCGTCAACGTGGCGGGGGTCGGTGCGGTCAAGATCGTCGGCGGCGCGCGGCGCCAGATTAGCGTGTCCTTGCGTCCTGATGACCTGCGTGCGCGCGGCGTGACGGCCGCCAGCGTCGTCGACCGGCTGCGACAGGAGAACGCCGACGTGCCCGCCGGGCGCGTCAGCGCCGCACGCACCGAGACCGTGGTGCGCGTGGCCGCCCGGATCAACCGCGTGGCTGACTTCGCCACCCTCGTGATCGGGCGCGGGCACGACGACGCGCCGATCTACCTGCGCGACGTCGCCGACCTCGAAGATGGCCAGGAGGAGCTGCGCTCGCTCGCGCTGATCGGCACCTCACGCACCGTCACGCTCGAGGTGCAGAAGCAGTCTGGCGCGAACACCGTGGCCGTGGTCCACGAGATCCAGCGTCGCTTACCCGAGCTGCAAGAGGAGCTCGGCGCGCGCGCCACCCTCAGCGTCGTGCGCAACGGCGCCAAGATGATCGAGGAGTCCGTCGACGATGTGAAGCTCACCCTCGTCCTCGGCGCCATCCTGACCGTCCTGGTGGTCTTCCTCTTCCTGAACTCCTGGCGCTCCACGGTGATCACCGGCCTGACGCTGCCGGTCTCGGTGATCGGGGCCTTTCTGGTGGTCTGGGCGATGGGCTTCACCCTCAACATCTTGACCTTGATGGCGCTGTCGCTCGCGATTGGCCTGCTCATCGACGACGCGATCGTGGTGCGCGAGAACATCGTGCGTCACGCCGAGATGGGCAAGAGTCACCACGACGCGGCGCGCGACGGTACCGCCGAGATCGGCATGGCGGTCATCGCGACGACGCTTGCCATCGTGGCCGTCTTCGTGCCGGTCGCCTTCATGAAGGGGATCATCGGGCGCTTCTTCTACCAGTTCGGCATCACCGTGGCGTGTGCCGTGCTCATCTCGCTCTTCGTCTCCTTCACGCTCGATCCGATGATGTCGTCGGTTTGGCCCGATCCCCACGGCGTCAAGCGCGGGCCCATCGGGCGGGCGCTCGAGCGCTTCTCGAAGGCCTTCGACCGCTTGAGCCTGCGCTACCACGGCACCGTGCTATGGGCCCTCGATCACCGCAAGACCACCCTCGCGATCGCGGCCGCGAGCTTCGTCGCCACGCTCGCGCTGGCGGGAAGAGTCGGCGGCGCCTTCATGCCAGACTACGACAAGGGCGAGTTTCAGGTCGACTTCCGCACGCCTGTCGGCGCCTCGATCGAGTACACGGAGGAGAAGGCGAAGGCGTTGGTGGCCATCGTGATCGCCGACCCCGATGTCGAGCTTGCGTTCACCACCATCGGCGCGGGCGCCACCGGCGCCGTCAACGAGGGGTCGATCTACGTCCGCGACCGCAAGCACGGCCGCAAGCGCACGACGAACCAGATCCGGCGCGATCTGCGCGAACAGCTGCGCGACGTGATCGATGTGCGCTACTCGCTCTCGGACGTCGGTGGCGCGGGTGGGGCTCAGCAACCGATCCAGCTCAGCCTGCGGGGCCCGGATCTCGCGCTGCTCGATCGTCGCGCGCACCACCTGCTCGAGGAGGCGCGCAAGATCCCTGGGTTGGTCGACGCGAAGATCGCGCAGGAGCGCACCAAGCCCGAGCTCCGCATTCTCCTGGATCGTGATCGTGCCACCGACCGGGGCGTGTCGGCCCGGGCCGTCGGCTCGACGGTGCAAACCCTGCTGGGGGGTGAGGTCGCCACCGAACTCGAGGACGCGCGCGGAGAGCGCTACGACGTGCGGGTCCAGCTCGCGGAGCGGAGCCGGACAGGCAAGGCGGACCTCGCGACGCTCGAGCTGCCCTCGACCAAGGCCGGCGTGGATGGTCGCCGCCTGCTGGTCCCCCTGGGCCAGATCGCGCGGATCGAGGACTCGCTTGGACCGTCGCAGATCGAGCGCCTCGAGCTCGAGCGCCAGGTGACCATCAGCGCGGGCGTCGAGGGTCGAGCTCTGGGCGACGTGACGGCAGAGCTCGACAAGCGCATCGCGGCCCTGCCCCGGATCGAGGGCTACTCAGAGACGATGGGCGGCCAGACCCGCGACATGATCGAGAGCGCGGGCTACGCGCTCGAGTCGCTGATCTTGGCGGTGATCTTCATCTATCTCATCCTGGCGTCGCAGTTCGGCAGCTTCTTGCAGCCGCTCGCCATCATGCTGTCGCTGCCGCTCTCCTTCATCGGTGTCGTCGGGGCGCTGCTGCTGACCAACGATACGCTCAACATCATGACGATGATCGGCCTCATCATGCTGATGGGCCTGGTCGTCAAGAACGCCATCTTGCTGATCGACAACGCCAACCAGCGTCGTCGCGAGGGCATGCCCCGGACCGACGCTCTGGCCAAGGCGGGCGAGATCCGGCTGCGTCCCATCATCATGACCACGCTCGCGATGATCGTGGGGATGGTGCCGCTCGCGCTCGCGATCGGTGAGGGCGCCGAGATGCGCGCGCCGATGGCAAGAGCGGTCATCGGCGGACTCATCTCGTCCACCTTCCTCACGCTCCTGGTGGTGCCGGTCGTCTACGCTTATCTCGACGACTTCGGCGCATGGGTCGGGCGCAAGTGGTCCTCGGAGGACCCGCTGCCCGCGGAGGATGGAGTGCCATGACCGATCGTATCGTCATCTTCGCCATGCTTGGGCTCGTCGCCCAGCCGAGCGCGGCGCGCGCCGAGACCACCCGGCTTGCCCTCGCACAGGCCTATCAGCTGGCGCTCGATCGCAACTCGGACCTGGCGCTCGCCCGCGAGACGGTGGTGCAGGCTCGGATCGCGCGCAAGCGCGCCTGGTCTGGACTCTTGCCCGTACTCTCGACCGCCGCCAGCTACACGAGGAACCAATACGAGGCGGAGCTCGACCCGCGGCTCTTCGATCCGACCTCCACGGCGCCGCCGATCGTCATTCAGGCCCAGGACGCGCTCAACGCCAGCGTCAAGCTCCACCAGCCGATCCTCGCGCCCTCGGCGATCGTCAAGCTGATCGGCGAGGGGACCAAGCGTGACGTCGCGCGGCTGGACTTCAAGCGGACGAAGCAGGAGCTGCTGAAGCTCGTCGCTAACGCGTACTTCGAGCTGCTGTCGGCCCAGGATGCGATCCAGATCGCGGAGCAGACGCTCCGGGACCGCGTCGCTCACCTGCATAAGGAGAAGGTGCTCTTCGACAACGGCGCGGCAACGGAGACGGCCGTGACTCAGGCCGAGATCGACCTGGCCGACGCCGAGCGGCAGCGGCTCGATGCCCGGGCCGCGCGCGACCTCGCCATCGAGGCGATGCATGTGCTCTGTAAGCTCGACGGGACCGTCGTCGCGGTCGATCCGTCGGACCCGCCGGCGGCCCTGCCCGACGAGGAGACACTCCTGACGGCAGCCCTCGCGCGGCGCCCAGATCTGCGCGCCGCGCGGCGTCTGTCCGCGGACAGGAATATCGTGAAGTGGAGGGCGCGCACGAAGTTCCTCCCGGAGATCGCGGCGGACCTGAGCGGAAGCTGGTCGAACGCCGCTGGCTTCACGGGCCAGAACCTGCTCTGGATCGGCGTCATCACGGGTACGTGGACGCTCTTCGACGGCGGCGCGCGCTACGCCGATAGCCTCGACGGCGACAGTCAGGTCAGGCAGCTCACGTTGCAAGAGCGGCGGATCCGCGACCAGGTTACGACCGAGGTGCGCCGTGGGCTGGTCGAGGCGCGAAGCGCACGGGCGCGTTGGGAGCTCGCTCAACGTGAGGCGAAACTCGCTCGCAGGAATGAAGCCTTGGTCCGGGCGCGCTTCGACGTTGGCGCCGCGACGCCCCTCGAGCTGTCGGACGCGGGGTCGCGGCGCCTGGCCAATGAGGTGGGGGAGATCCGCTCAAAGAACGCGCTCCGCCTGGCGCTCGTGGCTCTCGATGTCGCCGCTGGTCGCGACCTCGTGCGCTGATGCATCGGAGGAATTGAAGGCATGCCGAGACCGCCCCGCCGCGAACGTGAAATCCGCGAGACACGACAGCACATGCTGCGGGCCGCAGCGCGCGTGTTTTCGCGCAAGGGCTTCGCCCCGGCCTCGATGCAAGACATCGGTCGCGAAGCAGGATACAGCGCCCCCTCGCTCTACAGCTACTTCAGGGGCAAGCAGGACATCGTCAACGCTCTGGCCGAGACGATCACCAAGGAGGCTCAAGACCTGTTCGGCGTCTCCCTCCCCGCTGGGCTGACCTTTCGGCAGCAGCTCGAGCTGCTGCTGCGTCATCAGAACGCGTGGGCAGAGACGCACCGGGACGCGTTTCTATTCTTCCTACAGCGCGGCGCGCCGCCCTCGAAGGACGCCGAGCCTCCTCCGGATTTGGCCGCTCACTACATCGCGCAGCTCACGCTATGGATCGAGGGTCGGCGCGCCGAAGGTGATCTGGGATCGGTCGGTCCCACGGTGGCCTCCGAGGTCGCCGCGAACGCGCTCTGGGGACTGACCCACGCCTTCTTCTTGCGCTGGACGCGGAGCGGCTGTGCCGGGTCGCTCAACGACAGCCTCGCCCAGGTGCTCGACCTCTTCTTCTATGGCCTCGCCGGCGCGCCGTCCAAGGCCGGCTGATGCCACTCGACCGATCCGTGGGTGACGACGAACCCGCGCGATCCGCCGCCGCGGCAGGGCGGACGGGCGCCCCGCCACCACGACCGCGAGACGATGGTGACGTCGTTCTCCGGGCCGACGCGATCACGAAGACCTACCGCATGGGGGAGGTCGATGTTCAGGCGCTGCGCGGTGTCACCGAGGCGTACCGCTTCGGTGAGGCCTTCGCTGCCGCCCGACGTGCGCCGGACCGCGTGGCGGAGCAGCTCCGGTCCATCGCCGGGGTCGTCCTCGATGTGTCGAGAAAGCAAGCGGGGCGTCGTACAGGCGGGCACCGCGCTGCTGGAGCTTGGCAATCCGGCGGCGCACGAGCTGGTGGTCGACGTGCTGACGTCCGATGCGGTGCGCATCCGCTCCGGGGCAAAGGCGCGCATCGTCCGCTGGGGCGTTCAACGCGAGCTGCAGGCCCACGTGCGTCGCGTCGAGCCCAAGGCGTCTAGCCGGAGGTCCGCCCTGGGCGTCGAGGAGCAACGAGGAGGCCCGAGAGGTCGTGCGCCTTCCGGCGCGCGCCATCTTCAAACGCGAGGACCCTTGGACCGTATTCGTGCTGGAGGCCGGCGCTGCCCAGGCTCGGCAGGTGAGGTTGGGCGCCTGGTGAGCGCGTTGCAAGCGGGACCGAGGTAAGCGCGTGCTGAGCAGCCGCGTCATCGTCGACGCGATCGACGCGTGGACCGACGAGCGGTTCCCGAGCACCCCGCCCAAGCGCCGGCTCGGTGTGGCGCTGACCTACGCCAAGAACCAGCGCCGCGCCCTGCGTCGCTTCCTGGACGACCAGAAGCTGCCGCTCGACAACAGCGCTTCGCAGAGAGTGCTCAGGATCCTCGCGGTCGGCCGGAAGCACTTCCTTTTCGTCGGGCACACGGCGGGTCCTTCGTCACCCTCAATGGAAGCAGATCGGATCGTTGGGGTCGCACTTGATCTCGGTCAGTTTCTTGGCGGCGCGTGCGCTGGCTGCCTTGGCCCGGAAGACGCGTTTGCCGGCCGCCACCGCAGCCTCTGCCATGGCCTGCCGGTGCTCGAGCAGCAGGCTCCGTTGCGCCTCCGTCTTGGCCTCGTCGATCAGCTTGTTGTAGGCCGTCACCTCCCGCTGCGCGCGTCTCGCCGCCCTCTTGGCGCGGGCCTGGGCCTCCTCGAGCTCCGCCTGTAGGGCGCGGAAGAGCCGCTGCTGCCCTTGTCGGGTCCGCTCCGCACGGGCGATCTCGCCCTTGCTGCGGTAGATGGCATAGGCGAGCCCCGCGCTCGTTAGCATCACGAGCGTCAAGATCGCGCCGAGCAGCGCCTGCCAGCGGTGAGCCCGCTGCTCCTTCAGCGCGTCGGCGTGGATGGCGTTTCGGTGCGCCAACAGGCGCTGCTCCGCCTCGGCGCGGGCCTGGCGCTCGGCAGCCTCGAGCTGCGCTTCGTGCGCCTCTGTCGCCTGGCGCCGTCGGCGCTCGTCCTCGCGCAGGCGCTCGAGCACCGCGCTCTGCTCGTCTTTGCCGCGCGTCTGATCGGCGAGCTGCACCTCGATCGCCGCCAGCCGCTGCTCCTCTTGCTGGCGCAGCGCTGCGCGCCGCGCGTCCTCCAGGCGCTCCTGCTCGAGCGCGCGTAGCTGCTTGAGGTTGAAGTCCAGGGAGTCGGAGTCTGGTGCTGCCATCTGCTGCTCTCGGCTAGAGACGCTCGCCTAGGGTTTCACCTTGCGCCGCGCGATCGAGCCGCCGGCGGGTGCGTTCCTGTTGCGCCTTCAGGAGTGCCTCGCGCGCCTCGGCCTGCTGCAGCGCCTTGGACAGCTCCTCGCGCGCCTGCAGCGGGGCGCTCTCCAATTGCCGCTTGAACGCGTTGATCAGGGCGCTGTTGCGCCGCACGTCTTCTCTCTGCTCCCGCCGGAGCTCGGCGATCTGCGCCCTCAGCTCGTGGGTGCGCCGCGCGTTCTGCGCCACCGCCTGCGTCGCGCTCTGCTTCATCCGGTAGAGCTGGCGCACCTGATAGCCGATGCCGCCGAGCACGCCGAGCGCGATCACGATGCTGAGCGCCACGCCCCAGCGCAGTCGAGCGGCCTTAACCCTTGCCGCCGCGACCGCCTCGCCCGCCACCGTGACGCGGCGAAGACGCTCTTCTCCCTCGATCGCCGAGCGGCGCCTCGCGGCCTCGGCCGCCTGGCGTTGCTCCCGCTCCTCTGTCGCCCGGCGCTCCTCCGCGAGGCGGGCCCGCTCGGCCTCGGCGCGCTGACGCGCGGCCTCAGCCTCGAGTGCGAGTCTGCGCTCGTTCGCGCGCGCCTCCTGCTCGGCCAGCGCCAGCGCCCGCGCAGCCGCTTGCTCCGCGGCGACGCGCTCCTGCTCCATCTGCTTCAGGCTCGCCAGGCTCGTGACCAGGGAGTCGTGCTGCCGCTCAGCCATCCTGCCGCTCACCTATCTGCCCTGACCCCACGCTGCGCCGACCATGCTGGCTGCGGGTCTGACGTGGAGCCGAGCCAGCCGGCGCTCTTGCCAGCCCAACCGCCTGAGGGCCGGTTCAGCCCGCTGAGGAGAGGGATGGGTGGGTGCCGGTCGTGCCTGTCGAACCGCCCTGCAGCGCGCGCACGGTCAGGATATTATCGCGCAGGTGCCGAATGCCCTGCACCGCGGCCCGCGCCGCCGAGAGCGTCGAGAGCAGGGGCACCCGGCAATTCAGCGCGGCCCGCCGCAAGGCGTGCTCGTCATAGTAGGAGGGGCCCCCCAGCGGGGTGTTGATCACCAGGTCGATCTCGCGGTTGCGGATGCGGTCGACGATGTTGGGCCGACCTTCGTTGACCTTGAACACGGTCTTGACGCTGAGCCCCTCGAGCTGGAGCTGCTTGGCATTGCCGCGCGTCGCGACCAGGGTGAAGCCGAGCTCCGCGAGGTCCCGCGCGATCGGCACGACCTTGGACTTGTCGCGGTCATTCACCGAGATGAAGACGTTGCCATGCACGGGCAGCGCCTGGCCGGCGGCGATCATGCCCTTGGCGAAGGCCAGACCGAACTCCTCGTCGCAGCCGTAGGCCTCGCCGGTGGAGCGCATTTCGGGCCCCAAGACGGGGTCGAAGCCGGGAAAGCGATCGAAGGGGAAGACCGGCACCTTGACCGAAAAGCGCTGCGGACGCGGTTCCTCGGTCAGACCGAGGTCGACCAGCTTTTGGCCGACCATCACCTTCGCCGCGATCTTGGCGAAGGGGATACCGAGCGCCTTCGAGAGGAAGGGAATCGTCCGGCTGGCGCGAGGGTTGGCCTCGAGCACATAGAGCTGACCGTCGGCGATCGCGTATTGAACGTTGAGCAGGCCCTTGACCCCGAGCTCGAGCGCCAGGCGCTTGGTGCACTCGCGGATCTCGTCGAGGTGGGCCGGAGCGATCATGAAGGTCGGCAAGACGGCGGTCGAGTCGCCGGAGTGGATGCCGGCCTCCTCGAGGTGCTCCATGATGCCGCAGATCACCGTGCGCTCACCGTCGCAGATCGCATCGACGTCGACCTCGAAGGCGTCCTCGAGGAAGCGATCGAGCAGCACCGGACGTCCCTCGCCGACGCGCGTGGCCGCGTCGATATACTCGGCCAGGCGGCTATTGTCGTAGCAAACAGCCATCGCCTGGCCGCCCAGCACGTAGGAGGGGCGCACGAGCACGGGGTAGCCGAGCGACTCCGCCACCACGCGGGCCTCCTCCAGGCTACTCGCCGTGCCGTAGTCGGGCCGGCGAATGCCGAGCCGATCGAGGAGTTGGCCGAAACGGCCCCGGTCCTCGGCCATGTCGATCGTGTCGTAGGGCGTGCCGAGGATGCGGACGCCGGCGGCCGAGAGCGGCCCGGCCAGCGCCAGCGGCGTCGCGCCGCCAAACTGCGCGATCACCCCGATCGGGCGCTCGCGCTCGACGATCGCCATGACGTCCTCGGCGGTCAGCGGCTCGAAGTAGAGCCGGTCCGAGATGTCGTAGTCGGTGGAGACGGTCTCCGGGTTGCAGTTGACCATCACCGTCTGATAGCCGGCCTCGCGCAGCGCCATCACGGCATGCACGCAGCAGCAATCGAACTCGATGCCCTGGCCGATGCGGTTCGGGCCGCCGCCGAGGATCATCACCTTCGGCGCCTCGCTCTGCGCGGTGGCCTCGTCCTCGTCGTCGTAGCTGCTGTAGAAGTAGGGCGTCGACGCGCGGAACTCGGCGGCGCAGGTGTCGATCGACTTGAAGGCGACCTCGACGCCCAGCGCCCGGCGGTGCGCGCGCACCGCGGGCTCGTCGACGCCGCCGAGGTAGGCGAGCTGGCAGTCGGAGAAGCCCTGGCGCTTGGCCTCGAGCAGCAGGTCGACCCCCCAACCGGCCAGGCCGGCGGGCTCGGCGGCCGTCCGTAGCTCGCGCTCCATCGCGATCAGCTCGGTGATCTGGTGCAGAAACCAGCGGTCGATCCGCGTCGTGGCGTAGACCTCCTCGAGCGAGACGCCGCCGGCCAGCGCCGCGCGTACCCAGAAGAGTCGCGTCGGATGCGGTCGCACGAGGTGCTCACGCACCCGCGCGAGGTCCGCGATGTCCTTGCCATCGGCGCCGAAGCCCGCGCGACCGACCTCCAGCGAGCGTACTGCCTTCTGCAGCGCCTGCTTGAAGGTTCGTCCGATCGACATCACCTCGCCGACCGAGCGCATCTGCGTGTCGAGGGTATCGGAGGTGCCGGGGAACTTCTTGAAGGCGAAGCGCGGGATCTTGACGACGACGTAGTCGAGCGAGGGCTCGAAGCTGGCCGGCGTCTCGCGCGTGATGTCGTTACGGATCTCGTCGAGCGTCAGGCCGACGGCGAGCTTGGCGGCGATCTTGGCGATCGGAAAGCCGGTCGCCTTGCTCGCCAGCGCGCTCGAGCGCGAGACGCGCGGGTTCATCTCGATCACGACGATGCGGCCGTTGTCGGGATTGACCGCGAACTGGATGTTCGAACCCCCGGTCTCGACGCCGACCCGGCGAATCACCCGCTTGGCCATGTCGCGCATCGTCTGCAGCTCGACGTCGGAGAGCGTCATCGCCGGCGCGACCGTGATCGAGTCGCCGGTATGGACGCCCATCGGATCGAGGTTCTCGATCGTGCAGATGACGACGAAGCGGTCGGCGCAGTCGCGCATCACCTCGAGCTCGAACTCCTTCCAACCGACGACGCCCTCCTCGACCAAGACCTCGCTGACGGGTGAGGCGTCGAGGCCGCGCCCAACGACGTCGCGCAGCTCCTCGAGGTTGTAGGCCAGACCGCTGCCCTCGCCCCCCAGCGTAAAGCTCGGGCGGATCACCACGGGGTAGCCGAGCTCGGCCACCTGCGCTACGGCCGCCTCGACCGAGGAGACGACGATCGAGCGCGGGACATCGAGCCCCTCCGCCACCATCGCGGCGCGAAAGAGCCGGCGATCCTCGGCGACGCGAATCGTGTCGAGTCGGGCGCCGATCAGGCGCGTGCCGCTCTCGCGCAGGATGCCGGTCTCGGCCAGCTTCACCGCCAGGTTGAGCGCCGTCTGCCCGCCGACCGTGGGCAGCAGCGCGTCCGGGCGCTCGCGCTCGATGATCTTGGCCAGCGCGCTGACCGTCAGCGGCTCGATGTAGGTGCGATCGGCGACCTCGGGGTCGCTCATGATCGTCGCGGGATTCGAGTTGACGAGCACGACCTCGTAGCCTTCGTCGCGCAGCGCGCGGGCCGCCTGGGTGCCCGAGTAATCGAATTCGCAGGCCTGCCCGATCACGATCGGGCCGGAGCCGAGCAGCAGGATCTTACGGATGTCGGTGCGCTTGGGCATGGACGATGGTCGCGCTCAGCTCTTCGGTCCGGGCGTGGCGGTACCGGGTGTTGTAGCCGTGGGACCTGCGGTCTCGAGCAGCGCCACGAAGCGATCGAAGACCGCCTCGGCGTCGGAGGGTCCAGGGCTGCCTTCGGGGTGAAACTGCACGGCGATCGCGCGTCGCTCGCGCAGGGCGAAGCCCTCCAGCGTGCGATCGTAGAGGCTGGTATGCGTGACCTCCATGTCGCTGCCGGGCAGCGTGTCGGGGTCGACCGCGAAGCCGTGGTTCTGGGCCGTGATCCAGACGCCGCCGCTCTCGAGGTCAGAGACCGGATGATTGCCGCCGTGATGGCCGAAGGGCAGCTTGTAGGTCTGTCCGCCGACGGCGAGCCCGAGGATCTGATGCCCGAGACAGATGCCGAGCATCGGCACGCGCCCAAGCAGACCTCGCGCCGCCTCGATACCGGAGGCCACAGGCGCCGGATCGCCCGGGCCGTTCGAGAGCACGACGCCGGCGGGCCGCAGCGCCAACACCTCGTCGGCGCTGGTTCCGGCCGGCACGACCTGAACCCGCAAGCCGCGCCGCTGCAGACAGCGCAGGATGCCCCGCTTGACCCCGAAATCGATTACCACCACCTGCGGCCGATCGCGCTCGTCCTGCTCCGCGGCGGCGGCGGTCGCGCTCGCGACGGGGCCCGCGAAGGTGAAGCTCTCGGGCGTGGTGACCCGATTGGCCAGGTTGAGCCCTTCCATCGAGGGCCAGGCGCGGACCTGCTCGAGGCGAGCTTCTGGCGAGGCGCCGGCCTGCGGGAAGATGCCGCCGCGCATCGCGCCGCGGTCCCGCAGGTGACGCGTCAGGGCGCGGGTGTCGAGATCGGCGATGCCGATCACCTGCTGCGCGAGCAGCCAGTCGCCGAGCGCGGACTGCGAGCGCCAGTTACTGGCGATCGGTGACAGCTCGCGCACGACGATGCCGCTGAGCTGGGCGCGATTGCCACGCGGCGTCTGCGCATCGGCGTCGCAGACACCGTAGTTGCCGATCTGCGGGGCGGTGAAGACGACGATCTGGCCGGTGTAGGACGGGTCGGTCGCGATCTCCTGGTACCCGGTCATGCTGGTGTTGAACACCACCTCACCGAGGACGAACCCAGAAGCACCTATCGCCCGACCGCGAAAACTGCGCCCATCCTCGAGCACGAGCTGTGCGTCAAACGCCCGCATAAGCGGTGAGTCAGTCTCACAGGCGCCAAGGCTTGTCAACCGCCGGCGCCACGCGCGCTCGGTCGGCTCACCGCAGCGGGGTCACTATTACCGCAGTGGCTTGACACATCGCGAGGCCGCCGCTAGACACCTGCGGCCCTTTCCGCCCCGTTCGTTCATTCTCCAGCCAGAGGGAGCCGCCGATGACCCGATCGAACTTCCCCGTCCTCTCCGCCGACGAGGCCGCCGCGCTGATCCCCGATGGCGCGACGGTCGGCTTCTCCGGCTTCACGCCCGCCGGCGCCGCGAAGGCGGTGCCGCGCGCCCTGGCCCAGCGTGCGCGGGCGTTGCACGCTCGCGGCGAGTCGTATCGCCTGCGGGTGCTGACGGGGGCGTCGACCGGTCCGGGCATCGACGATGCCTTGGCCAACGCCGACGCGATTAGCTGGCGCGCGCCTTATCAGTCCTCGAAGGCGCTGCGCGCGCGGATCAACGATCAAAGCGTCGAGTTCGTCGACATGCACCTCTCGCACGTCCCGCAGATGGTCGAGTTTGGCTTCTTCGGCCCGCTCGACTTCGCCGTGGTCGAGGCGGTCGACGTGACCGACGACGGTCGCATCTATCTCGGCGCGTCGATCGGCGCATCGCCGAGCTTCCTGCGCCACGCCAAGCGGGTGGTGGTGGAGGTCAACGCGCACCATAGCCGGCGGCTGCACGAGATGCAGGACATCGCGATTCTGCCGCGTCCGCCGATGCGCGACCCGATTCCGATCGGCCGGCCGATGGCCAAGATCGGCGTGCCCTTCGCGCTGACCGACCCGAGCAAGATCGTCGGCGTGGTCCACACCAACGAGCCTGACGGGGTGGCGCCCTTCACCCCGCCCGACGCGGCCAGCGAGCGCATCGCCGCCCACGTCGTGCACTTTCTGCTCGACGAGCTGCACGCCGGTCGCATACCGCCGGACTTCTTGCCCCTGCAGGCAGGCGTCGGCAACGTGGCCAATGCGGTGATGGCCAGCCTCGGCAGCGCCGACGAGGTGCCGCCCTTCGTGATGTACACGGAGGTCTTTCAGGATGCGCTCGTCGGCCTGATGCGGCAGGGCAAGCTGCTCGGCGCGTCGTCGACCAGCCTGACGCTCTCCGAGCCGCGGCTGCAAGAGGTCTATGGCGATATGGGGTTCTTTGGCCCGCGGGTGGTGCTGCGGCCGCAGGAGCTCTCCAATAACCCGGGGGTGATTCGACGCCTCGGCGTGATCTCGATCAACACGGCGGTCGAGGCCGACCTCTACGGCTGCGTCAACTCGACGCACGTCGCGGGCACGCGCCTGCTCAACGGGGTGGGCGGCTCGGGCGACTTCGTGCGCAACGCCTATATCTCTCTGCTGGTCTGTCCGAGCGTCAGCAAGGGTGGGGCGATCTCGACGATCGTGCCGATGGTCACGCACGTCGACCATAACGAGCACTCGGTGCAGGTGGTGGTCACCGAGCAGGGGCTGGCCGATCTGCGCGGTCTGGGGCCGCTCGAGCGGGCCCACCGCATGATCGAGAAATGCGCGCATCCGAGCTACCGCGACTACCTGCACCACTATCTCGAGGCCGCACCCCTCGGCCACGTGCGACACGACCTGGCGCATTGCTTCGATCTGCACCGCAGCCTGCTCGAGCACGGCTCGATGCGTCCGGCGGTCGAAGCGGCGCTGGGGGGCCATAGCTAGCGGCCGAAAGGCCCGAGCGAAAGGCCCAAGCGGTGCGCTTGAATGCCTCGCTACTTCGCCGCTAGCGCGATCGCCCCGAGCTTGGCCGCGCGTGCTCCCACGGCCGCCAGGAAGCGGGCGCGCTCGCCGCTCGGCAGCAGCGGGCCGGCGCCGATCTTGAATTGCTGCGGATCGATCGGCCGACCGTTGACCACCATGCCGTAGTGCAGGTGCGGGCCCGTCGAGAGCCCCGTCGTGCCGACGTAGCCGATCAGGTCGTGCTGACGCACGCGCTGCCCGGGGCGCAGGCCGGCGGCAAAGCGCTGCAGGTGCATGTAGACGGTGCGGACGCCCGCGCTATGCCGCAGCACGACCATATTTCCCGCGCCCCCCGCCCGATGGGCGGCGCCCACCACCCCATCGGCGGCGGCCCAGACCGGCGTGCCCTCGGGCGCGGCGTAGTCGACGCCGAGGTGTCCCTTGGTGCGGTGCAGGATCGGGTGAAAGCGCTTGCGGTTGAAGCGCGAGCTGATGCGACGAAACTGCAGCGGCGTCTTGAGAAACGCGCGCCGCACGGCGCGGCCCTCGGCGTCGTAGTAGGCCCCTGCAGCGCCCGCGCCCGCGCCCGCGTAGTAGTAGGCGCGGAAGCGCCCCGCCTCGCCGCGGTATTCGGCCGCCAGGATACGCCCATAGCGGTAGAACTTCCCGCCGTGCTGACGCTTCTCGACGACGATGCGGAACTCGTCGCCCTCGCGCGGATCCGTGTACCAGTTGATGTCCCAGGAGAAGAGGTCGACGAAGGCGGCGGCCAGGGCAGCCGTCTCACCGGCGGCCGCGAGGGCGCCGTTCAGCGAGGACTCGATCCGTCCGCCGATCTCGGCGACCTCCACCTCGAGCTCAGCCTCGTCGCGCCGCGCCTTGAAGGTGTCGTCCGCACCACGCGCCACCACGATCTTATGCACCGCCGAGAGCTGGTAAATGAACTGCTCGACCGCGCGCGTGCGTGGATCGAGGCGCAGCTCGAAGCGGTGTCGTGGTTGCAGGGCACGCAGGTCGAGCTCGGCGCCCAGCGCCGTCGCGAGCTCGTCGGCCTGGGCCGCGCTCAGTCCCGCCGCTGCGAGGGCGGCGGACAAGCCGATATAGCCCTTCATCGTACCGCGCACGACGACCGCGCCGTCGTCGGGGTAATCGGGCGACGTCGCTGTCCCGGGCGCGCCGGGCCGATCACCGCGTCCCGCGCCCGTCCGGGCGGCGCCGGATAGCCCTGGCACCGAGCCGCCGGCGAGCGAGCTGGCGCGCAGCAGCTCGTTGACGGAGGTCCCCTTGCGGAAGAGAAAGACGTAGGCGTTGACGCCCAGTAGCACGAGGAAGACCAGCGCCAGCGGCCAGGCACCCCCGGCCCGCCACCGTCGCTTCTGCCGCCGGCGCGAGGCCGGCGCAGCCGTCAGCACCGAATGCCGCGTATTGCGCCGGCTTGGATCGTAGAAGGTAATGCGTGCCAAACGAAGACGCTCCCCGAGGACGAGCTAGCACCCGAAAAACTTGGCTGTCAATTTTACCCGAGCGCTGCGGCGCCGCGCCGCCACGCCGCCGTCGACTCAGCCCAGCGTCAGCGCGGCTGCGAGGACGCGGCGCGCGGCACCTTCACGTATGATTTGATTCATGCTGAGTCGCGGGCGCTGCGGCCCTTGCGCCCGCTGCGGGGCGCGACCTCGACGACGTCGACGACCTTGTCGACGTTGGCCGACGCGGCCAGCAGCCGACGAGCCTGCGCGCGCGCCTCCTCGGTCAGTTCGCTGCCGGCGAGCATGCGCGCCAGCTCCTCGACGCGCTCCTCGGCCGAGAGGATCCGCACCGCCGTGCGCGTGCGTCCGCCCTCCTGGGTCTTGCCGACGTGCAGGTGCAACTTGGCGTAGGCCGCCACCTGCGGCAGGTGCGTGACCACCAAGACCTGCCGGTGCTCGGCCACCGCCGCCAGCGCGCGCCCCACGACATCGGCGACGGCGCCGCCGATGCCCGCATCGACCTCATCGAAGATCGAGGTGCTGACGGGATCGACGCTGCCGACGACCTGGCGCAGTGCCAGCACCAGGCGCGAGAGCTCGCCGCCCGAGGCGGCGCGTCCGATCGGCAGCAGCGCCTCGCCGGGGTTGATCGCCACCTGGAAGTCGACGCGATCCCAGCCCTCGGGCCCCACTCGCCGCGCCGCGCCATGCTCCTCGAAGACCAGCGCTGGATCGTCCCCGTCGCGCACCGCCCGCCCCTCGATCAGCGCGCTGAGCCGCGCGCCGGGCATGTGCAGCGCCTGCAGATGCGTCGAGACCTGCGCGCCGAGCCGGCTTGCAGCAGCGGTGCGTTCGGCGCTCAGCCTCCGCGCCGCCGCTCGGACCTCGGCGCGGGCGGCGTTCAGCTCGGCCTCGAGGGTTTCGCGCTGCTCGTCGACCGCCGCCAGCTCATCAGCTTCGCGACGCAGCCCGTCGACGCGCTCGAGCAGCTCGTCGATCGAGGCGCTGTGCTTGCGCTTGAGCCGATGCAGCAGGTCCAGCCGCTGCTCGACCTGTTGGAGCTGCTCGACGTTGACCTCGACGTGCTCGGCGTAGCGACCGAGCTCGCGCGCGGCGTCCTCGACCAGCACGCGTGCCTCGTCGAGCTGGCGCACGAGGGGCGCCAGCTCGGGATCGGCGCTGCAGAGCTCCGCCAGGCGCCGCGCGATCGGCGCGATCCGCGCGGCCACGGCCTCGTCCGCGCCGTAGAGCAGGTCCTCGCCCTCCTCGGCCGCCAGCCGCAGCTCAGCGGCGCTGCGCAGCTTGCGCTCCAGGGCGTCGAGCAGCGCCTCTTCGCCCGCGCGCAGCTCCGCCGCCTCGAGCTCGCGCAGCTGGTAGCGCAGGAAGTCGAGGCGCTCGGCGCGGCTTCGCTCGTCGAGGGCGGTCGGTCGCAGTGCGAGGCTGGCGCGCTGCAAGCGCGCGAAGGCCTGCGCCATCGCCGCCAGGTCTGCCGGCGGCACGCCCAGCCCATCGAGGATCGAGCGTTGCACCGTGCGATCGGCGAGCGTCTGATGCTCGTGCTGGCCCGCGAGGTCGAGCAGGCGCTCGGTCAGCCGCGCCAGCACCCCCGTGGTGCAGAGCGCGCCGTTGACGTAGACGCGACCCCGGCCACTGCTGCCGATGATGCGGCGGATCACCAGCTCGTCGCCCTCGACGGGGAGCCCGAGCTCGTTGAGCCGCTGCACGACCTCGGCGCGCTGACTGAGGTCGAAGAGGGCCTCGATCACGGCCTCCTTGCAGCCTCGGCGCACGAGCTCGGCGCTCGCGCGGTCGCCCCGCAGCAAGCCGGTGGCACCGACGATGATCGACTTCCCGGCGCCCGTCTCGCCCGTGACGACGTTGAGCCCGCCGTGGAGCTGGAGCTCGACGTGCTCGATGATCGCGTAGTCGGTGATGCGCAGCGCGACGAGCATCGGACCTCGCAGCGAGCGCCAGCCGCGGCGCCGCAGGCGACCCTGCCTAGCACAGGCCTTCCCGGATCGTCGAGCAATCGCGCGCTCGCTCGGGCCTGCAGGCCCATCGCTGCCCGTCACCTTGCCTTGACCGGCCCGCGCGCCTCTGGTAGGTCCAGCGCGCCACAGCCAAGGAGCTTGTCATGACCGAGATCATCGAAATTTCTGCCCGTGAAATCCTCGACTCGCGCGGGAATCCCACCGTTGAGGTCGAAGCCCATACCGTCGGTGGCGCGATCGGCCGCGCGGCCGTCCCCTCCGGCGCCTCGACCGGGGAGCATGAGGCGCTCGAGCTGCGCGACGGCGATAAGGCGCGCTATCTCGGCAAGGGCGTGCTCAAGGCCGTCGAGCATGTCGCCGAGCAGATCGCCCCGGTGGTCGTCGGTCTCGACGCGCTCGATCAGGCGCTGGTCGACCAGACGATGCTGCGCCTCGACGGCACGCCCAACAAGGCCAAGCTCGGCGCCAACGCGATGCTCGGCGTCTCGCTCGCCGTCGCCCGCGCTGCGGCCGACTCCGTCGGTCTGCCGCTCTACCGCTACCTGGGGGGCGCCAACGCCCGCCGGCTGCCGGTCCCGCTGATGAACATCCTCAACGGCGGCGCGCATGCCGACAACAACGTCGACGTGCAGGAATTCATGGTCGTGCCGCACGGCTTCCCAAACTTCGCCGAGGCGCTGCGCGCCGGCGCCGAGATCTTTCATAGCCTGAAGCAGGTGCTCAAGGCGCGCGGGCTCAATACCGCCGTCGGCGACGAAGGTGGCTTCGCCCCGAATCTCGAGAGCAACGAGGCGGCGCTGGTGGCGCTGATGGAGGCCATCGCCAAGGCCGGCTACAAGCCGGGCGCGCAGGTCTCGATCGCCATCGACGCCGCCGCCAGCGAGTTCTACGACAAGGCCAAGGGCAAGTACGTGCTCGCCGGCGACAAGCTCGAGCTGAGCTCGGCGCAGCTCGTCGACCACTGGGCGCGGCTCGCGGAGAAGTACCCGATCGTCAGCCTCGAGGATGGCATGCAGGAGGGCGACTGGGACGGCTTCACGGCGCTCTGTGCGCGCCTCGGCGACCGCGTGCAGCTCGTCGGTGACGACCTCTTCGTCACCAATACGGACTTCATTCGCCGGGGGATCGAGCGCAAGGCGGCGAACTCGGTGCTGGTCAAGGTCAACCAGATCGGCACGCTGACCGAGACCCTCGAGGCCGTCGAGATGGCGCATCGCGCGGGCTGGACGACGATCATCTCGCACCGCAGCGGCGAGACCGAGGATACCTTCATCGCCGACCTGGCGGTCGCCACCGGCTCGGGGCAGATCAAGACCGGCTCCGCGAGCCGCTCCGATCGCGTCGCCAAGTACAACCAGCTGCTGCGCATCGGCGACGAGCTCGGTGAGACGGCCAGCTTCCTCGGCTCCAGCGCCTTCCGCGGCCTGGCCGCCAAGGGCGCCTAACGCCGAGCGCGTCGCTCCGCGGCCCGGGTCCTCTCCCGGGTCGCCTCCACATCCTTGAACAACCGAGGTGCTTCGATGGCTGAGCGCACTATCAACCAGGTGTGCAGGGGGTCGTCCCGCGCGCCGATCGGCTTCGTCCTCGCCGCGCTGCTGAGCGCCACGGCGGCCTGCAGCAGCTACACGGCCGTCGGCCCGGATGTCGTCACAGGCGTCAACCCCGATGGGTCCCCACGCTGGGTCAATCGCGGCAGCGGGCTGTGGCAGGACGGCGCGGGCAAGGCCTTCTTTGGCGTCGGCCTGGTACAGGGCATCGCCAGCGAGTCGCTCTCGCGCCAGACCGCTGACAATCGCGCGCGAGGCGAGATCGCCCGCCTCTTCGATCTCTATGTGGCCGCGCTGATGCGCGACTACCAGCGTGCCAGCAGCAGCAGCGTCGCGCCCGACGCCAGCGCCGAGGAGCAGGACGTGCTCTCCGTGCAGCAGACGCTGACCAGCGTGACGCTGCGCGGCGTCGAGATCGTCGACCACTGGGTCGATCCCGCCACCCGCACGCGGTATGCGCTGGCCCGGCTCGATCTCGCGCAGGTGCCGCCGGCCGTCGCCGCCGCGCCGGGTCTCAGCCCGCACACGGTGGCCCATGTGCGGCAAAATGCCGAGCGAGCCTTCGGCGAGCTAGCGCAGGCGCTAAAGACTCGGCCCACGGCTGCCGCTGGCGCGCTGGCGAGCGACGCACCGCCGACCGCCGAAGCGTCCGGGCGTCCCGAGGCGCCCGGTGACGCCGAGAACCCAGGCGACGCCGAGGCGCCAAGTGACGCCGAGAGCGCTCCGGAGACGGGCCCGACGGCAGCGCCCAGGGCTGAACCCCTCGCCGCGGCGCGGCCCGAGGGTGCCCCGCCGCGGCTCGGGCTGCGCGTGACCGGACGCGACGCCAAGACGATCCAGACCTGCTTCGCCAGCCGCCTGCTCGCCGGTGGGCACGAGCTGATCGAGGACAGCTCCGACGTGGAGGTCGCCATCGGCGTCGAGCTGCGTTACGAGGCGCTCGGCCAGGTCGGCGGCGTGGCGATGGTCCGCGCCGTGCTCGATCTGCGGGCGCAGCAGACCGCGGACAATCGCACCCTGCTCGCGGTGGCCGAGCGCCTCAAGGTCGGGCGCCCGACGCTGCAGCAGGCCGTGCTCAGCGCGTCGGCCAAGCTCTGCGACACGGTCGTCCCCAAGCTCGTCGAGCAGCTCAACCAGGCCCTCGGCCGCTAGGTCAAGCGGCGCCGGGCTTCCGCGTTGCCGGCCAGGCCTGCCGCGCTGGCGGCGGGCAGGGTGCCGAGGCGTGAAGACAATCGCGCTTTATTACTGAGAAGAGTGTATGCTCACACACCTGGTGGAGGCGGCGCCATGGAGCGAGAAGCGGGGACGCGTTCCGAGGTGACCGCCGGTCTTCCGCCCTCCACCATCCGAGGTCAGAGCTGGGCTGCGGAGACGGCGCGCACCGTGCTCCCTTCCGTCCTCGCGGTGGGGCTCTTCGTCCTCGCGATCTTCGGCGTGCTCCTGCCGGCCTTCAAGGACTCGGTGCTCGAGCGCAAGAAGGACATGTTGCGCGAGCTGACGCGGACCGCGCACGCGGTCTTGGCCTTCCAGGAGGCAAAAGTGCGTCAGGGCCGCAAGACCGAGCGGCAGGCCCAGCAGGAGGCGATCGCCCAGCTTCGCCGCCTGCGCTACGGCCCAGAGGGCAAGGACTACTTCTGGGTCAATGACCTGCATCCCAGGATGGTCATGCATCCCTATCGGCCCGATCTCGACGGCCAGAGTATGAGGGAGTTCAGAGACCCCCGAGGGACCCTGCTCTTCGTCGAGATGGTCAAGCGGGTCAAGCAGGGCGGCGAGGGCTTCACGCCTTACCTCTGGCAGTGGAAGGACGACCCCCACCGGGTGGTGCCGAAGCTCTCGCACGTGCGGCTCTTCGCCCCCTGGCAGTGGGTCGTCGGCACGGGCGTCTACCTCGACGATGTGAGGGCCGAGGTCTCGGCCCTCGTGCGCTCGGTCCTTGGGGTCTCCCTCGGCATTCTCACGCTGATCGGCCTGCTCTCGTTCTACATCGTGCGAAATTCCCTGCGGGGCACGGCCGAGCGCCGGGAGGCCGAGCTGCGGCTCGCCGCCTACCGCGACAGCCTGGAGGACCTCGTCGAGGAGCGCACGGTCGCCCTCGCCCTCGCCAACGGGCGGCTGACTGAGCAGGTCAGCGCGCTCGAGGCGGCCGAACGCCTGAAGGAAAAACTGATCAGCGACCTGCAAGCTGCGGCCTCCGAGGTCAAGACGCTCAGCGGCCTGCTGCCGATCTGCGCCTCGTGCAAGAAGATCCGCGACGAGCGGGGGCATTGGAGTCCGGTCGAGGTCTACATCGAGCATAAGTCCGATGCGGAGTTCACCCATGGCATCTGTCCTGGCTGCGCGAAAAGGCTCTACGGGGTCGACGACACGCCCCGCGTCTCGCGCTGAGCAGAAGAAAGGCGCGTCGATGAAGATCAAGCTGCGTGGCATGGCGCCATGGGTGGTCTCGGGGCTCACCCTGCTCGTGCTGCAGGGCGCGGCGGGCGATAAGGGCGGCTGTGGTGGCGGCCTCGACAACCGCGCCGGCGAGCCCGGCCTCGAGGTCGGTGGTGCGGCGGGCGCCGACTGGGACGTGAGCTACGGCGATGCGCTCGAGGTCCTCGTCAAAAACGGCGCTGTCGTGGTCTCGAGCCAGGCGCTCTCGCTGGCGACGGGGGGCACCTTCGACCTGGCAGGCACCACCGTCGAGCTGCGGGCGCTCTGCGCGCGCGGCGATATCGCCTGTCCCGAGGACGTCTTTCCGGCCCGGGTGCGCATGACCCAGCCCGGTTCGAAGCTGCATCTGCTCTACGTCACCTTCAATCAGGTCGGCCCGCTCGACGCGCTGACGCAGGCCACGCTGCTCGGCAATGTCGACAGCGACTACGACTTCTCGATCGCGCTCGGCGTCGGCGCGGCAGGCGCCGGCTCCTGCGGCCTCCTCAAGGTCTCCTACGCCACCGGGACCATCGCTCACGACGACGCAGAGCCGCCGCGCGGCAGCGCGCTGAGCGGTGAGATCGTCACCGCCTACGCCGGCGGCTGCATCGCCCTCGGCCAGCAGGGCAGCGCCGCCGCGGGTCTGACGGTGGAGTTCCGCCTGCCCTTCAGCGCCAAGCGCAGGTAGCCGGCGCCGCCTAGGCCCGCCCCACAGCCGTGGTGGCCGGCTGACCGCGTGCCCTGCGCTGGGCGGCGTGGGGTCCTGCGCGTGACGCTCGGTCATCGCCGGTGGTACGCGAAATGCATCAGCCGCCATCCCGCCCGCCCTGCGCGCCGATTTTCGGCCAGCGCGTGGAAGGCGGGGCGACCGCCGGCGAACGCCGCCTAGCCCGCGTACGCACGCTGAGGGACAGACCCGATGAGCGGAATCATGACGACGGAGGTTCGCGCCCTTGGTCGCGCGCGGCACGGTGCTCGGCTTGGGCTGCGCGGAGTGCTCGCGCTCCCGCTGCTGCTCGGCAGCGCCGCGCCCCGGCAGGCAGGCGCGGAAATTCCTTCTAGCTCGGGTCCTGGCCCGCGCGCGCAGCTGGTGATCCCTTCCGTGTTCCCGAACAGACGGAGCCTTCACCTCTTCGGCCAGGAGCATCGGGCCGCTAAGCCGGTGCTGGAGCGGGGTGGTGCGGCCCGCTTCGTGGCCCAACGCGCGGCAGGACTGGTCCCACACCTGACGCGGTTGCTCGATGCCAAGTTCGGCTTGGCGATGAACGCTCGCCCCGGGTCGCGGCCAATCGCACCTTCTTCGGAGCCGTCACGCGCGTATACCGAGACCATCGAGCTCGTGAACAGCCAAGGCGAGCGGGGCGGCGTCACGCTGAACTACAAGATGCAGTCGCTGCTCGTTCCGGGCGCGGGCCAGCCGCCGGCCAGGCGTCTACAGCTCCTCGCTCGCTGGGCCGCCGTCGAGCCGAGGCTCCTCGGACTCGAGGGTGGATCCCTGGTAGTTTTGGCGCGTGACTTCAATCTGGCTCCGAGGGCGGTACGGATCTGGACCTCCGCGGGCGGGGCCGTCGGCGGAAGCGAGACCAGCCTGGCCGACGTCGGGTCACCACTCGGCGACCTGCGGTGTCCCCTGATCGCGCTCGAGCTCGACGGGACGAAACGGCCCTGGTCGCCGACGGTGCTCTGGTACGACGTGACGGCGCCATTCGAGCAGGCCGAGGTCGCGCGCCCCGAGGTGGCCGATCTTCCTCTCCAGAGGCGCCAGGTCGATAACCACGTGACCGCGCTAACCGGTGGCGCCTATGCGCCCGCCGGCGATCCGCGCGAGCTGACGGTGGTCCAGCTCGCGCGCTGAGCTCCGCCTCTTTCTGCGCGGGCCAAGCCCTCCGCCGAGCCCTTGTCCGAGCCCTCGTCCGAGTCGGCCGAGCCCTTGTCCGAGCCGGACGCGCCCTCGGACTTCCGCGCGCGGGGCGGGTGTAATAGCCTGGGCGGCGATGTTGATCGGGATCGACGAGGCGGGGCGCGGGCCGGTGGTCGGGCCCCTGGTGGTCTGCGCGCTACGCGTCGATGAGGCCGGGGCGCGGGCGCTGGCGGCGCTGGCGCCGCGCGATTCGAAGGCCTATGGCGCGGGTCCGCGGGCGCGGGCCGCGCGCAGCGCCCTGGCGCGGCGCCTGCGAGAGATCGCGCAGGTCGAGCTCGAGGTGGCGGCGGCCGAGGAGGTCGACCGCTGGGCCTCGGCCGGCGGGCTCAATCGGTTGGAGCAGGCGCTGGCCACGCGGTTGCTGCGCCGCCTGGCGCGGCCGACGACGACCATCGTCGCCGACGGGGCGCGGCTCTTCGGCCCCCTGCAGCGGCAGTGGCCGCTGCTGCGCGCGCTCGACCGCGCCGACCAGAGCCATCCCGTGGTCGCGGCGGCGTCGATCGTGGCGAAGGTCGAGCGGGACGAGCGCCTCGGCGCCCTGCTCGCTGCGCTGCCCGGCGCGCTGCCCGGCGAGAGCGCTGGCGACGAAGCCGGCGGCGACGATCGGCACCCTGCCGGTGGCGGGTACCCCAACGCGGCCACCGCGCGCTGGCTCCGCGCCCATGTGGCGCGCCACCAGGCGCTGCCGCCGGGCTTGCGCCGGAGCTGGTCCTGGCCCGTGCTGGTCGAGCTGCTGGAGCAGCTCCAGCCGGCCGCCACCCCCGCGGCCGGCGTCAGGCGAGGCGCGCCGGTGGCGCAGGGGGCGCCGCCCGCCCAGGGAGCGGGCTGAGGTGAAGCTCGACCGCGTCCTCGTCGTCTACAAGAAGAGCCTCTACCAGCTCTACGTGCGCGAGCATCGCGATTCGGCGGTGCGCGAGGCGCTGCGCCGCGGCGATCCTGGCGTCTCGCGTCTGCGGCGCAGTGACGAGGTGCAGCGCGCGGCCAACGCGAGCGTCCAGCGCACGTTGCGTCGGTGCGGCATCGCTACCGAGCTGCGCTGGCGTGGGCAGCTGCGCGGGGTGCGCCACTGCGACCTCGTCGTCGCGGTCGGAGGCGATGGCACGCTGCTCGACGCCGCGCGCTACCTCGATGCCCGCGTCCCGCTGCTGGGCATCAACTCCGATCCCGAGGGCAGCGTCGGCCACCTCTGCGCCGGCACGGCGTCCGATCTGGACGCGCTGGTGGCCGCGCTGCGCAGTGGCACCCTGCGCCCGCGACGCCGCGCACGCCTGCGCCTGCGGCTCGACGGTAAGGCCGTGCTCGGTCCCTGTCTGAATGAGGCGCTCTTGGCCCACGAGAGCCCAGCAGAGCTCTCGCGCCTGGCGCTGGCGGTGCTCGCGTCCGAGGCGCTGGACGACGCGGGCGCGCTGCTCGACCCGGTCTCGATGACCTGGCAAGCGAGCCGGAGCTCGGGGCTCTGGGTCTGCACGGCGACGGGGGCGACGGGCGCGATGCGCTCGGCCGGTGGCCGTCCGATGGGCGCCGGATCGCGGCGGCTCCAATACCTCGTGCGCGAGCCCTTCCATCCGCCGAGCGCGTCGCGCAAGGCGGGCTGGCGCGGCTTCGTCGAGCCGGACGCGGCCCTCGTCGCCGCGAGCCGCATGCGCCGGGCGCGCCTTTGGGCCGACGGTCCCCATCGCAGCGTCGCGCTGCGCTACGGTCAGACCGTCGTCGTCGACGGCGGCGCACCGCCCCTGCTCTTGGTGCCGCGCCTCGCCTGAGCGCCGCCAAGTAGGGCAGGCCGCGCCTGCCCCACTACCAGGTCGCCGCGTCGACGTGCATCTCGAAGTGGCTGATCGGCGCCACCAGCGACCCGACGAGCTCTAGCGCGGCCTCGCCGCGCGGTGGCACCACGTTGACCGTGCCGGCGAAGGCGCCCTCGGCGCGACCATCGGGCTCGGCGCGGACGCGGACGCCGCGCAGCTCCCGCGGCGAACGGTTGCGAACCGTCAGCTTGACCGCGAGCGCCTCACCGCGCTGGACGCCTTTGACGTCGGTGAGGCTGATGAAGGGCCGGATGTCGTCCAGCCGATCGGCCGGCGCCGGGCGCGGGCTGAGCACCAGCAGGCCGGCCTCGTGGTCGATCGCGACGCGAAAGTGGCGCGTGAAGTTCGTGCCCAGCAGCCCGACCATGTCGCCCTGCGCGCAAGCGTCGCAGATCGCCACCGTCAGCCCGCCGGTGACGCGCGCAGCGCCGACGGCCAGGCCGTCGATGACGGAGATCGTGCGCGCGACGCGGCCGTTGGCGGTTTGCACCGTGACCGTCGGGTCAGCCGCGGTGACGTAGAGCCCGAGTCGCCCCAGCGTGGCGTGATCGATCGTGGTCAGGGAGGCGCCCGTGTCGAAGAGGAGCTTGGCCTCGAAGCGCAGCTCAGGTCCGGCCAGGACCACCGGCACCAGCATCGCCCCGCCGCGGTGCTCGAACTGGACCTGCACCGCTTGCATCGCGTCCGCCTCGCCGTCGGCGACGCCCGCATCATGCGACGCGGCCGCCGCGAGGGCTGTAGCGTCGGCGGGCCGCGTGGGCGCGAAGGCGGCGACGACGGCGGCGTCGATCGCGCCTGCTCGACCGGCTGTCAAGTCAAGAGCGGTCGAGCCGCTGCGTCGCTGCGCCCCCGCGGCCAGCGCCGACGGGGTGCTTCCCGGGATTCGCTCCTGCAGGGACGGCGCGGCGGGCGTGAGCTGAGAGGTCTCCTCGAGCCAGTTTCGCAGCAGCGCGCGCCCGGCCAGGCCAACGCCGGCGAGCGTGAAGATCACGCCCAGCGCGCGACGCCACCCGAGCCGCGAACGTACCCCCTTGGGGGGCAGTCGCGGTGGGCGTCGGGGTGAGAGGCGCGCCGTCGGCGAGAGGGGTACCGAAGCCCGTCGTGGCCGCGGCTGAGCGCTCACTGCGTCGCGCGCCAGGCCGCGAAGACGAGGGGAAAGCGCCCGCTCTGGCGCTGCAGCTGCGCGCTGCAGCCACCGAGGGCTCGGCCGCCCAGCGCGCGCACCAGCCTGTTTCCGGCGAGGGGCCGATCAGCCACCGCCTGCCCGCGTAGCTGGCGTTCGGCGCTCTCGAGCAGCGCGTCGCAGTCGGTGCTCGCCTCCGCCGCGGCGGAGGCCGCCGCCCGGGGCGGAGGCGCAGCGCTAGCGCTGCGTGAGCGCTGTGCGGGCGCTGCCGCGGGTGTGCGCGCAAAGCGCTCCTCCCGACTGCCGTAGGCCGCGCTGGCAGCAGCCGCGCTCTTGGCCGCCGCGGGTCCTTGGCCGCTCGCTGGGGTCGCCGCGTCCAGGTCGCCTTGCGCATAGGCCGAGCCTTCGTCGTCGGCTTCGCGGCGAACACCGCCTGCAGGCGCCCCGAGCGCGTAGGGCTGATCGAGCGCTGAGTCCGACGGCTCCGCGGCCAATCCGCTCGCTGCCGCTTGCCTGAGGTTGTCTGTCAACCTGCGCGGCCGCGCTGCCAGCCGCCTGCCTTCGGCCGCGCCCGGGCCGCCACCCGCCCCCGCTGCCCCGAGTGCGCGCCCGCGCGCCGGCGCGCCCCGGGTCGCCGGCGCCTGGCCACGCAGCCGATCGACGAAGCGCTCCCGCTCGGCGCCTTCGCGGGTTGCGCGCTCCGCTGCGCCCTCAGTCGGATCGCCGGCAGCCACGTCCTCCTCCGCGGCCGGTCGTATCGGCTGCAGCGCCACCGCCTCAGGGTCCCCCGAAGGCGCTAGGCTGGCCTTCGGGCTTCGCTCCGCGGGCGCGCTCTGCGGCACGGCGCGGTAGCCCGCGCCCTCTGGGTCGCCATCGCGCCCACTGTCGCGGCCAAGGAAGTGCATCGTCAGGCCGAAGACCAGCACCAGGCTCGCCGCCATCGGGACCGCCCAGGGAGGGAGGCGTTGAGCGCGGCCTCGGCGGAGGCGCTGGCGCAGGTCCTGCGGTGGGCGCGGGGCCGGGCGCCCGGCCTGGCTGCCCGCCCGTGCGCCTGGCAGCCTGAGCGCGGCCTGTTCGCGCGCCGCATCGAGCAAGCGCTCGGTGATCCCCTGCGCTGGTTCGACTGAAGTGTCGGCAGTCGCTTCGGCAGTCGCTTCGGCAGTCGCTTCGGCGGCGGCGAAGGCCGCGCGCGTTCGGCGCAAGCCGTCGAGCTCTTCGCGCAGCTCCGCTCGCTGCCCAAGCTCGCGCTCGAACTGCTGGCGCTCGGCTGCGCCGAGCTCGTCGTAGAGGTAGTCCACGAGGCGATGGTCGAGCTGCTGGGCGTCGTGGTTCATGCGTAGGCTCGAGCGCTCACGGTGAAGCCTGGGCCAGATCCCGGTACTCATCAAGCTCACGCCGCAAATACTCCAGCGCGTAGCGCATCCGGCTCTTGACGGTGTTCTCCGGTGCGCCCACGACCTCCGCGATCTCGCGAAACGCCAGACCCGAGACCTCCCGCAGGAGGAAGACCTCGCGCTGCTCGGCGTTCATGGTCCCGAGCGCCCCGTGCAGCCGCTGACCGAGCTCGTGGCCGATCGCCACGCGCTCGACATCGGGCGCATCGTCGCTCTGGGCGTCGCCGAGCGTGGGGCCATTGCCCTCCGCTTCACGGTGCAAGGGCTGGTCGAGCGAGGTCACGGCGCGCAGCTTGCCGCGCCGCCCGTGGTCGGCGCAGAGATTGCGCGCGATGGTGTAGATCCAGGTCGTCAGCTTGGCTTCGGGCCGGTAGCTCTCGGCATGGCGGATCAGCCGCAGAAAGGTCTCTTGCAGCAGATCCTCGGCCGCGGCGCGATTGCCGACGTGGCGCAGCAGGAACGCGAAGACGGGCCGCCGATGCCGCTCCAGCAGCACGGCAAAGGCCGCCACCTCGCCCTGCTGGTAGGCGAGCATCAGCGTCTCGTCAGTGCTTTGCTTGAGCTCCACGCCGTGGTCCGCTGCCGCTTGCGCCGCGCGGGCCAGTGCGCGCAAAGCCGCGGCCGACATTACCGCCGCGTGGGTCGCGGTCGCAAGGGGCTGAAGCGCCGGCGTCGACGCCGGCGCGCGGCGCGGGGCGTCCCATGGAGGGTGCTGCCGAGCGCAGCGCCGAGCGCGGGGCGGCGCGCAGGGCCGGGCGCCGGTCGTGCGTGCTCTCCTGGCGCGCGAGCGGGCGTCCGTCGACGGTGCGGCGCGGAATTGGCGCGCCGAGCCGGCGTTCGATCGCCCGCACCAGGGCGTCGTCGTCCCGCGTGACGAAGGTGATCGCTTGACCGCTCAGCCCCGAGCGGCCGGTGCGGCCGAGGCGGTGCGTGTAGGCCTCCGGCGTCACGGGCACGTCGAAGTTGACCACGTGCGAAACGGCAGCGACGTCGATGCCGCGCGCGACGATGTCGGTCGCCACCAGCACGTCGAAGCTCTTGCGGCGAAAGCCCTCCATCGCGCGATCGCGCTGGGCCTGAGACATATTGCCCTGCAGCGCCACGGCGCGATGCCCGTTCTTCGCGAGCGCGAGCGCCAGGCGCTTGGCGCGATGCTTGGTGCGGCTGAAGACGATCGCGGAGGTGCAGGCTTGGTCCCGCAGCAGCGTCTCGAGCGCGCTGAGCTTGTCGGGCTCATCCGTCGGGCAGAGCGAGTGCTCGACTGTTTCCACCGGAGCGACGGTGGCCAGCTCGACGACGTGAGGTGTGCGCAGCAGCTGATTGGCGAGGCCACGGATCTCGTGCGGCATCGTCGCCGAGAAGAGCATGTTTTGTCGCTGCGCGGGGAGGGCCGAGACGATCCGCCGCAGATCGGGGAGAAAGCCCATGTCGAACATATGGTCGGCCTCGTCGAGCACCAAGGTGCGCACGCGACCGAGCTGAACGTGGCCCTGCCGCATCAGATCGACCAGTCGGCCGGGACAGGCGACGATCACGGCTGGTTGCCGGCGCAGGCCGTCGATCTGCGCACGGGCCGAGACCCCGCCGTAGATCAGCTGGGTGTGGCAGCGCAGATGCGCGGCGAGCCGCCGCAGCTCGTTATCGACCTGCTGCGCCAGCTCGCGGGTCGGCTCGAGGATCAGCGCGTGCGGTCCGGCGCCGCGCCCGGTGGCGATCTGCTGCAAGATCGGCAGGGCGAAGGCGGCTGTCTTGCCGGTGCCGGTCTGCGCCAGCCCGAGGATGTCGCTGCCCGCCATGGCGGCCGGCAGGGTCGCCACCTGGATCGGGCGCGGCTCGGTGAAGCCCGCGCTGGCCAGGCCGCGTAGCACCTCCGGCGCGAGGCCGAAGGACCCGAAGCCGGGCTGGTCGGTGGGGATGGTCGTTTCCATGCGAACACTACACTCCTATCGGCCCTCGGAGCCGCGCTGCGCGCGGCATACCCGTGGCCGAGCATCTGACCCACGCAACAGTGCAGGCGAGAAGGTCGTTGAATCGTGGCGCGCTGAAGCGACGAGCACGTCACTTCAGCCTGTTGAGCGCCCCATGCGGTGACTGCGTCGCGGCGAAGACCGGCCGGGCGGGGATGCCCTGCCGCGCTCGTCGAGCAGACAGCGGGCGGTGTCTAGCACGGTCGGTGCGGGCGCGCCAGTTGTTGTTTGCAGTTGGTTGTTGTTTGCTGCGGGTGGTCGGTCAGTCGCGTCCCTGTGGCGCGTCGCGCTCGCGACGCCGTCGGCGCAAGCGCTCGACGGTCGCGCCGCCCGTGAGGAGCAGGGCGAGCTGGATCGCCAGCAGCTCGCCCGGGGGATCACGCCAGTGCAAAAAGAGCGTGCGCCCGAGCGCCAGGCCGAGCAGCCCGCCGGTCCAGAGCCGCCGCCCGCGGCCGCTCCGCCCGCCGAGGCGGGCCGAACCCCAGTCGAGCAGGGCCGGCGCGGCGCCGCCGAGCGCCAGCGCCGCATCGGGCAGCGGCTGCGGTCCGAGGCGTGCGCGCAGCGCAAGCTGCAGCGCGACGATCAGCAGCAGCGCCGAATAGAGCGCGGCGCAGCGCGCGCAGACGGCCACGCGCCAGGGACCCACGGGTAGATGCAGGCAGCGCGCCACGCTGGCGTCGCTGGCGTGCGTCAGCCCGAGCACGCAGAGGAGCCGTCGCGGCGCCTCAGGGCGCATCGTCCTCGGCCTCGACCCCGAGCGCGCCCTCCTGCGCGCCCTCCTGCGCGCCACGCGCCCAGGCCGTCGCTGAGGGCGGGGGCAGGGCGCGGGACAGCGCGGCGAACTGCATGACCGAGAGGGTCTCGGCGCGAGCGCGCGGATCGATGCCGCACTGCGCCAGGGCGAGCGCCACGGCCTCGCCGGGAAACGCGGCGCTGAGCGCCCGTAGCAGCGTCTTGCGACGCATGCCAAAGGCCGCGCGCACGGTCTGTCGTAGCGCCGCGTCATCGGCTGGCGCGCGTGGCGCCGCACGGAAGTCGAGGCGGATCACCGTCGAGTCGACCCGTGGCGGCGGGACGAAGGCGCCGCGGCCAACCTGCAGGCAGGTGTGCAGCTCGGCGTGCTGCTGCAAGAGCACGCTGGGCGCGCCATAGCGCCGCGTGCCCGGCCCGGCGACCAGCCGCTGGGCCAGCTCGCGCTGCAGCATCACCGTCGCCGAGCGCAGCGCAGCGCGTTGATCGAGCAGCCGGAACAAGAGCGGGCTGGCGATGTTGTAGGGCAGGTTGCCCACGACGACGAGGCGCTCCGCGGCGGCGACGGCGGCGAAATCGAAGGTCAGCGCGTTGGTCTCGAGGATCGTCACCGAGGCGACCTCGGCGAAGGCCTGGCGCAGCAGCAGCGCCAGGTCGCGGTCACGCTCGATCGCCAAGACCCGCCTGGCGCGCGCCGCCAGAGCACCCGTCAACGCGCCGAGGCCCGCGCCGATCTCGACGACGACGTCGGTTGGCTGGAGCGCGGCGGCGTCGGCGATGCGCGCGACGATGCGCGGATCGTGGAGGAAGTTCTGGCCCCAGCTCTTCTTGGCCTGGCGCCCATGTTGGCGCAGCAGCTGGGCGGCGGCGGCGAGCGCGGGCGGGAGCGTGGCCGGCGGCGTCGCGCGCGTCATGCGCGGCCGAGCGGCAGTCGCGCCTGGGGGTTTAGCTCGGGGCCGTCGCGCTCGCCTGCCTGGAGGCGGAGGGTGCCAGCCACCGCGATCATCGCCGCGTTGTCGGTGCAGAGCGCCAGTGGGGGCGTGTGCAGGGCCACGCCGGCCGCCTGCGCCGCGGTCTCGAGCACGGCGCGAATCGCCCGGTTGGCCAGCACGCCGCCGCAGGCGACGATCGCGTCGAGGCGATGGAGGCGCGCGGCGTGGATCGTCTTGCGCACCAGGACGTCGCTAACGGCGCGCTGAAAGCTCGCACAGAGATCGGCTTGCTCTTGGCGCGAGAGGGCACCATGGCCGCGCAGATAGTTGGCGACGGCGGTCTTGAGCCCGCTGAACGAGAAGTCGAGCTCGTCGCGCCGCGGAAGGGGTCGCGGCAGCCGGATCGCCCGTGGGTCGCCGCCGAGGGCCTCGCGCTCGATGATCGGCCCGCCCGGATAGCCCAGTCCGAGCAGCTTGGCCACCTTGTCGAAGGCCTCGCCCGCGGCGTCATCGCGGGTCGCGCCGAGCAGGCGATAGACCCCGAAGCGCTCGACCACCAAGAGCGCCGTGTGGCCGCCACTGACCAGCAGCGCGAGATGCCGCTCGGGCGGCGGCGGGCCGGCTGCCGCGAGCCGCGCCGCGCAGAGGTGCCCCTCCAGATGATTGATGCCGATCAGCGGCAGCCGATGAACATACGCTAGGGCCTTGGCGAACTGCACGCCGACCAGCAGGGCGCCGACCAAGCCGGGCCCCTGCGTCACGGCGATGCCGTCGAGCTGGCTCAGGCGCGTCTGCGCCTCTTGCAGCGCCTGCTGCACCACCGGCACGATGTTGCGCAAGTGGTGCCGCGAGGCCAGCTCGGGGACGACGCCGCCGTAGGGGCTGTGGATGGCGATCTGCGAGGCGATGACGTTGGCGCGGATCGTCACACCGTCGTCCAGCACCGCGGCGGCGGTCTCGTCACAGGAGGATTCGATGGCGAGTACGCGCATGGGGAGCCGACCGAGAGCGCCTCTCAGGGCGAGCGCTAGAGATTCTGCAGCACGGCGCTGATGTCGCGCGCGTGCTCGCAGCGCGGGCAGAGCCGCAGGTATTTCTCGTAGGCGACGCGCGCCGCCGGCCGGTCGCCGCGGTCCTGGAGCACCGCGCCAAGCACGAGCTGGGCCACGGGCGCTTCGGCATGGGCGGCCTCGGCCCGGCGGGCGAGCGCCAGCGCGTCGCGGTAACGGCCACGCTTCAGGGCATCGAAGGCGAGTTGTTCGAGGGCCTCCCAGCCGCTCGGATTGAGCGCGGCAGCCTGCCGCCAGAGCGCGAGGGCGCGGCGCGGCTGGCCGCCCAGTCGCCGCGCCTGAGCCACCCACTCGTCGTAGCTCGTCGCGGCCGCAGCCGTCGTCAGGGCCGCAGCCGTCGTCGCGGCCGCAGCCGGGATGGCCACCGCGGCTGCCGCGGTCGGGCGGCTCGCGCTCCCGGCACCAGCGGCGCCAGCGTCGCGGGCTCGGTCGGCGGCCAGCACTTGCCTCGCCGCCGCGGCGCCAGCGTCGCTCGAGGTCGGCGTCGGCTCGGCCGACCCGGCGACTGCCGCGGCGGCGCCGCTCGGTGGCGTAGCTGCCGGGTTGCTCGAACCGGGCTCGGACTCAGTCACCTCCGCGGGTTGTGCCGCCGCCGCAGCGCTGCCGCTGTGCTCCGGCGGGTCCCGGGGCACCGCCGAGACGGAAGCCAGGGGCGCGGTCGGGGGTCGCGAGCGATGGGACCACAGGACGGCGAGGCTCGCTCCGACGGCCAGCAAGGCGGTCAGGAGCGCCGCCCATTTCCAGCCCGCGAGGCGCTGGTGGCGCCCGACGAAGAACTCGGTCGTGCTGCGCGCGCGACGGAAGTCCGGCTGGTAGTCAGCCTCGAAGAAGATCCCGTCCTGCGTGTCGAGCTCCGGGTCGTCAGGCCCGAAGGCCGCCGCCTGCTCGGGCGTGACGCCTGCCCCGTGTTCTGCCTCCGCGCGGGAAGCCGCAGGTGAAAGGGGCCCGAGCGGTGCAGCGGGTCGACCCGTTCCCGGCGCCGCGCCTGACGCCTGCACGCTCGCCCCGGCGGGTGCGATCTCGGCGCTTGTGGCACTGTCGGCGCGCAGCGCGCCGATGGTCCCCGACAAGGTGCGCGCTCGCGGCGTCGCCGGCGCAGACGCACCCGCTCGCGTCCCCTCCCCGCGGGTGGGCGACGTCGAGCTTGGGCCCGCGGCCGCGCCCCCTGCATCTGTGCCGCCGTCCACAGGAGCGCCGCCGTCCACAGGAGCGCCGCCATTCACAGGGGGCCCCTCCTCGACAGCGGAGCCGAAGGGCGGCGTCCGGGCGCGCGGGAGCCCGAGTGAGAAACCACTGGCGGTGATGCGGCGCCGGGCGCGTCGGGCGCTGCTATCCGCCTCCGCCGCACTTCCCGTGGTCGCTGGCTCGCTCGCGCCCTCGACCCTGATCCCGGGTGCGGTGCTGACGCGGGGCAGCGCTGGGGCGGTCGGGGCGCCCGAGCCGCGCTCGGCGGTAGCTCGGCGGGTGCGCGTCGGTGGTGCGGGCGCGGGCCCGACGTGGATCCCCACGGCCGGCGTGCGGGCGCCGCCGCCTGTTACGCTCGTTAGTGGGCTCGTCGATCGGACGGGTCGCACCGGCAGAGGCGTCAGCTCGCGGCCGCGGGAGGGAGCCCCCGTGCCGGGCGCCGTGGCCACGTTGTGCAGTCCTCGCGCGGTCGTCTCGAAGGTCGCGGCGGCATCAAGCCCCGGCGGCGCCGCGACCGTGCCGGCCGTGGCCTCGGCCTCGACGGCGCGCGCAAAGGCCTCGCCGCTGCTGGTTTCATCCGCTGACGCCGACGATGAAGCGTCCAGCGCCGTGCCTTCACCCTCGCTCGGCCTGTTCGGCCTGTTCGGCTCGCCCGGCCTGTTCGGCTCGCTCGCCAAGGGAGGCGGCAGCGGCTGCGCTGGCGGCGGCGCGCCCGGCAGCTCGTGGATCAGACCGTCGAAGTAGAGCCGCCCGATGATCGTCAACGCCTCGAGCTCGTCGTAGTCGCAGGCGTCCACGACCTCGAGCAGGGCGCGCTCGCCGTCGAACAAGCGCAGGACCGCATTGACCTCATCCGGGATGTCGCCCAGGCACTCGCCGAGCTGCTTGAAGTCCACATCGAAGACGGTCGTGAGCGGTGGTAGCTGCTCGAGCAGCTTGCTCCATTGATCGGCCCGGCGCAGTCCCTCGGCCAGCACCGCGTGGTTCGCCAAGCCGACCATATCCTTGCGGCGCACGGCCTTCAGCTCGCTCTCGAACTGGCCCTCGGTCCACGCCAGCATGCGATAGACGGCGGCCGTGCCCTCGAGCGCGCCCAGCTCGCCGTCGACCAGCTTGCCGTCGCGAAAGAAGAGCGTGCCACGCTGGTCGGGCGCCGCGCTCAGCCGCACGACCCCGGACTTGCGTCCGAGCTCCATCGTCTGGATCACGTCGACCAGCGGCGTTTCGCTCAGGGCGCCGGCAAAGGCGCCGCCGTGGCTACCCTGCGCCAGGTGCTCGCGGTGCCGGCGGTCGAGCGCCATGCGCACGCGCGCGACGATGTCCTTGACGAAGATCGGCTTGGTCAAATAGTCGTCGGCCCCGAGCTGCATCGCGTACAGTCGCGTCTCGGGCGAGAGATCGCTGCCGATCATCAGCAGCGGCAGATCCGGCCAGGTCTCGGCCGCGCGCACGCGCTGGCAGAGGCCGAAGCCGTCGGTGCCCGGATGGCTGGCGTCGATAATCAAGAGGTCGGGCGGCGCGACGCTCAGTCGTTCCCAGGCCTGTCGATTGCCGGGGGCGCACTCGACGAAAAAGCCCGCCTGGCGCAGGCTGATTTCGAGCACATGACGGCCCTGCTCGTCGGCATCGACGAGCAGCAGGTTGACTCTGCTCAACTGCGCAGCCCCTCCGCCCGGTCCCGAGCGCACGGGTTCACGGTAACAAAGGCTCACAATCCCTACAAGTTTGGCCTTTTGCTGGGCTCGCCTCGGCGCCGCGCGTGGCCGCACGGAGGTCACGGGGGCGTGCCGCAGGTGCACGCAGCCTGACGTCGTCCCGCCATCGCCTGGCGCCGCTTCGGGCTCAGGCGAGCGCGGCCTCGCAGGGACGGCTAGCCGCCGATGATGTAGCGCTCGAGCTGCTCGATCAGCAGGCCCTTGGCGTGGATCACCGCCTTGACGACGTCACCGATCGAGATCACGCCGACCACGGCCTGCTGATCGAGCACCGGCAGGTGTCGCACCCGCCGCTCGGTCATCAGCGCCATGCACTCCTCCGCCGTGCGCTCGGGATCGACGTAATAGACCTTCCGCGACATGATCTCGGCCACGTTCGTGCTGCGCGACGCGCGTTCCTTGAGGATCACGTTTCGGGTGTAGTCGCGCTCCGAGATGATGCCCACCAGTCGCTGCCCATCGAGCACCACCAGCGCCCCGACGCCCTTGTCGGACATCAGCCGAATCGCCTCGTAGACGGTGCTCGACGGCCCGATCGACCAGACCTCGTGTCCCTTGCCGCGCAGCATGCTGCGAACCGTTTGGACCATCGGAGCTCTCGCTTTCTTCGGCCGGCCTACGGCCACGCTAGCCATTAATTACGCTCGGGAGGCCGAGCCTACGGCGCGCGCAAGCCAAGCTCAAGCTCGGAGCGCGCGCTTGGCCTCCTTGCCGATAGACCCGCGAGACGCGTGTCTTGACAGCGCCCCCGGGCCCCTGGTCGTATCGTCAGCGTCGCCGCCGCGACCCCGCGCAACCGGGGACGGGCACCTGCCGAAGATGCAGTGGCGCATCACGGCACGTTCGAGCGGCGAGGCGGCTGACAACTCATGACGGGGAGGCGCAGCGATGAACGGAAAGAAGATCCTGCTCGGCGAAGAGCACATCCCTCGGCAGTGGTACAACGTCCTGCCCGACTTGCCGGTGCCCCTGCCGCCGGTGATCCACCCGGGGACGCGGAAGCCGATCGGACCCGAGGATCTGGCGCCGATCTTCGCCATGCCGCTGATCGCCCAGGAGGTCAGCCAGGAGCGCTGGATCGACATCCCCGATGAGGTCCGCGACGTCTACAAGATCTGGCGCCCCACCCCGCTCGTGCGGGCCGATCGCTGGGAGCGCGCGCTCGATACGCCGGCCCACATCTACTTCAAGTGGGAGGGCAGCAGCCCGGCGGGCAGCCATAAGCTCAATACCGCGGTGGCGCAGGCCTTCTACAACAAGGTCGAGGGGCAGACGCGCCTGAGCACGGAGACGGGCGCGGGGCAGTGGGGCAGCTCGTTGGCCTTCGCCTGCAACGTCTTCGGCCTCGACTGCAAGGTCTTCATGGTCCGCGTAAGCTACGACCAGAAGCCGCACCGCCGGACGATGATGCAGGCTTGGGGTGCGACCGTGGCGGCCAGTCCGAGCACGGAAACCAAGGCTGGTCGCGACATCCTGGCTCGCGATCCCAACTCGGCGGGCAGCCTTGGCATCGCCATCAGCGAGGCGGTAGAGGTCGCGCTAGCGGAGCCCGGCACTAAGTACACGCTGGGCAGCGTGCTCAACCACGTGCTGCTGCACCAGACGGTGATCGGCCTCGAGGCCAAGCAGCAGCTCGAGCTGGCTGGCGAGGCGCCGGACGTGATGATCGGCTGCGTCGGTGGCGGCTCGAACTTCGGTGGCTTCGCCCTGCCCTTCATCCGTGACAAGTTGGTCCACGGCGCCAAGACGCGCTTCATTGCGGTCGAGCCGACCGCCTGCCCGACGCTGACGCGCGGCAAGTATCTCTACGATTTTGGCGACACCGCCTGCAGCACGCCGCTGATGAAGATGTACACGCTCGGCCATAACTTCATCCCGGAGTCGATTCATGCCGGCGGCCTGCGCTACCACGGGATGGCCCCGCTCGTGTGCCATCTCTACGACCTCGGACTGATCGAGGCCCGGGCGCTGCCGCAGTCGGGGGTGTTCGCGGCGGCGCTGAGCTTCGCGCGCGCCGAGGGGCTGATTCCCGCGCCAGAGCCGTCGCATGCGGTGAAGGCGGCGATGGACGAGGCGCTGCGCTGTAAGGTCAGCGGCGAGCGCAAGGTCATCGTCTTCAACCTCTGCGGCCATGGTCACTTCGACATGGCCGCCTACGAGCTCTATCTCAGCGGCCGGCTGCGGGACCATGAGCATCCCGAGCACGCGATTGAAGAAGCCCTCAAAGACCTGCCCGGGCTGCAGCCAAGCCTGACCTGAGGAGGCGAGCGATGCGCGGCGGCGGGCGCGGCGGCGCAGGTGGGGACGGGGGCGCGCCGCGCCGCGAACGCAGTGGCGGCGGTTCGCGAGCGCTGCCCCTGCTGCAGGTCTTGCTGCTGCTGGTGGGCTGTGGCGCGCCCTCGCCACCACCACCCCACGCTGCCTGGCAGGTGCAGGTGATCGCCGTGACGGACGGCGACACCCTGCGCGTGCGCCGCGACGGGCAGAACACCATCATCCGGCTCCATGGGGTCGACGCCCCCGAGCGCGCCCAGCCCTTCGGCGAGCGTGCCAGCCAGTTTGCGTCGAGCTTCGCCTTCGGTCGCAGCGCGACCATCGAGCCAATTACGGTCGATCGCTACAGTCGCCTGGTGGCGCGCGTCTTCGTCGACGGCCGCTGCCTGAATGAGGAGTTGGTGGCCCAGGGCCTCGCCTGGCATTATCGCCGTTACAGCACCAGCGCGACGCTCGAGCAGCTAGAAGGCGCGGCCCGCGCAGCCCGGCGTGGCCTTTGGTCGGAGGCCGACCCCGTGCCGCCCTGGGATTGGCGACGGCAGCACCCCCGCAGTGCAGGCAAGGCGAGCAGCAAGCAGCTCATGGCCGCGCGCGCGGGCGTCCGTGCCCAGGCATTGGCCGCCGCGCCGGAATCCGCGGCCAGCGCCCCGGCTCGTGGCGGCGGATGGATTGGCAATGTCCGATCCCGTGTCTTTCACCGCTCCGATTGCACGGCGGCTCGGTGCAAGCGCTGCACGCTGGCCTTCGCCAGCGCAAAGGCAGCGCTGCGTGCCGGATATCGGCCGCACACCACCTGCGACCCGAACAAGCTCAATAGCCAATGACATCAGCCAGCAGCGATAGCCGGCAGCGATAGAGCCAGCAGCGATAGAGCGATCGTCGACCAGCACGTCGTCGACGGCTCCACGCGGCCGCCGAGCCGGCCGCCCGGGCCCCCTGCCGTCGCAGTGGCTCTTTGCGCGAGCCGGGGCTAATGTACCGGCCGTCATCCGTTCCGGGGAGGTGGGTCGAACGCAGTGCGCCGGGTGGGCGGATCGAGTGCCACCGGCTGCGTGCCCGCGCTTGCTCGTATCGGACCAGGCCGGGCGCCCCTTGCGTGACGGTCGGATTCCGCGCGGCGGGTAGGCGTCGCGCGATGTGGCGGGTTGCCGCGCGAGAGACAAGAGGAGCCCTCGATGGGTCGTGGTGATATCCCCGACGAAATAGCAGTTGAGCCCGCGTCCGCTCCTGGCGTGCCCTGGCCCCCGGCCGGCGGGGAGCCGAACTCCGCCGCTGGAGGGGCTGGTGGTGCCTTCGATCCGCTCGCGCTGCTTGCTGGTCTGGCGCCGCAGCCCGCTGCGGTCTTCGATTCCGACCCGGGCTTCGCGTCCGAGGCCGCGGCGCCCGCGCCGGTCGTCGCGGAGAGCTGGGATCCGCTGGCCCCTGCCGCCGCCGATCCGCCGCTCAACGTCTCGAACGCGGCGTTCGACAGCACCGTTGCGGCGCCGGTTGCGGCCCTTCCCTTCGACGCCCTGGGCTCCGACGCCAGCTTCGATCTGGTCGAGTCTCCGCGCTATCGCCGGCGCCGTGGGCGCCGTTGGTTGGCTATCTCGGCGGCGCTCGCGGTGCTGGCCGTGTCCAGCGCTTTGGCCTATCGGCGCTGGCGCGACGATCGGCGCCTCGAGGCGGAATGGGTGGGCGTGCGCGCGGGCCTGCTGATGGGCACGGGCACGGGGATGGCGCAAGCCAAGCAAGCCCTGCAGCGCGCCGAAGCGCTGCCGCACGGCGACGCCGAGCTGCTGGCGGCGCAGGCCCTGGTGGAGGCCGCGACCGCGGTGGATCTGGGGGAGGACAGGCTGCCGGCGGCGCGGAAGCTGTTGCGGCGCGTCGGTCGCGGTGATTCCGAATGGCGCACCGCGGCGGAGGGCTTCCTCGCGTTGGTCGACGATCCTCAAACGGCCGCTGGCTACCTCAAGAAGGGGACCGAGATCTACGCCAGCAGCGCGCTCTTGCGGCATTTGCGCGGTCGGGCCTTGGCCTTGGCAGGGCAAGCCGAGGCCGCAGACCAGGCCTTTCGCGACGCCATCACCCTGGCGCCAGCGGCGCTCGCGCCCCGCGTTGCGCACGGCGTCCTGCTCGGCAGCCGGCCGGCCGGCCTGCCGGCCGCGATGACCGAGCTCGATGCGCTCGTGCAAGCCCATCCGGACTACGTTCCGGCGCTCGTCGCTCGTTCGCGGCTGCGTGCCGATCAGGGCGTGGACCTCGACGCCGCGGCTGCCGATGCCGCCCGCGTCACCAGCGAGCTCGCCGCGACCGCCGGGCGCGCGCAGCGCGCGTGGGCCCAGCTCGTCTCGGCCAAGGTGGCGCGGCAGCGCAACGACGTGCCCGCGATGCAGGCCGCGCTCGACGCCGCCGTCAAGGCCGCCCCGTGCTGTGACGCCGTCTTCCACGACCAGCTCGCGGCCGAGCTGCAAACGCTCCATCGCTGGAGCGACGTCGCCACGCAGGCCGCGGCCGCGCTGCGGCTCGCGCCACGAGGCGGTGCCTACGCCCAGCGGTTGGTTCGAGCCCTGCTGCAGCTCGGCCGGCCGGCGGCCGCGGCCTCGCGGCTGATCAGCGCGCCCGCGAACGACCCGGAGACGGAGCTCTTACGCGGGTGGTTGGCCTACGCCGAGGGGCGCTACGTGCAGGCGCAGCGGCTCCTCGAGCCGCTTACGCGCCGACCCGAAACGGCGCGCGACGCCGTCGTCTACTGGGCGCTGGCCCGCGCCCGCAGTGGCGAGTCGGCCGCGGCGCTTGAGCAACTCGCGGTCCTGCAGCAGCGCGCGACCGACGACGACGGCGTGCTGCAGGCGATCGGTCGCGTGCGGCTGTGGAGCGGAGCGCTCGGTGAGGCCGAGCGCGCGCTCAAGCAGGCCTGGAAGCTCAACGCCCTCGATCCGGCCACGCCCACGCTGCTGGCCGAGGTCGCGTCGGCGCGCCACGAGGTGCCGCGCGCCCGGCAGCGCTTCGCCCGCGCGCTGGCCTTGCGCACCGACTACGTGCCGGCGCGTCTCGGCCTGGCCACGCTCCTGCTGCGCAACGGCAACGTCGCTGAGGCGCGCGCGGTGCTCGAGCGCCTCGCCGCCGAAGATCGGCAGGGCAGCGAATACCATGTGGTGGCTGCCCGGCTGGCCCTCGCGGCGGGCGAGTTCGACGACGCCGCCACCGCGATCGGCGCGGCGCGGGGCGCCGGCCTCGCGGCGCCGTCGCTGCAGCTCCTGCAGGGCCAGTTGGCGCTCGGTCGCGGGCAGGCAGGGGCGGCGCTGGCGCCCCTGCGCGAGGCGCGCAGGGGCGCGGGAACCGATGTCGAGGTGCTGGTCGCCCTGGGCCAGGCGGCGCGGCGCTCCCGTGCGCTCGGCGAGGCGACCGAGGCGCTGGACGCGGCGCTGCAGCGCGACAGTGGTGATCCCGACGCGCTCTTCGAGCGTGGGCTCTTGGCCCTGGATGAAAACGACCCTCCCTTGGCCGTCCGTCGCCTGAGCGACGCGCTGGAGCAAATGGGCTTGCGCGGCTGGCCCCGGCCCCGCCTGGCGCCCGTCCACACGGCGCTCGGTCGGGCCCACTTGGCGCAAGGCGACAGCGGTCGCGCGATCGCTCAGTTGCAGGATGCCATCGACCTCGACCCGGCTGCTGCCGAACCCTACTACCGGCTGGCGCTCGTCTATCAGCGCCTCGATCACGCGCAGCGCACCTCTGAGTACTTGCTCAAGGCCTTCGAGCGCGATTCGCAGCGCACTGAGCTACTCTTCGACCTCGGCCAGACCTACGCCAAGCTCGGCGACGCGAAGGTGGCGCTGCGCTACCTCGACCAGTATCTTGGCCTCGGCGCCGGTGCCACCCGGGTCCGGGCCGCCCGAGCCCTGGCGGCGACGCTGCGCCGCTGAAGCTGGCCGCGCGGCTCGGCGGCTCGTCCCGGTCGCAGCGTCCGCGCGTTGACCCCCAGCGCCCGGCGATCCCCCCGGTGGCGCTTCGAGAGGACGACGATATGGCCCTACGCGGCTTCCAACGCACCTTCCTGCGCGGCCTCGCGCATTCGCTGCAGCCGGTGGTGCACGTCGGCCACGAGGGTGCCAGCGACGCGGTGGCCGAGGCGCTCGACGAGGCGCTGACGGCTCATGAGCTGATCAAGGTCCGGATGCGCCAACCGGCCGACAAACGGGAGCTGGCGCAGCACCTGGCGACGAGCGCGAGCGCGCAGCTCTGCGGCCTCGTCGGCCACACGGCCATCCTCTATCGCCCGCATCCCACCAGCCCCCGGCTGCAGCTCCCCGAGCGTGCCGGCCCTTCACGCACCTTGCCGCGCGCCTTGCCTGAACCTCGGCCGACCGGCACTCGCCGCCAGTCCTGAGGCCCGGCTCTGGGCTCCATCGAAGCCCGGTAAGGACAGCCGTCCCCCCCGTCGGCGACTTGGCTAGCCCCGTGGCGCGCACGGCGGGCGGCGTCTTGGGTCGCCGCAGTGGGCAGCGTCTTGTCTTGGGCCCCGGGCGGTGGCGCTAGCAAGGCTCGCCGGTCGTCGGCCTCTGGAGCAGGGTATCCCACCGAACTGACGTTGGATCTTCCCTTCGGCCCCCAGCCAGGCGCCCTCTACTTGGGACGCTTTCGGGGATCCATCGCCTGCCCCAAGGTCACCGAGGCCAAGCGATGGCGACTCGGTACGCATGTTGCATTGGCCACCCGCAGGGGCGACCGATGGCAGACCAGCCACCGCCCCGCAGACCGAGGTGGATCATGGATCAGCTCCGCGCATACCCGACGAAGGGCCCCTCCGCGCCGGCTCGCCCGCCCGCTGGCGCGACCGCGACGCGGGACGGCCAGGCCCCGGCGGACTTCCACCTCGCAAACCCCCGCGACCTCACACCTCCCGCTCCCTCCTCGAACGCCTCTCGGCGCCCTGCTTGGTGCGAACTCCGGCGTAGGCCCCTGCAGAGCGGCCTGGCTGGGTTGGCGCTCCTGCTCGTCGGAGCCCTGGCCGTCGGCTGCGGCGGTGGCGGTGCGGCCGGCGATTGCGGTCCCTGCGCCGACGGTTGTTGCAGCGCCGCGGGCGCCTGCCTGAGCCAGGCGTTTCAGACGGAGCAGGCCTGCGGCTCGGGCGGCGGCGTTTGCGGCGCCTGCGCCGGCGGTCAGACCTGCGTCCACGGTCAATGTGCAGCGGCCAGCGCGAGTTGCACGCCCGCCTGCGATGCCCTGACGCAGGATTGTGTCGGCGGCCAGTGCGTGGCGCGCGGCGGCCTGCAGGCCGATGCCTGCGGCGGGAGCTGCGCCTTCTGCGGTGGCACCTGCGACGCTAATACGCGGAGCTGCTTTGGCGGCACCTGCAACGCTTCCGGTACTAGCGGCGCCGGTGGCGGCGGCGGCCTTGGCGGCCTGCTACCAGCCTCCTGCGCCAGTTGCTCGCCCGGTCAGCCCGGCGCCGCACGCCAGTGCTGCGACCCGATGACCCAGCTTTGCGTCGCGCCCGATGGCATCACGAGCTGCGCCTCCGCGAGCACCGGTTGGTGCGGTGGCTGCGGCGCTAGCGGTAGCGGTGGTGGCGTGGGGATCGGCGTCGGTGGCCTCTGCAGCGGCTGTCGCCGTGCCGACGGGAGCTGTGTGGCGCTCGGCGTCGGTCAGGGCCTGAGCGATGGTCTCTGCGGACGCGACGGGGAGCAGTGCATGTCGTGTCGCGACCAGAGTGCGAGCTGTGACGCGGCGCAGGGGATCTGCCAGTTTCGCGAGCGCACCTGGCGTGTCTGCGCCCAGAGCGCCGTCATCGACGCCTCGGTGACCTGGGATCCCCTCGACTCGTACTTCCCGCCGACCTTTGCCGGGCTGGTGACGCTCGGTACGCCGAACGCCACGCAAAACCTCACCGGAATGTCTGCGGTAAAGGGGGTAATCCCGCTCCCGCGCGGCGGCACTCAGGAGATCTGGACCTCGATCTTCAACGGCTCGAGCTGCGTGCGCGGCGTGACCGAGAGCGCCCTCGCCGGCGGCACCTCGGGCGGCGTCGTGGTCTCGATCTGGGAGACCGATATGTTCGACCCGGACGACGCGGCGGGTGCTTGCTCGTTTCGCGTCGAGTCGCTCGACCTGATGTACGGGTCGCAGACCATCCAGCTCACGCAGGCCAACGGCCAGTGCACCGGCCACGTCGGCATGGTGGCGATCACCCTGACGCCGGAGAGCTGAGGGGCGCGGTTAGCCCTCCGCCAGCGGCGGCGCGATGCGCATCGGCGCGCCGCCGGCGAGCAGCGATCGCGCGGCGGCATCGAGCACGTTGACCACGGCCAGGCCGTCGCGCGCGCTCGTGCGCGGCGTGGCGCCGCTTCGTACGCAATCGAGGAAGTGCAGGCATTCGGCGGCGAGCGGCTCGTTGAGCCGCACGCTCGGGATGTGCACGTCCCCGTCGCGCAGCGCGAGAAACTCGCCGAACGACTCGTAATCGAGCGGCCGATCGAAGCCCTTATCATAGACGCGTAGCTTCTCGCTGGCGTGGGTGTCATCGAAGATCACCATCTTGCGTGATCCGACCACGGTCAGGCGTCGCTCCTTATGCGGATCGAGCCACGAGAGCTGGATCTGCGCCATCGTCTGATCGGGATAGTCGAGGTTGAGGAAGACCACATCCTCGACGCCCGCCTGCAGGTAGGCATGACCGCGGGCCGCGACCGTCTCCGGCTGCTGGTCGAGCAGGCATTGAATGATGCTCAGATCGTGCGGCGCGAAGCTCCAGAGGGCGTTCTCGTCGCGCCTCACCTGTCCGAGGTTCACGCGCAGCGCATACATGTAATAGATCCGACCGAGCTCGCCCTCGCGCACCATGCGCTGCAGGCGCTCGACCGCCGGATGGTAGAGCATCAGGTGGCCGACCATCAGCGTTCGACCGGCGGCCTCGGCCGCGGCGACCATCGCGGCCGCGTCGCTCGTCGTCGTGGCCATCGGCTTCTCGACCAGCACGTGCTTTCCCGCGCCCAGCGCGGCGAGGGTCGGTGCGCAATGCAGCGGCGCGGGCGTGGCGACGACCACGGCCTGCAGCGTTTGATCGGCCAGCAGCTCGTCGAGCTGCGCGGTCAGCCGAGCACCCGGCGCGAGCCGCGCGCAGCGCTGGAGGGCCTGGGGATCGAGGTCGCAGACCCAGCGCAGGTCGGCCCCTGGCAGGTTGGCGAGGTTGCGGACGTAGTTCTTGCCCCAATAGCCCGCGCCGACGACGCCCACCTTGACCGGCGCGTCTGCCGGGCTCATGGCTGCACCGTGAGCGGCTGCCCGTCGGCTCCGCCCGTATAGTGCGTGGCGCAGCCGGAGCAGCTCAGCGTGGGGGCAGCGCCCGCGGGCGCGGGCTCGGCCGCCAGCAGCCGCAGCCCACAGCGGCAGACCCAGCCGACCTGCCGCGCGGGCACGCCGACGACCAGGGCGTGCGCGGGCACGTCATGCGTCACCACGGCGCCGGCGCCGACCAGCGCGAATGCGCCGATCTCCGTGCCGCAGAGCACCGTGCAGTTGGCACCCAGCGTCGCCCCGCGGCGCACGTGCGTCGTGCGGTATTCGTGCTTGCGCTCGATGAAGGCACGCGGCGTCGTGACGTTGGTGAAGACCATCGACGGTCCGCAGAAGACGTCGTCCTCCAAGACGACCTCATCGTAGACCGAGACGTTGTTCTGGATCTTCACGCCGTCTCCGATGCGCACCCGCGCCCCGACGAAGACGTTCTGTCCGAGCACGCAGCGCGCGCCGAGGCGGGCGCCGGCCATCACGTGCGAGAAGTGCCAGACGCGCGTGCCCGCGCCGAGTTCGGCGCCGGCGTCGATGACGGCGGTGGGGTGGACCAGCGTTGGCGTCGCGCTCGTGCTTGCGTTCATTCGACGGGGCTCCCTTGCTCTCGCGGCCAGCTTGCTCTTGCGGCCAGCTACTGCGCGACGATAGGAGGTGACCGCGGCGCGGTCCACTTTGCCGCCCGCTGCGGCGTGGCGCGGGCGCCCGGCCGCGCGGCGCGCGCAGTCGCCCGCGGCGCGGGGTGCGCCGGTTTTGCAGCCTCGCGGCGCTCGGCTATCATCGCTGCTCAGCGCCGCAGGGGGCTCACTCCCCGCACGCTGCCTTGGGGGTTCGCGCATGGATACGCCGGCAGTTGGCATCGATCTCGGTACCTCGAACTCGGTGATCGCGGTCGTCCAGGGCGATCAGGCCACCGTCGTTCCCGACGGCGGCGGTCGTCGCACCCATCCTTCGACCGTCTCGTTCCATCCCAACGGCTCCGTGCTGGCGGGCTACGCGGCGCGCGACCGGCGCACGATCGACCCCGTCAATACGATCTTCTCGGTCAAGCGCATGATCGGTCGGCCCTTTCGCTCGCGCGAGGTGCAGGCGATGGCCAAGCGCGTGCCCTATAAGATCGTCGAGGGCGACAACCAGCAGCCGTTGATCGCCGCGCGCAACCAGAAGCATACGGTTTCCGAGATCTCGAGCTACGTGCTGCGCTACGTCGCCACCTTGGCCGGCCAGCACATCGGTGCGCGGCTCGAGCATGCGGTGATCACCGTCCCGGCGAACTTCGACGACGCCCAGCGCGAGGCCACGCGCGTCGCCGGCCGCGTCGCCGGGCTCAACGTCCTGCGCATCCTCAACGAGCCGACCGCGGCGGCGCTGGCCTACGGCTACGGTCGCGGGCTGACGACGCGGATCGCCGTCTACGACTTCGGCGGCGGCACCTTCGATATCACCATCCTTCAGCTCAACGAGCAGGTCTTCGAGGTGCTCTCGACCGCCGGTGATACCTTCCTCGGCGGCGATGATGTCGACGAGCAGATCGTCAACCAGATGATCGAGCAGTTCGTGCGCGAGCACCGCATCGACCTGCGCTTCAACAGCAGCGCGGTGGCCCGCCTGCGCGGCGTGGCCGAGCAGCTCAAATGCCAGCTCTCTGGCAGCCCGATGGCCGTGGCCCAGGTGCAAGAGGTCGCCTACGGCGAAACCGGCCAGCCGCTCGATCTGGACTTCCAGCTCCCGCTGCAGCAGCTCAACGCGCTGGCGATGGAGCTGGTCAAGCGCACCTTCCTGATCTGCGACGAGGCCTTGCGCCTGGCCAGCCTGACGGCGACGCAGATCGACGATGTCGTGCTGGTCGGCGGCATGACGCGGATGCCCCTGGTGCGCGACAGCGTCGAGAAGTACTTCGGTCGGCCGCCACGCACCGACATCAACCCCGACGAGGTCGTCGCCGTCGGGGCCGCGATTCAGGCCGCCGTCCTGACCTATGGGGCGCTCGATGCCGGGGATGAGGAGGCGGGGCCGCGACCGCAGTCGGTGCTGCTCGATGTCGTGCCGCGGGCGCTCGGGATCGGGGTGGTCGGCGGGTTCACCGAGACGATCATTCGCCGCAATGCCCAGATCCCCCTCGAGCAGACGCGGCGCTTCACCACCAGCCAGGACGGGCAGACGACCGTGCGGCTCCAGATCTGCCAGGGCGAGGCCAGGCTCTTCGAGGACAACCAGGCGCTCGGTGAGCTGGTGCTCGACGAGCTGCCACCGGCGCCGCGCGGCGAGCTGCAGATCGCCGTTACCTTCGAGATCGACACCGACGGCATGCTGCGCGTCTCCGCCGTCGACCAGCGCACCGGCCGCGAGCAGAAGGCGGATGTGCGGTTGATCGGCGCCGCCACCGAGGAACAGGTCGAGGCCCTCGCGCGCAAGCATCAGGAGCTGCCCGCGCCCGCTTAGCTTGCCGCGGGCGCCGTGCCGCTCGCACCGATCGGCGCCTTCGGTCTAGCATCAGCGGTCCCCGGGCTCGCTTGAGCCGCGCGGGCGGGTTCGCTATCGTGCGCGCATGGTCACGCCGCAGCTTCGCGAACGCATCACCCAGATCCACCGCGACCTCGAGCAGTACAACTACTACGAGCTGCTCAACGTTGGCGCGACTGCAGCGGCCGACGAGATCCGCCAGGCCTTTCACCGGATGGCGCTCGGACTGCATCCCGATCGCTACCAGGCCGTGCCCGATGCGGCGCTGAAGCGGCAGGTCTACGCGATCTACAAGCGCATCACCGAGGGCTATCGCGTGCTGATGGAGCCGCCGCTGCGCCGCGAGTATGACGAGGCCCTGACCCAGGGTCAGCGCCGTCTGGTCAAGACCGAGCGCACGAAGCAGGCGGCGCCGCGCAAGGGCGACAGCATTGCGAACCCGCAGGCACGAAAGTACTTCACCATGGCGCAGGAGGCCGAGCGTAAGGGTGACAAGAAGAACGCCAGGCTCTACTACAAATTCGCCTCCGACCTTGGCGGCGACGACCCGGTGATCGCCGAGCGCCTGGCCGCCCTGCAAGGGGGCTGAGCCCCTTCTGCCTCCGCCAAGCGGCGCGGCGCGTCGCGCCGCCGGCGGGGCGGGGCCGCTTAGCGCCGCAACGCGATGGCTCGCCGACCCGCAGGCGACAGCCGCAGGCGGACAGCCGCAGGCGACAGCCGCAGGCGACAGCTGCAGGCGACAAAAGTTGCCCGCGGAGGCGTGAGGCCTTAGAGTCGCCGCCGCGCTGACTCTGCGCCAGCCAACGCCCGCACTACCCCGACCGACGCCGGCCTTCAGGGGCCGGGAAGGAGCCCCCTGATGCGATGCATGCTCACGGCGCGCCGTCCCTTCGAGCAGAGCGTGAAGCTCTGGGTGTCTGGCCAGGCGCAGGGCGTGACGGGCAGGGCGCGGGACCTCAGTCGCGGCGGGATCTTCGTCTGTCTGCCCGAACCCGCGCCGGTAGACAGCGAGCTGCGCCTGCAGTTCGAGCTGCCGGGCGCCGGAACCGTCGAGGCTGACGCAGTCGTGGTGCGCGTCACCGAGCCGGATCATCCGCTCGACCCGCCGGGCATGGCGCTGCGTTTCCGAGCGCTGGGCCCCGCCGCCAGCGCCGAGCTCACGCGGCTTCTCGCGCCGCAGCCGAGCTACCCCGTGGTCGACACGATAGCCGACGACGAGTGGGATCCGGTGCATACGGCTGCCTATGCGCTGCACGCCGCGGCTGCGCTGCACGCCACGGCTGGCACGGGCGCATCCTCGAGCTCGCGCGCGGCGCCCAACGCCTGATCGCGCGCGCGCAGCGCGCTTCGCCGCGTGGCGTGCGACTCAACGACTCAACGACTCAACGGGGCTCGGCTTCGCTTCGGCGTAGCGGCCGCCCGGCCGCACCTGGGACGGCTGGGAAGAAAGAGCTGTCCGCGGCGGACCAAGCGCTGGTCAGCCAGGGCGGCGAGATGGCGCGCCAAGGGCAGGCCGTCGCGCGGATCATGTAAATCCGCCTCTAGCTCGAGGAGCGGCCGCAGCGCGAAGGCGCGCTGGTGGAGGCGCGGGTGGGGCAGGATCGGCGCAGTGCCCCAGCGCACCGCGTCGTCGTAGAGCAGCAAATCGAGGTCGATCAGCCGCGGCCCTTGCGCCCGTAGGCGCCGCCGGCCCATGCTGCGCTCGATCGCGAGCATGGCCTGCAGCAGGCCCTCCGCGCTGAGCTGAGTGCGGACGGCGATCACGGCGTTGAAAAAGAGAGGCTGGTCGGGCCACGGCCCGAGCGGCGTGCTCTCGTAGATCGACGACCAGGCGCAGGGCACGATGCCACGCCCGCCGAGCAGGCTGATCGCCCGAGCGAGCTGCGACCCGCGTCGCCCCAGATTGGCGCCGAGGCTGAGAAACGCGCGATGCGCGCCGAGGCCAGCGCCAGCGGCGGGCCCCAACGGCTGGCGCTCGCTGGGTCGCGTGGGCGGTCGAGGGTCTGCGGCTGGCGACGGCGCGCTGCGGGGCATGCGTCCCTATCCATGAGCGCGGCCGGCATCGTGCTGGCGCCGCCGCGGCGCGGGCAGTATGACGCAGGCGCTGGGAGCTGCCTACGAAACCAGCGGCGAACCCACTTGCGCCCCTTCTCGGCGGCCGGCTTTACCGCTTCGGCGAGGGCGTGGTAAGCGCGGGAGGGCGGGCCTGCCCATCGCTTCGACGGCCCCGCGTTCAGCCCATCAGATGAGGCGCGCCGAGATGCTCAGCTTCCAGGTTTCTGCGCAGGACGGCGTCGACGTGCTGGCGCTCGAGGGGCGGCTCGACGCGGTGACGGCGCCCGAGCTGCGCCCGACGATCGACGCCCTGGTCGCGCGCGGCCCGCACCGCTGCGTCGTCTGCGATCTGCGCTCGCTCGAGACCATCGACAGCTCCGGCGTCGGGGCGATCATCTCGTTGTTCAAGCGCCTGCGCCTTAAAGGCGGTGACCTCCGCATCGCGCGGCTGCGCGGCCAGCCGAAGGAGATCTTCCGCCTGCTGCGCCTCGACCGGGCCTTCGACCTCTACGAGACGCTGGAGGAGGCGGCAGCGGGGCGTTAGCCTGCGTCCGCGCCGCCTCAGAGCCCGCCGCAATCCTCGCGGGCAATCCGCACCACGGCATCGGCCCAGGCAGCGCTGGCGTTGGGGCAGGGCGCGAGGACGAGCTCGCGGCCGCCCGCCGCGCGGAAGGCCTCGACCCCGCGCATCCCGATCTCCTCCACCGTCTCGAGGCAGTCGGCGACGAAGGCCGGCGTCAGCACGACGACGCGCTCGATGCCCTGCCGCGGCAGCTCGGCGAGGATCTGGTCGGTGTAGGGGCGAATCCACGCCTCGCGGCCCAGTCGCGACTGGAAGCAGATCACGCGCGCCTCCTCGGCGATGTCCAGTGCCGCGCCGAGCGCGCGCATCGTGGCGAAGCATTGGGCGCGATAGCAGTAGCGGTTGCTGCTGCCGATCGTCGTGCAGCAGTCCGCGTGCGCCAGACAGTGCTGGCCGGAGACGTCGCTCTTGCAGCAGTGCCGCTCGGGAAGGCCGTGAAAGCTGAAGAGCACGCGCTGCGGCCGCGCGGCCTCGAGCACGGGGCGCGCGCCGGCGGCGAAGGCGGCGATGAAGGACGGGTGCTCGTAGAAGGGGGGCACGATGTGCAGCCACGAGGTGTTCCAGTCGGACGCAGCCGCGCGCATTACGGCCTCGACGCTCGATCCGGTCGCCGCCGAGCTGTACTGCGGATAGAGCGGCAGGACGACGACGCGGTCGGCGCCCGCCGCGCGAAGCTGCGCCAGCGCGCTGGCGATCGAGGGATTGCCGTAGCGCATGCCCAGCGCGACGCTGACCTCGTCGCCGAGGCGCGTCTGGACCGCTCGCGTCAGCGCCCGGCTATGCGCCAGCAGCGGGGAGCCCTCGGCCGTCCAGATCTTGGCGTAGGCGGCGGCCGATCGCCGTGGTCGCCGCGGCAGGATCAACAGGTTGAGAATCAACCAGCGCTGCCAGGCTGGTCGGTCGATGACGCGCGGATCCCAGAGAAACTGCCGCAGGTAGCGGCGAACGTCGGCGACGCTCGGGCTATCCGGCGTGCCGAGGTTGACGAGGAGCAGGCCTTTACGCGCTTTCAGCGAGGACATCGCGGTCGTCTTGCTCCCTCCGCAACGCTGCGCAGCATGGAACGCGCAGGCACTATATCAGCTCGTCCGCGGCGTCGATCGCCGGTGGCGCTCGAGCGGCACCACGAGGCCGCGCACGCCATCGAGCCAGACCCAGTCGCCGTCGCGCAGCGCGTGGGTCGCTGAGCGGGTGCCGACGACCGCGGGCAGACCCTGCTCGCGTGCCAGCAGCGCCGCATGGGAGAGCGAGCCGCCATGATCCGTCACCAGCCCGGCGAGCTGCCCGAGCACCGGCGCGAGGGCGGGGGTGAGGGTCGGGCAGACCAGCACGACCCCGCCGAGCTGCTCGGTCAAGAGGGCGGCCGCGTCGAGCAGCACGCGCGCAGGCCCCTGGGTCGCCCCGCCGCAGCCGATGCCATGCAGCGCGTGCTCAGAGGCGCGGGGAACGCCCCAATGGCAGCGACCTGCGCTGATCGCGAGCGGGGGGAGCAGTCGGCCGCGCGCCAGGCGCAACGCGTTTCCCGCGGCGGCCTCGGCCAGCAGGCTCGCCCCCGCCGTCGCCGCGGCGCTCGGGTCGGCGAGCGCTGAACCCAGGCGCTCGAGTGAGAGCTCGAAGACCTGCGTGGGGTCGGCGAGCACACCTCTGGCCACCAGCGCGGCGCCTGCCTGCAGCCAGGCGGCGCGCAGCGGCCAAAGCGCGCGCGAAGCACCAGTCGTCGTCCTCGGCGCTGGCGCGTGCTTGCCGAGCAGCCGCGACGTAGCGCCCGAGCGCCTCGCGGGCCGAGGCCGAGAGCCCCCGCAGCAGCGTGTCCAGCTCGGCGTCGGCGCTGGCGCGCTGCGCCGCGATCCGCGTCAGCGGATCATCCTCTTCGGCGCCGGAAAGGCGCGCCCGCAGCCAGCCACGCCATCGCTCCGGGTCCTCGGCGAAGGTCGGCTCGGCGACGTCCCAGCGCGCAGCCAGGGCCCCGTGCGCCTCGAGGTAGGTGGCGATGGCTTGCGGCAGGGGCCCCGCCTGACCGTCGGCCAACCAGGCCTTCAGCGTCGCGTCTTCGCGCGCGGCTCGCCCGAGCTGCCAGAGGGCGGCGCTATGCTGCCACGCCTGATGCGCCTCGCCGAGGCTGAGCGCCGCGGCGCGCTCGGCTGGCGCGGCCACGCCAGCCGCGGCGAGGGCCTGTTCGAGCGCGCCGTGGGCGCGTCGCCGCAGCGCGACCGGGGTGCCCTCATAGCGCAGGTAGAAGTCCGCGAAGTCGGCCAGCGCTCGTTGTAGCGCCGTCCACGCGGCGGCCGGCGCTGGCGCCGTGGCGTCCGGTCCTGGCGACGCCTTCGCGGCTCGCGACGGCGCGAGCGATGCGAGCGCGGCGGCGAACTCGCCGGCCTCGACCGTCGTGCCTAGCGCGGGATCGCGCGCTACCGCGCGCGCGGTGAGCGCCGTAAAGAGATAGCCCTGGCGGACCGAGAAGCGTCTGCTCCCGCCGAGCGCGCGGTCGAGCCAGGCCATCAGGCTCGCATGCGCGGCCGAGAGCGGTTCAGGATTGTGCTCGCGATCCCAGCGCCAGGCCGCCCCACCCTCGTCCTCGCCCGCGGCCCACTGAGCCTCGTCGCGGCCTGACGCAGGCCTTGGCGGCGCCTGCCGTGCTTGAACCAGCCAGAGCCGCTCGCCGTCGTCGATCCACTCGACCTCGACCGCGCCGCCCAGCGTCTCTTCGGCACCGAGTACAGCGCTGCGCAGGGCCTCGCGGGTCCGCGGCCCGAGGGTTGCGTCCTTCACCCGCGCGCCGGCGCCAACAAGGCCCGCTCGCGGCAGCAGCGCGACGCGAGGAATCGCGGTCCCTTGAGCCAGCGGCCCCGGCGCTCCCTCGATCGTCTCGACCCGCAGGTGGTCCGCGCGTTGCGGATCATGTGACGCCGCGAAGCCGCTGTGGATCGCCGGCACCTGCCGCTGCACGATGATCGCCATCGCCTCGTCAGAGGGGCTCCTGCCGCTGCAGCGGAGGGCGGCCCAGGCCAGCGGCGTCCACAGCGAGACCCAGCTCGTGCGCACCGCTGCGATCAGCGCGGGAAGCTCGTCCAGCCCGAGCGTCGAGGCGAAGAGGCCGGCGGCGCTCTGCCCCGCACGATCTTCGCAGCTCGCGGAGGACCGGACGGCGACGGGGGCGCCAAGCTCGGCCCTGGCGCCCGCCAGCGCCGCGAGCACGCCGGCACCCGGCTCCCAGCGCTCGAGCGCGGCCCGGACGCCGCAACAGACCTGCACCACCTCACGCAGCGGCGTCGCCGGATCGGGCAGGGTTTCAGGCAGCGCCGCCCGGTAGACGCTCGCGCTCAGACAGTAACCCTCGGGGACCGGCAAGCCAGCCTCCAGGAGCTGGCGCAGCCCCACCGCCTTACCGCCGCAATCCTCAGGTGTCGCCTCGCGCAGCGGGATCAGCATCGGCGCATCCTAGCAGCCCGTGGAGTCGTTGTTCCCGTCGCGAGGCCTGGCCATCGATCGGTCCTCGGCTAGCCTCCTGCCCTCCCCGCGCTGGCGCTACGCGCAAACGCGCTCGCATCGATCAACAGGAGATCGGTGCCCGGGGCCAGCGCGCGGGCAAAGGCGGCCAGCCCGAGCTGCTGGGCCGCCGGCGCATGCATGATCAGGAAGTCGACGCGCCAGCGCGCGATCCACGCCAGGAAGTGCCTGCGTCGCCCGATATTCGTCGGCAGGTAGATCGCACGAAAGCCAGTGAAGTAGTTGAGGTGCTCCGCGCCGTAGATGGCCACGAGGCTGCCCTTGGGGATGAAGCGGCCGAAGGCGGCGGCGAGCGGCACATAGTGCGAGGCCACTTCCTCGGGGCCGTGCGGGATCAGCCGGCCTTGCAGCAGCGCGCCGCGCACCGCTGCCCAGTCGCCGCTCTGAGCGCCGAGCAGCGCGAGCGCGCCCAGCGCCAGCGCCTGAGTCGCCCGCCGCCAACGCGCCCGCCGCAGCACGCGACCGAGGCCGGTCGCCAGGGCCAGGGCGAGCAGCAGCGTCAACCACAGGTGCATTGGCGCGAAGAAGCGCGGATCCGGATAGGGCGTCATGCTGACGGTGGCGAAGGTGGCGACGATCTGCAGCAGCGCGAGTCCCGCGAAGAGGCGCCGCCGCCGGCCGAGAGCGCGCCAGCTCGCCAAGAGCGCCAACGGGGCCAACCAGAGCAAGGGCCCGGCGGTGGTCGCGAGCGCGCGGAGGTTGCGCTGCGTGTAACCGAGGCGCTGGCGCAGCCAGAGCCCCGGCTCAGTACGCACCGTTGGCGGACCTTGACCTGGGATCCAATAGCTGAGGTGCGTATCCGAGACATGGGTCGAAAAGATCATCGGCCAGTTGTCGCTGGCGAAGGGGCGCCCAAAGCGCAGCGTGTTGCGAAGGCCCCAGGGCGACATCGTGACGAGGAAGGCCGCGAGCAACACCAGCAGGGGCCGGGTCGCCGCGCGCCACGACCCGAGCCGCCTCGCGAGCGCCCAGAGCAGCAGCGGGACGGTGGCGAGACAGAACGCGAGCTGGTCAAAGCGGGTCAGCGGCAGCGCGGCGAGGCAGATACCCGCGAGCAGCGCGGCGCGAGCGCGCTGCTTTGTGCGCGTCAAGAGCCGGTCTACCGCGAGGGCGAAGACGAGAAAGAGCATCATCGCCAAGGGAATGGCCCGGCCGGCCATCGCTTCGCCGCGATAGCCGGCGTCGTGGGCAAAGAACCAGAGGAACGCCGCCGGAAAGAGCCAGGCCTGCCGCCACACCAGGTGACGCAGGGGCCAGGCCAGCAGCGCCAGGGTCGCCAGCAGGACCGCCAGGTTCGCCACCGGACCCGCAGGCAAGCCGAGGTCGAAGAGGCGATCGGTCAGGCCGACGACCAGCGGGTAGAGCGGCGGGAAGGCGCGGTTCGGCAGCGGCCAGCGCGGCTCGGCATAGAAGTCGCGGCAGTAGTCGACGCTGTAGCCGCGACCGTGGGTCAGGCTCCGACCGAGCAGGTTGTAACCGACGGCGTCTGGCGAGTAGATGCGGCCGAGGCCGCCGTGGAGCTGGCTCCAGAGCCAGCTCCAGGCGAGCAGCAGGAGCAGGACGACGCCGAGCGCCCGCAGCGCGCGCGACAAGCGCCGGCGGTAGGCGCGCAGCATGCGCGCGGGGGCGCCACCCGAAGCAGCACGGAGGCCCTGCGGGACGCCATCCTCAGGCCCTGCCGTCGTCTCGGACACGCGCCAACCCCAACTTCGAGCGAGCGAGGCTACAGATCGCCTCCGCGCCTGTCCAGACGGGGCTGGCCGAGCGGCGGGACGCCTCGACCGATGACCCTACTCGGCGAGCTGCCGAATCGCCGGTCCGAGATGGCGGAAGTAGCTGGCGTTGAAGTCACTCCGCTCGGTCACCTCGATGCAGCGGGCCATGAAGGCCGGGCTCAGCGTGCGGTGGGCGCAGTAGACATCGCCGAGGCGCTTCTCGCCGCCCGTGCCGTAGCCCAGCGCCGCGTCGAGCTCCGTCTGGAACGCCTCGAGGACGCGCCTCGCCGCCGCCGTGTAGCTCGGCAGCCCGAGCAGCGCGCCCGCGGTGGCGACCATCGCGGCGGTCGTATCGAGGTGGTGCTCGAAGGCGTTGTCGACGTAGCGCCGACTGTCCAGGTCGACGTAGGAGCCGTTGAGGGCCTCCAGGTTGCTGAAGATCGGGAACATCGCCCAGTGGCCAATGTTCGGGTAGCTGCGCGCCACGCTGCCGCCGTGGCCGTCATCGAGCGTGAGCTGCGCCGTGGGCGCCAGGCGGCCCATCTTCGTCAGCGCCAGCCCCAGTAGGGCGGCGCAGTTGAGCGTGTAGAGGCCGGGGTCGCGCGGCGTGTAGTGGTAGCGAATCGCGAGCTGGGTCGCGTCGCCCGCTTCACCGCTGAAGCGCGAGCCGCCGACCGTGTAGAGCCGCTTGATCGCGAAGGGTGGATAGCGCTTCAGCGGGGCGCTGAGCTCGTCCTGCGTCTCGGACGAGGCAAAGCGTCGCAGTGGGCCGCCAGGGGCGTCGAGATGGCCATCCGCGCCGGGCACCGCCGCCGCTTCGCCGTCCTGGTGCCAATAGGCGGCCCCCTTGTCGAAGGCCATGCGGAAGTGCGCCTGGCCCGTGAGGCTGTAGGCGTCGGCCAGCACCAGCAGGGCGAAGCCCGTGGCGTAGAGGTTGGGCTCGCCGGCCGGGGAGCAGCTGTTGTTGGCCCATGCGTCCCAGCCCGCGGCGAGGTTGTTCCAGCCCAGGTACTGCACGCCGTCGAGCCAGCGCCAATCGTCGGTGCGGGGTGCGACGCCGCCCGCGCCAGGCCGGACCCCCTTATAGTTTGCATGGACGATGACGTGGTCGGCGAGGCGAACGACCGCTTGCCGCAGCACGTCGTTCAGCGTCAGAGGTGATCCTGCTGCCCACGGCTCCGGGTCGTCGCGCGTGAGGTGGTAGCCGTCGTAGAAGAGCGTGGTGATTCGGCTGATGCTCGCCCACTCGAGCGGTACCGGCGGTCGGTTGGGGTAGTAGTCCTTGCCGTCGCGATCGAGCGCCTTCACCGCGCCAAAGGCGCGGATGCCCTGGCTCGAGTAGCAGTCCGCCGAGCTGTTGAGGTGGCGTGGGTCGGTGGCCGGCGCGCCGGCGTAGTCGAAGAACCCCTCGGGCACCGTCTGGCGGATGCGCCCCCAAGCGCTGCCCGCGTAGTGGAGGTAACTCCCGAGGTTGGCGCGCAGCCCGACCTTGACCTCGTCATAGGACAGACCGACGAAGCCTGAGCTCTGCCGGGCGATCGGGAGCTGGTAGAGCTCTTCCTTGCAGCGCGCGAAGGCCGTTGGGCTGACGCTGCGCGCGGCGGCGCATTCGACGCAGCGCCCCTGCTGACAGCTCCGCTGGCTGCCGCAGCCTTCGCCATCGGCTCGGTAATGCGGCCAGCAGCGGCGCGACCCGTCGCCGTTGCAGCCGAGCACGCCCACCTGGCAGGGCTCGCCGAGGTCGCAGGGGCCACTGAAGGCGCAGCCGCTCGTCCCCGCGTCCGCGCCGCCGTCACGGCCGAGCGTGCCCCTGGCGTCGCGCTGCGCCCGCGCGTCGGTGCCGCCCGCCCCGCCGCCGAGCCCCGCAGCATCGCCCCGGGCGCTGGCCGCATCGCTAGAAACCGGTTCAGTCGCCGGGGCCTCCGGACAGCTCGCCAGCGGGAGCACCGCCAGGGCCAGCAGCCCCGCGCGCGCCGCCCTCGCGCCGCAAGGCCACCCCTTTGGGCGCCCGATCCGTCGGCGGTCGATCGTGGTGCGTGGCGCCCTGGGCTCAACCATCTGAGCTGACCTCCTGCGGATCGGGCCGCGCCCAATGGGTGCCGCGCGTCGCGGCTGCCAACACGAATGTGCCGGGTTTCTCCGGTCGCCTAGGCTCAATCCAAGACCCGACGTCGTTGTGCAACGCGCCCTTGTCCCTCACCGCAGCATGACCGGAACCCGGACGAGGTCAACGAGCTGCGGCGCAAAGCCCCCGTGGCTACGAGCCCCCGCGACGCCCTTGCCGTCCCGGGCCTCCCTGCGGCATCGTAGGCCCTCGCTGGAGGTGAGCGATGGACCGGATGTTTTCGCGCGAGCTGACCGAGCGGGCGATCGCCGCCTGCAACGACGACCCGGAGCACCTGCAGCGCGCGCAGCTCCTGACCGGGCGCGTGATTTTGCGCGCCCTCGACGCGCCGGATGGCAACGACGTGCAGATCAGCTACGACTTCGAGCGTGGCCGCTGCACGGCGCACAGCTACGACGAGGCCCCGGCCCCCGCGCCCTTTCGCGCCACGCGCTTCACCGTGCTTCGTGATGGGCTGGTGCGCATCACCGCGCGCTACGAGACCTGGGCGCGCCTCGACCGCGGGGAGCTGGAGCCGGAGGATGCGCTCAGCTCGCCGGACTACAAGCTCGACGGAAACACGGTGCTGCTCGTGCCGCTGACCCAGGCCGTCAACTCGTGGACGGCGAAGGTCCGGGCGCTGCCGAAGGCGTACTGACCGGCGCCGCCGCGGCCGCCACTCCTGAAGGCGGCGTGGCCGCAGCGGCGTCGAAGCAGAGCCCCCGGCGCTCGATCGTCGCGTCGGCGGGTTCGTAGCCGAGCGCGCGCAGCACCTCGTCGGGCCGGCCGGTCGGGCCGACGCCACCGCTCAGCCGCATGCTCAAGCCGCCCTCGGCCGTCAGCTCGAGTCGCTGGATCAGGGGTCGAAGGTCGTACGCGCGCCGGCGTCGCTCCCGGGGCAGCGTCGTCGTCGCCAGCAGCGCCGCGATGCGCGCAGGGAGCGTCGTCGCGCTGCTCGGATCCAGCGTGACGAGGTAGTCGAAGCCCGATAAGCCGCGGCCAAGCGCGGGCGTCTCGGCCTCGACGGAGGCCACGTCCTCGATGCCCAGTCCCGGCGCGGCGCAATGGCGCAGCCGCTGGTGCAGCGCCCCAGCCTCGAGGCGCTCGGTCAGACCGAGCTCGAGCAGCTCGGCCCGCCCGATGAACCCGAGGGGCAGCGACGCCGCGAAGAGCAGGCGCGGATGCGGATGAAAGCCCGCGCTGTAGGCCAGCGGGACCTCTGCGCGTCGCAGGGTGTGCAGCCAGACGCGCTGCAGGTCGAGGTGGCCGACCCAGCGCAGGGGCCCATCCTTGGCGAAGCGCACGCGATAGCGGGAGACGGGTGCCTGGGCTGGCGTGCCGCCGGGGTCGCTCATCGGGCGCGCCCGTCGCCCCGCCATCAGGCTGGCTCCCCGGCGGCTGCCGCGCCAGCAGCGGCGGCGGTCGCCGCTGCGCCGCCGCCGACCTCGGGGCACTTCCAACCAGGACCCGGATGCGCCGCTCGCAGCGCCTTGAAGGTCGGCAGAATGCCGCAGGCAGAGCAGCGCTCGCGGCAGTCGTCGCGCAGCCGCTGCGCCGCGCTCCAGGCGCGGTCCTCGCGCAGGAAGCGCTGGCTCACGCCGGCGTCGATATGCTCCCAGGGCAGGCGCTCCTCCAGCGGGCGCGGGCGGTGCGTGTAGAACTCCGGCGCCAGCCCTGCTGCGGCGAAGGCCTGTTGCCAGAGGTCGAAGCGGAAGTGCTCGCGCCAGGCGTCGAAGCTGGCGCCGGCCTGCCACGCCGCCAGCACGACGGCCCCGAGCCGGCGATCGCCACGTGCCAGCCAGGCCTCGAGCATCGTCTCGTGCGGGTCGGACCAGCTGAGCTTGATCGCGCGCTCACGCAGGCGCTGGCGCAGGAGCAGCTGCTTGGCGGTGATCTGCTCCAGCGAATCGCAGGGGACCCATTGGAAGGGCGTGTGCGGCTTGGGGACGAAGGTGCTGATGCCGGCATGGACCTTCGCCCGCGAGCCGAGCACCCGGCGCCCCTCGGCGAGCACGGCCTGACAGAGCGCGGCGATGGCCTCGACATCGGCGAGCGTTTCCTCGGGGTGCCCGATCATGAAGTAGAGCTTGATCGTGTGCCATCCGCGCGAAAAAATCTCGCGTGCCGTCTCCAGGAGCTGGGACGTCGCCACCGGCTTGTTGATGATCGCGCGCATGCGCTCGCTGGCGGCCTCGGGCGCCAGCGTGAAGCCGCCGCGCCGGGAGTTTCCCGCCAGCGCTTGCATCAGCTCGACGGAGAATGACTCGATGCGCAGCGACGGCAGCGAGATGTTGATGCGACGCGAACCAAAGCGGGCCGCGACCGTGCGCACGAGCTCGAGGGCCTGGCTGTAGTCCGACGAGGAGAGCGAGAGCAGGCCGACCTCACCGAAGCCCGTGGCCTCGAGCGCCGCGTCGATCGCCTCGACGATCGCCTCGACGCTGCGTTCGCGCACCGGGCGCGTCACCATGCCCGCGTGGCAGAAGCGGCAGCCGCGCGTGCAGCCGCGCATGATCTCGACCGCCACGCGGTTGTGGACGGTATCGAGGTTGGGGACCAGGGGTCGCGTCAACGGCGGTGGCAGCACGGCGACCACGCGCTTGTGGATCTGCTGCGGCACGCCGTCCTCGCGCGGGTCGACGGCCGCGACACGCCCATCGGCGTGGTAGCTGACGTCATAGAGCGCGGGGACGTAGACGCCGTCGATCGCGGCCAAGGCGCGCAAGCGCTGGGCACGGCCGGCGCCGTTGCGCTTCGCCTCCAGCAAGCAATGTGCGACGTCGAGCAGCGCCTCCTCGCCATCACCGATCACGAAGGCATCGATGAAGTCGGCCATCGGCTCGGGGTTGAAGGTCGCGTGACCTCCCGCCAGCACCAGCGGGTCCTCGTCGGTGCGCGCGTTGGCAAGCAGCGGGATGCCACCCAGCGCCAGCAGGCTGAGCACGTTGGTGTAGATCGACTCGTAGGGCAGGGAGATACCGACGAGGTCGAAGTCGCGCAGCGCATGCCGCGTCTCGAGCGAGAAGAGCGGAAGCTCGTCTGCGCGCATCAGCGCCTGCATGTCTGGCCAGGGCACGTAGACGCGCTCGGCGAGCATCTCGGGCTGCTGGTTGACCAGCTCGTAGAGCGCCGCCAACCCGAGGTTGGGCATCCCGATCTCGTAGATGTCCGGAAAGGCCAGGGCGACCCGCAGGGGGATTCGCGCCCACGGCTTGACCACCTGGTTGAGCTCGCCACCGACATAGCGCGCAGGCTTCTCGACCCGCGGCAGCAGGCGCAGCAAGCGCTTCTCGATCTCGGCGGGGCTGAGCATCCGTCGCGGCTCCAGATCGTCTCTCGTGCGGCGTGGCGCGCTGGCCACGAGGCGCGGGTCTCAGGGCGCTATGAGGCGCTGCCTCTGGCTGGTGAGTACGCGGACCTCGGCCTCGCCGAGCCCGCGGGCGCGAAAGGGCGTGCGGCGCAGGCGCACGGTCTCGAGCAGCAGGTCGCCCTTCGCCAGCGGGTCGAGCGCCTCGAGCAGCCGCCCCGGCAAGACGAAGAACCCGGCGTCGCTCACGGTGCAGCGCAGGACCGGTCCCCCCTGCTCCTCGGCATGCTGCAGCTCGAGGTACATCGTGTCCGGCATCGTGTCTGGCATCGTGCCCGGCGGGCCGCGATCCACCGACCAGCGCAGCTCGAGCGCTGGCCTCGCGTCGCTGCCCGCGGCGCCGGCTGCGTCGCCAACCGCCACGGCCGGCAGCGTGACCACCACGGCAGGGAGCGCCGGCGGCAGCACCCGGAGCGCGAACGCGCCCACCGTCGTGCCGCCGATGGCGCCGATCTCGACGGGGGCCTGCTGCAATTCCCCCCGGATCTGCCCCTGCGCCTCCTCGTAGACCGTGCCGGCGACGAAGGGCAGCAGGCCCGCGAACGAGCGCGGGCGCAGCGCGAGGCTCTGCCCAGCGGTCTGGACCCGGATATCGCCCGCCTCGAGCAGATCGATCTCGCCCTCGTCGGCGCCCGCGACATCCTGCTCGTCCCCGTCACGCAGCGCGTCGAACCAGCCGCACTCCTGCAGCGGCGGGAGCTCCCGTTTGGGGTCGAGCGGCAGCGCCAGCAGGCGTGCCACTTGGACCTGACTCAGGCCACGGAAGCGGGCCAGGTGGGCCGTCGCCGAGAGCTCCAATCGGGTCGCGGCGCCGATCGCCGCCTGGGGGCTGGCCGAGCGTGGCGCAAGGCGCAGGGTGAGCAGTCCGAAGGTATGCGCCCTCGCCCTCGCCTCATCGCCGACCGGACCGGCCGAGTCGCCGCTGCACCCGAGCGCGAGCGACGCGAGGCAGGCGACCACCGCAGCCCGCGGCAGCTGTCGCCGCCCGGGAAAGCGGAGCGCCGCGGCATACAGCGTCGCCGTGCGAGGGGATCTCCGAGCCTTGGCCGCAATGCACGTTCCCTTCAAGCTGGACAGGGCCAGCGGTCGACCACGAACGACCGTCGGCCGCTCATCGCCCGCTCACCCAGGCCCCGGAGCGACGCACAGTATAAGGCGCCAACCTCAGTCTTGAAAGCGCGACCCCGACGGCCCATGGAGGGGAAATGCTACATGTAGGATAAAGTCGTATAAAGTACCCCTGCCGCGTTTCGCTGGGCCGTTCGCCGCAGTCGAGAGCGCGCGCTGGAGGGGAAACTTCATGTCCGTGCCGAATCGTCGGTCTACCCATCGGGCGCCCGTAGCCGTGGCTGTGAAGCAGCACCGCGGTGAGGACGTGTTCCTATGCCAGTCTGCCGACATCAGCCCTGGAGGGATGATGCTGGCGCGGGCCTGGGGCCAGGACGACCCGAGGCCCTCGCGCTGCTGGCTCGAGTTCGAACTGCCCGGCGCCGATCGCACCATCGTCGCGCGTGCGGCGCTCGTGCGCGAGCGACGCCGCGCCGCCTATCAACTGATGGCCTTTCAATTCGCGGCGCTCGCGCCTTCGCATCGTCGACTGATCGCCGATTTCGCGGATCATGCGCCGCGGCTTTCCGGCGTGCCGAACTTCCTGCGCTAGTGTTCCGCGCTGGTGCTTTGCCGCCACCGCCGCCCACCGGGTCGATTTGCCCCGGTGCTGCGCCTCGAGTGGCGCCATTCGACCGTTTTCGGCGCCAGGCACGGCTTTGAAGGCGGAGAGCAGGACCCGCGCTACCAGGCACCCGATGTGCAACCCAAGGTACATTCCCCAGGAGTGCTTTATAAGTAGCTGAATAGGCGGGGTTGAGCGCAACCTCGCCGCGCCATCCCTGCCGCCGCGGTCAGCGTCCCTGGGCCTCAACGGCTGCCCTACAGGTACGGGACTTGCTGAGCTACAGCGGCAGGAGGCTTGCCGATGCTAACACCTCACGCAACACCCCTTTGGGCTCGTCCCACCGCCGCGGCCGACCACGACCATGTCGTACCGGGACATTGGGCGGCCACCGAAGACAGGATTCGACTGCGAGCGTACTTCATCTCGCTGGAGACGGGCGGTCGCGATCCGGTGGCCGACTGGCTACAGGCCGAGGCCGAGTATCGCGCAGAGGCGGGGCTGCAGGCCAAGGGGCCGACCGCGCCCTGCCTGAGCTGGGCGGGCCTGCTGCAATACTGAGCGCGCTACCCCCGCGGCGCGTGGTCCGGCCGACAAGCGCGGCTCGGCGGATAGACTCGCCCCAGCTAGACTCGCCCCAGCCGATCGAGGCGCGTCGGCGGGACACGGCCAGGCATCGGAGAGACAGGAGAGACAGGGCGCGGCCGCGCCTCAGGGCGGAGTGGCCTTTGGCGAGTGCTTCGGTTCGGCTTCGTCGAGCGCGCGCACGACGAGATCGAGGAAGTCTGCTTCGGTGATGATCCCGACCAAGCGACCTCCGTCGACGACAGGCACGCAGCCGAATTTATGATCGCGCATGATGCGGGCCACCTCGACTGCCGGCGCGTCCGGCGCGACGCTCCGCACGCCGCTGGTCATGATCTCGACCACGGGGATCTTGGCCTCGAGTCGGCGCGACTGGTCGCGGCTCAGCCCCGCGAGTGCGCTCACCTGCGCTCGCAGAATATCGCGGTGGGTCACGAGACCCGCCAGATGCCCATCATCCAGCACAGGGAGATGACGCACTCGCGCCAGCCGCATGATCTCATCGGCGAGGTCGAGCGTCTCGCTCTTATCGAGCGTGATCAGCTCGGTCGCCATCAGGTCCTTCGCCTTGAGCCGGTACACGACTACCCTCGCCTTCCGCCGCGCCGCATGGCGCCTGCCTGAGCCTGTCTTGCGCTCGTGTTCGGTAGGGCGACCCCACCCATGCTCATGGGATCAGCCCCGTGTTATCCGGCCTCGGTCGCGTCAAATAGCCATTTTGTTCGCCGAGCCACCGCAGCACGTCGAGCGCCGAGAGCAGGCCGACGACCTCTCCGCTGTTGTCGGCGACGATCGGCAGCCGATGGACGCCCTCGAAGGCCATCAGCGCAGCCGCCTGGGCAAGCGAGGTGCTGGCGCGCAGCGAATAGGTGATCGGCGTCATGATATCCCGCACGACACCCCGCGAAACCACCTCTTCGTGGAAGCCCGACCCCAGGGCGTAGGCATCGCCCTCGTCGCGGGGCCGCGGCTCGCCGCACGCGTCCCGCTCGTCCCATTGTTGAACGGGTGGTCTTGCGCTTTGCTCTACGGTCAGCGGAGGCCCGTCGGGGAGCGGCCGCTCGAAGACCTCGCGCAGCAGGTCGGTCTTTGAGACCACGCCGACCGGGTTGCCCTGCGCATCGACGACAGGGACGCCGCTGATGTTGCGCGATAGCAGCAGCCGCGTCAGCTCACCGATGTCCAGGTCCTCAGTCACGCAGACCACGTCCTGGGTCATCACCTGCGCGACCGGCGTGCGTTCGCCGGCACTCAGCGAGGACTCCGCGTCGGGCCATTCGCCGGCCGCCGACGAGGCTCTCGGCGCCTCCGCGGCGAAGCTGCAGCTCAGAAAGCTGTGTTGGCCGCTGTGGTCGAGCGAAAAGCCCTGGCATCGCTCGCAGCTGCTGCACTGCTGCACGGGCACGCAGCGATCCCGCCGGCGGCAGACCACCTTGAGCTGTCTCGAGGTGATGCCGTCGCCAAAGTGCGTTTCGCGGACCAGCACCCGCAGCCGACGGGCCGGTACACTGCTCCAGAGTTCTCCCATCGTTATCGTCCCTTCGCTGTGCCGGCTCGCGCGCCGCGGCTCGGCTAAGCCCTCGTCCACCTAACGCCCACGACCTTGGTGACGCCTGCTACTCGGGCCGCTCCGACGACCTGAGCCCCGTCTGCTCCCCACCGCTGTGGCGAATCGTTAGCACCGGGCAGCTCGCTCGGCGCACGATCTTCTCCGCGACGCTCCCCAGAAAGACGTGCGAGAGGCCAGTTCGTCCGTGGGTTCCCATCACCACGAGCTCGAAGCCTTCCCGCGCGGCGAGCTCGACGACGGTCTCCGTCGGATCGCCCGACTCGAGGCGCCCGCGCACCTGGACGTGATCCGGCGCTGCCAGCAGCGCCAGGAGCTCATTCATTTCCTTGCCGGCGGCCGCTCGCGCGAAGCTCGCCAGGGATTGCCTGACCTCGCCCGGAAGCTGAACCGTGACCTCCGGAATCACGTAGCGCGGCGGCTCCCACACATGCAGCAGGTCGATCTGCGAGCCCAAGTGCTCCGCGAAGAACAGGGCATAGTCGAGGGCCAGGCGAGAGCAGGCCGAGAAATCCGTCGGGACGAGAATTTTCGCGGCTCGGAACATCACGGTCCTCCCGCGGGTTGCGCTCCGATGGTCTGAAAGCAGACCACCCCACCTGCGAGTGAAGCAGGTGCTGTGCCAAACTCGAAGAAGATAATAAAGCGTTCAGTTTAAAGGCCTTGCAACAACAGACGCCAGCGAACTCGCCGGTCGGTTGCTGCCCACGAGTCAAACTGACGCCGCACGACCCGCGTCCAGAAAAGCCCTGGGGCAAAATGACACGATCGGAGAACGACCTGAGCGCGGGGAAGGGCGTTTCGGCCGCGGTCACCGCCAGCGACCCACCCGAGCCTGAGTTGCTATGTGGCCCGGCCGAGCGTCCGGCAGGCGCCTGTGGAGGCGGGCTAAGCCATTGCTGCGCGCACCGAGCGTGCGTTATAAGCGGCTGGTCTTTGGGCTTTCCGCCGCGAGGCGGCAGGGACGCGCTGACCTCGTCGCTTGGCCTTGCCCGGCAAGACGCGATAGGCGCGATAGGGCGCGATAGGCGCGATAGGCGCGATAGGGCTTCACTTGAGCGCGCGGCTGGCTGCCGCGTTCACAGCACAACAGGTGCCCTCGATGAAGATCAGTCCAGAGCAGGTGCAAAGAGTCGGTGAGCTGGCGCGCCTGCAGCTCTCCAGCGAGGAGACCCTGGCCCTCGCGGCACAACTCAGCCGCCTCGTCGCCCATTTCGAGCAGCTGGACGAGCTCGACACCAGTGCTGTCGAGCCGACCTCGCACGTCCTGCCCTTGGCCTGCCCGCAGCGGTCCGATGTGACGCGTCCCTCCCTGGCGCGGGCGCTGCTGCTGAGTCCGGCGCCGCTCCACGAGGACGGCTATTTCGTGGTGCCCAAGATCATCGACTGAGATCATCGACTGAGATCATCGAGTGACGGCTGTCTGGCCGTTGCCTGGAGGCGATGGTGGAGATCCTCGAGCTGACAGCGACCGCTCTCGCCGAGCAGGTGCGCAGCAAGCAGCTCAGCGCCGTGGAGGTGGCTCGAGCCTACCTCGCGCGAATCGCCGAGCTCGACCCTATCCTGCACGCCTACATCACGGTCGACGCCGACGGCGCCCTCGAGGCCGCGCGGGCCATCGACGCTCGCCTCGCGCGCGGTGAGGACGTCGGCGCGCTGGCCGGGGTGCCGATCGCGCTCAAGGATATCTTCGTCACGCGTGGACTGCGCACCACCTGCGGCTCGCGCATCCTCGCCGATTGGGTGCCGCCCTACGAGGGCATGCCCTCCGCGCGCCTGCGCGCCGCGGGTGCGGTGGTGCTCGGCAAAGCCAACATGGACGAGTTCGCGATGGGCTCGTCGAACGAGAACTCGGCCTTCGGCGCCTGCCGCAACCCCTGGGACATCGAGCGCGTGCCGGGCGGGTCCTCGGGCGGTTCGGCCGCCGCCGTGGCTGCACGGCTCTGTCTCGGCGCGCTCGGCACCGACACGGGCGGATCGATTCGCCAGCCGGCAGCGCTTTGTGGCGCCGTCGGGATCAAGCCAACCTACGGGCGGGTCAGCCGCTACGGCGTGATCGCCTTTGCGTCGAGTCTGGATCAGGTCGGCCCGCTCGCCCGCACGACCGAGGACGCGGCCGCGCTGCTGGAGGTCATCGCCGGCCACGATCCGCTCGACGCGACCAGCTTGCCGCAGCCGGTGGGCCGCTATCGCGAGGCGTGCCGCCGCGGCGTGCGCGGGCTGCGCATCGGCGTCCCGGCCGAGTATTTCGCCGCAGGCCTCGACCCCGAGATCGAAGGCGCCGTGCGCGCGGCCATCGACGAGCTCGTCGGGCAGGGCGCCGAGCTGGTCGAGATCTCGCTGCCCCACACCAAGTACGCGATCGCCACCTACTACCTGCTCTGCACCGCCGAGGCCTCCTCGAACCTCGCGCGCTACGACGGCGTGCGCTTCGGCATGCGCGCCGCGCGACCGCAGGATCTGGGCGACCTCTACAGCCGTACGCGCCATGACGGCTTCGGCCCCGAGGTCAAGCGGCGCATCATCCTCGGCACCTTCGCGCTCTCGGCGGGCTACTACGACGCGTACTATGCCAAGGGGCAGCGCGTGCGCACGCTGATCCGCCAGGACTTCAGCCAGGCCTTCGAGCGCTGCGACGCGATCGTCGTGCCGACCTCGCCGATCACCGCCTTCAAGCTCGGCGAACGGTTGGATGACCCGCTGCAGATGTACCTCGCCGACATCTACACCATCTCCTGCAACCTCGCCGGCCTACCGGGTCTCTCCCTGCCCTGTGGTTTCAGCAGTCAGGGGCTGCCGATCGGGCTCCAGGTGCTCGGGCGGCCGCTCGGTGAGGAGCAGGTCTTTGCGGTAGCCGGGGCCTACGAGCAGGCCCACGACTGGCATCGGCGTGTGCCCGAGGTGCGGCGATGACGATGCCCTGGGAAGTGGTGATCGGTCTCGAGGTCCACGTGCAGCTGGCGACGCAGAGCAAGCTCTTCTGCGCCTGTAGCACGCAGTTCGGGGCGCCGCCGAATAGCAACGTCTGCGCGGTCTGCAGCGGGCAGCCTGGTGTGCTTCCCGTGCTCAACGAGCAAGCGATCGTGCTGGCCTTGAAGCTGGCGCTGGCCACCGGCGGCACGATTCGTCGCCGCAGTCGCTTTGCCCGCAAGAACTACTTCTATCCCGATCTGCCCAAGGGCTATCAGATCTCCCAATACGACGAGCCGCTGGCCGAGCACGGCGCGGTGGAGATCTGGCATGAGGGGCAGCTGCGCTCGGTCAGGCTGACGCGGATTCATCTCGAAGAGGACGCCGGAAAGAACATCCATCTGGCCACCGGGGCGGCCTCGCTCGTAGATCTCAATCGCGCGGGCGTGCCGCTGATCGAGGTCGTCAGCGAGCCCGATCTGCGCGCGCCGGCGGAGGCCGCGGAGTACATGCGCACGCTGCGCGGCATCGTGCGGGCGCTCGGGATCTGCGACGGCAACCTCGAACAGGGCTCGTTGCGCTGCGACGCCAATATCTCCCTGCGCCCGTGGGGCCAGCAGGCCCTCGGGACCAAGGTCGAGATCAAGAACATCAACTCGTTTCGCTTCGTGCAGAAGGCGCTCGAGTATGAAATCGAGCGGCAGAGCGAGCTGCTCGCCCGCGGCCAGGCGATCCAACAGGAAACGCGCCAGTGGAGTGCCGAGGTCGGGCGCACCGAGGCGATGCGCTCGAAGGAGGAGGCGCATGACTACCGCTATTTTCCGGAGCCCGACCTTCCGCCGGTCGAGATCGATGAGCGACTGATCGAGAGCCTGCGTGTCGCGCTGCCCGAGCTGCCCCTGCAGCGGCGGCAGCGCCTGATGGAGGAGGGCGGGCTCTCGGACTATGACGCCACCGAGCTGACGCGCGAGACCGAGCTGACCGACTACTATCACCTCGCCGTGGCCGCCGGCGGCAGTCCCAAGCGGGTCGCCAACTGGATGCTGACGGAGCTGCTCTCCCGGGTGGACGACGCGCGCGACGTGGCACGGGCGCCGGTGGCACCGGCGGGGATGGCCGAGCTCCTCGGCTTGGTGGAGAGCGGGAAGGTCAGCGGCAAGCTGGCCAAGGATATCTGGGCCAAGATGTGGACCAGCGGCGGCAGCGCGCTGAAGATCGCCACCGACGGCGACCTCTTTCAGCAGAGCGACAGCGCGGCGCTCGAGCAGGCGGTACGCGCGGTGGTGGAGGCGCACGCCGACCGCGTCGCCGCTTACCGCGCCGGCAAGACCAAGCTGATGGGTTGGTTCGTCGGCCAGGTGATGCAGGCAACGGAGGGCAAGGCCAACCCGAAGCTCGTCAACACCCTGCTCCAGCAGCTCCTCGACGGCTGAAGGCTGGCTGGCCGCCGCTCGGCGTCCCCGGAACTCGGTGTCGACCCCCCGCACCTGTTCCCCTGGCAAGCCACGGCCGCGCTGCCCTCGGCCCGCCGCGCCGACGCCGCGGGGCCCCTTGGCGCGCCGCTGTCGGCTGAGCCGGCTCACCCTGGCTGTTTGATCTTGGCTGCTTGATCTTGGCTGCCACATCCTCGCCGGTTGATCCTTGACAGCGGAACGGCCCTGGATAGACTGCGCCCTCGGCCCAGGCCCCGCGGGCACGACAAGCACTCGCCGACGTTCGGTGGGTCGCCCGTGGCCGGGATCGCGATAAGGAGCGACCTCCATGTATGCCGTGGTTCGCACCGGCGGTAAGCAGTACCGCGTGGCGCCCGGAGACGTGATTCACGTCGAAAAGCTCGAAGGCAGCGTCGGAGATCCGATCCAGCTTTCCCAGGTGTTGTTGCTCGCTGGCGGCGAGCAGCTTCAGGTTGGGCGTCCCCTGGTCGATGGCGCGGCCGTGCGCGCGGAGATCGTCGAGCACGGCCGCGAGCGCAAGGTGCTGATCTTCAAGTATCGTCGGCGCAAGCGCTACCGCCGCAAGGCTGGCCACCGTCAACCCTTCACCGCGATCAAGATCACCGAGATCGCTGCCGGCTGACGCTGCGCGGAAGGACGAAGTTCGATGGCACATAAAAAGGGCCAGGGAAGCTCGCGCAACGGGCGTGACTCCAATCCGCAGTACCGTGGCGTCAAGCGCTACGGCGGTGAGCAGGTGCGGGCCGGCAATATCCTCGTCAGGCAGGTGGGGACGCGCTTTCATCCCGGCTCCAACGTCGGCATGGGGCGCGACTACACGCTCTTCGCCTTGACCGACGGCGTTGTCCTCTTCGAGACCTTCCGCGGAGCTCGCAAGCGCGTCTCGATCAAGCCGGACGCCGCTCCGATCCAGCCGCCGCAGGCGAGCTAGAGCCGCGGAACCCGAGTTCTTGGCGCTCCGCAGCGGCGATGGCCGCGGGCGGGGCCCGCCGCGCCAGGTCGCGGCTCGTGGCGTCCATGCGTTTCATTGATGAGGTAGAGATCGAGGTCGCCGCCGGTGACGGAGGGCGTGGTTGCGTGGCCTTTCGGCGCGAGGCGCTGGTGCCGCGCGGCGGACCGTCGGGCGGTGACGGCGGCAATGGTGGCGACGTCGTGCTCGTCGCCGACCCGCAGCTCGGCACGCTCCTCGATCAGCGCTACCGACGCCACTACCGCGCGGACCGCGGCGGCCACGGCCTCGGAAGCGATTGCTATGGCCGCTGCGCCGAAGACCTGATCGTGCCCGTTCCTTGCGGCACGATCGTCTACGCTGCACCGAGCGGTGAGCTGCTGGCGGATCTCTCTCAGCCCGGCATGCGTTTTGTGGCGGCGCGTGGCGGACGCGGCGGGTGGGGCAACATCCACTTCGCCAGTTCGACCAACCGCGCCCCACGCCGCGCGAACCCCGGAGGCGAGGGGGAGAAGCGGCGCCTCCGCCTCGAGCTCAAGCTCGTCGCCGAGGTCGGGCTGGTCGGACTCCCCAACGCCGGCAAGTCGACGCTCTTGGCCGCCCTCTCGGCCGCGCGGCCCAAGATCGCCGATTATCCCTTCACCACCCTGACGCCCGGCCTAGGCCTCGTGCGCCTGGGCGAGGAGCACTCCTGCGTCATGGCGGATATACCCGGCCTGATCGCCGGAGCATCGGCGGGCGCGGGCCTCGGCCACCGCTTTCTGCGCCACATCGAGCGCACCCAGATCCTGCTCTTCCTGCTCGACGACCGCCATGCCCTGGAGGGCCGGGAGGGTGGTCCCGTCGACGACTTTCGTCTCCTCCGGCGCGAGCTTGCGGCGCACGATCCGGCCCTGTCCGAGCGCCCGATCCTCGTGGCGCTGAACAAGGCCGATCTGCTCGATAGCGCCCGCCAGGCCGCGATTCTCGCGGAGCTCGCGGAGGCGGGCGTGTCCGATCCCTGTGTCATCTCTGGCGCTACGCGCAAAGGCCTGGATCGCCTGCTGGCCGAGATCGGCCACGCCTTGGCTTCGCTCGCGGTGGAGCCGCTGGTCGAGGGCGTCGCGCCGCCGAGTTGAAAGGCCGGCCACGACCCGCGCGCCGGCCACGAGCGACGTCAGCGCGCACTCAAATGCCCTCGACCAGGCAAGCGCGCGTTACCGGACCGGATCGACTCGGCCTCGAAAAAAGGCGCTCTCGTTGACACCGCTCGGCCGCGTCTGTTATACCAGCGCCCGATTTCGTGGGTCTTTGGCTGGTTTACCCCGACTGCCCTGCGGTCGCCCGTCCAGGTACGTGCGACCGCCGCGGGCGGGTTGCAGCGCGCTTCCCGGCTTCCGCCGGGTTTCCGAGGTCGGTATCGCCCAGTGACAACGCCGTCGCTGGCCTTCAAATTCGCGCCTCATCTGGGTGCTGCGGTAGGGTGCGACCGCGTCCGAGGTCTTGAGGAGAGTGACAGCCATGCGGAATAGAGTACGGATTGCCCTCTCGGGTCTTGTCGCCCTCTCGCTGTTGGCTCCGGTGAGCCCCGCCCAAGGGGCGGGTGCCGCTCCGGTGCCGTCGGCGCCAGCGGCACCGGCAGCCAACGCCAGCGCTCCTGGCGGCGAAGGCGCCACTGCAGCGTCGGGAGATGCGCCAGGCGACGCTGCGGCCAAGGCCGATCCTGCGGTCGCAGCGCCCGGCACGACGACCTCCAACACGATCCGGTTGCGGACGCTGGAGCAGCGGGTCAACGAGCTCAAGGAGCGCGTCTTTCGCTCCAAGGCGCGCCTCAACCTGCTCAAGGAGACCGTGCTCCACGGGATGATCGCCGGCTCACGCGCGATCATCACGCACTCGAATGAGATGGGCAGCGCCTTTCGTTTGACCAGGCTGGCGTACGGCCTCGATGGCAAGGAGATCTTCTCGCGCGCCGCCGAGGATGGTGAGCTCGACCTCAAGCGGACCTTCGAGGTCTTCAACGGCAGCATCACCCCAGGCAATCACACCCTCTCCGTGACGATGGTCTATCGCGGGCACGGCTACGGGATCTTCACCTACCTCAAGGGCTACCGGTACAACGTCCGCGCCAGCCACACCTTCACGACCTCGGAGGGGCGGCAGAACGTGATCACCGTCCGCGGCTTCGAAAAGGGCAACGCCACGACCGAGCTCACGGAGCGCCCGGCGATCGAATTCAAGGCAGCGCTCTTCAGCGTGACGGCCAAGGGGGCCGCGCAATGAAACGTGTGCCGTTTGCCGCGACGGCCCGGCCCATGCTCGCGATCGCCGCTGCACTCGCCGCGACGGCGGCGCCAGCTCTGGTCGATGCCGGACCGGAGCGCGCCGTGCAGGCCGAGGTCGACCAGTTGGAGCTCCAGGCGAGTCAGCTCGGCCAGCGCTTCCAAGGAGCCGACGCGGGCACGGGCGCACAGACCGCACCGCAGCGCCTGGTCACGGCGAAGCTTCTCTACCGGCTCGGCGACTACAGCCAGGCTGCGACCCTCTTCCTCGACTATGTGCAGCGCTTCCAAGCCACGGCGGGCTACGCCGAGGCGCTCTACTATCTCGGCGACGCCCTCTACCGCCAGCGGGAATTCCTCGGCGCGCGGCGCCAGCTCACCACCCTGGTCGCGCGCGGCCCCGGACCCTTCTACCAGCGCGGCCTAGCGCGGCTGATCGCCGTGGCGCTCAGTACGGGTGACCTCGCGGCAGCCGAGCCCCAGGTGCAGGCGCTGGCCCGGATCCCAGTCCTCGAGACGGAGCCAGCGACGCTCTACGTTAGCGGGAAGTACCATTTCTTCGCGCGCCACCTCGAAGAGGCCCTTGCGCTCTTTCGCTCGATCGCCCCCGGATCACCGCTCTACCGCCAGGCGCGCTATTTCATCGGCGCCTGCCTCGTCGCGCAAAAGGACTACGCCCAGGCAAGAGCCGCCTTTGCGAGCATCTTGGCCGATCCGACGCTGCGCTCCGCCGCAGCCGAGCTCCGAGCCTCGGGCCGCGCTCCCGCGGCCTCCCGGGCCGCCGTCAGCCCGGTAGAGCAACAGCTCCTCGACCTGACCCACCTGGCGCTCGGTCGCTTGCTCTACCAACAGGGGGAGCTGGTCGGTGCCGCCAAGCACTACGAACAGGTCTCGCGCGAGCTCGCCACCTTTGATACCGCCCTCTACGAGACGGCCTGGGTCTACATCAAACAGCAGCGTCTCGACGCCGCGCTGCGGGCGCTCGACCTGCTCGTGCTCGCGCAGCCCGACAGCTCGCTCGTCCCCGAGGTCTCGATCCTGCGCGGGAACCTGTTGATCCGCCTTGGCCAATGGGGCCGGGCGTCGCAGCTCTTCGCCAAGCTGCACGACCGCTTCGACCCGGCCCGCGAGACGATGGCCGCCCTGCTGGCGAAGCACAGCGATCTGACCACCTTCTTCAACGCGCTCCTGGCGCGCGACCTTGAGCGCGGCGCTGGCGCGCTGGCCCTCGCCGCCGAGGTACCACGCTTGGTGAACGACTGGGTCAAGGAACTACCGCCCGTGCGACGCGGCTTGGCCGTCGTCGGCGATCTAGGCGACCTCAGCGCGACCCTGGACCAGGGTGACCGCATCCTTAAGCGTGTGCAGAGCGTGATCGACTCACCCCAGAGGCTCCGCGTCTTCGCCGGCTATGCGGCGGCGCGCGAGGCGACGGTCGAGCTTGAGAATCGACTGGCGCAGCTGCGCCAGCGCCTGCTCCGCCGGGAACGCGACCTGACCTACCCGCTCCTCGGCCCGGCCGAACGCGGACAACTCGCCCAGCTCGCCCGCGAGCGCGCCGCGCTCGATGGCCAGATTAGCAAGCTGCCGACCGACCCTGCGAGCTTCGGCAGGCGCGCCCGCGCGCGCGAAGCGCGCGTCGCCGAGCTCGAGGCCGAGCTGAGCCGAATCGGCCTGACGGTGGCGAATGTCCGCGCGCAGCTCGTCGCGGTCGAGAAGTTCTTCGCTGACTCGCCCTCGGGCCGCGATCCCACGATACGGCAGGGCTTTGAGCGCGAGGCGAGCACGATTCGTGCTGCGGTCGTCGCGCTCGACCGTGAGGCCGACGCGCTCGAAATGGAGCTCGCCAACGCCCGCGAGGCAGCGGGTGTCGGCGGACCGCAGGAGCTCGCTGAACGGGCCTCGAAGGAGCGCTTTCGCACCTTGGTCGAGCGTGAGCATCAGCTCCTCAGCGTCTACCGCGCGCGGCTGCCCAACGCCAGTCAGCAGGAGCTCGCGACTACGGATACGCTGCTGGCGCGCTGTGACGCCGTCGACACGACGCTACGCCTCTTCAACGCCGAGCTTGAAAGCGCAGTCGAAGCGCGCCTGACCAAGGTCCGCGTTACCCTCGCCGAGGAGGCCGAGCGCCTCAGTGTGCAGCGCGGCGAACTGGCGAGCTACCGCGCCGCCAGCGACCGGGTCATCGGCGGCGTGGCCCACGACGGCTACAGAGAGATCGAGCACCGCTTTCGCGACCTGGTGCTGCGCTCCGACGTTGGCGTTATCGACGTCAGCTGGGCGCTGAAAGAGGCGAAGACGAGCGAGGCCTCTCGCTTGGTTCGCCAGCAAAAGGCTGATTTACAGCTGCTTGACGACGAGTTCAAGGAGGTCCTCATCGACCGCTGACTTGCGGTCGCGGGCCGCTCAGGCTCCTTCGGCGCGAGGCCGAGGGACGGACCTGAGTGGCGCGCCGCCGTGATCCACCGATCGAGCGGCGCCGCGCGCGCCCGCACCGGCGGGCCGGCGCCTGCGCCAAGCGAGGAACCAGAGTGAGGGGAGGCTTGAGGATGCGCCATGGCCCAATGCTCGCTGCGGCTGCGCTGCTGCTGCTGAAGGGCACCGCTGCAGGTGGTGACCCCGCGAGTAGCGCGAGCGCGGCGCCCGAGCTCAATCGGCTGCAGGCCGAGGTCGAGCGCTTCACCGCCGCGGCCGATGACTACCGCACCACGCTCAACCGCGTTGTCCGCGCCAAGTATGAGGCGCGACGTGAGCAGGTCATTAGTGGCTTCCGCGGGAGAATCGCCGAGCTCGAGCGCGCGGAGCGATCGCGGCGGGTCGCGGCGATCACGCTCTTCGAGGACTTCCTGCGCCGCTATCCGAGCTCGCCCCGCTGGACTCCAGACGCGATCTTTCGCCTCGCCGAACTCTACTTCGAGCAGTCGAACGACGACTATCTCCTGGCGCAGGAGGCGTACGAGGGAGAGCTCGCGAAGCTCGAGCGCAAGGAGATCGCCGTCGCGCCCCCGCCGCCGCGCCAGAACTACGGCCCGACCGTGGGCTTACACAAACGTCTCATCCGCGAGTGGCCCAGCTATCGGTTCATCGATGGCGCGCACTATCTTCTCGGCTTCTGTCTGGCTGAAATGGGCGACGTCGCTGGAGGGAATCAGGCGCTGCTAGCGCTTGTCTGCCGGAACAAGTTCATCGCGCCCGTCGCCGCCGACGCAGGCGTCGGCAGCAAGCCAGCACCCGTGGCCGCCGCGAGCGGGCCAGCCCAGGCGCCAGGCGCCAAGGGGGCGAACGGCGACTACCGCGATTGTGTGCCGCTGGTGGCAGCGAGCCGCTTCAATGCCGAGGCGTGGGTCCGCATTGGCGAGTATCACTTCGACGAGAATGAGCTAGCGGCGGCCATCACCGCCTACCGCAAGGTGATCGACCTCGGTCCGCAGGGCAACGCCTACTACGACGAGGCGCTCTACAAGCTCGCCTGGACCTACTACCGCGCAGACAAGTTCGCCGAGGCCATTCGCAACTTCGACGAGCTGGTGCTCTTTGCCGACCGCGAGCTCGAGCGCACGGGTAAGGCTGGGTCCGAGATGCGCCCGGAGGCGATCCAGTACCTCGGGATCTCCTTTGCCGAGGAGGACTGGAACGGCGACCAGCAGCCCGATGCCGAGGGCGGCCTTCAGCGCATCGACGCGGTCTACAAGGGCCGAGAGGCGCAGAAGCACGTCTATGAGGTCTACCGCAGGCTGGCCGAGATCTATTTCGACACCACGAAGTACGACGACGCGATTAAGGTCTACAAGGTGGTGCTCGAGCGCTGGCCCAACCACGCCGATAACCCGGAGGTCCAGGAGCGGACGATCACCGCGCTCGAACGGCTGCGCCAGTTCGACCAGGCGATCCGCGAGCGTGAGGAGTTCACGCGCCGCTTCGGTAAGGGCTCCGAGTGGGAGAACGTCAACCGCAACAACCCCGATGCGCTCAAGCGGGCGCGCGAATACGATGAGCAGGCGCTGATCTTCGCCGCCGTCTCGCACCACAAGGAGGGTCAGCGGCTACGCAACCTCGGCCTCGCCAACAAGGACATCGCGACCCTGTCCAAGGCCGGTCAGGAGTACGCCGTCGCCGCCACGGCCTACGCGAAATACCTCGATCGCTTCCCGCACTCGAAGAACTCCTATGAGGTGCGCTTCTCCTACGCGAGCTGCTTGTTCTACGCGCAGCGCTTCCCCGAGGCAGCGGCGCAATACGCCGAGGTACGAGACTCGAACCTCGACAACCGCTACCAGGAGGACGCAGCCTTCTCAGTGACGAAGTCCTGGGAGCAGCAGATTCAGCAGCTCGCCGACAAGCAGGCGCTCGTGCAGCCGCCGCTGCCGACGGCGCAGAGTGTCGGACTGAAGCCGATCGCGCTGCCGGAGCCCTTCAAGCACTGGCAGCAGGCGCTGGACGCGTATGTAGCGCTGCTGCCGAAGAGCGCCAAGGCGCCCCGCTTGGCCTACAAGGCGGCGGAGATCGCCTACCGCTTCGGCCAGTTTCCCGACGCACGCCAGCGCTTCGGGCAGCTCTACGAGCAGTACTGTGGCGACGCCATGGCCCTCAACGCGGGCCAGGCGGTCCTGGTGACCTACCAGCTCGATAAGAACCTCGACGAGATGCAGAGCTGGGCGACCAAGCTGTCGTCCGGACGCTGCGGCGGCGACGCGCGTAGCGGCGAAGTGGCGACGGGGGCGCAGAAGCTCCTGGTCGGGATCAAGTTCAAGCGCGCCGAGACGCTCTTCAAGCAGGCGGAGGATCTGCATTCCGCCGGCCGGACGCGCGAAGCGGCTCCGCTCTTCGATCAGGCGGCGGTGGCCTACCTGGCGCTGGTCGAGTCGAATCCGGAAAGCAGCGACGCCGACAAGGCGCTGTTCAACGCTGCCGTGGCCTACGAGAAGTCGATGCGCTTCGAGTCGGCGACGCGTATCTACGAACAGCTCTGGCAGAAGTATCCGACGAGCGCCCTGGCGGGCGATGCGCTGTGGCGCTCGGCGGAAAACTACAAGCGCTTCTTCGAGTTCAAGAAGGCGGTCGACAGCTACCTGATCATGGCCGACGCGCCGGGCTTCGCGAGCTCTCCGCATCGGTCGGATGCGCTCTACAACGCGGCCGTGATCCTCGAGAACGATCAGGACTATGGTCGCGCCGCGCAGCTCTTCCTGCGCTACGCAGCCCAGGTGGGCAAGCCGCAGGAGGCCGCGGAGGCCTATTTCCGCGCCGGGAACATCTACGGGAAGATGGGAAACTTCGACCAGATGGCGAAGGTTCTGCGGGACTTCCCCCGCCTCTATGGCGCCGTGCCGGGCCAGCAGACGAGGGCCGTCGAGGCGGTCTACCGGATCGCCAAGCAGGCCGATACGCGCGGGATCGCGGCCACCGCGAGCAAGTACTACAAGCTGACGGTCCAGGAGTACAAGCTGCGCGGCTTGGCGCCCGCGTCCGACGGCGCAGAGTATGCGGCGGCAGCGACTTTTCAGCTCCTCGAGGGCCGCCTTGCCGACTTCCTGAAGGCGCAGATCCGCTCCGAGACGATTCCCACGCTGCTGCGGCGCAAGACCGAGCTGGAACGACGGGCTGCCGCGCTGCGTGACGAGTACGACGGGGTGCTGGCCTTCAAGCGCGCGCGGTGGACACTGGCTGGGATGGAGCGGCGGGGGGTCATCTTCGAGCATGTCGCTCGAGAGGTTGCCACCGGCTTCCGTGAGCTGCCCGTGCCGCAGAAGGTCAAGCGGCTCGGACAGGACGCTGTTGACATTTACATGCAGCAGCTCGACCAGGCGTTGGAGCGCGAGGTCCGACCGGTCGAGGACGAGACGAAGAAGCTCTTCAGTCTCTGCGTTGAGCGCGCTCAGGAGCTCGGCGTCTCCAATTCGTATACCGAGGAGGCCCGGCGGCGGCTCAACGCGCTCGACCCGAGCAGCTACCCGCTGCTGAAGGCACCCCGCGTCGAGGTCGTGATTGACTGACCACCTGCGGGAACGCGCGGGGCGTGGCGACGGAGAGAAACGATGCAGCGAGCGAACGACACCTTGATACACGGCCTCGGCGGTTGTCGCGGCGTGGCGCTCGCCAGTTTGTTGACGCTGGGCGTCGGCTGCGCGGGCCAGCAGCAGGCGCCCACGGCGGTCGGAGCGCCGAAGGCTGCACCTTCGCAACAGGCCGCGGGACCAGCGAGCGCGGGCGCGGGGGGCGCCCCTGGCGTGCTGAGCGAAGGCGCGAGCGCTGCGACAGTCGCGACACCGCAGCAAGCCAAGCCGACCGAGCAGCTGGAGGCGGCGCTGGCCGCCGAGAAGCGCGGCGCGCATGAGGAGGCGATCGAGCATTGCAAGACCGCGCTGCGGCGTGACGAAAAGTACACGCCGGCGATGGAAGTCATGGCGCGGGCGTACTTCCGGCTCGGGAAGCGTGAGTTCGCCGAATCGATCTGCGAGATTGCGATCAACCTCGAGCCGCGCTCCGCTCGTTGCCACAACCTTCGCGGCCTGATCGCGTTGCGGGATGACGACCAGAGCCGGGCGTTGGCGCAGTTTCAAAAGGCGACCCAGGCTGACGAAGGCTACGGTCCCGCCTGGCTCAACCTCGGCGCGCAGTACCTCGAGGTGAAGAACTACAAGGAGGCCGTCGCGGCCTTGGAGCGCGCGGTCGCGCGGCTGCCGCAGCGGCCGGAGGCCCACCTCAATTTGGGCGCCGCCTATCGCGGCGCAGCTGAGCTGGTCAAGGCCGTTCAGGCGCTGAGCCGGGCCCTTGCGCTGCAACCCGACTATGCGGCGGCCTACTTCAACTTGGGTGTGCTCTACCTCGATGCCGAGAGCTTTCCGGGGATGGAACGGCGGGCCCAGCTCCAGGCGGCGATCGTCAACCTCGGGAAGTTCAAGCGGCTCGAGGCCTCGCGTGAGCAAGCGGAGGTCGCCGAGGGCTACCTCCAGAGCGCCCAGCGCGAGCTAGAGAAGGAAGGGCGGCGAATCGAGCGCGCGCAGGCGGCCAAGGCGCGCGAGGCGGCGAAGGCGGCGGCGAAGGCTGCGGCCGCGAAAGCAGACGCGGCAAAGGCGGCGGATAAGCCAGCAGCGGCGCAGGCGGCGCCGGAGAAGCCGGCAGCGCCAGCAGCGGGGCAGGCGGCGCCGAAACAGTCGGGATCCGAACAGTCGGGATCCGAGCAGTCGGGAAGCGCAGCGGCGGCGGCGGCAGCGCCGTCGGGCGCGGCTGCGCCAGCCGCACCGGGAAGCGCTGGGGCGGCGAAGCCCTAAAACCGAGAGCTTGGCTGCCCTCTAGCGGGGCGGAGATCGCGAGAGCTTGTGATGCACAACCGGACCGCCCTTGGATTCGTTGCTGGGGTCGCCCTCCTGCTTTTTGCGAGCGATGACCTCGCGGCGAAGCCGTCAAAATCGGCCGGGCGCGCGGCCGCGGCGGCCGGGATAGCGGCACCCCCTGGCGCTGTCGCTGAGCCGAAGGCAGACGCGAAGGCTGCCGCTGGCGCGAAGGCGCCGGCGCCGCAGGTTACGGTTCAGCGTTCGGCCGGCGGTCGCAAGGTCTTTCGGATCGAGACTGGTTTCGTGATCGAGGGCAGGATTCAGAAGCCGAACGCCTTCTACGTGCTGCAGCGATCGCAGATCAACTACGACTGGTCACAGCTCAATCAGGACTTCGCGCCGCGAATCCTCGAGAGCGTCAGGCACAGCCCGTTTTGAGCATTCTAGCGCGGGCAACGGCAGCCAAAGGCTAATGGGGCGGGCGTTCATGGCAACGACCAACGACGCGAGCAGGAAGCAGGGCGAGGCGCCGGTCGAGGCCAAGATCCTCCGGATCGGGGTGATCCAGGCCGGCAAGATCGTCGAAGAGCGATTGGTCCGACGACGCGGTCCGGTGACCATCGGCGCGTCGGCTCGCAACACGATTGTCGTGCCCGCGTCGAGCCTACCGCGCTCCTACACCCTCTTCGAGCACAGCGGCGACCATTATCAACTCGTCTTCGGCGAGAGCATGGACGGTCGCGTCTCGGTCGGTGGCCAGGTCCAATCGTTGGACCAACTGCGGCAGGGCGGCTCGGCGCAAACGAAGGGCAAGGCGCTGCACCGATTGCTCCTCGACGAGAGCTCGCGCGGCAAGGTCATGCTGGGCGAGGTGACCCTGCTCTTTCAATTCGTGGCGCCTCCGCCCTTTCAGCCGCGGCCACAGCTCCCACCTTCGGTCAGAGGGAGCATCCTCGGCCAGATGGATTGGCTGTTGGCGTGGAGCTTCCTCGGCACCGCCGCGGTCGTCTCCGCCTTCATCGTGCAGTTGCATACGATGGACACGGACCGCCGGATCAGCGCGGACGTGATTCCGGATGACTTCGCCGAGTACGTCCCGACGATGGAGCAGCCGCGCGTCGCCGCGATCGATCTGCAGAAGCTCGGGGATGTCGGCGAGGAAAAGGTCGAAAAGGTCGAGGGTCAGAGCGCCGGCGCCAAGAAGGCGCGGGGACCGAAGCGGGAGGCACCGCCCTGCGACGAGGCCTGTCAGGGCGCGCGCGAGGCGGCGCGACGCGCGCGCTTGGCCGAGCAGGTCGCGCAGATGGGGGCGCTGAAGATCCTCGGCGCCAAGGGCGGCAGCGGCAGCGGCATGGCCGACCTTCTCCACGGCGGCGACCCCGGCACGGCTGCAGACAAAGCCTTCCGCAACATCGGCGGGCTGACGGTCGCCGGGCGGGGCGGGGGTGGATTGCGCGGCAAGGGCGACGGTGGCTCCGGGCGCGCGGTCGGTATTGGCGACCTCGGGGGACGCGTCGGCGGACCGGGCGCGGTCGATACGGGCGGGGTCGTCGAGGAGCGCGTGCCCAAGGCCATCGTCAAGCCGGCGGGCGCGATCGAGCGCGACGCGACGCTGGAGGCCGACGCCGTCGCGCGCACGATTCGCCTGGGCATGCAGGCGATCAAGGGCTGCTACCAGCGGGCGCTGAAGCGGAATCCCCGGCTCACCGGGAAGATCGGAATTCGTCTGACCATCAGCGCGACGGGCAGCGTCGCTGGCGTGGAGATCGAAACGGACACGCTCGGCGACAGCCAGGTGACGAGTTGCATCGAGGGTTTTGCCCGGCGCTGGCGCTTCCCGCCGCCGGACGGCGGTGGCACTGCGGAGGTCGCGGTGCCCTTCGTCTTCCAGGCAGCTGAATGAGCTGCGGTGGCGCGCCCAGCGCAGGGCAAGGGAAGGCCTGTCGTCCGACCGAAGGGACCTACAAGAAACTTAGAGCCCAGGTGCATCTTGTAGGTTATGATGCAAAGACGGAAGCTAAGAAATTGACACCAATGTTGACACCCGCGCAGCGGGCAAGATACTCTTCCGGCTCCTCTACCCGGACCACCAGGTGAAAGCATGAACGTGCCCATAAGAATGCACGCGGCTCGGACTTCGTTGCGCGGAAGCGCTGGCCGCAAGCATGCGGCTGCCGCCTTCGTACTCGCCGCAGGCCTGCTGCCCGTCGCGCCGGCCCAATCACAAGCCGGCGCACCCTCGCCGGTGACGACGCGCTCCGCCGAGGTCGAGCTCTCGCAGGCTCGGGAGTATCTCCGCGAGATGCAGAGGATCGTCGCAAAAATGCCGCGGCTGATCGCCGAAGCGCGGCGGGCGCGCGACATCATCCGGCTCAACTGCCTGCGAAACAAGCAGGGGCAGCTCCGTCGGACCTATCGTGAGGGTCGCCAGACCTTCGCCGCGCTGCGGGTGGCGCCGCGCAGTGGCGCGGCTGCAGAGCGCAACCAGCAATTCACGAAGCTGACGGTCATCTACCAACGCACGACCATGTTGGGACAGGACGCCGAGGCCTGCGTTGGCGAGGACGTCTCTGAGCTCGGAATACAGAAGCTGACCGTCGACGTCGACGACGATATCCGGGACGCGGAGGATGGAACGGCACGCGGCGTGACGCCGCCGCTCCAGACCGATCGACCCTTCGTCGCGTCGCCGGATACTTAAGTCTGGGTTAGGGGTCTCGGTTAGGGGTCTCGGTTAGGCCTCGGCGCGGGGCGACTCAGGCAATCCACCTCGCGCCGCGCGGGGCGGGCATGCGGTCCGCAGCACCGACGCAGCCACCTTCGTTGATAACCTCGCGCCGCCGGAAGGCGACGCCAAAACACCAAGCAGAGGCACCGGCCATGCGCACGACGCTCTCCATCTTCGCTCGCCTCGCTGCCTTTGCCGTCGTCCTCGGTACGGTCGGCAGCGCGAGCGCCCAGTTCCACACCCCCATCCGCTTCCGCAGTGAAGGCCGCGGTGTGTTGCTCACGGACAGCCTGGTGGTGCATCCGGGAGTTGCGCTGGAAGGCCGCTACGACTCCAACGTCCTGCAGAACGAGACGGATGTGCGTGACGCACCCTATGTGCGTCTGGTCGGGCATTTCGATCTCGCCACGCGCTCGCCGCAGCGGATGACCGACGGCGACGGTAAGGTAGCGCGGCAGCGGGTAGCATTTCGCCTCAATAGCGCACTTGGCTACCGTGAGTACCTGAGCAACGACGAGGCCATCACCGGGCAGCGGGCGCTCGAGGTCGACGCGGGGCTCGAGCTCCGCCTCTCACCGAGCCGCTGGTTCAGCTTCGAGGTCCAGGATTCGTATTTGCGCGCCGTCAGCCCGCGGAACGCCGCGATCATCGCGACGAGCGGCGGCACGGTCGTCACGCCAAGGGCCCCCGGGACGGTGACCCGCGACAGCAATCGGCTCGATCTGCGAGCCGTGCTCAGCCCGGGTGGGGGGCGGTTGAGCCTTACGGCGGCCTACGGACTTTGGGTCGACGCCTTCGAGGAGGCCTCGTTCGCGACCAACAACCGGCTCTACAACGAGGCCAGTCTCGCAGCGAAGTATCGCGTGCTGCCGAAGACGGTGGTGGCGCTCGAGGTGATTCAGCGCTTCTACGACTACCTCGAGACTCAGCCCTCGGTTTTTGGCAACGTCGACTCCAAGCCGCTGCGCCTCTATGCTGGCCTGACAGGTCTGGTGACCTCGCGACTGTCGACCGTGCTCAAGGTCGGCTATGGCAACGCCTTCTACGCCAGCGGGGGCTCGTTCAACAGTATCTTGGGGAAGGCCGAGCTCGGCTACCGTCTTTCGCCCACGGCCAAGCTGCGGGCGGGCTACGAGCGGCTCTTCGACGATTCGCCCTACGGGAACTACATGACGGACCACGACGTCTACGCCGGCTACGACCATTTGATTGGCCGGCGCGTCACGCTCCACGCCGACATCGACTTCCGGCGGCGCGGCTACGGCGGCTTCGAGCGCTTCACGCCGCGGCCCCCAGCGATTAGCGCCAACCTGATGACGGCGGCCTTGGGCTTCGACTACCAGCTCCAGGACTGGGTTTACATCGGGGTCGGCTACGACTTGCAGGTGCAGAATCTGAAGCGCGGGGGTACGGACAACCCGGGCGCGTTCCTTGGGATCGTCGATTTTTCGCGCCATCAGTTCTACGGCCGCGTCGGCGTCTCCTACTGAGGCTTTCGCCGCGCGCCCGACGGGCGCTCCTTTTCGCGACAGCGAGTGCGATGCGTCTCCGTGTCTTAGCGCTACTGCTCAGCGGCGCCCTCCTCCCGATCGGCGGCTGCGCGACGCGCGGCCCGAAAGGAACGCGCGCGCCGACGGGTGCGCCGCCTGCCGCCATCGTCGCGGAGAATCTCAGCGTTGCCTACGGGGACACGCTGGTTGTGGAGATTTACGGCGAGAAGGATCTCAGCGGTAAGTTCCAGGTCTCCGCGCAGGGCACCATTGACTACCCGCTGATTGGGCGCTTGAAAGTGGCAGGGCTGCCGCAGCCACGGGTCGCGTCGATGATTCGCGACCGGCTGGCGGCTGGCTACCTGAGGAACCCCTTCGTGCGCGTCTTCGCCGAGGGCTATCAGGAGAAGCTGAAGGTCTTCGTTTGGGGACAGGTGAGCAAGTCGGGCACCTTCCCCTTCCGCAACGCGATGACGGTGATCGAGGCGATCACCTTGGCGGGTGGGCTGACGCCGCTCGCGGATCGCAACGGGATCGTCGTCACGCGCGTCGAGCACGGCAAGCAGGTGCGCGTCGGTGCGCCGATGGGTTCGGGGCAGTCCGCGAACCTCGCGTTGCGCGCTGGCGACGTCGTCTTCGTGCCCGAGAGCGTGTTCTGAGCAGCCAGCGGCGCGGGGCGCCAGCGGCGCCAGCCGATAGCTGGGGGATTCAAGGCATGCTGACCACCCTCGAACGCCGGGCGCGCTGGGCGGGCGCGGGTCGCGGGGCGCCGGTCTTGTCGCCGTCGCGCTGTGACGGTCGCGCCCCAGCCAGTCACCGCCAGCTTCAACCGTGCTCCTGCGCTACGGCCGCGCCCGCGGCTGCGCCGCGCGGCTGAGGGCGCGCTATGTGCGGCATCTGCGGCGTTCAGGCGCCTCGCCTCGCGGATCGGGCCGCGCATGTGGCGCGCATGAACCAGGCGCTCTTTCATCGCGGACCGGATGGTGTCGGTCAATTCGACGGCGACGAGGTCAGCCTGGCGATGCGCCGACTGGCAATCATCGACCTCGCCGGCGGTCAGCAGCCACTGAAGAACGAGGACGGTGCGCTAACAATCGTCTTCAACGGGGAGATCTACAACTACCGGGAGCTACGACAGCGCCTCGAGGCTCGCGGACACCGCTTCGCCACGGCCTCCGACACCGAGGTCATCGTCCATCTCTACGAGGACCACGGCGCGGCGGCGGTGCCCCTGCTCAAGGGGATGTTCGCCTGCTGTGTGCACGATCGCCGCGATGGCTCGCTCTTTTTGACGCGCGATCGCTTCGGGGAGAAGCCGCTCTACTACTGGCACGACCCGGCGCAGGGCTTCGCCTTCAGCTCGGAGGTGCGCAGCCTGCTCGAGCTGCCGCTGGTGCCTCGTCGCCTCGATCGAGAGGCGCTCGGCTACTACCTGCGCTTGGGGATGGTACCCGCACCGCTGACGATGCTGCGTGACGTGCGCATGCTTCCGGCGGGGCACTGGATGCGCTACCGGGAAGGGCAGCTGACGATCGGGGCCTATGACGAACCTGCACCGCGCGCCAATCCTGCGCTCGCCGACCCCGAGGCGGCAGCCGAGGCCGTCCACGCAACGGTGCTCGCCGCCGTGCGGCGCCAGTCGATCAGCGACGTGCCGCTCGGTGCCTTTCTCTCCGGCGGCATCGATTCGAGTACCGTGGTCGCCTTGCTGCAGCAGGTCGTCAGCGGTCCCGTCAAGACCTTCACCGTGCGCTTCGAGGAGGCAGGCTACGACGAGAGCGGGATCGCTCGCGCGGTGGCCACGCACCTTGGAACCGAACACCACGAGCTCGTGGTACCCAACCTCGGCTTCGGCGCCGAGGACTTCTGGCGCATCGTCGACCACGTCGGCCTTCCCTTCTACGACACCTCCGCGCTGCCGACCTACGTGCTCAGCAAATATGTCCGCGAGCATGTGACGGTCGCCCTCTCGGGTGACGGTGGGGACGAGATGTTCGCCGGCTACCCCTTCTTCCGCTGGGGGCAAACGGTGGCCGCCGCGCGGCGCGTGCCGGAGGTGCTTCGCCGTGGCGCCGCCGCCGTGGCGCGCGGTGTCGGGGCCTGGGTTCCCGCGAGCCAGGCCACCCGCTGGCGCCGCCTGCGCCGGGGCCTCGAGGCCACGCTGCAGCCGCCCGAGTTGTTGCCCGTCACGGTCGGTGGGCTCTTTGAGCTCGGTGAGCTGGAGACCTTGGTCCGCGACCCAGCGGTGTTGGAAACCGCGGCTGGCGCGCTGGGCCTGGCCACCGCGTTGCCGGCGGAGGCCGAGTCCTGGAGCGTCCTGCGCCGACTGATGCACTACCGGGTGAAGGTCAATCTGCCCGAGGACATGTTGACCAAGGTCGATCGGATGAGCATGGCGGCGTCGCTAGAGGTGCGCGCGCCGCTGCTCGATCCGGACGTGGCCGAGCTGGCGCTCTCGCTTCCCGACGCGCTGCTCATCAGCGGCGGCGTCGGCAAGTCGATCCTGCGGCGTGCTATGCGCCGTGAGCTGCCGGCGGTTGTCTTCGACCACCCGAAGCGCGGCTTCAGCATTCCGCTGCACCGCTTTCAGAACGCCGCCTACGCGGAGCTGGCGCATGATCTGCTCGCTGACAACCCGGCCGCTGGGTTGCACGAGCTGCTGGCGCCGGAGACCTTGCGGCACCTGCTGACGCGTGGGCTCGCTCGGCAGAGCGATGACGTGGAGAGCAGCGTGTTCCGAGCGAGCCACCAGCTCTGGGCCCTGATGCAGCTGGGCGGGTGGTTGCGCCGCTTCGGAGTCGTGTGTTGACCGGCCTGCGTGACTGCTGCGGCCGGCGAAGCGCTGGGCGCTTGCGCTTTCGACGGCTCCTTGTCCTCAGAATCCGCCTCGGCGGCTTGACCTCGCACAGATGAGCGCCAGCAGCGCATCGCCAGACCCTGCGCGTCCGGCCCGGCTGATGAATCGGCTGGCGCGGCTGCTGCCGGCGCCCGCGGCCGGGCGTGCCGTCGTCTACGCGCTACTGCTGCTCGTCCTCGGCGTGCCCTTGGCCCTCGGTGGCGCGCATCGCGTGACGGTACAGGCGGCGGCCTTGGTCGCCGTCTGCGCCTTCCTCTTGTTGGGCATCTACAAGCACCACTCTGGGGGCGGCATCCGGCTCGGGCGCTACGGGCTGCTCCTGCTCGCGCTCTGCTGCTACACAGGACTTCAGCTCGTGCCGCTGCCCTTCTCGCTCCTCGACCTGCTCGCGCCGCGCACGGCCGAGCTGTTGCGGGTCTCGCTCGAAGGCGCAGGTCAGCGACCGCGCTGGCATCCGATCTCCCTGGCCCCCGCGGACACGCTCTGGGGGCTCCTGCGCCTCGGCCTCGCCACGCTGGTCTTTCTGCTGGCGCGCAACCTGCTGCACCGGCGGCAGCGCCAGGAGCGCCTGCTCCAGGGGCTGATGGGGCTGGGGGTGGTAACGACCTCGTTGGGGCTGATCGGCGCGGTCGTGGCGCCCGGCAAGCCGCTCCTGCTCTATCAGCCGATCCAGGGTCCGGCGACCGGGTTGATCGCGACGAGCTTCGTCAATCCAAACCACGGCGCTGCCTTCCTGATGGTGGCGACGCTCGCGGCGCTCGGTCTGGCGGCCCAGGCGCGTGCGCTCAACACGCGGGCCCTGCTCTTCGTTGCGGCTACGGTGACGGGGATCGGGGTCTTTCTCTCGCTCTCGCGTGGCGGCATTCTCGCGTTCGCCGTCGCGCTGGCGGCCTATGGAGTGCTGCAGTTCTTTCGACGCGGCGAGGGGGCCAGCAGCGCGCGTCGCCTGGCCCTCGTCGCGCTCTTTGCCGGGGCGGTGATCGCCGCCGCGACCTGGCTCGCCGGCGACCAGATCCTCGCCGAGCTCCAGCACCGCCGCGCCGATCTACCCCTGGGCAAGCTCGCGCTTTGGCCCGCGGGCTGGGCCCTCGTGCGAGCGCACTGGCTGGTCGGTGTTGGCCGCGGGGCGGTGGCCACGGCGCTGCCGCGCTACCGCGGCCTCGGTCTGCCAGCCGATGTCACCTACACGTCGCTGGAGAACCAATACCTCCAGCTCCCTGCCGAGTGGGGACTACCGCTCGGCGCGGTGGTCATCGGCCTCAGCGCGGCCGCGCTCGTGGTTTGGTGGCGACGGCGCCGCGACGATGGGATGCAGCTCGCCGTGGTGGCGGCGCTGATTGGCCTCGCCCTTCATAACCTCGTCGATTTCAACCTCGAGCTGCCAGGCGTGGCGCTGCCTGCAGCGGCACTGGCGGGCATGCTGGCCAGCCGGCGGCCCTCGCGTCCGCGCCGGGATGTACCCGCGCGGCTGCTGCTCTTGCCCGCGACGCTCGCGCTGGTGCTGGGCCTCTGCGCGCTGACTGCCTTCGGACGCAGCAGCGTCAACGATGCTCCGCGCGCGCTGCGCTCGGGGTTGCCCGCGCAGGCGGTGCAACGCGCGCTGGCGCAGGCGATCACGCGCCGGCCGGCCGACTACCTGCCTCACCTCGCTCAGGCCCAGCTCGCCCTCGTCGCCGGGAAGCGCCGCGAAACGATGAAGGCGCTCAATCGGGCGCTCTTCCTCTATCCGAGGAGCCCGGCCTTGCATCTCGCTGCCGCGAGCGCGCTGCGCCACTTCGGCCATCGGCGACAGGCGCTGCTTGAGTATCGTTTGGCGCTCGAAGCCGGGGCCGACCCGGCGCAGATGCTCGACGGCGCGCTTTCGGCTTGCCGCACCGCCAGCGACGTCGCCGCGCTCTTGCCCCCGAAGGCGGCGACCCTTTGGGGCCAGGCCGTCGAGTTGCTGCGCCGCCGCGGGCGCCTCGCCTTGGCGCTCGCCTTGATCGACCGGGCCGATGCGGGTGAGCTTCAGGATCCGACCTTGCTGCGCAGTGAGGTCGTCGCCTTGCTCGCGGCGGGCCAGCACGCCCTCGCCCTCGAGCGCGCACGGACCTTGGTCGAGCGGAACCCGACGGCAGAGCATGCGCTGCTGCTAGCCGACGCGACGGCGCGCGCCAACCCTGGCGCCGACCTGGCTGTCCTCGAGCAGGCCTGGCAGCAGCATCGCGGGAGCCACGCTCTGGGGCTGGCGCTAGCCGGCGCGCGGACTCGCGCTGGACGCCATGATCAGGCCGCCAGTCTCGCCGAGGAGCTGCTGCGCGCGTGCCGCTCGAGCACGGAGCTGGCGCAGGTCCATTACCTGCTGGCCACGATCCACCGCGCGGCGGGACGTCCCCATCGCGCGGGCTATGAGCTCGAGGAGGCCCGCAAGGTGCAGGTGGTCAATCCGCGCTGATCGCCGTACACTCCCGCCGCGCTATTCACCGGAAGCCCGATGCCCCCAGGTCCTGCACTAGCCAGCTCGTTTGCCATCGGGTCGCGCATGGTCGGCCCGGGCTCTCCCTGCCTGATCGTCGCCGAGATCGCTCAGGCCCACGATGGAAGTCTGGGTCAGGCGCATGCTCATCTGGCGGCAGCGGTCGCGGCCGGCGCCGATGCCGTCAAGTTCCAGACGCACATCGCCGCCGAGGAGTCGACGCCGCACGAGCCCTTTCGCATCAAGTTCAGCCGACAGGATGCCAGTCGCTATGAATACTGGCGCAGGATGGAGTTCAGCGAGTCGCAGTGGCGCGGGCTGCGCGATCACGCGCAGGAGCTCGGAGCGATCTTCCTCTCCTCGCCCTTTTCGCTGGCGGCGGTCGAGTTGCTGGCCGGGCTCGAGGTGCCGGCGTGGAAGGTTGGCGCTGGCGAGGTGACGAATCTGCCGCTGCTCGAGCTACTCGGCCGCACCGGCCGGCCGGTCCTGCTCTCGAGCGGCCTGGCGACCTGGGACGAGCTCGACGCCGCCGTCGCCTGCGTCAGCGCAGAGCAGGCGCCGGTCGGCGTCTATCAATGCACGACGGCTTATCCTTGCCCGCCGGAGCGCCTAGGGCTCAACGTGCTGGCTGAGCTTCGCGCGCGCTACGGCTGCCCCGTCGGCCTCTCGGATCACTCCGCGACGGTCTTCGCCGGCCTGGCGGCCGCGACGCTGGGCGCGAATTTGCTCGAGGTCCACCTCACCCTCTCGCGCCACTGCTTCGGCCCGGACGTCTCGGCCTCCCTGACGCCCGAGGCGCTCGCGGAGCTCGTACGCGGCGTGCGCTTCATCGAGGCGGCGCTGCGCCATCCCGTGGACAAGGTCGCCGCCGCCGGCGACCTCTCCGACCTACGGCAGCTCTTCAGCAAGAGCATCGTCGTGCGGCGGGCCTTGCCCGCCGGGCACCGGCTCTCCAACATCGATCTCGCCCTGAAGAAGCCTGGTAGTGGCCTGCCGCCCGCACGGCTGGCCGAGGTGGTTGGCCGCGTGCTACGGCACAGTGTCGAGGCCGATCACCTGCTGGCGCTCGCGGATCTTGAGTGAGGCATGAGTAGCAAACGAAAAGTCCTGGTCGTGCTCGTCGATCGTGCGAACTATGGTCGTCTCAAGCCGGTGATGCGCGCGATGGCCGAGCATCCCGCGCTCGAGCTCCAGGTGCTCTGCGCCGGGACGATGGTCCTGCGGCGCTTCGATCGGCCGGTGCAGGTGGTGCTTGATGATGGCTTTCGCGTCGATGGCGAGGTCTACCTCGAGCTCGAGGGCTCAACCCCGACGACGATGGCCAAGTCTGTCGGCTTCGCCACGATCGAGTTCGCCAGCGAGCTGCAACGGCTGCGCCCCGACCTGCTGCTCTTGATCGGCGACCGCTACGAGGCCCTGGCGGCGGGGTTGGCGGCGGCCTACATGAATGTGCCGATCGTCCACCTGCAGGGTGGCGAGGTCAGCGGCTCGATCGACGAGAGCGCGCGCCACGCCCTGACCAAGCTGGCGCAGTTCCACTGCCCATCGACGCAGCGCGCGGCCGACTACGTCGTGCGCATGGGGGAGCGCCGGGACACCGTGCTGACGATCGGCTGCCCGAGCAGCGACATCGCGCGCCAGCTCGACCGCGGTCGATGGCCGGCGGTAATCAACGAGCGCGGCGCGGGTTGTCCCATCGAAGCCGGGCAGCCCTTCTTGTTGGTGCTCTTTCACCCGACCACGACCGAATATGGTGGCGAGCGCAGCGCGATGTGGACGCTGCTCGAGGCGCTCGGGGAGCTGGCCACGCCAACCCTGCTCCTCTGGCCCAACATCGACGCTGGCTCCGACGAGATCGCCAAGGCGGTGCGCGTCTTCCGCAGCGACCACGGTGGTGGGCGCTGGCTGCGGACGCTGACCAATCTGACGCCCGAGGACTACCTGCGCGTGCTGGGCTGCGCCGCCTGCGCGGTCGGCAACTCGAGCAGCTTCGTGCGCGATGCCGGCTTCCTCGGCACGCCGGTGGTGTTGGTCGGTCACCGCCAGAACGGGCGCGAGACCGCCGAGCATGTCCGCCGCGTCGAGGTCGACCGGGCTGCGATCGTCGACGCGACCCGCGCGCAGCTCGCCCATGGGCCCTATGCGCCGAGCACGCTCTACGGCGATGGTCATGTCGCGCCGCGGATCGCCGAGGCCTTGGCGCAGCTGAAGCCCTACCTGCAGAAGCAGCTGGCCTACAGCGTCGACGATGACCAGGCCCGCTGAGCCGCGTCCCCGAGTGCTGATCGCCGAGCCGCGGGACTTCAGCGCCGAGGCTGTGGCCCTGCTGCGCACCGCGGCAGAGGTCGAGCTCGACGACAGCGTGCCGCTCGCGCGGGCGCTGGCGGACTTCGACGTGCTCTGGCTACGCCTGGCTCATCGCCTCGATGCTGAGGCGCTGGCGGCGCCGGGTCGCTGCTGGCTCATCGCCTGCCCCGTCACCGGCCTCGACCATATCGACCTCGCCGCCTGCGCCGCGCGTGGCATCCGCGTGCTCAGCCTGCGCGGTGAGACCGCGTTCCTGCGGCGCGTGCGCGCCACGGCCGAGCACACCCTTGCGCTGACGCTGGCCCTGCTGCGGCACCTGCCTGCGGCGCACGGCGCGGTGCTACAGGGCCAATGGGATCGTGACCGCTGGCGCGGCGGCGAGCTCTACGAAAAGACGGCGGGGCTGGTCGGGCTGGGCCGCCTCGGGACGATCATGGCCGGTTATTTGCGCGCGCTGGGGATGCGCGTGTTGGGCTACGACCCGCGCGACGATTTTCCGCACGACGCGGCCGAGCGCGTCGACACGCTGGAGGGTCTGCTGGCGCAATCCGACCTGATCAGTCTGCACGTCAGCTACGGGCCGGAAACACATCATCTGCTCGGTGCGCCGGAGCTCGCGCTGCTCAAGCCCGGCGCTCTGCTCGTCAACACCGCGCGCGGTGGCGTCCTCGACGGAGACGCGTTGCTCGCGGCGCTGCGCGGTGGGAGGCTGGCCGGCGCCGCGCTCGACGTGCTCGAGGGCGAGCCCCGGATCGGCGCCGACCACCCGCTGGTGGCCTATGCGCGCCAGCATGACAACCTCCTGCTGACGCCGCACCTCGGCGGCAACACCCGCGAGTCCTTCAGCAAGACCGAGGTGTTTCTGGCACAGAAGGTGATTGCTGCGCTGCAGGAGGGACAGGAGGGAAGCGGCTGATGCGGGTCCTCGGCATCATTCCGGCGCGCGCCGGGTCGAAGCGTCTGCCACGCAAGAACCTGCGGCTGCTGGGCGGTCGTCCGCTGGTGGACTGGGTGCTAGGGGCGGCCCGTGCGGCGCGCGCGCTCGATCGACTGATCGTCTCCTCGGATGACGAGGAGGTGCTGTCCCTCGCGCGCGAGCACGATCCCGCCTTGCCCTTGCGGCGGCCCTCCGAGCTGGCGGGTGATACTTCGCCGGCGATCGACTACGTCCAGCATGCCCTGCGGGCGCTCGAAGCGGGCGGCGATCGCTTCGATGCGGTGGCGATCATTCAACCGAGCTCGCCCTTCACCCAGGCAGGCGATATCGACGGTACCGTCGCCCTGCTGCTGCAGAGCGGGGCCGCTAGCGCCGTCAGCATCGTCGAGCTCGACCACGCGATCCACCCGCTCAAGCTCAAGCGGCTGGAGGGTGATCGGCTCCTGCCCTATCTCGAGGAGGAGCGCGGACGCATGGCCGCGCACGAGCTGCCGCGGCTCTTCGTCCGCAATTGCTCAGTCTACGTCAGCCGGCGGGCGGTGATCGACGGCGGGGCGATCCTCGGTGAGGACTGCCGCGGCTTCGTGATGCCGGCCGAGCGCTCGGTGGACATCAATACGGGCCAAGACCTGCTCTTCGCCGAGTTCCTGCTGCAGCGCGCTGCGGCGGGCGGAGCGGCCAGATGACCGACATCTGCTACGTGCTCTCCCATGGCTTCGCCGCGCGAATGGTGCTGCACAGCACGATTGTGCCCGAGCTGCGACGGCGCGGCGTCGGGGTCACCGTGGTGGCGCCCAACGCCGGTGAGCGCTATTTCCAGCGCTTCTGCGCCAGCCGCGACGTCACGCTGGAGCAGGCGCCGGCGGTCCACGGGCTCGGGCTCAAGCTCTACGGCCCCGCGCGACGCTATCTCTTCGATGATTACGAGCACAATGCCGCGCTCCGCGCCAAGCATCTCCACGAGCTGCATAGCGAGGCCGTGCGTCCGCTGCTCAAGCTGCGTCCGCTGCTCGGCAAGGCGGTGAATCGCGTGGCGCTGCGCTGGCCGCTGCTGCCGCGCCTGGCCCAGCGCGTCGAGCAGCGCTTGCTGCGGAGCCGCGAGGTGCGGGCGATCCTTCAGCGCCTGCGGCCCCGGCTGCTCGTCTCCACCTACCCCGTCAACTGGCTCGAGGCGCTCTTCGTGCTCGAGGCGCAGCAGCTCGGCATCCCGACGGTCGGACAGCTGCTGAGCTGGGACAACATCAGCTGTAAGGGCCGCTTTGCCGCGCTCCCCGACCGCTTCATCGCCTGGGGCCCGGTGATGAGCGACGAGCTGCGCAGCTACTATGGCGTGGCACCCGAGCGCATCAGCGAGTGCGGCGTGGCCCACTTCGACGCTCACTTCGACCCGACGAATCGCGCCCACGCGCGCGAGGTCCTCGCCAGCCTCGGGCTCTGCCCGGACGACCCTTATCTCTTCTTTGGCATGAGCGCGCGTTTCTTCTGTCCGCATGAGCTCGACGTCGTCGAGTGGCTCGCCGCGCGGGTGCAAGCCGGCGCCTTTGGTCCGCGGATGCAGCTCGTGGTGCGGCCCCATCCGCAAAACATTCGTGGCAGCATGGCCGACGGCGAGACGCTCCAGCGCCTGCAGGGCTTGGTCGGCGGCCGCGTCGCGCTCGACCTGCCGCAGGTCGTCTCGGATCAACTCCCCTGGGATCTCGAGGAGCGAGACCTCCGCAAGCTGGCCGCGCTGATCGCCGGCTGCGCCGTCTCGCTCAACAGCGGTTCGACGCTGTCGATCGACGCCGTCGTGCAGGACCGCCCGGTCGTGCTGCCGATCTTCGATGCGGGCCATCAGCTGCCCTGGTGGCGCTCCGTGCGTCGGGTCGTCGAGTTCCCGCACCTGCAGAAGATGTTGAGCTTTGGCGGCGTCGCGGTCGTACGCTCCTTCGCCGAGCTCGAGCAGCAGCTCGGCCGCTACCTCGCCGATCAGGCACTCGACGCCGAGGGTCGCGCCCGACTACGCGCCGCCGAGTGCGGTCCCTGCGACGGCCAGGCCGCCGCGCGGGTCGCCGAGGCGCTCGCGCTCGGCCTATCGCTCGTCGGGTCCGAGGCCTCGTGATAGGGTCTCGCATCCTGCGCTGGGATCGCGCGAAGCGGCTGTACTTCGGCTGGGAGGCCTGCTCTTGACCCACCGCGCCGGTCGAGTGTGGCTACTTTTTGCCGCGACCTACGTGGCCCTCCTGCCCTTCGAGCGGCTGTGGGACAACCTGCTCGGCACGAGCACGATCTTCAAGCCCTACCGCCTGGTCGGGATGGCCTTGTTGGTGCTGTTGGTGCTTCGCAACTTGGCCACGCGCACCGCCTTTATCCTCGACCGCTACGACCAGGCCATCATTGGCGTCTTCCTCTGGGGCGCGGCGATGGCGGGCTTTTGGCACCTCGTGAACGGGGTCAGTCTGGAGCCGACGGCCAACGAGGGGACGCTGATCGCGTTTGCGCTGCTGACCTGCCTCGCGCTCAAGAACACCCTCAATCAACGCAACCATTTGGCCATCATCTTGGACGTCTACGTCCTCGCCTTTGTCGCAGCCATGGTGGCGTCGGTGGTGCTCGTGGCCGACCCCTTCGCCGACCGCTTTCGCGGGCTCTACAAGAACCCCAATCAGGCTGGTTTCGTCGCGGCGCTCGCCGTCCTCGTGCTCGTGGCCCGCTTCTACTTCGAGGCGGGTGTCGGCGGCATCCGGCGCATCTCCTACGCCGCGCTGGCCATCGGCTTTGCTGCCGTGCTGGCCCTCTCGGGCTCGCGTGGGTCGTTGATCGGGGTCGCCGCGGGGTTGGTCAGCTTCGTGCTTACGGCGCGCTACGCGTCGACGGTCGCGATCACGCGCGCCCAGCGGCTCGCCATCGTCGGGCTCGGCGTCGTCGCGCTCGCGGTCGTTGGGCCGCGGGCCTGGACGGCCATGCAACAAGAGACGGCCGCCTTTGATCGCTACTCACCGGAGGCGGTGAGCAACTTCTCGGGCCGGCTGGACATCTGGCGGGCGGCCTTGGCCGTCGCGGTGGACCACTATCTGGTTGGCGCGGGCATCGGCCAGTACAGAAACTACCACCAGGAATATGTGCGGCGCCTGCCCAACATCTACGCGCCGCGGATGGTCGAGTTCCGGCTCAACACGCATAGCGACCTGGTGGGCCTGCTGACGAACTTCGGCCTGCCGGGGCTGCTGCTCTATGCCTGGGTAGTCCTACGGCTGCTGCGCGCGAGCTGGCGCTCGGTCCGCCTTGGCGCTCACGAGCACTACATCTACCCCGCGCTCTTCGCGATCGAGCTCTTGACCCTGGTCTCCGAGGTCTTTCGCGACTCCTTCATCAGTCCCGAGTTCTTCTTCGTGCAGGCGCTGGTGATGATCGCCGCCCGCCGCGGGGCGCTCGGTAGCCTGGGCCGACGCCCTGCGGCGACACCATTGCCGGCCATCGACGCGCGCAGCGCGGCCTAGGCCAGGGGGACCGACGTGCTGCTCCACGGCCGACCTGTTATTCCGCAGCTCCCTGTTATTCCGAAGATCGACGCCTACCGCCTGCGCCCCGCATCGCCGGGGCGGCTCAGCGGCGGCCGCCGCTGCGCGGACCTGCTGCGCGAGGATCGCCCGGACCGTCCGCTGATCAGCGTCGTCACGCCGGTCTTCAACGGCGTGCGCTATTTGGCCGAGGCGTTGGCCAGCGTGCGCGCCCAGACCTACGACAACGTCGAGCAAATCGTTGTCGACGGCGGCTCCACCGATGGCACGATCGAGCTACTGCGCGCGCACGAGGAGAGCATCGACTACTGGATCAGCGAGCGCGATCAGGGCATGTACGACGCCTACAACAAGGGCATCGCGCTGGCGCGCGGGCGCTACATCAAGAACCTCAACCACGATGACCTCTTGAGCCCGCAGTCGGCGGCGCTCGCCCTTGGCTGCTTCGCCGAGCACGGCGACGAGGTCTGCGTCAACAGCGAGCTCGAGCTGATCGACGGCCATGGCCGACGGATCGAGCGCCTGGGCTTTGATCGGCAGGTCCGCTTCGCCCCGCCCTTCCTGCACCCGAGCTGGTATGTCCCGCGGACGATCTACGAGCGCCAGGGGCTCTACTGCGTCAACTATCGCATCGCCAGCGATCAGGAATACTTCCTGCGGCTGCGTCAGGCTGGCGTGCCCTTCGTTCGCGCGGGCGCGGTGCTCGCCTCCTTTCGCGTCGGCGGCATGTCCTCCGGCTACGGTGGGGTGCGCGAGAGCTTCGGCATCTTTGGCCACTACGTCGGCTGGCCGCAGGCTGCCTATGTGACGGCCGTGATGGCCTGGAAGAAGACGCGCAGCAACCTGATCCACGCCGCGCTGGGCGAGCGCGCGCACCACGTGGTCGCGCGGCTCAAGCGCTGGCGCTTCCGCTAGCGACAGTCGCGCTGCCTGTCAGCGCATCGGAGTTCGTGGTAAGGACGCGCGAGCGGCGGCGCAGCACACCATAGGTAAACAACATGGCAAACCACGACCAACCCCCGATGATGCTCAAGGCTCAGGCGGAAAACGAGCTCAGCCTGCGTCACTACGGGCGCATCCTGCTCAAGCGGAAGGCGCTCGTGCTGGCCGTTTGGGGGCTGGTGCTCGGACTGGTCGCCGTCGGCGTCTATAGCCGGCCCAAGGTCTACAAGGCGACCGCTACCGTACTGGTCTTCGACCGCGCGCCGCAGGTGCTGGGCGACGATATGCACGAGGTCGTCGAGCTCTCGACCGGTAGCTACTACCGTAGCAAGGAGTTCCTCGAGACCCAGATCAAGGTGGTGGCGAGCAGGGCGCTCGCGCGCAAGGTCGCCGAGCGCCTGCAGCTCGATAACGATGCCAGCTTCTGGAGCAAGGGCAGTGGCAGTGCTTCCAGGGCCCGCAAGGGCCACACCCTGGACCAGGCTGCGACGCACCTGCAGCGGCTGATCGAGGCCACGGCGGAGCCGGGCGCGAGCATCCTGCGCATCGCCGCGAAGCACTCCGATCCGAGGGTCGCTGCCCGCCTGGCCAACGCTACGGCCGAGGCCTATCTCGATCAGACCGTCGAGTACAAGGTCTCGTCGGCGACGGGTGCCGCGAAGTGGTTGGCGCTTCAGCTCGATGATCTCAAGCATCAACTCGATCAGGCTGAGCTGGCGCTCTGGGAGTTCAACAAGAAGAACAACATCCTCTCGGTATCGCTCGAGGATCGTCAGAGTCTGCTCTCAGCGCGGATCGCGAAGTTCAACGACGCCCTGACTGACCTCCGGCTCAGCCGGCTCGCCCTCGAGGCGCAGCGCAAGCAGGTGCTCCAGGCACGGCAGCAGGACCCGCTCGACGTGTCCTTGCACTTCGTCGTCGAGGCCGGCGAGATCGGCAAGATCAGGGAGGCCTACTTCGAGGCCGAGAAGACCTACCGCGTGCTGCGTCAGCGCTACCTCGACCAGCATCCGCTCGTGCTCGAACAAAAGGCCAAGGTCGACGCGGTCAAGGGTGAGCTGGCGCGGGCGATTCGCACCGTGCTCGATACCACCGAGTCGCGCTATCGCCAGACGGTAGATACCGAGCAGCGCATGGCCGCCGCGCTGCAAGAGGCGAAGGATGAGGCGATGGATGTCAACAAGCGCGAGGTCGACTACCGCCGCCTGAAGCGCAGCGAGGAGAACACGGAGAAGATCTACACGATGGTGCTGACGCGCCTCAAGGAGAGCGACCTCTCGGGGCAGCTGCGCGTCAGCAATATGCGCACGCTCGATGTGGCGCGCCGGCCCGAGAAGCCGGTCTTTCCGCGTGTTGCGCTCAGCATGATTGTTGGCGGCCTGCTGGGCCTGATGCTCGGCGTGGCGCTGGCCTTCGTCGTCGAGAGCCTCGATAACAGCGTCAAGACGCACGAGGACGTCGAGTCTATTCCAGGCCTGATTCATCTTGGCATGCTGCCCCACATCGGGGCGGTGGCTTCCGTGCCTGCCCGCGGCGCCAACAAGGCCGAACCCAACGACTCCGACCTCGTCGTCCATCGCGCGCCGAAGTCGATTTCGGCCGAGGCCTGCCGCGCGATCCGCACCAACCTGATGTTTGTCGCCACCGGGCAGCAGATCCGGCGCCTGCTGGTGACCAGCCCGGGCCCGCAGGAGGGCAAGACCACCACGGCGGTGAGCATCGCGATCACGATGGCGCAGGCGGGTGGCCGGGTGCTGATCGTCGATACCGATATGCGGCGCCCGCGCCTGCATCGCACCTTTGGCGTCTCGAACAGCGGTGGCATCAGCACCGCACTGCTCGGCAGCAGCGCGGTCGCCGACGTGATCAAGAGCACCGAGGTTCCAAACCTCTTCGTCCTGCCCTGCGGTCCGACGCCGCCCAACCCGGCGGAGCTCTGTCAGAGCGACCGCTTCCGCGCGCTGCTCGAGGAGCTGACGCAGCTCTTTGACCGCGTGATCCTCGACTCACCGCCCGTAATGCTGGTCACCGACGCCGCCATCCTCAGCACGCTGGTCGACGGCACCCTGATCGTGGCACGCGCGGGGGTCACCTCGCGCGTGCTGCTCCGCGCGGTCGCCGCGCAGATTCAGTCGGTCGGCGGGCGCCTGCTCGGTTGCGTGGTCAACGACCTCAGCGCCCAGAAGCGAGGTCAGAGCGATTACTACCGCTACGCCTACCGGGGCTATCGCTACGGCTACGCCGAGAACGAGGACTCCAGCAGCAGCTAGCAGCCGCGCGTCGGCGCGAGAGGTGCGGCGCGCGCGAGGCCCGGTCTGCTCAGCGGTGGCGGCGCCGTCCGAAGCCACGCAGGATGCCGCCGAGCATGCGCGCTGCGCTCCGGGGTACACCGGGGAAGCTGAGGCGAAAGCTGAGGGCGAGCAGCGGGACCAGCGCGAGTACGCTGCCGACCAGGCCCCACCGACCCCAGGTGGAGGACATCCCGAAGACCAGGAGCAGCAGCGGCGAGACGGCAAGCGCGAAGCGCCCAAGGAGCCGCAGACCCTCGCGCCCGCGGCCCATCGCCAAATAGGCCATCGCTAGCTCGAGCGTGGCGCCGACGGCCGTCGCCAGCAGCCGGGCGCCCGTATACCCCCAGACGGAATCAGCCAGCCAATAGTGGGTCAGGGCCATTCCGGCCGTCAGCACGCCGAGTTGAACCAGGGAGCTGGTCACGAGCAGCGGGCCGCGATCGGCCAGCATCAGCACGATGCGCGTGTACCGCAGGGGGCAACCGATGATCGCCGCCGCCAGCAACACGGCGAGCAAGGGTACGGCGGGTGCGAAGCGCGGAAAGAGCGGCGGGAGGAGCACGGCCGCGCCGACAGTCACGGCCGCAGAGAGCCAGGCTGAGACCAGGCTGTCAATCGCCAGATAGCGCTCCGTCGCCTGCGCCACCTCTGGTGCGCCAAGGCCGCCGTGCTCGCCCGCGGCGACCTGGAGCTGCCGTTGCTGCACGATCGTCACCGCGGTCACGTCGCGCGCGGCGAACTGCGCCACGGTGAGCGCCAGGCCATAGAAGCCCAGCGTGGCGTGTTCCTTGCCGACGAAGTGGCCGAGGAGCAACACGTCGGCGGTAATCGCCAGGTGGGCCGCGCTCTGCCCGAGCCAGGTGCGAACCCCGAAGAGGAGGTTCTCGCGCAGCGCCGCGCGCGACTGCGGCGCTGCCTTGGGTGGAAAGAGGTAGCGGTGGCCGAGCGCTACGCGCAGGACCCCGGGAATGGTCGCGCCAATCAGCAGCCCAGGCAGTCCGAAGGCATAGGTCAAGCCGACGAGCGCGACGAAGCCCACCAGGCTGACGATGACATCGATCTGCACCAGGCCTTCGAACTCACCGCGTGACTGGTAGGAGATGGCGACATAGTCGCCGAGCAACGGGAAGGCCGAAAAGAGGACCACCACGCCGAAGAGCCACGGCGCGATGGACGTGCCGCGCAGCAGCAGGGCGACGAGCGGCAGGAAGAGGGCGAAGCCGAGCAGCGTTTGGCGCCAGGCCGCCACCTGCATCGCGGCGCAGTAGTCGTGGTCGCCAGCGGCCTGCCGCCCCGGAAAACGGACCCACAAGGTCGAGAGAAACCCGGCGTGGAAGAAGCGGGAGTACTGGCCGAGGTTGAGGACATAACGCATCAGTCCGAGCTGACCAGGGGTGATCAGCGGCAGGATGATGAACTGACGGACGACCGCCAGGACCTGCCCCAGCACGCCGCGCACGAGCAGCGCGCCGATCGCGCGTTGCGCATGCCGCTGGTCCGCCATCGGATTGCCCGCAGGGAGGTTCTTGGCCGCGCTCGGTGCTGCTGCGCCGTCCTCGCCCGCCGGGCAGGCGGAGGGTGCAGGGGTGGGCAGCGGAGTGGCCATCATGCGTCGCCGACCGGGTCGCTGCCGAAGGGCCTGGCGGGCGCGACGCCTGCGCGGACGATGGCGTCGATGGCGAAGCTGGCCCGCGTGATCTCGATCAGCTCCTCGATCGGCACAGGCGGGGCTGCCCCCTTGCGGATCGCTTCGACGAAGGCCCCGACCTCCGCTCGATGCCCCTTGTCTTGCCGCAACAGGCGCTGCGTCTTGAAGCCCGGCCAGCCATGGGCTGCCAGGCTGCGGAAGTTGTCGAGTTGGAGAATGCGCCCCGCACAGAAGACCTCGAGGCGCTCTTTGGCTACCGCTTTGTGGCCGTTGGCGAAGTAGTGCACGGTGCCGAGCGAGCCGTCGCCGAAGCGCAGGGTGAAGCTCACGGTATCCGCCTGAGTCGCCATCGCCTCGGCCTGCACGCCGACGATCGGCGCACCGACGAGGAAACGCAGCAGGTCGATGAAGTGGCAGCCCTCGCCGATGATACGGCCGCCGCCGATCAGCGCGTCCTGCGTCCAATGGTCGGCGGGAATCGCGCCGGCGTTGACGGCCATCACGAGCGCCTTCGGCTGCGGCGCGCTGGCCAGCGTCTGGCGCAGGCGGACGGCCAGGGGCGCAAAGCGGCGATTGAAGCCGACCATCAAGACGGGTCTGCGCCCGGTCTGCGCGACCGCGCTGGCGTAGGCTTCAGCCACACGCTCCAATCCGGCCGCATCGAGCGCCAGGGGCTTCTCCACCAGCACGTGCTTGCCGGCCGCCAGGGCCCGGCGCGTGAACTCGGCGTGGCTGTCGTGGCGCGTCGTGATCACGACGGTATTGATCCGCGGGTCGTTGAGCAGCTCCTCGCTGTCGGTGGTGACCTGCGGAATGTGGAACTTGCGCGCGAGGTGAGCGGCGTCGAAGCCGCCCGAGCTGGCGATCGTGCGTAGCTGAGCACCGGCGCGGACCAGCGCAGGGAGCATCACGAGGCCGGTGAAGCCGCCTGCGCCAATGATCCCCACCACCGCGTCGCTGCCCTTGCCCTCGGTGAGCGGCGGCGCGCCGCTTGGGCCGACCGTCAGGCTGCGCAGCCGCTTGGCGCTGCCTTGGGCGTCGGTAACGCTCGTCGCCGCAGGGTAGTCGAGCACGATCCCCAGCGTCGCCTGGTCGCCGGCCGCGACCAGCTCGTAGGCGCGGGAGGCTTCGTTGATCGCGAAGCGATCCGTGACCATCGGGCCCACGGTGAGCGTCTGCGTCTCCAGCAGGCCGAGAATTGCCTCGAAGTTGCGCTGCGCCGTCCAGCGCACATAGGGCAGCGGATAGTCCCGCCCCTGGTCCTCGTAGCTCGGGTCGTAGCGCCCGGGGCCGTAGGAGCACGAGACCTGGAAGCTCAGCTCCTTCTCGTAGAAGGGTGTGCGCTCGAGCTGCAGCCCGGTGGCTCCGACCATCACGATGCGGCCCCGCTTGCGGCACATCTCGGCCGCCTGCAGCATCGGGCTGCTCTCCTTCGTCGCGGCAGCGACGATCACGGCGTCGACGCCCCGTCCCTGGCTGAAGGCCGCCGCGGCGCCCAGCGCGTCGGCCCCGCTCGAGAGGTCGGCAACCTCGGCGCCGAGCTGCCGCGCCAGCTCACAGCGTGCGCTGCTGAAGTCGAGCCCGAGCACGCGGCAGCCGGTGGCGCGCAGCAGCTGCACGGCGAGCAGCCCGAGCAGGCCGAGACCGGTGACGACGACGTGTTCGCCGAGCGTCGGGTTGGCCAGGCGGATGCTCTGCAGCGCGATCGCCCCGAGGACGGTGAAGGCCGCCGGCTCGTCCTCGACCCCCGCGGGGACCTTGGCGCAGAGCAGCGCGGGGACGCAGACCAACTCCGCGTGGGGTCCATTCGAGACGACCCGATCGCCCGGCTGCAGGCCAGTGACGCCCCGGCCGACCTCGAGCACCGTGCCCACATTGCAATAACCAAGCGGGAGCGGCGCGTCGAGCTTCGCGCGCACGGATTCTACCGTCGCGAGCACGCCGTCGGTGCGCGCCTTATGGAGGACCTGCCGTACGCGCTCCGGCTGCTGCCGCGCCTTCTGCAACAGGTTTGCCTGGCCGAAGGCCACCAGCATGCGCTCGGTGCCCGCAGAGATCAGGGTCTTGCGCGTCTCGATCAGCACGTGGTGCGGACGAAGGGCGGGGGCCGGCGCGTCGATCACCTCGGTGACGCCCGTCTTCAGGCTCTGTTGGACTTGTCTCATGGCTGCTCCCTGCCGGTCGTGGGGTTGGGGTGGCTAAATTCGTCTCTAGCCGGCGCTCGCCGAGGCTTGTGCCGCGCGCCCGAGCGCAGGCTTGCCGGGCTGCCCGGATGAGGAGAACTGTGGTATGCGCTGCCCGATGGCCCAGCGGACCTCGAAACCGATACGGGTGCTCTTTGTCGGCGCCTTCCGCGACACTGCCGCTGACGGCGCCGTCGGTGGCACGGCATACGCGTCGCGCAGTCTCGTCGATGGCGCGCCGGCCGATCGCGTCACGTTCCAGCTCCTCGACAGCACGATGCGTTCGGTACCGCCGCCGCCGGTCGCGTACCGGGCGGTCTTCGCCTTGCGCCGACTGATCACCGTGCTGGGCGCCTTCCTCTTCAGGCGCCCGGACTGCGCGCTGATCTTCACCAGCGCGGGGTTGAGCTTCGTCGAAAAGGGCGCCATGGCTCTGCTGGGGTACCTGCTGGGGATTCCGGTGGTGCTCGCGCCGCGCTCAGGCCTGATGTTGGATTCGCTCGAGCGTTCACCGGCGATGCGGCGCTACATTCGCTTCGTTCTGCGGCGCTGCGCCTCGGTCATGTGCCAGGGGCCCGGGTGGAAGCAGCGCTACCAGGCGCTGACTGGGTTGCCGGACGCGCGCTTCGCGGTCGTTCCGAACTGGATCGACACGTCGGCCTACAGCGCCGAACGCGACTACCACCGCAGCGATCGGCAGACGCTTCGGGTTCTCTACCTCGGCTGGCTCGAGCGCTACAAGGGCATTCTTGATTTGATCGCGGCCGTAGCCGCCAACGCCGGACAATTGAGCCACGTTCGCTTCGTCATTTGCGGGCGCGGCTCGCTGCTCGCGCAAGCCCGCCAGCAGGTCCACGAGGCGGGGCTCGGCGCCTCGTTCGAGTTTGCCGGCTGGGTCACCGGTCAGGACAAGCTCGCTGTCCTGCGCGAGGCCGATATTCTCGTGCTCCCCTCGCATCGGGAGGGCCTGCCGAACGCGCTGCTCGAGGCGATGGCCGTCGCCTTGCCGACGGTGGCGACGCGCGTGGGCAGCATCCCGGATGTCGTCACGGACCAGGAGACGGGCCTGCTGATCGATGCCGGTGACGTTGGCGCGCTGGGCGCCGCGCTCGTGAGGCTCACCTCCGATCCCGCGCTGCGCCAGCACCTCGGCCAGGGTGCGCGCGCCGCCGTGGTGACGCATCACGACCGCGAACGCGGCCGCGCACGCGTCGTCGAGCTGCTCGAGCGGGTTTCCGCCACGCGTCGGCGCGGAAAATAGGCGCCGCTGCGGCGGATCGGGCGGGCGCGCGTCGGGGCGACGATCGGTACCTCGACCGGGCGAGCTAGCGGCGCTGCCGCGCTGACCCGCGCTTGGCTGCGGCCGAGGCGGTCGATGGCGGCGCTCAGGTGGTCGCAGAGCAGCTCGACGGCGATCTCGAGATCGCGCTCGACCTCGCGGCGGCCGTCGCTCCAGCCGAGCTCGAGCGAGAAGTTTCCTGGGCGCTCGCGCAGCAGGTTGAAGCGGGCGCGAAAGGTGGCCCCGCTGGTCGCGGTGGAGCCATGGGAAAGCACCAGTTGGTCGCCAGCGGAGCGGCTGTCGAAGGTGCCGAGGTCGAGCGCCACGCAGCTAACGCCGAGGTGCTCGGCTGCGCTCTTGGTCGTCTGCCAGACCGCCTCGAGGTCGCGGGCCTGGCGCAGCTCATCGCCGACGCCACGGATTTTCGTCCGCAGCTCGAGGTTGCGGCGCCGCAGCGCGGCCAGCGCCCCGGCCTCCTCGTGGCGCAGATAGCCCAGTCGGCGCAGCGCGATGTAGCCGACCATAGCGATGACGAGGAGCATGACGCCGGCGCGCACGCTGCTCGCGCGGGCGATCGCCAGCGAGGAGAGCGCCAGCAGGACCGAGATGAAGTAGAGGGTCAGCACGGCGCCGCGGTGCGAGAGGCCGAGCGCCAGCAGTCGGTGGTGGATGTGCTCGCGGTCACCCTGGAAGATCGGTGCACCGCGGGCCGCACGGCGGGCCATGGCCAAGAGCGTGTCGGCGATGGGTAGCGCCAGCGTCACGGCGGGCACGGCGAGGGCCACGACGGTCGAGGACTTCTGCTGCGCGACGATGCTCGTCGTCGCCACCATGTAGCCGAGAAAGAGGCTGCCCGTATCACCCATGAAGATCGAGGCCGGGTGGAAGTTGAAGATCAAAAAGCCGACCACGCCGCCGGCAGTCGCAGCCAGCACCAGGCGCAAGCCCGCCATGGAGTGGCCGCCGGTCAGCACGAAGGTGACCGTGATCGCCGCCAGCGCGACGCCACCGGCGAGGCCGTCGAGGCCATCGATCAAGTTGAGCGCGTTCATCACGCCGACAATCCAGAACACGGTCAGCGGCAGGGCGAACCAGCCGAGCTGAACCGGATCGGCGACGAAGGGCAGCGCCAGTCTGCCGACGCGGATACCCATCCAGTAGGCAAAGCAGGCGACGAGGACCTGCACGACGAGCTTGAGCTTGGCGTTGGCACCCTTGGCGTCGTCGAAGAGCCCCAGCAGGGCGATGGCCAGGCCGCCCGCCAGCAGCCCCCAGACGCGGCGCGGTACGTCGGCCAGGGTGATCGGCCAGAGGCCCTCGCTGAACTTGGCCCCGGCGAGCGCGAGGTAGCAGGCCCCGACGATCGCGACCCCGCCCAGCCGCGGCACGGGTCGGCCATGAATCTTCCGCGAGGTCAGCGCATGGTCGAGCCAGCCGCGTGACGTCGCCAGGTAGCGGACGATCGGCGTCAGCACGGCGGCACAGGCCGCGGCACCGGCGAAGACGTAGAGGAGACCCTTGAGCATGGTGTTGGTTCCTCCCCCCAGCACGAGCGACCCGGTCACCTCGTCCGGGCGCGAGTGCGCAACGTGGGGTTCGCCCTGGCAAGGAAGAGCGACGGGAGGGTATCACGCGGGCCGCGCCCCGGAAAAGGGCGCCCGCGCGGCGTGTAGCAGGGTGCGGGCTGCTAGGTCCCGGCGGCCGCGACTTGCTCGAGCAGGGTGGCGTAGCGCGCGGCGAGCGCTGGCCGCGAGTAGTGCGCTTCGACGTGCAGGCGCCCCGCCGCGCCCATCGCATCGAGGTCACTCCGCGCGACGGACAGTCGCCGTAGCGCAGCCACGAGGCCGGCGAGGTCACCGGGCGGGGAGAAGACCCCGGCGCCCGCAGCCTCGATGATCGCGCGCGATTCACCGTCGACCGTGGTCAAGATCGGCCGCCCCGCGCCCATGAACTCGAAGATCTTCGACGGAATCACCGCGCGGAAGAGCGGCAGGTCGCGCAGCAGCACGAGGCAGAGGTCGGAGGCCGCGACGATGCGAGACACGCGCTCGCGCGGTTGCTGCTGCCAGAAGCTCACGTTCTCGATGCCCTCAGCGGCCGCACGCTCGACCAGGCGCTGCTTCTCCGCGCCCTCGCCGACCAACAAGAAGCGCATGCCGGTCGGCGCCAGCGCCTTGGCCGCGTCCAGCAGCAGACCGAGCCCGTGGGCCATGCCATGCGTCCCGACGTAGGTCGCAAGAAACCCCTCGGGCAGGCCGAGCTCCGCGCGCGCCTGCTGCCGCGCCTGTGGGCGGAAGAGCTCGAGATCGACGCCGTTCGTGACCACCTCGAGCTTGTCGCGCGGAACACCCCGACGCACCAGCGCATCAACGAAGGCGTGGGTGACGACCACGATGCGATCGGCACGCCGGTAGAGCAGCCGCTCGACGGCCTCGAGCACGCGGATCATCGGGCTCTCCGCGCGCATCGCGCCGACCTCGACGATGCTCTGCGGCCAGAGGTCGCGCACCTCGAAGACGAAGGGCACGCGCTTGAGCGTCGAGAGCCAGAGCCCCGCAGCGGCGACCAGAAATTGTGGCGAGGTGGCGACCAGTACGTCTGGCCGCTCGGTAACCCAGGGGCCGACCGCGGCCGCGCTCAGGCTGAAGGAAGCGTAGTTCAGCGAGCGCCGAAACATCCCGCGGTTCGCCGCCGCGTAGATCGGCGCGCGAACGACCTGGACCCCCTGCACCACTTCGCGCCGCAGCCATTGGCCACGGTACTCCGGGGGCACGACGCCGGTTGGATGATTGGGGAAGCCCGTCAGCACGGTGACCTGATGGCCGAGCCGCGCCCACTCGCGTGAGAGCTCGAAGACGCGGGCGGCGGGTGCGCCCATTTCCGGCGGAAAGTATTGGCTGACGTAGAGGATCTTCATCGTGGTTCACCGATTGGCAAGCGCGCCGCGCCTCGCGCCGTCTCCAACGAGCAGACGTCGCCGTCAAGCTCGACGCGGGCGTGGGTGCCAAGCAACGCGTAGGCGACCTGGCCCGAGGGATTCGCGCGCAGGACGAGACTCGTGCGAGCCTCGGCGCGACCGAAGCCGCGGCCGACCCAGCCCTCGCGCAGGTCGAGCACGCCGTGGGGGGCCCGCGCGAGCTCCCCGCGCAAGAGCAGCAGGCGTAGCTCGGCCCGCGGCGTGACGATCAGCGGTGGTCGCCAATAGCATGCGGGATCGAGCGGAAGGCGCGAAAGTACCTCGCGCGCCCCTGCGCCCTCGACCTGGTCGAGCACCACCAGCGCTTGGCCTGGCCAGAAGACCAGCGTGCGGCGATGGACCCAACCCGACCAGGCACGGGCTATCCCACTCAGCACCCACACCCCCTCGACCGTGCGCCGGCGTAAACCGCCGCTGACCTCGGCGCGGCCACCGACCCGGAAGGAGGCCCAGAGCTCATCCGCGCCGGCGTCACCAACGGTGACCGTGGCGTGGGCCCGAGCGCTGCGCTCGAACTCCCGGACGGCGCCGATCTCGTAGGTCGTGACCCCGGAGTCGGTGACGACCGGCTGCTCGTCCCAGCTCAGCTCGAAGGCCAGCGCGTCGCCGTGGCCGTGGCCCGGTTGTTCGTCCGGGCCGATCGTCCCGTGATCGAAGAGCAGCACGCTGCCTGCCGCGCCGACGATCGACCAGCCCGTGGCCTCGAGCTCGAGCTCGAAGGGCTCCGCCGGCGCGGCGGCGCTGCCGCCACGCGCCGCCTTGGCGCCGAAGGAACGGCCGAGCCAGCCGTCCCAGTCGCCGCCGATGCAGTCGAGGGCGCGCGCGCCAGCGCGAGCACCTCGGTTGGCGAGGGCGTGGCATCGGCGGCCGCGTCGTTAATCCAGGGCAGCCGGCCGCAGGCGAGCAGGCGTGCCAGCCAGCGCGCCATCGCGACCGCCGACGCGGTGACCACGGCCGGTAGCGGGCGTCCTCGTCGCGCGGCGAGACCGATCGCCAGCAGCACATCGCGCAGCACGATCGTGTGGTACTGCACCGTGCGCTCGGCATAGCCGCCGTCGCGGAGGACCTGCATTTGGAGCTGCTCGGCGAGCAGCGCAGCGCCCTGCTCGCCATAGCGCTCGGCGCGCCCAGAGACGATCGTCGCGCTCCCTGCGACGAGCGCCGCTGCGTCGCAGAGCAGGTGGTTTCCGAGGAGGTGGCGCTCGAGGCGGCGCTCGAGAAAGTCGAGCTGCTGCTCGAGCAAGGGGGCGAGCTGCTCGGCGAGCGCAGGGAAGAGCGCCGCCGAGAGGCTCCAGTTGAGAATGCGGCGCGCCGCCGGGTAGGGCTCCCAGGCATCGCGGGTCGGGAAGGGACAGTGCTCGACCCAGCTCGCGATCAGCGCGTGCCCCGCCGCCGCGTAGCGCCCACCCGGCTCCGCGCTGGCGAGGGCGGCGAGGGCGACGAGCTCCCGATGGTAGTGTCGTTCGTAGCGCCAGAGCCGGCTCTGGCCGCGACCGCGCCAATCGTCCCGAGACCCCTCGATGCCGTGGTAGGCGACCGCACCCGCGAGCCAACGCTCGGCGATCAGCCGCTCGTCCGTGAGCAGCGCCGATGGCGGCGCGTTGAGGGCGATGCCAGCCGGTTGCGCCGAGGTGGCCGGTACGAGGGCCGCGGCCAGCGCCGGGAGGCGACGGTCGAAGAGGGCGCGCGCGTGGTGCGCGAGGCGCGCGCTGAATTGCTCTCGGCGCAAATGCCGAACCGTGCGCAAGTAGCGGCCCACGCTAGGCGCGTCCGCCGTCGAGCCGCTTCGAGGTCTAGCCACGGGTTGGGTCGCCCGTCGGACCCCTGGCGCCAGTCGGACCCCCGCCGCCAGTCGGACCCCCGCCGCCAGTCGGACCCCTGCCGGCGGTTGGACCCCTGCCGGCGGTTGGACTCCTGCCGGCGGTTGGTGCGGCTCGCACGGTCGAGCGACCGGCCGTGCCGGCGCGGAGCCAGGGCAAGCGCAGCCCGCGCTCCCGCTCGAGCAACTCGGCCAGTTTGCCGCCCGTGTTCGCCAGCACCGCGCGTGGATGATCGCACTGCAAGAGATCGATCGCCAGGCGGCGTGAGAGCGATGGTTGGTCTTCGCTGCCGATCAGGGCGGATGCGGGGGTAACCCGCGCCAGCAGGGTCGCCAACAAACTTGGCGTCGGCGGCGCCAGCGGCGCAGCGAGCAGGCTGCGCGCGAGCAAGAAGACGCGCCCGAGGGCGCGGCGGGCCCCGAGCGCGCTTGCTCGCCGCCACAACTCGTCCCAATCGAGCGTCGCGTCGCCACGTCGGGCCAGCTCGGCCACGTCGACCAGCCACTTTAGAGCAGCGCGGTAGCGATGAACGGCGAGATGCAGGCTGACCGAGAGCAGTGTATCGATCGGGTCGAGCATCCGCACCGCCGCTCCGCCCTGCACCTTACGGAGGGTGCGCCCGAGGGCCGCTGCATCGAGTGCTGCCCCGCCGTAGGTGACGAAGAAGGGCGTCCAATGCAGCTCGAGCAGCACAGGTGGGCGGGCGCTCCGGGTCAGGGCGTACTTGAGGTGATGCTGATGCCGCAGCGCATGGGCTGGGTCACCGCGGTAAGCGAAGCCAGCCGTCCGGATGAGCGCGTCGACCTCTTCGATCTGCGAGCGCTCCGTCAGCAGATCGATGTCGCATTGTGCCCGCATCCCGAGCTGGGGATAAACCCCGGCCAGCTGCAGGGCGATGCCCTTGAGCGGCACCAGCGCGAGACCCTGACGCTCGGCGCCGGCGCAGAGCGCCAGTGCCTCGGCGAGGAGCGCGCGATTCTGCGCCTGCGCGGCCAGACTATGCGCGGTCAACGCATGAAGCGTGTGCCGGGGCATCGCCGCCGCGCCGCTGTGGGTCGCGATCAACCCGGCGATGCCGCCGCGGATCGCTAGGCGAGTGAGCTCGGACCAGTTGGCCTGGGGGGCCAGCGCCGCGGCGATGCGCGCGTCTGTTTCGGTGAGCTCGACGCGGGCTAGTCGCAGCAGCAACGCCTGGGTTGGGTCGCCGGGCGCGATCAAGGCCTACCCCGCCGGCGGCGTCAGACGCCCTTCAAGCTCGGCAACGATGCGATCAGCGGCCTGGCCGTCCCATAGGGCGGGCACGCGCGCTGGGCCCTCTTTTGCCTCGCGGGCCGCCGCCCAGGCCGCCAGGATGGTTTCTGGTCGCGTGCCAGCCAGCGTGTTGGTGCCCTCGCTGACGGTCACCGGGCGCTCGGTGTTATCGCGCAGCGTCAGGCAACGCACGCCGAGCACCGTCGTCTCTTCCTGCACGCCGCCCGAGTCGGTCAGCACCACCCGGGCGCCGCTGGTCAGCCGCAGGAAATCGAGGTAGCCGAGCGGCTCACAGAGGTGCCAGCGCGGCGCGCCGAGGCTCACGCGGGCCGCCGCCAGCTTGCTCCGGGTGCGCGGATGGACCGGAAAGACCAGCGGCAGCTCCTCCGCGATCTGATCGAGCGTGCGCAGCAGCGCGGCCAGGGCGCTCGGGTCGTCGACGTTGCTTGGCCGGTGCAGCGTCAGCAGGCCGTAGCCGCCCGCTCGCAGCCCGAGCCGGGTCAGCACGTCGGAGCGCTGCGCCTGGGCCTTGGCCGCGAGCAGCGTGTCGATCATCACGTTGCCGGCGAAGCAGAGCCGGTCCTCGCTGACGCCCTCGCGCCGCAGGTTCTCGAGCCCCGCCGGCTCGCTAACAAAGAGCAGGTCGGAGATCGCGTCCGTCAGCTTGCGGTTGATCTCCTCGGGCATGTCGTCATCGCCGCTGCGCAGGCCGGCCTCGACGTGGATCATCACTGGCCGTCGGCGCGTGCCGAGCGCGCAGGCGAAGGGCCGATCGAGCACGGTCTTGGCGGTCACCAGCGCGCAGGCGATGGTGGAGTTGACGTCGCCGACGACGAGCACGGCCTGCGGTTGTTCCGCCTGCACGACGGGCTCGAAGCGGCGCATGATCTCGGCGGTCTGCTGGGCATGAGTGCCCGAGCCGACCTCCAGCTCGAGGTCCGGCCGCGGGATTCGCAGCTCGTCGAAGAAGACGCTCGAGAGCGCCGCGTCGTAGTGCTGGCCGGTGTGGACCAGTCGCGCCGCGAAGGCCGGCCGCTGCGCCAAGGCTCGCATCAGCGGCGCGATCTTGACGAAGTTGGGCCGCGCGCCGGCGACGCAGAGGATCTTGATCGGAGCGTCGGCCGCGCGCAGGGCTGGCTCCGAGGGGCGGCCGGGCTCAGGCGCGATTGCAGGCGTCATACGCGATAGAACTCACGATACCAGGCGACGAAGCGAGCGATGCCCTCGCTCACCGGCGTCGAGGGTTGATAGTCGACATCGCGGACCAGGTCCTCGACGTCCGCGCAGGTCTCAGGCACGTCGCCCTTCTGCAGCGGGAGCAGGTTGAGCTGCGCCTGCTTGCCCAGGCAGCGCTCGAGGACCTGGATGTAGTCGAGCAGCTGTACCGGCTGATGGTTGCCGATGTTGTAGACCCGAAAGGGTGCGCTGCTCGTCGCCGGATCGGGCGCCTCACCGCTCCATTGCGGCGCCGGCGGCGCTTGCCGGTCGAGCACGCGGATCACGCCCTCGACGATGTCGTCGATATAGGTGAAATCGCGCCGATGGTGCCCGTGGTTGTAGACGTCGATGCTCTCGCCAGCGAGCAGCGCGCGGGTGAAGCGGAAGAGGGCCATATCGGGCCGCCCCCACGGGCCATAGACCGTGAAGAAGCGCAGCCCCGTCGTCGGCAGCCGATAGAGGTGGCTGTAGGAATGGGCCATCAGCTCATTGGCGCGTTTCGTCGCACCGTAGAGGCTGAGCGGATGGTCGACGCCGTCATGTACGGAGAAGGGCAGGCGCGTGTTGCCGCCGTAGACCGAGCTGCTCGAGGCGTAGACCAGGTGCTCGAGCTCGTTATGCCTGCAGCCCTCGAGCACGTTGAGGAAGCCGACCACGTTGCTCTCGATGTAGGCGTGGGGGTTCTCCAGCGAGTAGCGTACGCCCGCCTGCGCGGCCAGGTGGACCACGCGCTGCGGGCGCTGCTCGGCGAAGAGCCGCGCCATGCCCTCGCGGTCGGCGATGTCGAGCAGGCAGTTGGTGTAGCCGGGCAGCGCCAGGAGCCGCGCTAGCCGGGCCTGCTTGAGCTTCACATCGTAGTAAGCATTGAGGTTGTCGAGGCCGACCACCTCGTCGCCGCGCGCGAGCAGCCGCAGCGCCACGGCCGACCCGATGAACCCCGCGCTACCGGTTACCAGCACCTTCATCGCCAACGACTCTCCGCTCCTCGTGCTACAGGCGCGCGTCGACGGCGCTCGCCGGCAGCACCGACTTGACGTCGAATAGCACGCAGCGCGCCTTGCCCAACGCGCGAATTCGGGCCGCGCCGAGCTCGAGGAACTGCTTATGCGCCACGGCCACGACGATCGCGTCATAGCGACCCTCGTGCAGCTCGTCGATCAGCTCGAGGCCGTACTCGCGCCGCGCCTCCTCGGCCTCGACCCAGGGGTCGTAGACCTCGACCTCGGCGCGGTACTCGCGGAACTCGTTGACGATGTCGATAACGCGCGTGTTGCGGATGTCGGGGCAGTTCTCCTTGAAGGTGAAACCCAGCACCAGCACCTTCGCCTGCACGGTCTGGATCTCGCGCTGGCTCATCATCCTGATCACGCGGTGCGTCAGGTACTGCCCCATGTTGTCGTTGATATGCCGCCCGGCCAGGATCAGCTCGGGTCGATGGCCGACCTGCTGCGCCTTATAGGTCAGGTAGAAGGGATCGACGCCGATGCAGTGGCCGCCGACCAGCCCGGGCCGGAAGGGCAGGAAGTTCCACTTGCTGCCGGCGGCCTCCAGCACCTCGACCGTGTCGATGCCCAGGCGGTTGAAGAGAATCGCCAGCTCGTTGATCAGCGCGATGTTGACGTCGCGCTGGGTGTTCTCGATCACCTTGGCGGCCTCGGCCACCCGCAGGCTGCTGGCGCGGTGCGTGCCGGCCGTGATGATCCTGCGGTAGAGGTTATCGATCAGCTCGGCGGCCGCAGGCGTCGAGCCCGAGGTGACCTTGACGATGTCGGCCAGCCGATGCGTGTGGTCGCCGGGGTTGATGCGCTCCGGGCTGTAGCCGACGAAGAAGTCACGGTTGAAGACGAGGCCCGACTTGGCCTCGAGCAGCGGCACGCAGACCTCCTCGGTGCAGCCCGGATAGACCGTCGACTCGAAGATGACGACGTTATCGCGCTCGAGCAGCTCGCCGACCGTGGCGCTGGCTGCGCGCAGCAGCTCCATGTCTGGGATCTTGTGGTCGTCGACCGGCGTCGGCACCGCCACGATGTAGACGTTGCAGCTGGCCAGGTCGTTGACGTCCGCCGTGACCTTGAGCTGCGCGGCAGCCGCCAGGTCCTGTTCGGTGACCTCGAGCGAGCTGTCGTGGCCCGCGCGAATCTCGGCCACGCGGTCGGCGCGGCGGTCGTAGCCCCAGGTCGGCAGGAGCCGCCCAAAGGCCGTCGCCAGCGGCAACCCGACGTAGCCCAGGCCGATCACGCCCAGTCGCACCTCTGATAGTTCGAGCATGGTTCCCTTCCTCTTGCGCGCCGCGGGAGTCTAGTGATTCTCAGCGCCCTTGGCCAGCCGCGCCTAGCCCCGTGGGCCCGTTTCGCCGCGCGCGTCAGTCTGGCGCCCCTGCTGCGCGACGAACCACTGATAGGTGCTGGTAATCCCCTCGCGCAGGCTCGTCCGCGCGCGCCAACCCAGCGCGTGCAGCCGGCTGACGTCGAGCAGCTTACGCGGGGTGCCGTCGGGCTTGCTCGTGTCCTGCAAGATCTCGCCCTCGAAGCCGACGATCTCGGCCACCAGCTCCGCCAGCGCGCGAATCGTCACGTCCTCTCCGACGCCGATGTTGAGCAGCGCGGTGCTGTCGCTCTGCTCGAGCAGATAGACGCAGGCATCCGCCAAATCGTCGACGTGGAGAAACTCACGGCGCGGGCGGCCGCTGCCCCAGATCGTCACCGAGCGCAGCTTGGCCAGCTTGGCCTCGTGGAAGCGGCGCAAGAGCGCCGGGAGCACGTGGCTCGAGCTCAGATCGAAGTTGTCATGGGGACCGTAGAGGTTGGTCGGCATGACGCTGAGGTAGCGCGTGCCGTACTGGGCGTTGTAGGCCTCGCAGAGCTTCAGCCCGGCGATCTTGGCGATGGCATAGGGCTCGTTGGTCGGCTCGAGGGCCCCGGTCAGCAGAGCCTCCTCGGTGATCGGCTGGGCGCAGTCCCGCGGGTAGATGCAGCTCGAGCCGAGGAAGAGCAGGCGCTGCACGCCGTGGCGGTAGGCGGCGTCGATCAGGTTGGTCTGGATCTGCAGGTTGTCGCGGATGAAGTCGGCGCGGAAGGTGTTGTTGGCGAGGATGCCACCGACCTTGGCCGCCGCGACGATCACGAACTCGGGACGCTCCGTCGCGAAGAAGCCCTCGGTGGCGGCCTGGCGACGCAAATCGAGCGCTTCGAGCTCGCGCGTGACGAGGTGGGCGTAGCCGCGCGCCAGGAGCTGGCGCACGATCGCTGAGCCGACCATCCCGCGATGGCCAGCGACATAAACCCGCGCATCGGGCGCCAGGCGCCGCGGCTCGATGGCCGTCGCTCTCGTCACTCCGTGCCCTCCTCATAGGCCTGGTGGCCGGCCGCGCGCAGCGTCAGCAGACGCCGCGCCGCCTCGAGGTCGTGGTCGACCATCCGCTCGACCAGGACCTCAAAGGTCGTGCGCGGCTGCCAGCCGAGCTGGGCCTTGGCCTTGCTCGGGTCGCCGATCAGCAGATCGACCTCGGTCGGGCGGAAGTAGGCCGGATCGATCTCAACCAAGACGGCGCCGGTGTCGGCGTGCAGGCCCTGCTCCTCGACGCCCTGCCCCTGCCAGCGCAGCGGCAGGCCGGCCCGCGCGAAGGCCAGCGTTACGAGCTCGCGCACGCTATGGGTCTCGCCGGTCGCGATCACGTAGTCGTCCGGGGTCGGCTGCTGCAGCATCAGCCACATCGCCTCGACGTACTCCGGCGCATAGCCCCAGTCGCGGCGCGCATCGAGGTTGCCGAGGTAGAGGCGCTGCTGCAGGCCCAGCGCGGTCCGGGCCGCGGCCCGCGTGACCTTGCGCGTGACGAAGGTCTTTCCGCGCCGCTCGCTCTCGTGGTTGAAGAGGATGCCGTTGGAGGCATGCAGGCCATAGGCCTCACGGTAGTTGACCGTGATCCAATAGGCGTAGAGCTTGGCCACGCCATAGGGCGAGCGCGGGTAGAAGGGTGTCTGCTCGCTCTGCGGGACCTGCTGCACCTTGCCGTAGAGCTCGCTCGTCGACGCCTGGTAGAAGCGCGTCCGCAGTCCCGTGTCGCGGATCGCGTCGAGCAGGCGCAGCGTACCGATGGCGTCGGTTTCTGCGGTGTACTCGGGCACCTCGAAGGAAACCTTGACGTGGCTCTGGGCCGCGAGGTGGTAGATCTCGTCCGGGCGCACGGCCTCGATCAGCCGCGACAGATTCGACGAATCGGTCATGTCGCCGTAGTGCAGGCGCAGCCGGCGGCCGCTGACGTGCGGATCTTGGTAGAGGTGCTCCAGCCGCCCGGTATTGAACGAGCTCGATCGGCGGACGATGCCGTGGACGGTGTAGCCCTTCTCTAGCAAGAGCTCCGCCAGGTATGAGCCGTCCTGGCCGGTGATGCCGGTAATCAACGCGCACTTCGTCGTGCTCATGCCGTTCGCCTCGTCGCTAAGGGGTTCAGGGCAGAGTGCGCGGCACTCTACTTGCTGAGGGCCGGCGCAGCAAACCTGCTGAGGGCCGGCGCGGCGAAGCTCAGCGCGTCGGAGGCAGCGCTGAGGCCGCGCGTCGACCCAGACGCGGACTGGCCTGGAGGCACGCCGCGGCCGGGTTCGATTGACCTTTAGAGGGATTCGCGCTATGAAGTCGCGCGCCCGTTCCATGGGCGATTCCGTCGTGATTCTGTACCCTTAGTCCACTGCCGAGGTCCCTTCGAGTATGTCCGATTCGACCCAGTCCGGGACGCCGCCGCCGGAGGCGCCGCTCCCCCAGCGCACGCTGCACACGACCATCGAGGACGAGATGCGCTCGTCGTTCATCGACTACGCGATGAGCGTCATCATCTCGCGCGCCCTGCCCAACGTTCGTGACGGTCTCAAACCGGTGCATCGCCGCATCCTCTATGCGATGCATCAGCTGCGGAACTTTCATAGCCAGCCCTACAAAAAGTCGGCGCGCATCGTCGGCGATGTTATCGGTAAGTATCATCCGCATGGCGACTCGGCGGTCTACGAGGCGCTCGTGCGCATGGCGCAGGACTTCTCGCTGCGTTATCCGCTCGCCGACGGCCAGGGCAACTTCGGCAGCATCGACGGCGATCCCCCGGCGGCGATGCGCTACACGGAGATCCGCATCGCTCGCATCGGCGAGGAGATGCTCTCCGACATCGAGCAGGAGACCGTCGACTGGGCGCCGAACTACGACGAGAAGGAGCTCGAGCCCGTCGTCCTCCCGGCGCGTATTCCCAACCTGCTGATCAACGGCACGCAGGGCATCGCCGTGGGTATGGCGACGAACATCCCGCCGCACAACCTGCGCGAGGTGCTCGACGCGACGATCGCGCTGATTCATAACCCCGAGCTCTCGCTGGCGGAGTTGCTGCAGCTCCTGCCGGGGCCCGACTTCCCGACGGCTGGCTTCATCTACGGCCGGGCCGGCATCCTCCAGGCCTACCAGACGGGGCGCGGCTCGATCGTCGTGCGCGCGCGGACGGAGATCGAGGATCTCCGCTCCGGCAAGCAGGCGATCATCGTCACCGAGCTGCCCTATCAGGTGAACAAGGCGCGGCTGATCGAGCGCATCGCCGAGCTGGTGCGCGAGAAGCGCGTCAGCGGCATCACGGATCTGCGCGACGAGTCCGACCGCGAGGGCATCCGCGTGGTGATCGAGCTGCGCCGCGACGTGATGCCCGAGGTGATGCTGAATCAGCTCTATAAGCTGACCCCGCTGCAGGACACCTTCGGCGTCAATTCGGTGGCGATCGTCGACGGTCGCCCCGAGGTGCTGCGCGTGATCGACGTGCTGCGCCACTTCGTCGACCACCGCCGTGACGTGGTGACGCGCCGCTCGGCCTATCAGCTGCGCGAGGCGCGCAAGCGCGAGCATATCCTCGAAGGGCTGAAGATCGCGCTCGATCACATCGACGAGGTGATCGCGCTGATCCGCGCCGCGGCCAGCCCGGTCGTCGCCAAGAGCGGTTTGGTCGCGCGCTTCGGGCTCTCCGAGCTGCAGGCGCAGGCGATCCTCGAGATGCGGCTGCAGCGGCTGACAGGGCTCGAGCGCGACAAGATCCTGCAAGAGCTGCAAGAGCTCCGCGAGCGGATCGCCTACCTGCTCGGGCTGCTCTCGGACGACGCCAAGCTGATGGCGGTGGTGGTCGCCGAGCTCGAGGAGCTGAGAGAGCGCTATGGCGACGCACGGCGCACGGAGATCGTCGAGGCCTCGGGCGAGATTCAGCTCGAGGACCTGATCGCCCAGGAAGATATGGTCGTCACCGTGACGCACAGCGGCTACGTCAAGCGGGTGCCGATCAGCGAGTACCGCGCGCAGCACCGCGGCGGCAAGGGCGTGACCGGCGTCACCACGCACGAGGAGGACTTCGTTCGTCAGCTCTTCGTCGCGCATAGCCACGATCACCTGATGATGTTCACCTCGATGGGACGCGTCTATGTCCGGCGGGTCTACGAGCTGCCGCACGCGCCGCGCACCTCGCGCGGCAAGGCCATCGTCAACCTGCTCGAGCTGCGCGAGGGCGAGCGCTTCGACCAGATGCTCGCGCTCAAGGAGTTCGCCGCCGGCCGCTACGTCGTGATGGCCACGCGCCGCGGCGTGATCAAGCGCACCGAGCTGATGGAGTTCGCGAACGTCCGCAGCACGGGGATCATCGCGCTCGACCTCGTCGACGACGACGAGCTGATCGACGTGCGGCTGACCGACGGCGAACAGCATGTGCTGCTCTGCACGCGCGGCGGGATGGCGATTCGCTTCCCCGAGAGCCAGCTCCGGCCGATGGGCCGGACCGCGCGCGGGGTGCGTGGGATCAGGCTCGGCGCGGACGATCGGGTGGTCGGGATGGCCGTGCTCGACCCCGAGAGCGCGAGTGACGTGTTGACGGTCTGCGAGGGGGGCTACGGCAAGCGCACGCCGGCGGCAGAGTTCAGCGCGCAGAATCGCGGCGGGCTGGGGCTGATCGCGATCAAGGCCAATGAGCGCAACGGCCCGGTGGTCGGCTCGCTGGTGGCGATCGAGAGCGATGAGGCGATGCTGGTGACGCAGGCCGGCAAGGTGATCCGCATGCCGGTGCGCGACATCTCGCAGATCGGCCGTAACACCCAGGGCGTGCGGTTGATTCGCCTCGAGGAGGGCGAGCGTGTGGTCGCCGTCGACGGGTTGGCCGAGCGCGACGACGAGGGCGGGGACGAGGGCGAGGACGCGGACGAGGGCGAGGCCCGGGACGTGGGCGCGGACGAGCGCGGGGCGCGAGTCGCCGAGGGCGACGAGGGCGAGCGCGTCGTCGCGGCGGAGGCGGGTGAGCCGGAGCCGACCTCATGAGCGCGGGGGACGAACGATCGCGGGCGCTGGCGGCCCGGGCGCAGCGGGTGATCCCTGGGGGCGTCAATAGCCCCGTGCGCGCCTTCCGCTCGGTCGGCGGCGAGCCGCTCTTTCTCGCGCGGGCGGCGGGCAGCCAGGTGTGGGACGTCGACGGCAACCGCTTCGTCGACTACCTCGGTTCGTGGGGGCCGATGCTGCTCGGCCACGGTCGGCCGGAGATCCTCGCGGCGATTCACGCGGCTGCCGCGGACGGCGTGAGCTTCGGCGCCTCGACCGAGCGTGAGGTGCTCTTCGCCGAGCTGCTGACCCGCATCGTACCCGGCCTCGAGAAGGTCCGACTGGTCAACAGCGGCACCGAGGCGTGTATGAGCGCGGTGCGCGTCGCGCGTGGGGCTACCGGTCGCGACCGCATCGTCAAGGTCGCGGGTGGCTACCACGGGCATGCCGACGGGCTGCTCGTGCGCGCCGGGTCCGGCGCCGAGACGCTCGGAATTCCCGACTCCGCTGGCGTGCCTGCCGGCACGGCCCGCGACACGCTGGTGGTGCCCTTCAATGATCTGATGGCCGTCGAGGCGTTGTTCGCGCGCCATGGCGCCTCGATCGCGGCGATGATCGTCGAGCCCGTGGCCGGCAACATGGGTACGGTGGCGCCGCTCCCGGGCTACCTCGAGGGCCTGCGGCGGATTACCACGGCGCACGGCGCGCTGTTGATCTTCGACGAGGTGATGTGCGGCTTCCGCGTCGCGCTCGGCGGGGCCCAGCAGCGCTACGGCGTCGCGGCGGACCTGGTCTGTCTCGGGAAGATCATCGGCGCGGGTTTACCGGTCGCGGCCTACGGGGGACGGGCGGCGCTGATGGACTACGTCGCGCCGAGCGGCGCGGTCTATCAGGCGGGCACGCTCTCGGGCAACCCGCTCGGGGTCGCAGCCGGTCTGGCGCTGCTCACGCTGCTCGAGCGTAGCGACCCCTATGAGCAGCTCGAGCGCTACGCTGCGGTGTTGGCGGCCGGTTTGACTGCGATCGCGCAGGAGCGCGGGCTTCCGCTTTGCGTCAATCGTGTCGGTTCCATGCTCACCCCCTTCTTCTGCGAGGGGCCGGTGACGGACCTGGCCTCGGCGCAGCGCAGCGACGTGACGCGCTTCAGCGCGTTCCACCGCGCGATGCGAGCGCGTGGGGTGTTGCTGCCGCCCTCGCAGTTCGAGGCCGCCTTCGTCTCCGCGGCGCATCGGGACGAGGATCTGCGCCTGACGCTCGAGGCAGCGCGTGAGGCGTTTGCTGCCGCTGCCGGCGCTGGCAGCAGCGGGAACTGAGCGCGGCGCCCAGCAGCGGCGAGCGCTGCCCCGGCGCGTTGACCTGCCAGCGGCGCCCGTGCTAAGCGACCGGCCGTTGCCGGCCTCGCGATCCAAGCGCGCCGCGCAACGTTGGCCGCGCAACGTTGGCCGCGCAACGTCGCGAAACGACGGTTTGAGCTACCGGCGCGAGATGACGACGCAAGCACGAAACGGGTGAAGCAGGCCGAGAAGACCGGCGACGGGCGCGCAGACGAACCGGCAGCCTGGGTTCAGGCGTTGCGCATCAGCACGGTCGGCGTCGAGTTCGGTGTCGGCGCCGTGCTCGGCTATCTGGGTGGCCAGTGGCTCGACGAGCGCTGGAAGACGGCGCCCTACCTGACCTTGGTCGGCTTGCTGCTGGGCGTGGCCGCGGCGTTTGCCTCGTTGTTTCGCCTCATGCGCGAAGCGCAGCGCCGGGAGGCGGAGCGCACCGAGAACGGTGATCTTGGCGACGGTGATCTTGGCGACGGTGATCTTGGCGACGGTGATCTTGGCGACGGTGATCTCGATGACGACGATGATGCAGCGCGAAGCCCCCGCTCGCATTGAACGACTGGCCCTGCTGCTGCTCGCGGCTGCCGTCCCACTGCTGCTGCTGCTGCAACGCAGCGGGCTGGCGCTCGGTGCTGCGGCTGGCGGGCTGCTCGCCGTGCTCAACTTCTGGCTCCTGCGCCGGCTGCTGGCGGCGCTCGTGGCCAGCAGCCGGCCGTGGCAGCAGACAGCCCTTGCGGGCGTGATGGTGCTCAAGTTTGCGGCTGTCGGCGGAGCGCTCTGGCTCGTGCTCCGGCTGGTCCGCGTCGACGCGCTTGGCTTGCTGCTCGGCAGCTCGGCGGTCGTGCTGGCGATCATGATCGAGGGTTTCAGGCTGGCGCGCCGCGGCGACGCGACGGCCCTCCCGCGGGGTCTTTGAGATGGGTGGTCACGACACCTGGTTCAGCTACCTGCCGGGTTACTTCAACCTGCAGGAGTATGCCGCGCACTACCTGCACCGCGACGCCGTGGTGCGGCACTGGCCCGAGTGGGCCCGCCAGGTCGTCGCCGTGGCCTTCGGCACCGAGACCTCGTTCTCGATCGCTCACGTCTGCATCGCGCTCTTCGTCGCGCTCCTGCTCAGCGCGCTGGCCCTGCGCTTCGCCTGGGACCTCCGTCGGGCCAACCCTGACCGCATCTTGCCCTCGCCGCGCTTCGGCGCGCGGAGCTTCTTCGAGCTGGGGATCGAGGCTACGCTCTCGATCGCCGAGGGCGTGATGGGGCGGCACAATGCCGAGCGCTTCCTGCCCTTGATCGGTAGCTACGTCTTCTTCATCCTCTGCAACAACTTGATTGGTCTGGTTCCAGGCTTTCTTCCACCAACCGATACGCTCAAGACCAACCTCGCGCTCTCGCTGCTGGTGCTCGTGGTGACGATCGGGGTCGGCTTCAAGGAGCAGGGCTTCGGCTACCTCAAACACTTCCTCGGACCGGTCTGGTACGTGGCGCCGCTGATTCTCGTGATCGAGGTGATCAGCCAGCTACTCGTGCGGCCGCTCTCTTTGGCGATCCGCTTGATGGGCAACATGTTCGCCGACCACACCCTGCTCGGCACGATCCAGCGTCTGACGGTGCCGCTCGCGCTCTTCGTCGTGCCGGCGCTCTTTCCGCTGCCCTTCTATGTGCTCGGTTTGCTCGTCTGCGTGGTGCAGACGTTGGTCTTTTCGCTGCTCGGGATGATCTATATCGGCGAGGCTGCGGCGCATGAGGCGCATTGACGCGACGCCCTGAGGGGCTACTGCAAGCTCAGACGAATCAGACGAAGGAGTACGGGGATGACGAAGCGCACACGCAAGGGACTGGATAAGGGACTGGGCAAGGGATTGGGCTCGGCCCTCGCCGGGCTGCTGGTGATGCTGGTCGGCCGCTTGGCCTTCGCGGCCGACGGCGGCGCGGCCGACAACGAATACACGATGAAGGCCTTCATCGGCATCGCCTGCGGCCTCGGCATCGGCATCGCCGCCTTCGGTGGCGCGCTCGGCCAGGCCCGGGCTGCAGCCGCCGCGCTCGAGGGCATCGCCCGCAACCCCGGTGCCTCGGGCAAGATCTTCACGCCGATGATCCTCGGGCTGGCGCTGATCGAGTCGCTGGTGATTTACGCGCTGGTGATCGCCTTCATGCTGCTGGGCAAGATCTAATCGCGGTGCGGGCTCAGGGCGCCGCGCGCGTTGCGGCGGGCCCGTGGCGGCGAGGCAAGCCCGCCTAGGCTAGGTTTCCGGCTTTGACGAACCGGCGGCCCGACGACGGTCGCCACCCGGAGGTGCCGAGATGGCTGCGCCCCAGAATCCCGTTGGTTGGTTCGAGCTTCCCGCCCGCGATCTCACGCGGGCCAAGGCCTTCTACGAGCATGTCCTCGGGATCGAGCTCGAGCTCAAGGAAATGGGCCCGCTGAAGATGGCTTGGTTCCCCTGGCAGAAGGACGCCAAGGGCGCGGCCGGGACGCTGGTGCAGGGCGCTGGCTTCGAGCCGTCCCACGCCGGCACCCTCGTCTACCTCCAGGTCGCTGACATCGAGGCGACGCTGGCGCAGGTGCAGGCCCGGGGCGGCAAGACGCTGCAGCCCAAGACCGACCTCGGCCAATACGGCTTCATTGCCCACTTCGAGGATAGCGAGGGCAACCGCGTTGCCCTGCATGCGATGCAATAGCCGCCCGAGGAAGCTCCGATCGACGCCGAGCGGCCGATCCAGCTCGCAGCCCTCAGGCCACGAGGAGTGCGTCGTCCTGAGGGACCGCCTCTCGCAGTCGGGGCGGCCCGACGCCGAGGGCCTCGGCCCGTGGCTTGACGCTGGCCTGCGAGCAGGGCTAAGTGTTCCCCCTCGGTACGAGCGTCAAACTCGGAAGCAACTCTCAGGGCTGCGCCCGCGATACGCGTTGGAGTGGCCGCTCTTTGCGCGCCTGGGCGCCGCAGCTTGAAGGGAGTCAGCATGACCACGCTAGGGGGAAGCCTCACCATGAAGATGCATCAGGGCTCGGTGCTTCGGTCGATCGTCGACGTATTTGCCTTGGGCCTCGTTTGCGCCGCCCTCCTTGCCGGCCCGAACCCTGCTGAAGCGCGCTTCAAAAGGCGCGCCCGCGAGGGCTATCTGGTGGAGCGCCGCGCCCCAGCCGCGCCGAGCACGCCCCAGCCCGAGGTGGTCGACTACGCTCCGAAGAGCGGTCCCGCAGGCACCGTCGTGACGGTTTCTGGCCGCCAGCTGGATGGCGTCGCGAAGGTCCTGCTCAATGGACAGCAGCTTCCGCTGCTCAGCCTCGCGCCGCGGGTGCTGACCGTGCGCATTCCGGCGGGCGCCAGCTCGGGCGCGCTGCTGATCATCGCCCGCGACGGCCGGACCATCGTCGTCGGGGCCTCGTTCCAGGTGCCGGCGCCGACGGCCCCACCGCCGGTCGTCGCCCCGCCGGTCGTTGCCCCGCCGGCCGAGGAAGCGGTGGTCATCGCCGCCTTCAACCCGGACCGTGGCCGCGTCGGTGACCTCGTCACCCTCGAGGGCCGCGGCTTTCTTGCCTCCGATCGCGTATGGATCGGCGCGGCGGAGTGTCCGGTGCGCGCCATCGCCGCCAGCCGCATCGTCGTGCAGGTGCCTGTCACGACCTCGAGCGCGACCTTTCGGGTCCAGCGCGACGGCCGCGACGTCGCCGTGTCTGCTGGCCGCTTCGCGCTGATCGTGCGCGACGCTGTCATTACGGGCTTCAGCCCGCGGCGCGGACCGGCCGGCACCGTGGTTCGAATCACCGGCAAGAACTTCCTCCCCACCGACACCATCTACCTCGCCGATACGCCGCAGCCGATTCGCGCGCGCGGATCGGACTGGGTCGAGGTCGTGGTCACGCCGGGCGTCAGCTCGCCCTTCCTGGTGGTTGGGCCGCGCAAGACCGTTCGCGCCGCCTCCGAGCACGGCTTCGTGCTTCCGGCCGACGCGGTAGCCCCGCCCCTGACGGCGATTCGCGACTTCAGTCCCCAGCAAGGACCGGCGGGCACGGTTGTCCGGATCACCGGCAGCGGCTTCCTGCCGACGGACAACGTCTACCTCGCCGGCACGCCGCAGCCGATCCGCGCGCGCGGATCGGACTGGATCGAGATCGTCATTGTGCCCGGTGCCAGCTCGCCCTTGCTGCTGGTCGGGTCGGATAACAGCGTGCGGGCCAGGTCGTCTTATGGGTTTATCGTGCTGCCCCCACGGCCCCAGGTGCAGTTCAGCTTCTCGCCCACGCGCGGCGCGGCGGGCACCGAGGTCACGCTCGCCGTCACGCCCGCGCAGCCACGCGCCAGCGTCTACTTCAACGGTCGACCCCTACCCAAGGCGGTCGTGGACGGCGGCGCGGGGCTGCGGGTCAGTATTCCGGTCGGCGCCATGACCGGGAGCTTCGAGCTCGTCGTCGACGGTCACGCCGTCCGCAGCAGTCAGATCTTCACGGTCACGCGCTAACGCTTCGTCGCAGGCCGGGCGGGCGGTTGCAGGGATGGGCAGCTTGAAGCGGCTTCAGCGGCTCCCGGAGGTCGTGGCGGCCTTCGGCGTTGTTCCCACCCTCGAGCGCTTCGTCACGCGCGAGGTTGCGGCCTGGCTGCGCGCGCGCCTCTACGTCGGGCGGATGACCGGCTGCGGCGCTGATCTGCGCGCCTACGGCGCGGCCACCGTGTATCGCGATGGCCACTCTGTCCTCCGCTGCGGGCGGCACGGACGGCTCTTCGAGGGCGCCGAGCTGCGCAGCGCGCGCGAGAGCTCGCGCACGCCGGCGGCGAGCCTCGAGCTCGGCGATCACGTCTTCGTCAAGCGCGGGGCCTGCGTCGTCGCCAAGTCGGCGCGCTTGCAGGTGGGGAGCCATGTCGCGATCGGCGCACGCGCGACCCTCCTCGCCACGCACGCCGAGATCGTCATCGGTGATTACTGTCGCCTCGCCGGTGACGTCTTCGTCTCGACCGCCAACCATCGCTTCGAGGACCCCACGCGCCCGGTTATCCAACAGGGTTTTCGCTACCAGCCGGTCGTGATCGGGCGGGACGTCTGGATCGGTCAGCGCGCGATCGTGCTGCCCGGCGTGCACCTCGGTGATGGCAGTATCGTCGCCGCTGGCGCGGTCGTGACGCGCGACGTACCCGCGCTCGCCGTGGTCGCCGGCGTACCGGCGCGCGTGATCAAGCAGCGCGGCAGTGATTGGCCCTCGGAGCGCCCTCTCGCCGAAAGCTCTGCCGAAAGCTCTGCCGACTAGTCGAGCGTGGTCGGCCCGCGCCGAGCGCCGAGTATGCTGCGCTGATCGCGGTGCTGAGACCGCGCGGTGCTGGTGAGGCGCTTCGCGGTTGGGCGCCGAGCGCCGCGGCGTCGCTCCGACGCTCTCGCTCGAGCGGTGGCGCTCAGCCGGCATGCTCGGCGAGCCAGCGCTCGCAATCGATGGCAGCCATGCAGCCCATGCCGGCAGCGGTGATCGCCTGGCGGTAGACCCGGTCGATGACGTCACCGGCAGCGAAGACGCCCGGGATCGCCGTGCGCGCACTTCCGGCCTGGACCTTCAGGTAGCCCAGCTCGTCGGTCTCGAGCCAGTCGATGAAGGGCTGGGTGTTCGGCTGGTGGCCAATCGCCACGAAGAGCCCGTTGCAAGGCAGCTCGCTCTCCGCGCCGGTCTGTACGTCCTTGAGGCGCAGGCCGCGCAGCCCGCCCTGCGCCGGGTCGCCCAGCACCTCGCTGACCACGGTGTTCCAGCGCGGCGCGATCTTGGGGTGGTCGAGCGCGCGCTTGCGCATAATCTTCGAGCCGCGCAGCTCGTCGCGGCGATGGATCAGGGTGACCTTGGTGGCGAAGCGCGTGAGGAAGAGCGCCTCTTCCAAGGCGGTATCACCGCCGCCGACCACCGCGACCTCTTTGCCACGGTAGAAGAAGCCGTCGCAGGTCGCGCAGGCGGACACACCGTGACCGAGCAGCCGGCGCTCGGACTCGAGGCCGAGGTACTTGGCTGAGGCGCCGGTGCAGATGATCACTGCGTCGGCGCTCCGCGCCTGGCCGTCAACGTAGAGCTGGAAGGGCCGCTGTCCGAAGTCGACGCGATCGACCACGCCGCCGACATACTGCGCGCCGAAGCGCAGCGCCTGCTGGCGCAGCAGCTCCATCATGTCCGGACCCTGGATGCCCTGCGGGAAGCCGGGGTAGTTCTCGACCTCGGTCGTCGTGGTGAGCTGCCCGCCCGGCTGGAGTCCGTCGATCACCACCGGGGCCAGCTCGGCGCGCGCGGTGTAGAGCGCCGCGGTGTAGCCGGCGGGTCCGGTGCCGATGATGGCGACGGGACTGTGAGGGGTCGTGGTCATCGGCTACTCCACTGTCACGCTCTTGGCCAGGTTGCGCGGTTGGTCCACATCCGTGCCGCGAAGATCAGCGATGCGGTAGGCCAGCATCTGCAGCGGCAGCACGGTCAGCAGCGGCTGCAGCGCCGGGCGAACGTGAGGGATCTGGATCACGTCGTCGACCAGCTCGCCGATCTCGCTGTCGCCGCGCGAGGCGATCGCGATCACCTTGCCCTGCCGCGCGCGCACCTCAGCCAGGTTGTTGATGATCTTCTCGTAGCCCGAGCCCTGCGGGGCGATCACGACCACCGGCATGTGCTCGTCGATCAGCGCGATCGGGCCGTGCTTCATCTCGCCCGCCGCATAGCCCTCGGCGTGGATGTAGGAGATCTCCTTGAGCTTGAGCGCTCCCTCGAGGGCAATCGGGTAGTTGATGCCGCGTCCGAGGAAGAGGAAGTCGCGCGCCATCGCATAGCGCCGGGCGATCACGTTGATCGTGGCGTGATGGTCGAGCACCTCCTTCATCTGCTCGGGGATCGCCAACAGCTCGCCGATCAGCTCCTTGGCCTGGTCGACGCTCAGACGGCCGTTGCGTCGGCCCAGATGCAGCGCCAACACGATCAGCGCCGCGAGCTGCGTGGTGAAGGCCTTGGTCGAGGCCACGCCGATCTCGGGGCCCGCGTGCGTATAGAGCACCCCGCGCGATTCGCGCGCGATCGTCGAGCCGACGACGTTGCAGATGCTGAGCGGGGTGGCGCCACGCTTGACGCCCTCGCGCAGCGCCGCCAGCGTGTCGGCCGTCTCGCCGGATTGCGAGATCGTCACCAACAACTCGTGCTCGCCGATGATCGGTTCGCGGTAGCGAAACTCGCTCGCCAGGTCGACCTCGACCGGGATGCGGGCCAAGCTCTCGATCAGCTGCTTGCCGACGAGCGCGGCGTGATACGAGGTGCCGCAGGCGACGATCGTGACATGGCGCGTCTGTCCGAGGTCGAGCCCTTCGGCGTCGACAAAGGCGTCGCCGCTGGCCTGCGAGAGCCGGTCGCGGATGGTGTCCGTGACGGCGCGCGGCTGCTCGTGGATCTCCTTCAACATGAAGTGCTTGCAGCCGCCCTTTTCGGCGAGCACGGCGTCCCAGAGGATTCGCTCGGGACGGCGGTCGACCGGCCGCCCCTCAGCGTCGAAGATGCGTACCGTCCTGCCGACGACGGCGACCTCGTGCTGCTCGAGCGAAATGATGTCGCGCGTGCGGTTGAGGATTGCGGGGATGTCGGAGGCGACGTAGTTCTCGCCCTCGCCGACGCCGAGGATCAGCGGCGCGTCATGGCGCGCGGCGATCACCTGGTCGGGCAGGCCGTCGATCAGCACGCAGATCGCGTAGGCCCCGGAGACGCGGGCGAGCGCGGCGCGCACCGCGGCGAGTGGCTCGAGCCCACGGCCCAGCTCGTCGTCAACCAGGTGCGCGACGATCTCGGTATCCGTCTCCGAGGCGAAGCGGTGGCCCGCCCCCTTCAGCTCGGCGCGCAGGGCGGCGTGGTTCTCGATGATGCCGTTATGCACGACGGCGACCCGTCCGAACTTATGCGGATGCGCGTTCTGCTCGGAGGGGCGCCCGTGGGTCGCCCAGCGCGTGTGCCCGATGCCGACCGTGCCCTGCGGCGCCTGCTCGTCGAGCAGCCGCGCCAGGTTGTTGAGCTTGCCCTCGGCGCGCAGGATCGTCGTGCGGCCGCCCGCCATGATCGCCGTGCCCGCTGAGTCGTAGCCGCGGTACTCAAGCCGCCGCAAGCCGTCGAGCAGAATCGGTGCGCAACGCTCCGAGCCAACATAAGCCACGATACCGCACATTCTGAACGCTCCTTCTCCGCGATCGCGCCGGTAGCACCGGGCGCACGAGGCCGCCCCCGCCCCGAGGGCGGCGGCATGATAGCCCACCGCGTCGTCTGCAGAAAGGCGACGCCGCGCTCCGCCCCGCGGCCCACTGCCCAGACAGCCCAGGCGTTGACAAGCGCGCCTTCCCTCCTAGAGTACGCGCGCCGGCCCGGCTGCCGGCGAGGAAGCCGACCGATGTCGCCAACTCTGGACCTCACGCTGCGCGCTCCCGCCAAGATCAATCTCTCGCTGCGGGTGCTGGGGCGTCGCGCCGATGGCTACCATGAGCTCGACAGTGTCTTTGTGCCGCTCAGCCTCGCCGATACGATCGAGCTGCGCTGCGAGCCGGCGACGCGGACGACGATTACCTGTGTCTGCCCCGAGCACCCCGAGCTCGATGGGCTACAGAACCTCGCTGCGCGAGCGGCGCAACGCTATCTCGATGCCATTGGTGTGCGCGCGGCCGTCGGTCTGCGCCTCACCAAGCGGATCTGGGCCGCGGCCGGTCTCGGTGGTGGTTCCAGCGACGGGGCCGCCGTCCTGCGGGCGCTCGATGCCCACCACGCCGCCCTCGGGGCCGGGATGGCGCCGGCGGCGCTGGCGGCGCTGGCGCTCGAGCTGGGCGCCGACCTGCCCTTCTTCTTGCAGCCGCGGGTCGCGCGAGCGCGCGGCGTCGGTGAGGCGCTGACGCCCTTTTCCGGCCTGCCGCCGCTGCATCTGGTGCTGCTCAATCCGGGGCTGCCGCTCCCGACCGCCGCGGTCTACGCTGCCCTCGGCCTGGCGCGCGGCGAGCGTGCGCCCACGCCGCCGACGCTCGTGCCGCCGACGGGATCCTTGACCTCGGTCCTGCCCTGGATCACGAACGATCTCGAAGCGCCCGCGATCCGGCTCTGTCCCCCGGTCGCCGACCTCAAGCGGCTGCTCCACGCAGCGGGCGCTCATGCGGCCTCGATGACCGGCAGTGGCCCAACGGTTTTCGGCCTCTTCGAGAGCGCCGATCGGGCTCGCGCCGTGGCCGCCGAATTGGCAGTTTCCGCAGGTATTCCGGCGCTTGCCGTGCGTGCCGGCGAGCTTGACAGCGAGGCAAGCGATCCCCTATAAGCGTGCGCGGCAGGCGTCGGGGCGTTTGCTTCGGTGGCGCGCCGCCTCTCGGCGGCCGGGTTGTTGGGCGGCCATCTTCGGCGCCTGGGCCTCGTAGGTTCCGGTCTTTGGGGTTCCGGTCTTTGGGGTTCCGGTCTTTGGGGTTCCGGCCTTTGGGGTTCCGGCCTTTGGGGTTCCGGCCTTTGGGGTTCCGGCCTTTGGGGTTCCGGCCGTTGGGGTTCCGGCCGTTGGGGTTCCGGCCTTTGGGGTTCCGGCCGTTGGTGCGGTCTGGCAACCATCGACGGTTCGGCAGCCGAGGGCGCAGGGCACGTCCGGCGGGTTGCCGCTCTTGGGGTTGCGCTGTGTGGTTAGCGTCTCTGGGATTGCGTCTCTGGGATTGCGTCTCTGAGATCGCGTCTTTGGGGCGTCGACAAGCGGTAAGTCAGCGGATTTTGATTCCGCCATTCGCAGGTTCGAATCCTGCCGCCCCAACTCGGTCGTAGGAGCTTGGCCATGCTCAGGTCTATCGCGATCTTCACCGGAAATGCGAACCGGGCGCTGGCTGAGGAGATCTGTCGGCACATGGAGGTGCCGCTGGGCGCCGCGCGGGTGACCGAGTTCTCGGACGGCGAATCCTTCGTCGAGATCGGCGAGAACGTGCGCGGCGCCAACTGCTTCGTCGTGCAGCCGACCTGCTCCCCCGTCAACCAAAACCTGATGGAGCTGCTGGTGATGATCGACGCGCTCAAGCGCGCGTCGGCCGGCTCGATCATCGCAATCGCTCCCTACTTCGGCTACGGGCGCCAGGACCGCAAGGTCAAGCCCCGCACGCCGATCTCCGCCAAGCTAGTTGCGGATCTGATCACGGCTGCGGGCGCCAATCGTATGTTGTCGATGGACCTCCACGCCGGACAGATCCAGGGTTTCTTCAATATCCCCTTCGATCACCTCTTCTCGATGCCGGTCTTGATCGACTACCTGCGCGAGCGCCTCTACGGGCAGGAGGTCGTCGTCGTCTCGCCGGATGCCGGCGGCGTCGAGCGCGCGCGGGCGTTCGCGAAGCGGCTCGGCGCCTCGCTGGCGATCATCGACAAGCGGCGCGACGCGCCGAATGTCAGCCAGGCGATGAACCTGATCGGTGACGTGCGCGGCAAGGATGCGGTGATCGTCGACGACATGATCGACACCGCAGGCACGCTGGCGCAGGCCGCCGAGATCGCGATGGCGAATGGCGCCAATCGCGTGCTGGCGACAGCGGCGCATGGCGTGCTTTCTGGTCCTGCGCTGACGCGCATCGCGGCCTCGCCCTTGTCGGAGGTGGTCATCACCAACTCGATCCCGTTGGCGCTCGGAAAGCCCGGGACCGAGAAGCTCAAGGTGCTTTCGGTGGCCAAGCTCCTGGCCGAGGCGATCAAGCGCATTCACCACGGAGACTCGATCAGCTCGTTGTTCATGTGAGGGTTTTGACCTCGGGGCGGTGCCTCGGAGGGCATGAGCGGCGAGATCGTTTGCTTGCCCGCGCGGGGCGATGAGAGCCCTCCGGCAGGCGATTACAGGATGGGCAGGTGTACAGATGATTGACATGCATGTCGGCAAATTGACGGCGGCGCGACGGACGGGGCGGGGCACGGGGGTGGCGCGAAAGCTGCGCCAGCAGGGCCTGGTGCCCGCGGTGCTCTACGGCGCCGGTGGCGAGAGTGTCGCCTTGGCACTCAGCCCCGCGGAGCTGCACGCCGCGCTCGATCCCGAGAAGCGCGAGAATACGCTGATCGCCCTGACGATCGAGGCTACCGCCGACGCTGGAGCCGCAGCAGGCGGAGCCGCCGAGCAGGAGCAGGTGCTGCTGAAGTCCTATCAGGTCAACCAGCTCAGCCGAGCGGTGACGCACGTCGACTTCATCCGCGTGCGGCTCGATAAGCCGGTGCGGGTGCGCGTGCCCCTCGTGCTCGAGGGGCGGCCCGAGGGCCTGGTGCTCGGCGGCGTCCTCAATCAGGTCTTCCGCGAGCTCGAGGTCGAGTGCCCACCCGACAAGATCCCGGCGCGCTTCGTGGTCGACGTTAGCCCCCTCAAGGTCAACGACCTCTTCGCTGTCGGTCAGCTCGCCCTACCGGAGGGTGTACGGGTCCGTATGCCAGCCGAGCAGACCCTGGCCAGCGTGATGGTGCCCCGGCGCGGCGCCGAGACCGACGCGGCGGCCGCCGGGACGGCTGCCGAGGGCGCGGCCGAAGGCGGAGCGGCGGCGCCCACAGCCGCTGCGGCCTCGTCGAGCCCGGCGAAGGGTGGCGGCAAGAAGGCCTCCTGATCGTGCGCTGGCTGGTCGTCGGCCTGGGCAATCCGGGTGGCCGCTACGCCGAGAGTCGGCACAACGTCGGGTTTCGCGCCGTCGAGCGCCTGGCCTCGGATGCAGGCTTGACCTGGCGCGGCGCGCCGCGCCTCGATGCCGACGCCGCGGTCGGGACCCTCGCCGGGGGGGCCGCCGCGGTCCTGCTCAAACCGCTCACCTTCATGAACCTGAGCGGTCAGAGCGTCGGCGCGGCGGCGCGCTTCTACCGCGTCGAGCTCAGTCAGCTGCTGGTCCTGCACGATGACATCGACCTGCCGCTCGGCCGGCTTCGCGTCAAGCGCGGGGGCGGCGACGGCGGCCATCGTGGCATTCGTTCGATCATCGAGCTGCTGGGCAGCGGGGACTTCTTCCGCGTGAGGATCGGCGTCGGACGCCCGCGCGTCGGCGAGGTCGTCGATCACGTCCTCGGCGGCTTTCAACCCGCCGATCGCCCCCTGCTCGACCGCCTGCTGCTCCGCGCTGCCAACGCCACGACGCTGTTGCTGCGCGAGGGTCTCAGCGCCGCGATGAACCGCCACAACCGCGCAGCCGACGAGGATCCGACGGCCCCGGCTGATTGATCGCGCGGCGGCGCAGCGCGGACTTGCCTTTTTCTCCAGGGAGCGGTATCGGACACGCTCTCAGCCGGGCCGCCACGCAGCGCAGCTCGGCCGCCGTCTCGCATGGTGCGAGCGCGCGACTCCTTGCTCCCGTCACGAACGGGGGCTCAATAACCGTGGGGAGGACCAATGCTGCAATCCATGCGCGATCAGCCAGGAACCCAGCGCGAGTACGAAACGATCTACATCTTGCGCCCGGAGGCGACGAGCGAGCAGCTCCAGCAGGCCAACGAGCGCATTCGCGAGGTGATCGAGAAGTCCAGCGGCAAGCTGCTGCGGGTGGAGAACTGGGGCAAGCGCAAGCTCGCCTATGAGATCGAGAAGCACCACAAGGGCATCTACCTCTACTGGCGCTACCTCGCACCACCGCAGCTCGTGGCCGAGGTCGAGCGCAACCTGCGGCTGATGGATCTCGTGATCCGCTACCTCTCGATCAAGGTCGACGCCGACGTGGATCCCAACGCTCGGCCCTCTGACGTGACCGGCGAGACCTTCGTCGCGGCCGCGGAGACGCGCCTCGACGAGGAGGACTACTACCTCGGTCGCGCGGCTGATGATGACGACAGCGACGGCGAGCGCGGTGAGGGTGACGACGACGACGAGGGCGAGGACGACGAGGTCCGCCCGCGGAAGCGTACGGTCGCCCCCAGCGAGAAGCCCGCGGCAGCCGCGGCGAGTGCGGAGGCCGGCGAGGCTGATGCGGAAGCCGCGAGTGCGGAGAAGGTCGACGCCGACGGGGCTGAGCAGCCCGCGGATGATGCATCCGGCGCAGCGGCGACGAGCGCCGATGGGGAGGAAGCGTAATGTCCCAACAAACAGGCTCACGCGGTAGCACCGGCGGTGGCAGTTACGGCGGCGGTGGCGGCGGCGGCGGTGGCGGCGGCGGTGGCGGCGGCGGTGGCTACGGCGGCGGTGGCGGTGGCTACGGTGGCGGTGGCTACGGCGGCGGTGGCGGCGGTGGCGGCGGCGGCGGTGGCGGCGGCTTTGGCGGTGGTGGTGGCCGTCGGCGCAGCTTCGGGCGGCGCAAGGTCGACCGCTTTCTCGCCGACCCGAGCCTGATCATCGACTACAAGGACCCTCAGCTGCTGCGCAACTTCATCACCGAACGCGGCAAGATCGTGCCGCGGCGCATCTGTGGCAATAACGCCAAGCACCAGCGCCAGGTAGCGCTGGCGATCAAGCGCGCGCGCATCCTCGCCCTGATGCCGTTCGCTGTGACCGGGAAGTAGGAGCGAGTCCGATGCAGGTCATCCTACGCGAAGATGTGGCCCATCTGGGCCAGAGCGGGCAGGTTGTCGAGGCCCGACCCGGTTTTGTGCGCAACTATCTGATCCCACGCGGGCTCGCGGTGGCGGCGACGGGCTGTGGCCTGCGGCAGCTCGACCACGAGAAGCGCGTCATCGCGACGCGTGAGCAGAAGCTGCAACGGGACGGAATGGCGCTCAAGTCCAAGCTCGAAGCGCTGACGATCAACATTGCCCGCCAGGTCGGCAAGCAGGCCGGCCAGGAAGAAAAGCTCTTCGGCTCGGTCAGCAACGCCGATATCGCGACGGCGCTGGCGAGCAAGGGCGTGACGGTCGATCGCAAGAAGATCCAGGTTGCCGAGGCCATCCGCACCCTCGGTCTCCATTCGGTCACGGTGCAGCTCGGCAAGGGCCTGACGGCCGCGCTCAAGGTTTGGGTCGTCGCGGCAGAGTAGTCCTGTGCGCCCGGGACGGCCGAAGAGCGCGCGTTACCGCTGACCGGGAGCTCTTCGCCCATGGTGACCGCGCGCGCCCTGCCCCATAACGCCGACGCGGAGGCCGCCGTCATCGGCGGCATTCTGCTCAATCCCCGCGAAGCGCTGCAATTGGCGATCGACCTGGTCGACGCGCCGGACTTCTATGTGCCGGCGCATCAGGAGATCTTCGCCGCGATGTTGCGGCTCTCCGAGGCCGGCAAACCGATCGACATCATCACGCTCGAGGAGCAGCTCCGCGCCGCCGAGAAGCTGGAGAAGGCCGGCGGGGCCGCGCGCCTCGCGGAGCTCGCGACCCGCGTGCCGACGGCGGAGAACATCGCCTTCCACGCCAAGATCGTGCGTGAGAAATCGACCCTGCGGCAGCTCATTCAGGGCGTTACAGCGATCGCCGGTGAGGCCTACGGCGAACCGGAGAGCGTCCCCGAGTTCCTCGATCGCGCGGAACAGCGCGTCTTCGAGCTCGGGCAGCGCACCGCGCGCAGCGGCTACGTGCTCGTGCGCGAGCTGTTGGTGAATACCTTCACCACCCTCGAGAAGCGCTTCGAGAAGAAGGAAACCCTCACCGGCGTGCCGACGGGCTTCCCTGAGCTCGATCACATGACCGGCGGGCTACAGCGCTCCGATCTGATCCTGATCGCGGCACGGCCGAGCATGGGCAAGACGGCGCTTTGCCTCAACGTGGCGCAGAACGCCGCCCTCGCCCATCGCGTGCCGGTGTTGCTCTTCTCGCTCGAGATGAGCTCGGAGGCGCTGGTCGAGCGCCTGCTCGCCTCGGAGGCGCGCGTCGAAGCCGGGCGCCTGCGCGCCGGCAATCTCGATGGGGAGGACTGGAACAGCCTGACGCGGGCCGCCGGGCGCATCGCCCAGGCGCCGATCTGGATCGACGACAGTGCTTCGCCGACCGTGCTGGAGATCCGCGCCAAGGCGCGGCGCTTTCGCGCCGATCGGTCGATCTTCACGCACGATGACCAACTTGGACTGATCGTCGTCGATTACCTGCAGCTCGCGCGCGGTCGCGCCGGCACGGAGAGCCGAGAGCGCGAGGTGGCGGAGATCAGCCGCGGCCTCAAGGCGCTCGCCAAGGAGGTGCGGCTGCCGGTGGTGGCGCTCTCGCAGCTCCGACGCGCCGCCGAGGATCGGCGTGACGGCAAACCCCAGCTCAGCGATCTGCGCGAGTCCGGCGCGCTCGAGCAGGACGCCGACGTGATCATGTTCATCCATCGTCCGCCGCGCGAGGACAGCCCGGAGCGCAGCGCCGAGGCCGAGCTGATCATCGGCAAGCAGCGCAACGGACCGGTCGGCTCGATACCCATGGTCTTCCTCGGCAAGTTCACCCGCTTCGAGAGTCGGGCGCGAGAGTAGGGGTCGATGGCGGAGAGCGAAGCGCAGGCGCTGCAGATCGCGAGGGTGACGGCCGCGCTCGGGGCCGCGCTCGGTCAGCCGCTGATCGCCGCGATGCCGCCGCCCGCGCTCTCGGTGCCCGCGCTGCTTCCGAGCGATGCCCAGAGCCTGGCCGCCTTGATCGATCACACCCTCTTGCGCCCCGAGGCGACGCGGGCCGAGCTGCGGCGGCTCTGTGAAGAGGCGCGTCGTTTGGCCTTTGCGGCGGTCTGCGTCCATGGGCCGCACGTGGCCAACTGCCGTGAGCAGCTCGCCGGAACGCGCGTGCGCGTCTGCGCCGTCGTTGGCTTTCCCCTCGGCGCGTGCGGTACGCAGGTCAAGGCCTTCGAGGCGGCGCAGCTCGTGCGCTGGGGGGCGCAGGAGCTCGACATGGTGATCGACCTCGGCGCGCTGCACGATCGCGACGACCGCGTCGTCCTCGACGACATCCAGGCGGTGGTGCGGGCCGCGCGGCCGGCGACAGTCAAGGTCATCATCGAAACCGCGTTGCTCGACGAAGAGCAGAAGGTGGTCGCCTGCCTGCTGGCGCGCCTGGCGGGCGCGCATTGGGTCAAGACTTCGACGGGCTTCGCCGCCGCCGGCGCCACCGTCGCCGACGTTCGGCTGATGCGGCAGGTCGTGGGCGGCGCCTTGGGGGTCAAGGCGGCCGGCGGTATTCGTTCGCGCGCTGCCGCGCTGGCGCTGATCGCCGCTGGCGCCACGCGCTTGGGCACGAGTATGGGTCCGGCGATCGTCGCCGAGTGACGGTCGCGCTTTGCGCTTTGCGCTTTGCGCTTTGCGCTTTGCGGGTCGCGGGTCACGGGTCGCGGGTCACGGAATGGGGTCGATGGCCACTTCTCCAGCGAAGCTCGCGCCGCCTGCTAGCCGGCAGGCCAGCCGCGTCGTGTTGTTGGTGCTCGACAGCTGCGGCTGCGGCGCGGCGGCCGACGCCGCCGCGTATGGGGATGCCGGCGCCGACACGCTCGGGCATACGGCAGCCGCCGTCGGCGGCCTCGCCCTGCCGGCGCTCGAGGCGCTCGGGCTAGGTCGCGCGGCGGCGCTGCAGGGGGTCGCCGCGCGCGAGCATGTGCGCGCCGCCTTCGGTCGGCTGCAGCCGCGTGCGGCCGGCAAGGACACGACGACGGGTCATTGGGAGCTGGCGGGGCTGGTGTTGGACCAGCCCTTTCGCACCTTTCCAGCCGGGTTTCCTACGGCGCTGATCGACGCGTTCATCGCCGCGACCGGACGACCGGTGCTCGGCAATCGCCCGGCCTCCGGAACAGAGATTATCGAGGAGCTCGGACCAACTCAGCTCGCGACCGGAGCCTGGATCGTCTACACGAGCGCCGATAGCGTCTTTCAGATCGCCGCTCACGAGCAGCGCATCCCGCTCGCGGAGCTCTACGCCGCCTGCGAGCGAGCGCGTCGCCTCTGCGACCCGCTGCAGGTCGGTCGCGTGATCGCGCGTCCCTACGTCGGCGAGCCCGGCAGCTTCGCGCGCACCTACAATCGCCACGACTACGGCATGCCCCCGCCCAGTCCAACGCTGCTCGACGCGCTCAGCGCGGCCGGCGTGCCGGTCGTCGGGGTGGGGAAGATCGGTGACATCTTTAGCGGTCGTGGACTCAGCCGCTCCGTGCGCACGGCCGGGAATCGAGACGGCATGCAGCAGACCACGCGCGAGCTCGCTGCGCTGACGCATGGACTGATCTTCGTCAACCTGATCGACTTCGATGCGCTCTATGGCCACCGGCGCGACGCTGCTGGCTTTGCGCTCGCCCTGCGTGAGTTCGACGCGGCGCTGCCCGCGCTGCTGGCGCAGGTCGGCCCGGAGGATCTGCTGCTGATCACCGCCGATCACGGCAATGACCCGACCTTTCACGGCAGCGACCATACCCGCGAGCAGGTGCCCGTGCTGGCCTACGGACCCGCCCGCGCGGCGGGTCGCGATCTGGGCCTGCGCGGGAGCTTCGCCGACGTGGCAGCCACGATCGCCGAGGCCCTCGGTGTGGCGCCGCCCCCGACGGGGAGCAGCTTCTGGAGCGCGCTATGCTAGGCCCAGCCGAGCGCGAGCCGCCGGCGCCGCTCTCGACTCCGGTGGTCGAGTTGATTCGCGCCAAACGCGACGGTCAGCGCCTCGACGCGGCCCAGCTCGAGGCGTTGATCACCGGTGTGACGGCCGGGACGGTGCCCGACTATCAACTCGCGGCCCTGCTGATGGCGATCTACTGGCGCGGGTTGGACTCAGAGGAGCTGTCGGCGCTGACGACCGCGATGCTGCATTCCGGGCGTGTCGCCGACCTCTCGGCGATCGCGCTGCCCAAGATCGACAAGCACTCGACGGGCGGCGTCGGCGACAAGATCTCGCTCTGCCTCGCCCCGCTGGTCGCGGCCTGCGGGGTCGCGGTGCCGATGATCTCGGGTCGTGGGCTCGGCCATACGGGTGGCACGCTCGACAAGCTGGCGGCCATCCCCGGGCTGCGCACGGATCTCGACCTCGCCCGCTTCGCCGCCGTGCTGGCCGGCGCGGGTCTGGTGCTGGCCGGCCAGAGCGACGAGCTGGCCCCCGCCGACCGACGCCTCTACGCGCTGCGCGACGTGACCGCGACCGTCGAGTCGATTCCGCTGATCGCCGCCAGCATCATGTGCAAGAAGCTGGCGGCCGGCATCGACGCGCTGGTGCTCGACGTCAAGGTCGGCAGCGGCGCGTTCCTCAAGGACCTCGAGCGGGCGCGTGCGTTGGCCGACGCAGCGCAAACGATCGGCGCGGCGGCAGGCAAGCGCGTGACTGTCGTGCTCAGCGACATGAGCCAGCCGCTGGGGCTCGCGATCGGCAACGCCAACGAGCTGCGCGAGGCCATCGAGGTCCTCCAGGGGCGCGGACCGTCCGACGTCTGGGCGCTGACGGCAGCGCTCGGCGCGGAGATGCTGCTGCTCGCCGGCGTGGCCAGCGATCTCGCGCAGGCGCGGGCGCGCCTGGCGCAGGCGCGGGCGGACGGCAGCGGCCTCGAGCGGCTGCGGCGCTGCATTGCGCTGCAGGGGGGCGATGCGCGGGTGGTCGACGATCCCCGACGCCTGCCGATCGCCGACGGCGCGCGTGAGCTGCGCGCCGAGGAGGCGGGCGTGCTCGTCGCGCTCGATTGCGAGGCGATCGGCCGGGCCGCCGTGCGACTGGGCGCGGGTCGCCTGCGACTCGACGACCGGATCGATCCGGCGGTGGGATTGAGCTGGCAGGTACGGCTCGGCCAGCGGGTGGCCCGCGGCGAGGTGCTGGCGATCCTGCACCACCGCGATGAGGCGCGAGCACGCGCGGCCGAGGCTCTGCTGCGGCCGGCGCTGATCTGGGCCGAGCAGCCCTGCAGCGTGCCGCCGCTGATTCACGAGGTGAGGCGATGAAGCGCGGGACTGCGCTGCGGGCGGCGAGGCTGCCGATGGGGACGTTGCTCGCGCTCTCGCTGCTGCTCACGGGCGTTCTGGCGCCGGTCGCCGCGCGGGCGGAGGGTGCGGGAGGGGCGTCGGCGGGTTCAGTGGCGAGCGTCGCGGCGAGCAGCAGCGGCTCGAGCTTCCTGCGCCGCCAAGGGGGCAGGCTGCGGCCGCCGAGCGGCGGGAAGTTCGCCCGCCTGCGCGGCCTGCTCGGCTACGCCGTCGTGCTCGGCCTGTGCTGGCTGCTCTCGGTCAATCGGCGCGGCATCCGCTGGCGGCCGGTGCTGTGGGGACTGGCGCTGCACGCGCTCTTCGCGCTGATCGTGCTCAACCCGCTCGTCGGCCAGCTCTTCTTCGACGGCGTCGACCGCGGGATCCGCGGGTTGATTGGTTTTGCGCAGGCGGGGATCGAGTTCGTCTTTCAATCGACCGAGGCGCACGAAGTGCGCCACGCTGACCCGCACAGCGGCGTGCTGATCGCCGAGACCTTCGTCGGCCGGATGAGTCCGGCGCTCAAGTCGCTGGCCTTCGCGGTGCTGCCGACGATCATCTTCTTCTCGGCCTTGACCGCGCTGCTCTACCACCTCGGGGTGATGCAGTGGATCATCAAGTACCTGGCTCGCGGGATGATGCACATGCTCGGCAGCAGCGGCGCCGAGACCCTCTCCTGCAGCGCCAATATCTTCCTCGGTCAGACCGAGGCACCGCTGCTCGTGCGCCCCTTCGTCGCCGGCCTGACGCAGAGCGAGCTGATGGCGGTGATGGTCGGGGGCTTCGCCACGGTCGCCGGCGGGGTGATGGCTGTCTATGTGGGCATGCTCCAGTCGCTGCCAGGCATCGCCGGTCACCTGATGACGGCCTCCTTCATGGCGGCGCCCGCGGCGCTGGCGATCAGCAAGCTGATCTACCCGGAGACCGAGCAAGCCGTGACCGCCGGCGGGGCCGAGGTGCCGGTCGAGCGACCCGACGCCAACATGATCGAGGCCGTGGCCCGTGGCGCGAGCGAGGGGATGACGCTGGTGCTCAACATCGCCGCGATGCTGATCGCCTTCGTCGCGATGATGGCGCTCTTCAACGGCCTGCTGGGTCTCGTCGGTACCAGCTTGCAGCAGCTCTTGGGCGCGGCGCTGGCGCCGCTGGCCTGGACCCTGGGGGTGCCCTGGCCTGAAGCGCCGGCGGTTGGCCGGCTGCTCGGCGAGAAGCTGGTGCTGACCGAGCTGCTGGCCTATCTCGATCTCAAGGCCATGCTCGACGCGCCGACGCCGGTCTTGAGCGCGCGCTCGGCAGTGATCGCCTGCTACGCGCTCTGCGGCTTCGCCAACGTGGCCTCGATCGGGGTCCAGCTCGGCGGCATTGGGGCGATGGCACCGGCGCGTCGCGCCGACCTCGCGCGCCTGGGCTTTCGTGCGATGCTGGCCGGGGCGCTGGTCTCGTGTCTCTCCGCCGCGCTCGCGGGCATCCTCGTCTAGGCGAGGCTGAGGAGCTACCGATGGCGCTATGGGATCAGGTGCAGGCGGCGGCGGCGGCGATTCTGGCGCAGGTGGCGCCGCTCCGACCGCGGCTGGGAATCGTGCTCGGCTCGGGCTTGGGGGCCTTCGCCGATCGGCTGGAGGCGGCGGTCGCGGTGCCCTACGCGGCGCTTCCGGGCTGCGCCCAAAGCACGGTTCAGGGCCACGCCGGGCGGCTGGTCGCGGGCCGCTGCGCCGGCGTGCCGGTGTTGGTGATGCAGGGGCGCGTCCACCGCTACGAGGGCCATCCCTTGGCGCAGGTCGTCTTGCCCGTGCGAGCCTTGGTCGCGGCGGGCTGCAGCACCCTGGTGCTGACCAACGCCGCTGGTGGCATCCGCGCTGACCTCGCGCCGGGACGCCTCGTGCTGATCACGGACCACCTCAACCTGGTCGGCGACAATCCGCTGCTCGGACCGAACGACGAGCGGCTCGGGCCGCGCTTCCCCGATCTGAGCGAGGCCTACGATCTGACCTTGCGCGCCGCGGCGCATCAGGCCGCGCACGCAGCAGGGTTGACGCTGGCGGAGGGCGTCTACGCCGCGCTGAGCGGGCCATGCTACGAGACCCCGGCCGAGATCCGGATGCTGCGCACCCTGGGTGCCGATGTCGTCGGCATGTCGACGGTGCCCGAGGTGATCGCGGCGCGGCATATGGGCGCGCGGGTGCTCGCGCTCTCTTGCGTCGCCAACGCGGCGGCTGGCCTCGGCGGCGCGCTCTCGCACCTCGAGGTGATGGAGGTCGTCGGTCGGATGGAGCAGGCGGTGACGGCGCTGCTGACCCAACTCGTCGGGCGCCTGGCGAGCCACGACCCGAGCTGACTGGCCGAGCGCCTCTGGCGGCGCGCCACGGCGGCCGGTTGTCCTCAGCTCAGCGGCTGCTGGCGAGCAGCGTGTGAAGGATGCGCTGGGCCGCGGCGAGCGGTTGGGGCTGCTCGTCAGGCCGCAGCCTGCGGCTCAGTCGCGCCGGCCCGAGCAGGCGGAAGCCGCTCTCCGGCGCCGCGACGAGCTGCCGGATGCGCTGGCTCGAGAGCGGAGTGTCGGCCTCGAGCGTCAAGGCCAGCCGACCGGCGCCGAGGTCGACGACGCGGGCGCGTAGGCGCGCCGCCAGGCCCTTGATCACCATCAGCTGCCCGAGGGCGTCGACCTCGCGCGGCGCCGTACCGTAGCGGTCACGCATCTCGGCGAGGATGTCGCCGACCGCCGCCTCGTCGCTCGCGGCGTGGCTCAGGCGCTGATAGAGTTCGAGGCGCTGGCCGGTGTCCTCGACGTAATCGTCGGGGATGAAGGCCGCGATTTGCGCGTTGATCTCGGGGTCCGTCTCGCGGCGAATCGGCTGCCCTCGCAGCTCGGCGACCGCTTCCTCGAGAATGCGCGCGTAGGCGTCGAAGCCGACCGCGGCGATGTGGCCGGACTGCCGGTCGCCCAGTAGGTCGCCCGCGCCGCGCAGCTCGAGGTCGTAGCTCGCGATCGAGAAGCCGCTGCCGAGCTGCGTGAACTGCTGCAGCAGCTCGAGCCGCACGCGGGCCTCGTCGCTCAGCTCCCCGAAGGGCGGCAGCAGCAAGAAGCAGTAGGCGCGCAGGTGGCTGCGACCGATGCGCCCGCGCAGCTGATAGAGCTGGCTGAGGCCGAAGCGATCGGCGTGGTCGACCAGCATCGTATTGGCGCGCGGAATGTCGAGCCCGGCCTCGATGATCGTCGTGCAGACGAGCACATCGAAGCGGCCGGCGACGAAGTCGAGCATCACGCGCTCGAGCCGCCGCGCGTCCATTTTCCCGTGGCCGATCACGAGCCGCGCCTCCGGCACGAGCTCGGCCACGCGCCGCGCGCACTGCTCGATCGTCTGCACCTCGTTGTGGACGAAGAAGACCTGGCCGCCGCGCCCCAGCTCCTTGCGGATCGCGTTGGCGACGACGGCGTCGTCCCAACGGCAGAGCACCGTGCGGATCGCCAGCCGGTCCTGCGGCGGCGTGGTGATCACCGAAATCTCGCGCAGGCCTGCCAGGCTGAGCTGAAGCGTCCGCGGGATCGGCGTCGCGGTCAGCGCCAGCACGTCGACCTGCGTTCGCCAGCGCTTCATCCGCTCCTTGTGGACAACCCCGAAGCGCTGCTCCTCGTCGAGCACCAGCAGCCCGAGCTCGCGGAACTGCACATCCGCGGAGAGCAGGCGGTGTGTCCCGATGACGATGTCCACCCGTCCCGCCGCCAGGTCGGCGAGCACCTGGCGCAGCTCGCGCGTCGACCGAAAGCGACTGACCGACTCGACGCGCAGCGGGTAGGGCGCCATCCGCTCGCGAAAGGTTCGGTAGTGCTGCTCGACGAGCACCGTCGTCGGCGCCAGCACCGCCACCTGACGGCCAGCGGCCGCGACGAGATACGCAGCCCGCAGCGCGACCTCGGTCTTGCCGAAGCCGACGTCGCCACAGACCAGGCGGTCCATCGGCCGCTCACTCGTCAGGTCCGCGAGCGTGGCCTGGATCGCCTGCAGCTGGTCGGGTGTCTCGGTGAAGGGAAAGGTCTGCTCGAAGTCGATGAAGTCGGGCCCGGGCGCTGGATAGGCATGCCCCGTCAACGCGGCGCGTTGGGCGTAGAGCTGCAGCAGCTCCTCGCCGATGCGCCGCACATCGCCAGCAACCTTGCGCTGCTTCTTCTGCCAGGTGCTGCCACCGAGTCGGTCGAGCCGCGGCGCGCCGCCCTCCGAGCCGACGTAGCGGTGCACCTGGTGCATGCGATAGACGGGCAGATAGAGCCGGTCGCCGCCGGCATACTCGAGCAGCAGAAAGTCGCTCTGCACGCCCGCCACCTGCAGCTGCACCAGGCCCTGGTAGCGGCCGATGCCGTGCTCGCTATGCACGACCGCGTCGCCCAGGCGCAGCTCGCGCAGGTCGGCGCGCGCGCCGCCGGGCTGGGCTCGTCGCGGCGCCTGTCGCGTCGTCTTGGGGCCGAAGATCTCGTCGTGGGCGATCACGACCCAGCCACCGGGGAGGCGAAAGCCAGCGCTGAGGTGCCCGTGGCGCAAGTAGATCTGCGGCGCGGCGGACTCGGGTAGCGGAGCGCCGCGCGCGCCAAGCGCGCCGGGTGTCGGCGCCGGCAACTCGCGAGGGCTCAGCCCGTGGGCCTCGAAGAGCGCGCGCAGCGTCTCGCTGTGGCTCGCATCACCGGCGGCGATCAGCACGGGACGGCCCTCGTCGCGCAGCGCCTCCAGATCGCGGGTCAAGGCCGTGATGATCTCGTCGCCGCGCGCCGCGCGGGCGCGCTTGAGGTGGGCGATCAGCTCGGCGTTGTCGCCGGCGACGAGGCTGAGGGCGTGATCGCCAGCCTGCGTCGTCGCCCGCACCTCGAGGCGCGGCTCGGCGGCGCTCGCGCTGGCGATGGCCTCCTCCGCGCTGAAGAAGGCCGCTGGAGGGTAGGCCAGGCGCCCGGCGGCGAGGCGCTGCCGATAGAGCTGCTCGTGGTGCTCGAGTTGCTGGACGAAGGTCTGCTGCAGGGCCTCGGGATCGACGAGGACCCAGCAGACGTTCGCGGGCAGATAGCGCCAGAGGGGAACCAACGCCGCGCAAAACGCGGGGGCAAGCGTGGCGGCGCCGAGCAGCGCGTGGCCGTGCTCGATCTCGTCGAGCAGCGCGCGGGTCGCGCGCGTTGGATGGTGCAGCTCGTCGGCAAGCGCCAGCAGCGCGCCGCGCACGTCGTGCCCGGCGGGGCGCAGCAACTCGCTCACCGGATGCACCAGCACCTCGTCGCAGCGTCGCAGCGTGCGCTGGGTCGCTGGATCGAAGAGTCGGAGCGACTCGATCTCGTCGCCGAGAAGCTCGAGCCGCGTCGGGTAGCGATATAGCGGCGGGAAGAGATCGACGATCCCGCCGCGCACGGCGAAGGTCCCAGGATCATCGACGACGGGACAGCGCTCATAGCCCGCGGCGACGAGCTGCGCCAGCAGCGTATCGCGGTCGACGGTCGCGCCGACGGTCAAGCGCAACGAGAGCGCGGCCAGCAGCTGCGGCGGCACCACCTGGCGTTGCAGCGCTGGCGCCGAGCAGACGACGAGCGGATGCTCTCGCGCCAGGTCGCGCGCGCGTTGGAGCTGGAAGAGCGCCGTCATGCGCCCCAGCAGCGCGCCGCGGTCCGGGGCCATCTCTGCGTAGGGCGAGCTCGCGGGGGCCGGCAGCACAACCACCGCGGGCGTCGCGGTGGCGTCGTCACTGCTCGGCGCGCTGAAGAACGCGAGGTCGCCGCCGAGGGTTCGCGCGCCGTCGTCGTCGGCGGTGATAACGAGCAGCGGGCGTTGCGGCGCTAGCTGCGCGAGGCGCGTCAGCGTCAGCGCCAGCGGGGCGCCCTGCGCGCCGTGCAGCACGACAACGCGCGAGCCGGCGGCCAGCGCATCGATGATCGCCTGTTCGCGCTCCAGCCCAGAGGATCTCGAGGACGCCACGGCGCCGGAAGGTGCCACAGATGGCCAGGACGAGCCAGGCTGCCAGCGCGGCGCGTGTTATCGTCACCGCCATGATGCGCCGGCGTGCTGTTGTCGTCTTGCTCCTCGCGTGCTCGCTGCTCGTGACCCCGCCGCAGGCGGGCGCCGCGCCCCAGGCCCCCGCCGACGGCGGCGTGGCTTCGGCGCCGACGCCGGAGCGCAAGGATGGTGGCGTTTGGGCCGCGCAGCAGCGCGAGAGCGAGGCCCGCGCGTTGTTGCGGGTCGTCAGCGACCTGCGCGAGCTGCGGATTCGCGCGGCGGTACCGATGATCGTCGCGAGCCGGGCGCAGGTGGTCGCGCAGATCGAGCAGCGCCTCGCCACCGAGTACGAACAGGCGGAGATCGCCAACGAGGAGCAGGTGCTCAAGCGCCTCGGTCTCCTGCCGCTGGAGCTCGATTATCGTCAGGCGGTCCTGGCGCTGCTCAGCGAGCAGATCGCCGGCTTCTACGATCCCCAGGCGCGGCGGCTGGCGATCGCCGACTGGCTGCCCCTGCTCCTGCAGCGTCCGACCCTGGTGCATGAGCTTTGCCACGCGCTGCAGGACCAGCATTTCCACCTGCTGCGCTTCGTCCGGCCCCTCAAGGATAACGGTGATCGGCAGCTCGCTCAGGCGGCCCTGGTCGAGGGCGATTGCACCGCGGTGATGCTCGAGGACGTGCTGCAACCCGCTGGGCTCGACCTCAGCAGCGTGCCCGGCCAGCTCGAGCAGTTCGTCGGTGCCGCGCTAGCGGGCGGCGGCGGCGGGGGGAAGTCAGTCCCACCCTTTCTGCGGGAGGTGCTGACCTTCCCCTATCTGAGCGGGCTGCGGCTGATCCAGCGCGTGCGGGCCACCGAGCCCTGGAGCGCGGTCTCGGCGCTCTTTCGCCGCCCGCCCGAGACGACGGAGCAGGTGCTGCACTTCGAAAAATACCGCAGCCATGAGCCTGCTCTGCGCTTGCGGCCGCGCGCGTTGCCCGCGCTAGCGTCGGCATCGATCGTGCGCCAGGACACGCTCGGTGAGTTCCAGCTCCGGCTCTACCTGGCGCAGGGCGTTGATTCCGCGGTGGCCGAGCGCGCGGCCGCAGGCTGGGGCGGCGATCGGCTCGTGGCCTATCGGCTGAGTGAGGGGGCGCCGCTGCCGGCGATTGTGCACCTTACGGCCTGGGACAGCGAGGCCGACGCGGTGGAATTCAGCAACGCGGAGCAGCATCTCTTCGCCGATCGCCTGGCACGAGAGCGGCAGCCTCCGACGCCAGAGGCGCTCGCGGGGGTGATCGTCTACCGGGACGGCGCGGGTGCCGAGTGGTCGGTCGAGCGCCGCGGAAGTCTGGTGCTCTCGCTGCTGGCCTTCCCCGCCGAGCAGCGCGCTCGGCTCCAGCAAGAGGTCTGGCTGCACTGGTGCGGCGCCGCGTTGCGCTGTGTCCGCGCGCGCGCTGCCCCGAGCAAGAGGCCATAGGCAGAGCCGGCCAACCCGCCGCTGGGCTGCTAGCAGCGCGTCAAGGTGCCGGGGCCGCGAGCTGCTGGGCGAGCGCTGCCAAGGCCTCCAGGTCGTGCACGTCGCCCGGCAGGAGCGGCACCTGGACGTAGGGCACGGCGGCGCCGCAGCGCTGCCGCAAGTGCTCGATGGCCGCGGCGTCGGCCGCCGCCATGCTCTGGGTCTGGGCCCACGAGCGCGCGAGCAGCGGCGCGGCTTCGTCGCCGGTGGCGTCATCGATCCGCTGCGCGCGCAGCGCCTCGCGCAGATTCTCCTCGTCGAGCGCCGTCGTCGCCGCGGTGCGCACCCGGTTGACCACGAAGGCCGAAGCCCGGAGCTCGCTCTCGAGCAGCCGGTCGGCGAGGGCGACGGCCTCGAGCGCGGCGCGCGGCTCCGCGGTGCAGACGATGATGAACCCGGACTCCGGTTGGTGGAGCAGCTCGGCGACGGTAGCGGCCCGCTGGCGAAAGCCGCCGAGCAAGCCGTGCATGTCGCCGAAGAAGGCCGCCACGTCGTCGAGGAAGGCGCCGCCGACGAAGCGCGCGAGGCGACGAAAGATGAAGGCGGACCCGCGGGTCAGCAGGCCGAAGCTGAAGCGCCCGGCACGCTCATAGCTGCGCAGGAAGATCTGCAGCGCGGCGCCATCCACCAGCGCCACCATTTTTTGCGGCGCCTCGAGAAAGTCGACGGCGTTGGCGGTCGGCGGGGTGTCGAGCACGACGAGGTCGTAGCGCCCGCCCGTCACCACCTCGTGCAGCTTCTCCATCGCCGCGTACTCTTGACCGCCGGCCAGCCGCGTCGAGAGCTCCTGGTAGAGCTTGTTGTTCATCACTCGCGCGCAGGTCGCGGCGTCCGTCGCGTAGCGCGCGACGACCTCGTCGAAGGTCCGCTTCTGCTCGAGCATGGCGGCGTGCAGCAGTCCGCCGCCAACGCCGACGGCGGCGAGCTTGGCTGCTGGCACCTCGCTCGGCTCGTCCGCCAGCGCGGCGATTCCCAGCGAGCTGGCGAGCCGGCGTGCCGGATCGATGGTCAGCACCAGGCTGCGGCGCCCGTGCGCGGCGGCCAGCAGCGCGAGTGACGCCGCCACGCTGGTCTTACCCACACCGCCCGCGCCGACGACCACGAGCACGCGCCGCTTGCGCACCAGCTCCACCAACGCTCCCTCGGCGCGCCAGGCGAGCGTCCCACGCTCAGTGCTATAGTCCGCCATTCCACCATCCTGACGGACCTTCGCCGCCATGCACGAGCCGCACCGTCTTCCTGCTGCCAGCCAGGGCGCATCCTACCATCCACTCCGGGTCGCCGCGTCGCGTCACGCGGCCTGGCGCCCGATGCCCGCCCTCTTGCTTGCGCTTGGCGCCTGCGCCAGCCTGATCGCCTGTGGCCGCGGCCGCGACGAGCTGCGCGAGGATGAGGCCGTCAAGCAGGTGGTCGAGGCTGACCGCCAGCTCGCCCAGCAGGAGGGCGCGCTGCTCTCGCGGCGTGGCTCGTTGCAGCGCAGCCGCACGGAGCTGCGCGGACAGCGGGCAGCGCTGCAATCGCGCAAGCTGGCGCTCGATGAGGCGGATGCGCCGGCCAAGGCAGCACTCGAGCAAGAGGAATCGAAGCTGGTGGCACTCGAGGCCAAGCTGGTGGCGCAGGAGCTCGGCCTGAACCACAAGCTCGACGCGCTGCTGCAGCAGAAGACGGGCTTGGCTGAGCGGCTCGGCAAGGAGAGCTTCGAGGCGCGCGACCTCGTCTTCGCCCGGCGCGAGGCCTCCCTGGCCCAGCGTGAGCGCGAGGTCGGGCGTCGCGAGGCAGAGGTCGGCGCGCGCGAGCGCGTGCTCGCCGAGCGGGAGCAGCAGCTCAGCGCGCGGCAGAGTCGCGGGCTGATTGCCGGAGCGACGCGCTTTGTCGCGGAACCGGCGGCGGCGGCGTTGAAGACCGGCGTGACGCGTCGCGAGGTCGAGCCGATCTATCAGGCCGCGCGGCGCACGATGGAGGCTCGGGGGCTGCTGGCAGTAGATCTTCCACCGGGCGCCGACCGCCTGATGACCGAGACGCGCCATGCGGTCGCCCGCGGCGACTTCAGCGCGGCGCGTTCGGCCGCGGAGCAGCTCGTCGTCGCCGTGCGCGGGATCGCGGTCGACCGCGCCTTCGTCGGGGCCAAGATGGGTCGCCTCTCGCAGGCGATTCGGAATCGGCCCCCGCGCGGGAAGGGCAAGGCGCGCGCCGAGGAGCTCTTTCGCCAAGCCACGACCTACTATGGCGACGGGCAGTTCGCCGCGGCCAATCGCCAGCTCAACCGCATCTACGCGCTGCTGCGCTGAGGCGCCGCTGGCGCGCGACGGGTCCTCGTTCTCAGTCGCTTCCCTGCCCGACGCCGGCCGCCTGCTGTCGGAGCGTGTCGAAGCGATAGAGCGGCAGCGCCTCGTCCATTCCCGCGGCCATCAGGGGCGCCGCGGCGCGCACGCTGATCTCGGCCGTCAGGCGCAGATAGGTCGATTCGGCGAGCAAGATCTCGCCGGCCTGGGCCTGGGCGACGATGGCTTCGGCGTGGTCGACGGCGTCGCCGACGACCACGTAGCTGGCACGTTCGACCGAGCCGAGGTTGCCCGCGGCGACGCGCCCGCTGCAGAGGCCGGCCGCGAGCGCGAGGGCCGGTTGGCCGGCGAACGCCAGCCGCCGCGCGCGGTCCGCGACGGCGGCGCGGGCGGCGACAGCGGCCCGCAGCGCGCGGAGCTCGCTCTGCGGGTCGTCAGCGGGCACGCCCCAGACGGCCTGGAGCTGGCGCTCGCTGAGCACCAGCACGACGCCGCCCTCCCGCAGCAGGGCATCGAGCAAGGGCGCCAGGTACTCGTTGACCAGGCCCAGCCGCGCGCGCGGCGCGCGCTCGGGTAGGTCCTCGGGCGCCAGTAGCGCGCAGCAGAGGATCGTCGCTGCTCGCTCCTCCACCGCCAGCTCGCGGGCGCTCTCGGCGCGCAAGACACGCTGGCGCACGGGGCCGGGTAGATAGCAGGCGTGCGCGGCCTCCAGGCGCCGCAAGGTCCGCAGCGTCTGCATCATCTGGTTGAAGGAGCCGGCGAGCTGTGCGAGCTCGTCGTGGCGACCGACGGTCACCGTCTGCGTCAGGTCGCCCTGTGCCACGGCTTCCATCGCCTGGGCCAACAAGCGCAGCGGGCGAACAGTATTGCGCGCCAGCGCGAGCGCCGCCAGCGTGCCGAGCAACAGGGCCACCCCGAGCACCCACCAGGCCGTCGTCCGCTGCGCGCTGAGTTGTCGCTCCAGGCGCCGCACATCGAAGCCGAGATGGAGCGTGCCGCGCGGTACCGGCAGGCGATACTCCTTGATCCGCCCGCGGCGCTCGACGTGGCCCGCCGCGAGCTCCTTGAGAATGACGCTTCGCCCGGCCCGAATCTGCTCGCGATAGCTCGGGTCGAGTGCGGCGAAGGCTCGCGGGTTGAGCGCTCCGTTGCGCAGCGTGCCGTCCGGGGCGCGCTCGAGCGCGTAGATCGGTCCGAGCGCGCTGCGATCGACGCTCTCGACAAAGGCCGCCAGCGGCGCGAAATCCAGCGCCCCGTCGCTCGTCCGCAGGCCGGCCAGAACTCGCGCGAGCTGCCGATCCTGATCGACGAGCTGCCCTTTTCGCGCCTCGCCGCTGCGATAGACGAGCGCGTAGCTGGCTGCGCCGACGAGGCAGGTGAGCAAGAGTGCCCCGAGCAGGCCAAACCGCAGCGCCAGCGATGGACGGAGCGCCCTCACGTGATGATCAGCAGCGTCTGGTCGCGCTCGACGCTATCACCGCCAGAGACCAACACCGCAGTGACCTGGCCCGCGCGCGGACTGAGCAGCTCATTCTCCATCTTCATCGCCTCGACCGCAGCCACGGCCTGTCCCGCCGCGACCCGCTCCCCGACGCTCACGAGCACCTTCGCCACGCGCCCGGCCATCGGCGCGGCGATCGACGCGGGGCCCGCGCTGCGCCGGCCACCCTCTGGTGCGCTCGAGCTCCGCCGTCGTTGGCGATCGTCCCAGCGCTGCAGCGCTTCGTCCGCCGTCGCCGTGAGCACCCGGAGCCGGCGGTCCTCTTGCTCCACCAGCAGGTCGTCGACGCGGCCGCTGGACGCGTCGATCAACAGCCAGCCGCCATCGCTAAGGCGCTCGGCCAGCAGCGTTTGTTCGCGTCCTTGATCCAAGATGCGATAGCGCCCGCCGCCCGTGGGCTCGAGCCGGACCTCGCGCAGGCCGCCCTCGTGCGTGAGCAGGGCGCGCCGCGGCCCCTTGGCGATCGCCGCTGGCCCGGCACCGTCGCGCTCAGGGGAGCCCAAGGGTCGCCTCGCGATCCCGAGCCACCGCATGCGGCAGCAACAGGACGGTCGTCGTCGCCGTGGCCGCGACCAGCACCCCGAAGGCGGTGACGGCCCACCAGCGCCGATACCAGGGCCACCGGACGCCGGCTCCCAGGCCCCCCTCGGCCTGCTCGACGCCGCTCGGGTTCGCGCCCAAGGCGAGCGAGAGGGGTTGCAGCTTCACGCGCAGCGTTTGGCGCTGGGCGTAGCTGATCTGCACGAAGCGCACGTCATCATGAAAGGCCTGATGGGCGACGCGCAGCGTGTGGGTGCCCACGGGGATCCCCTCGAGCGTAGCCTGCGCGCCGCGGGCCACCCGTCGCCCGTCGAGATAGATCCACGCGGCGGGTGCGTCGACGCTGAGCGCCAGCGTCCCGACGTAGCGCTGGGGCAAGAGCAGGTGCACCAGCAGCGCCTCCTCGTCCGAGGCGCTGGCTCGCAGCGCTTCGGCGCCGGAGTCGGGGCCGAGCAGCGCGCGCGCTCGGCGCATCTCCGCGCCACGGGCGCCATGCGCCCGCAGGTAGACCACATAGGCCGCGCCGGTGCCTCCGACCTCCCCGCTGACCAGCACGTCGACGCCGAGGCGCCGCGCGAGCGCAGCCGCGCAGGCAGCGTCCTCGAAGCACTCGGGAGGCGTGGCCCGCAGCCGCCGCAGCAGCCGCGGCTGCTCGAGCCAGCGCAGCCCCTTCAGGGCGGCTGTCGCGCGGCGCAGCCGGCGCTCGACGGCGCGCGTCTCGTCGGCGCCGATGCCGAGCGCGATCAGCGGAGCGAGCACGGCCACGCGCGCGCGGCCGGCGGCCAGCGTGGGCGTGACCGGCAGCGCCAAGAGCGAGGCGATGGCGCAGAGCGCGGCCTTCGTCGCGCCGCACCTCAACGGGCACATCGCGCCGGCTCCGCATCGCAGTTGATCCCCGAGTCATTGGCCAGCGCCAGCCCGAGCGCGGCGCCGAGCACTGCAGCCCCGACGCCGACGGTGGTCCAGAACCATGGGCGACTGAACCAAGGCGGAGCGCCGACGCCCTGCGGCGCAGTCGCCCGCCGGGCTGGCCTCTGCGGGCTGATCGTCGGCTCGAGCGCGACGATCAGCTGCGCCACGTTCTGCAGCGGCACCTCTACCGCCTGGAGCACGTCGTGGTGTCCAGCCTTGCTCACGCGCAGCGTGTGCCGCCCGACCGCCAGGTTGTGTTGGGGCGCCAGCGGGCTATGTCCGAGCAGTCGCCCGTCGAGGTAAACGGCGGCGCCCGGGACCCCGACCTGCACATTGAGCGAGCCGCGCAGACGCTCCGGCGCGACCAGCCGGAAGGCCGCCAGGCGGATCGCCTCAATTAGCCGATCGGGTGCGCCGTTGAGCGTGTCGCTGACGCGGCGGACCTCCCGTTCCGAGCTGACGTCGACCAGCTTGAGGTTGATCACATAGCTGTCGCCGAGGGCGCCGATGTTGCCGGAGATGATCTGATCGACGGCGAGCAGCCGACCCGCGAGCGCCAGGCAGCGGGCCTCGCCCGTGCAATCGCTGAGCGCGGGGTGGCTCAGGCGCAGGCGCTCCAGCGCTCGGGTGCCGGGGAGGGTTGCGTCGGCCAGCCGTCCGAGCTCGGCGCGCAGCAGTCCCTCCAGCCGCGCAACGATGCGTGGATCGATGCCCAAGGGGTCGATGCGAAAGACCGCCAGCCGCGCGCCCCGCGCGGGTGCGCCGGCCGCGAGCAGGGCGACCAGCGCGAGCGCCAGGGTGACTCGGCGCCTCATGCCTGCACGCTGCTCATGAGGGCAAGCCCGCGACGCCCGTCGCCGCGCGCGCCTCGAGCGTCGCGCCGAGCTGCACGACCAGCGGCTCCAGCGCCGCGCGATCGAGGCGGGGCGCGAAGATCAAGGGTAGCTCGGTTCGCCGCAGCGGCAGGCGGCGCGCGAGCTCGGCTAGATAGTGGTCGTTGATCGCCCGACGCTCGCGCAGCAGGCGCGTGGCGCGCAGCGCGAGGTCGAGGCCGCTCTGCGCAGGCGGCGCGGCGCGCTGCAGCACCTCGTCGAGCGCGGCGCTGGCCGTCAGATCGGCGGGGTAGAGCGCGTTGACCAACAGCCGGTCGACGTCGAGCAGCAGCTCGTCGTGGGCGGCGCGGTGCAGGTCGATGGCCTCGCTGACGGCCATCTCCTCGGCGAGGGTCACGAGCCACATCGTGGTTCGCGCAGGGTCGCCGAGGAGCTCGCGTGCCCGGCGCGCGTCGCCGGTCAGCGGACCCTCAGGAACGGCATCGAGGATGACCTGCGGAATCCGCAGCATGCTCACCAGGTGGCCGGTCGCTGGACCATCGAAGATGACCGTTTGGAAGCGGCTCTCCCCGTCGCTGCGCTGCTCGGTCGTGTGATACCAGGCCTTGCCGACCATCGAGTACGCCTCGAGCGCGGGCACGGCGCGCAGGAACGAACGCACCAGGCGGTTCTCGAGCACGAGGTGATAGAGCGCGCGGAAGTGCAGCACGAGGAGCCCCATCTCGCGAATCGAGGCCTGCGGGTCCATGTTGACGGCCCACAGGTCGGGTGCGACGGGACGAATCTCCTCGTCGATGCGCTCGCAGCCGTAAACCTCCGCGAGGGGCGGTCGGGCGCGCACGTGGGCGATTAGCGTGCGGTGGCCGCGCCGGGCGAGGGCCAAGCCGAGCGCCACGGCGACCGTGGTGCGGCCGACGCCACCCTTTCCACCGATAATGATTAGCCGATGGACCGGCATAACCCGCCAGCGGCTGCGCTCAAGAGAGGTCGATCTTCAGGCCCTCGTGGGCGGCGAGCGTCGCGGGAAACGCGCGCTTGGCCTGGGTCTCGATCGCGTCGACCATCGCGTCGTCGTGATCCGGATCGTGGTGGAAGAGCACGAGCTGGCGCACGCGCGCGGCTCGCGCGACGCGCACGCCTTCCTCCCAGGTGCTGTGGCCCCAACCGGTTCGCGCCGCGTTCTCGCCGCTGCCGGCGTACTCCTCCGGCGTGTACATCGCATCGTAGACCAACACGTCCGCGCCGTCGGCCAGGCCGCAGATCTTCTGGTCGAGGGTGGCGTAGTGCTCCGTATCCGTGGCGACGACCACCGCGTGGCCGCCGTAGTCGACGCGGTAGGCGAAGACGCCCCCCGGGTGATTGAGGCGCGCATTGCTCACCACCGCGTCGCCGCAGCAGACGCTCTCGCCCTCGTGCAGATCGTGGAACTCGATCTGTGCCGCGAGCTCGCCGAGCGTCACCGGAAAGTTGGGGTAGCTCATCTGGCCGGCCAGCGTGTCCGAGAGCGTCGCCGAGAGCTTCTTGGCGCCGAAGAGATCGAGGCGCGTCCCCTTGACGAAGGCCGGCGCAAAGAAAGGAAAGCCCTGAATGTGATCCCAGTGGAAGTGCGTGAAGAACATGCGCGCCGTGATCGGCGCCTGGCCGATGAGCTGGTTTCCGAGCCCCCGCAGCCCGGAGCCTGCGTCGATCACGATCAGCTCGGCGCCGGCGCGGATTTCAATGCAGGGGGTGTTGCCGCCGTAGCGTACCGTGGACGGTCCAGGCACCGGCACGCTGCCGCGCACGCCCCAGAAGCGGACGGAGAACATGTCTGCCTCCTCGCGCCGCATCTTAGCCCAGCCAGCGGGGGCGCGGAAACTACTTCGCGCACCGCTACTTCGCGCGCGCCGACCGCGCGCGCGAAGTAGCGGTGCGGGTCGTCGGTCACGCCGGCCGAATCACGGCTGAATCACGGCCCGATCACGACCGGATCAGCGGTGTACGGCGCTGAGCAAGAACGTGAGGTACTCGCCTTCGGGAAACGCGGGCGTCGAGGGGTGGTCGGCGCCCGCCCCGCAGCGCTCGAGCAGGCGCAGCTCACACTGCGCCTCGGCTGCCGCGCGCGCCATCACGCGGCGCAGCTCGTCGAGCGGAATCAGCTGGGAGCAGCAGGCCAGGGCGAGCAATCCGCCCGCGCTGATCGTGTTCAAGGCCAGGCGCAACAGCTTATGGTAGCCCTTGAGCGCCGCCGGCACCTGGCTGCGGTGGGCGGCGAACTTCGGTGGGTCGAGCACGATGAGGTCGAAGCTCTCCGGCTGCTGCGTCGCCAGATAGGGCATCGCGTCGGCCTCGATCAGCGTCAGTTGGAGGCCGTTGTTCGCGGCGTTGCGGCTTGCGGCGGCCAACGCGCGCGCCGAGCTGTCGACCGCAGTCACGGCGCTGGCACCCGCCTGCGCGGCGTTGAGGCCGAAGGCGCCGGTGTAGCAGTAGAGATCGAGCACGCGGCGGCCCGCTGCCCGCTCGGCGATGCGCCGGTGGTTCTCCCGCTGATCGAGGAAGAGGCCGGTCTTCTGGCCCTCGCCGAGTTCCACCGCGTAGGCGAGGCCGTTTTCGCGGCAGCGCAGGGCCGTGCTCGTGCCGCGCAGCAGCCCGCGTCCCTCACCAAGGCCCTCCTTGGCGGCGAAGGCTCCCGGGCTGGCCTCGACGACGACCGAGGGCTCGAGCAGCAGGTCGAGCTCCGCGTAGATCCACTCCGCCCGCCGCTGGAGCGCGTTGCCCGTGAACTGCACGACGATCGCCCGCCCGTAGACGTCGACGACGAGCCCGGGCAGCCCGTCGCCTTCGGCATTGACCAGCCGATAGCAGTCGGTGGCGGACGAGGGCAGCGCCAGCGACTGGCGCAGGCGCAGTGCGCTGGCGAGTCGCCGCGCCAGCCACGCGCGGTCGATCAACTCGTCCGGGCGCCAGCTCAGCATCCGGGCGGCGATCGCCGAGCGCGGATTATAGGCGGCGCGGCCGATCGAGCGCAGGTCGGCGTCGAGGACCTCGACGACGTCGCCGGCCTCCGCCTCGCCGACCAGGCGCCCGACGGCTTGCGCGAAGATCCAAGGGTGCCCATGCCAGAGCGGCCGCGCCCGGCCCTGCTTGACGATCAGCTGCGCCATCGGCGCAGCCTCGCCGATTTCTCCTCGTCGCTGCAACCGCGACGGTGTGCGCCCTCTCGCGGCGGCCGGCGGCCGGGAAGCTTGTGATTCGGGCCCGAAAGGGTAGCATGCGAGCGTCTGGCCTTCGATCCTTGGGGGGTCGAGCGCGAGTGGCCGGGGGAAAAACTGCGGTGAGCCCGAGGTGCCCATACCGGAGGCGACGCCGGGGGGCGCGCGCGGAACCCAAGGGTCTGGCGCGGAAGGAGCGGATGATGCGGATGATCAGGATGACGCAAAGGGCATTGAGGGTCTTGATCGGTGGGCTGCGCGGCATGCTCGGTGGCACGCTGGCGCTGGCCTTGCTGCTCAGCGGCTGCTCGGACAGCGATCCCCCGGCGGGTGATGCGGGCGTGGTCGCGCGAGATGCGCGCACTGCGGCAGACGCTGCCGTCGGCAACCCCTACAACACCGTGACCGCGGTGACGGCCTTTCATGACGGTAAGACCCTCGTAATGGCGGGCAGCAACATCCCGACGCATCCGCAGGGGGCCGACGAGAACATGAACCTCGGTACGGCCACGCAATGCCTGCATAAGGTGACGATGAAGCTCAACGCCGGTCCGCAGCTGGTCGTCACGACGGAGCTCGGTACGCTCAATGGTGCGCCGACCGCTGACAGCGTCGGGACCTGCGATCGGACGACTGTGTTCGGCGCGCCGCTGACCTTCACGACCTCGGCGCTGCTGATCGAAAACGTGGCGGCGGACGGCAGCTGTTTCGACCTCAGGGCGACCTATACCGGCTTCGCGCAGGAAGGGCGCGGCGCGATCGCCGCCGACGGTCGCAGTGCCCGCTACGAGCTCTACATTGCCGGCGTGGCCACCGGCCATCGCTGCGCAGATGGGCCGCTCGGTAGCAAGACCGTCAAGCTGGCGGGGAACCCGGTCACGGGCGATTCCGTCGGGACCTTCGTCCTGCAGCAGTAAGGTGTCGGCGCAGCCGCAGACAGGCGTGGCGCGCGCCCCGGCGTGTCTGCTGGCGTCCGCTGCCCGCACCGCTCGCGCCCCCGCTCGACGCGCTCCTCACTGCCTCGCGCCGCTCTTGATCGCGGCCGTCGCGCTGGGGCCCTCCGGCCGCGCCCTGGCGCGCGCGCCCGACCCGGGGTTCAACGCCTGGTATGAGCTGCGCGACCGCCACGACGACGGGCCCTTTCGCGAGCTGACCCTGATCAACTACTTCTTCGTGCGCGGGATGGCGACGCGCGTCCGGGCCGACACGACGCTGCTGCGAGGCGTCTCGACCGGTCCCTTTGGCATCGGTCCGGTCGGCAGCGCCGGCCGCGTCGGCAGCGGCTCGACCTATCTCGTCGAGCAGCGCTGGATCCCCGTCCTCTCGGCCACGCCCTTCTTCACCGACGGCTGGGCCGAGTTTCGCGCGATGCTCGAGGTCGACTACGCCTGGGGCTTCTCGGCCAATGCCGTCGGCCAACACCAGGGCGGCGGGTTCAACGCCGATCAGCTGAACCTCGTCACCAAGGGGGTCTATACCGCCCTCTTTCCCACGCGCAACCCGCAGCAGCTGAGCATTCTGCTCGGGACGCAACCCTTCTTCGATTCGATCTACAGCCCGCACAGCACGCCGGCCCTCGAGCTGATGCGCTCCGGTTATAAGATGAGCTTCCTCGCCACCGACGCCACCGGGATCGCGGCCTTCGGCGCGCACGGACCGCTGCTGGCCAAGGCGGCCTTCGTCCCGCTCGGGGTGGCCCAACCCCGCAAGGCGAGCGCCAACGATCCGGGCTATGCCTTCGCGTACCTCGTGACGACAGACCTCGCCCTCAGGCTCCAGCCGGGCACGGTCGTTGGACTGTCCTATTGGTATCTGCGGGACGACACCGAAGGTCAGTCCTTCGCGGTCGAGGGCCTGGTGCGTGGCGGTCCGGGCCCCGGCGGGCTCGCCGCGATCACCGGGCACGTCGCGATGCAGCTCCAGCGCCCGACCGGCGTCGTGCACTACGCTGGGCTGAACTTCCACCATAACCTGCGCTTCTTCACCAGCCCCTTCTCCGCCTCGGGCTTCCTGCTCTTCAATGCCGGCCGCTACCGGGCGCACGATCCGCGCTCGCTCAACCAACACGTCGACCTCCGGGGTTGGGCCGCCAACCTCGAGGGCGCGTATCACTACGGCTCTTCGCTCAAAGATGTCGTCACGCTGGAGCTGATGCTGACCAACGGCGACAGCGACGATAGTGACGGGCGGCAGCGCGGGCCCTTCACGCTCAACAACTACGGCGCGATGGGCGCGTTCTGGGCCAACCATCGCACGCTCCTCTTGCTGCCCTTCGCGCGCACCGCGATCAACGCCACCGGCGCCGTGGTCGACATCTCGAACCAGGGCTTCGGCCTGGCCGCCGCGATTGCCAGCGGCAGCTACGACCTCGTGCCCAACAAGCTCAACCTCAAGCTCGGCGTGGCCCTCGGCTCGTGCTTCGCCGACCCGCCGCCCTTTCGCGAGCTCGGCGGCAGCGACCCGCCGCTGCGCGATCGGGGCCGGCTGATCGGCACCGAGCTCAACGCCGAGCTCGTCTACCAGCTGCGCTTCCTGATGGAGGTGGGCCTGCACGCTGGCGTGCTCTTCCGCGGGGACTTCTACGACGGCAATAGTTGGGTGGTGGCGAATCCGCTAGCAGCGTTTCTCACCTTCACCTGGTACGTATTCTGAGGACCTGGCGCGAAGCACGTGCCTAGCGCCTCGGAGGTGGAGCATGCGACTGACGTGCCGGCGGGCGTGGCTGGGCGGCGGTGCTGCGCGGGCCGCTGCCCTGGCGCTCGCATGCTGCGCGGCGAGCTGTGTGCCTTCCTATCGCCGTGCCGCGCCGCTGACCTTTGCCCAGTTGCCCTATCGCTCGCTCCGAGGCCAGGCCTGGCCCCTCTTCTGGCTGGTCTCGACCGATTTGCCGGCCCGCTATGGCATGCGCACGCCGCGCCTGCGGGTGGCCTACGTCGAGCTCAATCCGCGCGGCGCGCGGACCATCGTCTTCGTCCACGGGATGAGCGCGCAGCTCCGCCATTGGCAGTACCAGCTCGACGACTTCGCTGCGGCGGGCTACCGCGTGCTGGCGCTGGATCTGCCCGGTTATGGCAAGTCGGACAAGCCAGGATCCTTCCCCTACACCATGGAGTCACTGGCGGACGCGCTGCTCGAGCTCCTCGAGCGGCGGGGCATCGAAGCGCCGATCATCGTCGGTCACAGCATGGGTGGGCACATCGCGCTCTCGCTGGCGATTCGTCACCCGCGGCGTGTCGGTGCGCTGGTGCTGACGAACTCGGCGGGGCTCGAGTACTTCTCGCGGGGCGACCGCGCGTGGTTCGAGAAGATCACGAACAGGGGCTCGCTGGGGGGCGGCCTGTCGGAGTACGCGCTCTGGGGCGCCTTCCGGCTGCGGGTTTTTTCGCGCTGGCGTGACGACTTGCGCTGGCTGATCGAGGAGCGCGTGCGCCTTCAGCAGTCCGCCGCGGCCGAATTCGATCAGAGTCTCTACGCCATGGTCAAGTGCGTGCGGGCCATGAGCGAGACCGAGTTCACGCGCCAGCACCTCGGCCAGCTCGAGCTCCCGACGCTGATCGTCTTTGGTGCCGATGACCGGTTGATCCCGAATGCCGAGCTGCATGGCGGGACGACGCGCAGCGTGATGGCACCGGCGCAGCGGGCGATTCGCGGCGCGACGCTGGTCGCGCTGCCGCGCTGTGGTCACGAGCCGCAGCTCGACTGCCCGACGGAGTACAACCGCGCGCTCGCCGCGTGGTTGTCGACGCCTGGGGTCGTGCGGGCGACCCAGCCCTCGGCGGCCGCGCACACTGGACCAAGGCGCGACGATGGCTGAGGCGCCCTCGAGCAGCGCGAGCCCCCGTGGCACCGCACGCTACCGCCTGGAAGACCGCATCGGGGCGGGGGGGATGGGCGTGGTCTATCGCGCCCGCGATCTCGAGCGCGACAAGCTCGTTGCCCTGAAGATGCTGAGCCTGACGCAGCCGCAGGCGCTCTACCGCTTCAAGCAGGAGTTCCGCGCGCTGGCCGACATTCGCCACGCCAATCTGGTGACGCTCTATGAGTTCCACGCCGAGGGCGATCGCTGGTTCTTCACGATGGAGTACGTCGACGGGCGCTCCCTGCTGGCCTACGTGCGCGGCAGCGAGCCGCAGCTCGAGGGTCCGCCGACCCTGTGGAGCGATGAGCCGGGCGAGCGAGACGTCGCAGGCGCGCCGCCGCTCGGGCCCGCCAGCATCGTCACCTCCGATCAGACTGCGGTCCGCGCGGCTGCCGCGGCGCCGGAGCTCGCCTCGGCAGCCCGGCGCGGCGACGGTCCGACGCTGACCGTTGACGGTCTTCCTGGCGCGCTGGTCGACGCGGCGAGCGGCACCGCGGGCGCTGAGCCGCTCGCCGGACGACCGCTCCCGCAGCGCGTGGTGCATCCGCTGAGCACCGCCGAGCAGTACGCCCGGCTGCGGGCGACCTTGGGCCAGCTGATCGCCGGACTTCAGGCGATCCACCGCGCCGGCTATGCGCACTGTGACGTCAAGCACTCCAACGTGCTGGTCACCGCCGAGGGACGGGTCGTCCTGCTCGACTACGGTCTGGTGACCGACGTCGATCCGTCGCAGCTGCGTCGACAGGGTCGCAAGGGCGAGCTGTCCGGCACGCCGCTCTACATGGCGCCGGAGCAGTTCCACGGCCAGCGGCCGAGCGCGGCGAGTGACCTCTACGCCACGGGAGTGCTGCTCTATCTCACGCTGACGGGCTGCGCACCCTTCACCGGCACGCCCCGCGATCTGGGTGAGCAGAAGACGCTGATCGATCCGCTGCGGCCACAGGCGTTGTCGGCGACCGTCCCGCAGGGCCTCGATGCTTTGTGCATGGACCTGCTACGCCGCGACCCCGCGGCGCGACCGACGGCGGACGAGGCGCTCGCGCGGCTCGGTCGCGAGGGAGAGCGGCGGCGCGATCCGATCTCGGTTCCCGTGCTGACCGAGCTGCTCGGCGAGCTGCTCGGCCGCGAGGAAGAGCTCGCGGTGCTCGGCCGCGCCTTCTCCGAGGTGATCGCGGGTCGACCCGCGACGATCCTCGTGCATGGCGGCGCCGGCGTCGGCAAGTCCGCCCTGGTGGCGACCTTTCGCCAGCAGGTCGAGGCGGCCGCGCAGGCCGTTGTGCTCGCAGGCCGCTGCTACGAGCGAGAGACGGTGCCCTACAAGGCGCTGGACGCGCTCTTCGACGCGCTGGCGATCTTCCTGCTGCGCGAGCCCCCACAACAGGTGGCGGGCTGGCTGCCGCAGGGCGTTGGAATCTTGGCGCGAATGTTTCCGGTGCTCGAGCAGGTGCCGGCAATCCGCGAGGCCGCGCCAGTGCCGGAGGCCCTGCGCGACCCGCGCGCCTTCCGGCGGCAGGCGGTGGTCGTGATGCGGGAGCTCTGGCGCCGACTGAGTCGCCAGCGCCCGCTGGTGCTGGCGATCGACGACGTGCAGTGGGGTGATCGCGATAGCGGCCTACTGCTCGCCGACCTGCTCGATTCTCCCGATCCGCCGCCGCTGCTCTTACTGCTGAGCTATCGCACGGCCGAGGGGCGCAAGAATCCGCTCCTCGGGGCGCTCGGAACGCCGCTCCAGGCCGCGAGCGAGCTCGCGCTCGGGCCGCTCGAGGTGATGCAGGCGCAGGCGATTGCGTCGCGTATCCTGGGGCCCCAGGCCGGACCCGAGTTGGCGCAACGGATCGCAATCGAATCGGGAGGCAACGCCTACTTCGTCGGCGCGCTGGCCTATCATGTCCGGAGCCACAGCGGTGTCACTGCCGCCCAGGGCCTGAGTCACGTGCGGCTCGAGGACGTGGTTGTCGAGCAGGTCTCGGCGTTGCCGCCGGCGGCGCAGCGGGTGCTCGAGGCCGTGGCCGTGGCTGCCGAGCCGCTCCCCCAGAGCGTGCTGCAACAGGCGGCCGAGCTCGAGGGCGAGGCGGCCTACGACGCCCTGATTCTGCTGCGGACGCAGCGCCTGGTCCGCACCGAGGGCCTGCGTCGCACCGACCTGATCGAGGCCTACCATGATCGGGTGCGTGAGGTGATCTGGGCGCGCCTGAGCGCCGAGACCCTGCGCCAGCACCACCGGCGCCTGGCCTGGGCCTTCGTCAACTCCGGGCAGGGCGACCCTGCCGTGTTAGCGCGCCATTTCGATGGCGCCGGCGATGCGGAGCGCGCGCGGCCGGCCTACGTCGAGGCTGGTCGACGCGCGGTGCGGGCCTTGGCCTTCGACCGCGCGACGGAGCACTTCGGTCGCGCTCTGGCGCTGCACGCCTCGTCCGCCGCCGTGCCGGTGGCGTTGCGGGTCGCCTACGCCGAGGCGCTGGCCAACGCCGGCTATGGTCCACGCGCGGCGCAGGCCTATCTGCAGGCGGTCGCCGGGGCCGATCCCGCCCTCGCGCTGGAGTACCGACAACGTGCTGCGCTGATCATGCTCGACTACGGGCATATCGCCGAGGGGCGCGCGACGCTCCAGCAGGTGCTGACCGAGCATCAGATCGCGGGCCTGGCCGCTGGGCGGGTCGGTCGGGCGCGGATGCTGCTTCGGCGGGCCCAGCTGCGGCTACGCGGCCTGCGCTTCAAGGAGCGCGAGCCGCAGACGATTGCGCCCGAACGGCTCCATCGCATCGATGTGCTCTGGAGCGTCGGTCTGGGGCACGTCCTGGTCGATACGGTGCCATTGACGGAGTACAACACGCTGGCGCTGATCGAGGCGCTCAACGTCGGCGACCTGCCGCGCATCACGCGCAGTCTGGCGCTGGAGTTGACGGTCTCGGGCATGCGCGGCCGCAAGGCGCTGGCGCGTAATCGGCGCCTGATCGCGATGGCGCAGGCCTTGAGCGAGCGCGTCGACGATCCCTATATCCGTGGCCTGGTCGCCTATGGCACCGCCGTCGTCCACGTCCAGATGTGGGACCATCAGGCGTCGTTGCCGTGGATGGACCTCGCCTGCGATCTGCTGCGCAATCGCTGCGTCGGCCACGGCGCGGACGCTAACCGAGCGGAGGTCTCGCGGATCATCAACTACTGCTTTCTCGGCAAGCTGGCGCTGCTGCGCGCCGCGGTCCGTGAGGCGCTGCGCGATGCCGAGAAGTACGGTGAGCGCCAGCTCGCGACGAGCCTCCGCGGCGGAGTGCAGGCGACCTACTGGTTGCTCGACGACGACGTCGAAGGCGCCCGCCGGGCGCGGCAGGAGCTGTGGGACCTATGGCCCCACGGCTCTGGCTTCCTGCGCCACTATTGGGATGCCTACAGCAGGGTGGCGATCGACCTCTATGCCGGCGATGGTCGCCGCGCCTGGCAGCAGGTCGAGGAGCATCGCGCCGTGCTCTTTCATCCGGCCCTCGAGCGCATCGCCCTCGGCCGTTTGGGCCGGACGGAGCTGACTGCCCGCGCGGCGCTGGCTGCCGCAGCGGCGACGCCGGGTGACCGCGCGCGCGCGCGCGTGCTGGCCGCCGCCGAACGACTCGCGCAGCGGCTCGCCGACGAGCGGCTCGCCGCGCCGAGCGCGGTGGCGCGTCTGGTGCGTTCCCGCGTCCTCGAGCTGCGGGGGCAGGGCGAGGCGGCCCTGGAGGAGTTGCAGGCGGCCGAAGATGCTCTCGCGGCGCAGTCCTTTGCGCTTCACGCGATGGCGGCGCGCCGCCGCCGCGGCGCGCTGCTCGGTGGCGCCGCTGGCCAGGCGCTGCGCGACCAGGCGGACGCGTGGCTTCGCGAACAAACGGTCGTGCATCCCGGGCGCTTTGCGAGGTTTTGGGCCCCGCATTAGCCGCGCGCGCGGGCCGGCTGAAGCGTGCCTGCGGCGGGGCAGCCGCTGCGGTGGCGTCGCAGAAGCCTTGCCTCGCGGCCCGAGAGGCCCCTAGACTTTCCAGCGATGCATCGATCTCGACCCCCCGCTGAGGTGCCGCCGAGCAGTGAGCCGACGCTGCCTAGCGTCCCGGAGCGCCTGCCGCCAGCGGCAGCGCCAGGATCCAGGAGCGTGGGCCATCTGATCGTGCTCAGGGGAGCGAGCGTCGGACATGTCTTCAGTCTCGGCGGCGCGCGCAGCGTGCTCGGGCGCGACGAAGGCTGCGAGATCGTGCTGCAGGATCCGGGCGTGTCGCGGCGGCATGCCGAGGTCTTGCGCGAGCAGGATGGCTCCTGCTGGTTGGCGGATTGCGGGAGTCGCAACGGCACCTATCTCAACGCCGTGGCCGTCAGTGAGCGCGTGCTGCTGCGGGAGAACGACCGGCTCCAGATCGGCCTGCTCTCCGTGCTCCGCTTCACCCTCGATGAGGGCATCGAGGCCAGCTACGCGCGCGCGATGTACGACGCCGCGCTCCGCGATCCGCTGACGGGCGTCTTCAATCGGCGCTACTTCGATCAGCGGCTGCCGGCCGAGGTCTCGTTCGCGCGGCGGCAAGGTTCTGCCTTGGCGCTGCTGCTCATCGATCTCGACCACTTCAAGCAGGTCAACGACAGCCACGGACACCTCGCCGGCGACCAGGTGCTGCGTGAGGTCGGTTCGCGCCTGGTGCGCGCGATGCGCTCGGAGGATGTCGTGATGCGCTTCGGCGGCGAGGAGTTCGCGGTGCTCTCGCGCGGCGCAAATGCCGCGGTGGTGGGCGAGCGCATCCGCGCGACCATCGCCAGCGAGGTCTTCCACGGCGACCAGGCGCTGCAGCTGCGGTTGACGGCGAGCGTGGGCGTCAGCGTCCTTCCGGACCCCTCCATCGAGGATCCAACGGCGCTCATCGCGGCCGCTGACGAGGCGCTCTACCGCGCCAAAGAGCAGGGCCGCGACCGCGTCGTCGTCGGCGCTGACTGCCCTGCTGCCGCGGCGGAGGCCGTCTCCGCAGGCGAGGACCCCTGAAGCCTGCGCGCGCCCGCGCGGAGGGCTTCCGGCCGTCGGGCAGACCGTGGCCGCAACCGAGAGTGAGGCCGAGCTTGGTCACGTCCCCGCCCCCGCTGCCCAATGAGCGCCTCCGCCGCCTCTTGCGCGCGCAAGCCGCCGACCGGCGGCTCTTACACGTGGCGGTGCTGGGTCCGCACGGCTGCGGCTTCGGCAGCGCGCAGGCGCCCTTTGAGCTCAAGGGCATCTACATCGAGCCCACCGAGAACCTGGTCGGGCTGCTCGAGCCACCACGCGCGACGAATTGGGTCGGGGAGTTCGAGGGCCTGCGCGTCGACTACTCTGCCTGCGAGGTTGGCCACGCGCTGCGCGCGCTCCTGCGGGGCGACGGTTCCGTGCTCGAGCGGATTTTGGCGCCAGAGCAGCTCGTCCACAGCGCCGAGCTGGCGACGCTGCGCTCGCACGTGGCGGGCGTCATCTGTCAGCGCTACTTTGGACACTACAGCCACCTCGCGCGCAGCCTGCGCGCGCTCGTCGAGGGGGCCCGGATGCCGTCGTTCTTGCATGTCCTTGGCGGTTGTCGCGCGGCTCTGACCGGCGGCCATCTGCTGCGCAGCGGGGAGCTCCTGCTCAGCTTGCCGGCCCTCGCGCTGCGCTACGACCTGCAGGCGGAGGTCGGACCGCTGATCGAGCAGAGCCGTCGCGACGACGCTGCGCTCGTCGAGCCTGATGGTCGCGCGATCAAGCTGCTGCTGCGGCTACAGGCCTTCCTCGAGGAGTCCAGCGACCTGACTGACCTGCCGCCCGATCCGCTCCAGCCGGCGCCGGTCGAGCAGTTTCTCCTCGAGCTGCGCCGGCGCTTCTTCGACGCGATTACCGTCGAAAGCGCTGCCCCGAGCAGCGCGCTCGCGGGGCCCACGCCAGAATCCCCTTCGCCGCCGGATCCAGGGGCGAGCGGGCGTCGGAGCTAGAACAGGTTCAGTTCTAGCCGCGCGTCTTCGGTCATCATCTCCATCGTCCACGGCGGCTCCCAGACGAGCTCGACGGCGGCATCGGCGACGCCCGCAACGCCACGGACACCCTCCTCGACCTCGGCCGGCAAGGCGCCGGCCACGGGACAAGCCGGCGAGGTCAGGGTCATGCGGACCGCGACACGGCCCAGTGGCAGCACGTCGATGCTGTAGATCAGGCCGAGGTCGTAGACGTTGACGGGTATCTCAGGATCATAGATCTGCCGCAGGGCCTCGATGATCTGCGCCTCGAGTGCCGAGTTTCCCGCCAACGGGTCGGCTGCACCCGTGGCCTCGGGCCCCGCCTGCCGCTCTGCACTCGTTGCAGCGCCGTCGGCGCCGCCGGGCCCTGCCGCTGCGGCGCCGACGGCGTCGGCCCGCGACTCCTCGCAGAAGAGCCCTTCACCGGCGGTGCCGGGGTCGTGCTGCGCGGCGGTGGGCTCCTTGTTCGCGGCCGTCCAGCTCATCGCGAGCCTCCGGCGCTCGAGGCGGGCCGCGCGAAGAGGGCCAGGACCTTGTGCAGCCCGGCGACCAGGGCGTCGAGGTCGGCCTGCGTGTTGTACAGCCCGAGGGAGGCGCGGGTCGTCGCAGGCAGCTGCAGCCGTTGCATCAAGAGCTGGGCGCAGTGGTGACCGACGCGCACGGCGATGCCCTGCTCGTCGAGCAGGGTGCCGATGTCGTGCGGGTGCACCTGGTTCAACGTGAACGAGAGGACGCCGGCCTTGGCGGCGGCGGTGCCGATCAGCCGCAGCCCCGGCACGGTCTGAAGCGCTGCGGTCGCATAGGCGAGCAGGTCCTGCTCATAGCGGTTGATCGCCGCCATCCCGAGCCGCTCGACGTAGCCGATCGCCGCGGCGAGCCCGACCGCGCCGGCCACGTTTGGCGTGCCCGCCTCGAAGCGCCACGGGGCATCGAGGAAGGTCGACCCCTCGAGCCGCACCTGGTCGACGATGCCGCCACCCGTCTGGTAGGGCGGTAGGCGCTGCAGGAGCTCGTACTTGCCGTAGAGCACGCCGATGCCCATTGGGCCGTAGAGCTTATGCCCCGAGAAGGTATAGAAGTCGCAGTCGAGCGCGCGGACGTCGACGGCCTGGTGGACCACCGCCTGCGCGCCGTCGACGAGGATCTTGGCGCCGCGGGCATGGGCCAGTCGCGCGATCTGTGCGATCGGGTTGATCGTTCCCAGCACGTTGGAGACGTGAGTGATGGCGACGATCCGCGTCCGCGTGGTCAGCAAGCGGTCGAGCGCGTCGAGCAGCAGCACGCCCTCGTCGTCGATCGGAATCGCCTTGAGCGTCGCGCCGACCTGGCGGCAGATCTGCTGCCACGGAAGCAGATTGGAATGGTGCTCCATCTCGCTGACGAGCACCTCGTCTCCCGCGCGCAAGGACATGCGGCCGAAGCTCGAGGCGACGAGATTGATCGCCTCCGTTGCGCCGCGAACGAAGACGATCTCCTCGCTGCGGTCGGCGCCGACAAAGGCGGCAACACGCTGCCGCGCAAGCTCGTAGGCGGTGGTCGCGCGCGCGCCGAGCGCGTGCCCTCCACGATGGATGTTGGCGTAGTCCTGCTCGTAGAACTCCGCCAGCGCAGTGATCACCGCGCGAGGCTTCTGGGCGCTCGCCGCGCTGTCCAGATAGACCAGGCGGCGCTCGTTGACGCGCTGGGCTAGCGCTGGAAAGTCTGCCCGCCAGCGCTCGACGTCGAACGCCGCCGGCAGAGGGCCGGGCGCGTCCGGCCGCCAGGCCTCGGCGCTCTGTTTCGACGCTGTCTGCTCCTCGGACGCCGCCGCTTCCATCACTCCCCCTCAGGCCGCCGTGAGCCCGGTCAATCCCAGCCGCTGCTGCACGGTCTCCGCGAGCTGCTGCCGCAGCGCCGCGAAGGGCACGCGCGAGAATACCTCACTGGCGAAGGCCCAGGTCAGCAGGCTGCGCGCCGCCCGCTCGTCGATGCCGCGCGCGCGGAGGAAGAAGAGCGCGTCGGCGTCGAGCTGACCGATCGTCGCGCCATGGCTGCACTTGACGTCGTCGGCGAAGATCTCGAGCTGGGGCTTACTGTTGACCGTGGCGCTCGCCGAGAGCAGCAAATTGTGGTTGCTCTGTCGCGCATCCGTCTGCTGGGCGTGTGGGCGCACCAGCACCTTGCCATTGAACACGCCCGTCGCCGCGCCGTCGAGGATCCCCTTGTAGCACTCGTTGCTCGTGCAGCGCGGCTGCTCATGATCGACCGTCGTGTGGTTGTCCACATGCGCATCCCCGCCAGCGACGAAGAGCCCGTCGAGCGCGCTCTGCGCGCCGGCTCCGGCCAAGCGCGTGCCGATGGTGTTGCGCACCAGGGCGCCCCCGAGCACGCAGACCAGCGAGCGCAGCCTGCTATCGGCGCGCTGGGTCGCCTGCACCGTGTTGAGCTGCGTCACCGCCTCGCCGCCGCGTTGCAGCAGGTAGTGCGCCAGCCCGGCGTTGGCGCCGACGACCAGCTCGGTCGCGCTGTTGACCAGGCAGGGTACGTCGGCGGCGTCGGGCGCGGCGGCGTAGCTCTCGATCACCGCCAGCTCGCTGCTAGGCGCGGCGATCAGCAGCGAGCGCAGCTGAACGACGCGCTCGGCGGCGCCGCGGCTGGTGAAGCAGGCGAGCCGCACCGGCTGGGCCAAGGTGACACCCGTCGGCACATAGACAAAGGCGCCATCGCGCGCCAACGTCGTGCTCCAGGCAGCGAGCGGCTGGGCGGCGAGCGCCGGCTCCTGCGCGAGATGCGCGCGCGCGGCTGGATGATCCTCCGCCAACGCCTGGCGCAGGCTACAGACGCGCACGCCGGCCGGAAGGGCGTCGGCGCCAAGGGCCGGGCCGAGACAGTGCCCATCGACGAAGACGAGGGTGATCGCCTCGGGCAGCGGCTCGCGCAGGGCCCAGGCCGGTGGGGTCGTGAACGAAGGCGGAGGAGCCGGCGGCAGCCCACGCTGCAGCACGGTCGCGATGTTGGTGTACTTCCAGTTCTCCTCCGCCGTGGTGGGCCAGCCGCGCGCGATCAGCGTCGCCATCGCCTCGTCACGGCGAGCCTCCCACCAGGCGGGGGCCGCGGGACTCTCGGTGCTGCGCAGGGTCGCGCGCTCGGCTCGCAGGTGTTGGGCGAGGTCGGTCATCGTCACGCCCTCAGGCCGGCGCCGTGGCGCTGGCTTCCGCCGCTGCCTCAGGCGCCACGATCCAGCCGTAGCCATGCTCCTCGAGGTGCAGTGCGAGCTCCTTGCCCCCGGACTTGACGATTCGACCACCGACGAGCACATGGACGTAGTCGGGGACGATGTAGTCGAGCAGGCGCTGGTAGTGCGTGATCACGAGAAATGAGCGCTGCGGATCGCGCAGCGCGTTGACGCCGCTCGCCACCGCCTGCAGCGCGTCGATGTCGAGGCCGGAGTCCGTTTCGTCGAGCACGGCCAGACGCGGTTCCAGCAGCGCGAGCTGAAGGATCTCGTGGCGCTTCTTTTCGCCGCCCGAGAAGCCGTCATTGACGGCGCGCTGCAGCAGCTCCGGCTTCATCTGCAGCAGCTCCATGCGCTCTCGACAGCGCTCGAGGAAGGCCTTGCCCGACAGCTCCTCCTGGCCGCGGTGGGCCCGCACGGCGTTGACCGCCGTGCGCAGGAAGTAGCTGCTGGTCACGCCCGGCAGCGCGACAGGGTATTGAAACGCAAGGAAGAGCCCCTCACGCGCCCGCTGCTCGACGTTGAGCGCGAGGAGGTCGCGACCGGCGAAGGTCACGCTGCCGCCGGTGACTGAGTAGTCCTCGCGTCCCGCCAGGACCTGCGCCAGCGTCGTCTTGCCTGAGCCATTGGGCCCCATGATCGCGTGAACCTCGCCCGCGCCGATCTTGAGGTCGATGCCGCGCAGAATCGGCTGCTCGCCGATCGCCGCCTGCAGTCCGCTGATTTCCAACATCTGGCAACTCCAATATCACGTTGCGCGACCGGCGCCTTCCGCCGCTTACGCCATCGGTTCAAGCAGACGCTGACCCTATCCCACGCTGCCTTCCAGGCTGATGCCGAGCAGCTTCTGCGCCTCGACGGCGAACTCCATCGGCAGCTCGCGCAGCACGTCCTTGCAGAAGCCGTTGACCAGCATCGAGACCGCGTTCTCGCGGTCGATCCCGCGCTGCTGCAGATAGAAGAGCTGGTCGTCGCCGATCTTCGAGGTCGTCGCCTCGTGCTCGATCTGCGCCGTCGGGTTCTTGCACTCGAGATAGGGAAAGGTGTGCGCGCCGCAGCGATCGCCGAGCAGCAGCGAGTCGCATTGCGAGAAGTTCCGCGCATGCGCCGCGCGTGGCTGCACCCGCACGAGTCCCCGGTAGCTGTTCTGCCCCTCACCCGCCGAGATGCCCTTGGAGATGATGGTCGAGCGCGTGTGGCGTCCGAGGTGCAGCATCTTGGTGCCGGTGTCCGCCTGCTGGCGTCCCTTGGTCAGGGCGACCGAGTAGAACTCTCCAACCGAATGGTCGCCCAGCAAGAGCACGCTCGGATACTTCCAGGTGATCGCCGATCCCGTCTCCACCTGGGTCCACGAGATCTTCGAGCGGGCGCCGCGACAGGCCCCCCGTTTGGTGACGAAGTTGTAGACGCCGCCACGCCCCTGCTCGTCGCCCGGGTACCAGTTCTGCACGGTCGAGTACTTGATCTCGGCGTCGTCGAGCGCGATCAGCTCGACGACGGCGGCGTGGAGCTGGTGCTCATCGCGCTGCGGCGCCGTGCAGCCCTCGAGGTAGCTGACGTGGCTGCCGCGATCGGCGACGATCAGCGTGCGCTCGAACTGACCGGTTCGCGCCGCGTTGATGCGGAAATAGGTCGACAGCTCCATCGGGCAGCGCACGCCCGGCGGGATGTAGACGAACGAGCCGTCGGAGAAGACGGCCGCGTTGAGCGCCGCGTAGAAGTTGTCCGTATGGGGCACGACCGAGCCGAGATAGCGCTGGACGAGCTCTGGATGCTCGCGCACGGCCTCCGAGAACGAGCAGAAGAGGACCCCCTGTTTGGCCAGCTCGCCCTTGAAGGTCGTGGTGACGGAGACGCTGTCGAAGACAGCGTCGACTGCCACGCCGGCGAGCACGGCGCGTTCCTCCAGGGGGACGCCGAGCTTCTCGTAGGTCTCGATCAGCTTGGGGTCGACCTCGTCCCAGGAGCTGTAGCGTGGCTGTTGGCGCGGCGCTGAGTAGTAGACGATCGCCTGGAAGTCGATCGGCTCATGGCGCACGTTCGACCACTCCGGGGCGCGCAGCGTTTGCCAGTGGCGGTAGGCGCGCAGCCGCCAGTCCAGCAGCCAGCGCGGCTCCTGCTTCTTGCTGGAGATCACTTTGATCGTCTGCTCGTTCAAGCCCGGCGGGATGGCGTCGGACTCGATCTCGGTGACGAAGCCCCAGCGGTACTCTTGCTCGGCGGCCTGCTCGATTAGGTCCGTGCTCATCGCTCGCTCCACGCCCTCGCCCCGGGCCGCGGGCCTCCGCCGCGCCGACCGGGGCCATGTCTTTGCCTACTGGCGGACCGCGCCCGCCGCTTCGTGTGACAGCACCGCTTTCAGCTCCGACGTGCCGGTCGCGGCCGCGCCGACCGGCGCGTCGCGGCCTGCTCCGGTCTGCGCGCTCGGCTTCGCCAGGTCGCTCAAGGTCACGCCGCCGAGCGCCTCGCGCAGCGCCTGATCGATGCGCTGCCAATTCGGGCGCGCGAGGCAGCCCAGCTCGCGCTCGCAGCCAGTAGCGTTGTCGCAGCATTGGGTGATCGCCACGGGCCCATCGAGCGCCGTGACGATCTCGTTGGCGGTGATCTCTTCCGCGCGCCGCGCCAGGCTGTAGCCGCCCTTGACCCCGCGCTGCGAGACGAGCAGGCCCTCGCGCGCGAGGATCTTCAAGATCTTGGTCACCGTCGGCAGCGGCAGCCGCGCCTTGCGCGCGAGCTCACGCGCGCTCAGCGTCGGCTTCTCGCGCTCGCGCGCGAAGTGCGTCAGCAGGAGGGTGCCGTAGTCGGCCTGCTTGGTGATCCGAATCATCGGCTGCGCTCCGTCTGCTCGCTCACGCCCGCTGTCTGCTCGCTCACGCCCGCTGTCTGCTCGCTCACGCCCGCTGTCTGAAACTGCCGCGCGCAACGCATGGGCATGCTCTTGTTGCAGGCTACTTGCCTGCCGCTGCGCAACTGCCGCCTGGCGTCGGCTGCCCGCTCGGGCCGAGCCCGGTCGCGCCTCGCCCGCGGCTCCTGCCCGGCGGAGCGCGCTGCTCTTGCCGGCGCGTGGCCCACGGCGACCTGCGCAGAAAGAGTACCACAAGCATCCTATTTCTCCAGCCGCCGCTTTGCAACCACCGATCCCTGATCTGCGCGCCGCGCTCGGCCCCATCGCCAGGGATCACGAGGCGCAGCCCCCTCCTGCGTGCAAAGGCGCTCAGCGCCGCGGAGGCCGCGGGCCGCCCGCGTTCAGGCGGCGGCGAGCTGCCGCAGCTCCTGCTCCAACAGGTCGATCAACGCGTCGAGCCGGCGGGGCACGGCTTGCACGGCGTCGGCCTCCGCGAGGTCGACGCCAGCCCGCCGCAGCAGCAGCATCGGCTGATCGCTCCCGCCCGCGCGCAGGAGGTTCAGGTAGCGCTCGGCCGCGCCTTGCGGCGCGTCTTCCCCCGCGGCCGGTAGCAGCGCCGTCAGGAGCTGAGCCGAGGAAGCGAAGCAGGTGGCGTATTGATAGACGTAGTAGGGCGAGCGGTAGAGGTGCGGGATTCGTGCCCAGGTCAGCGCATAGCGCTCGTCGTGATCGATGGCGTCGCCGTAGTAGTGTTGCAGCAGCTCGCGATAGCTCGCGTTCAGCACCTCTGCGGTCAGCGCCTCACCGCGTTCTAGCCGCTGGTGTGCCTGCAGCTCGAAGTCGGCGAAGAGCACCTGCGTGTAGAAGGTGCCACAGATCCCGTCGATCGCGCGCTGCAGCAGCACCACCCGCTCGCTGGGCGTGCTGCGGGTCCGCAGCAGATGCTGCAGCAGCAGGCCTTCGTTGAGGGTCGAGGCCACCTCGGCGATGAAGATCGTGTAGCTCGAGTAGACGAAGGGCTGGTGCTCGTGAGCCAGCAGCGTGTGCAGCGCGTGGCCCATCTCATGCGCGAGCGTGAAGACGTCGTCGAGCGTGTCGTTGTAGTTCAGCAGCATGTAGGGGTGGACGCCGTAGACAGGCGCCGAATAGGCTCCAGCGCGCTTGCCCTCGTTCTCGTAGACGTCGATCCAGCCGCCGCTGAAGGCCTCGCGCATCCGCGAGCAATAGGCCGCGCCAAGCGGTGCGACCGAGTCGATGATCTGCTCGACGGCCTCGTCGTAGCGATAGACGCCCTCGTCGGCGACCAGGGCCACGGCGCCGTCGTAGAGGAAGTACCGCGGCAGGCCAAGGGTCGCCCGCCGCAGCCGGTGATAGCGCTGCAGCGGCGCGACGTGCGCCCGCGTCGTGGCGATCAGGTTCTCGACCACCGCCGGCGGGATGTCGTTGCCGTGCAGTGCGGCGTGCAGCGTGCTGCGATGCCGTCGCGCCCGCGCCTGGAACCAGTCGCGCTCGAGCACCCCACGATAGAGCGCGGCGTAGGTGTTGAGCTGGGGCTCGTAGCAGCCGTAGTGTGCGCGAAAGGCCGCCGCGCGATCGCCCTGGTCACGACTCTGCGCCAGCAGCGCGCGATAGCGACCCGGGGTGATGACCGCCTCCTCGCCCGTCGAGAGGCGAAGGGTAGGAAAGCGCATGTCGGCCGTCGCCAGCGCCGCATAGGCCTCATCGGGCGCGCTTGCGAGCTGCGTCCCGAGCGCCAGCAACTGCTCGCCTGCCTGGTCCAGGACGTGCTCCTGCTGGCGGTAGACCTCGAAAAGGGCGAAGCGGTAGCGCTGCAAGGGCGCTTGCTCGGTTAACCAGCCTTCGAGGGTCGCGCGGGGGATCGTCAGCAACTCCGGGTTGAACCAGGCGCTCGCCTCGCTCGACCGTGCGAGCAGCCATTGCGCGCGCTGGCGTCGGGCGTCGATCGCGTTCTCGCGCTGGTCCTGATCGAACATCAAACCGGGGTAATACCAGACGCGGTAGGCAAGCTGGCCGATGCTATCCGCCAGCTCCAGCGCCTGCAGCAGCGCTGCGGGCCCTTGGCTCAGCGTGCCGCTCAGACCGCCATACTCGCCAAGCTGGGCCTCGAGCGCGCTGCAGCCCGTCTCCCAGGCGCTCCAGTCGGAAAAGATTGCACTCAGGTCCCAGCGATAGCGCGCGTCGATCGCCTCGCGCTTTCGTGAGGGGGGACCGCCCTTGGCGGCTTCCAGGCTCGTCATCAGACCTCTCCTGCCGAAGGCGGCGGACCATATACTAGAAGGGCTCCGCCTGAAAACGCCCGCCCCCTTACTGTCGCCGTCAAAATAATTTTTCAGATCGACGCGCTCCCGTGTATTCTATGCCCTCATTTCAGTGCGAATACCCATGGAGGTGCGCTTTGGCACGTGATCGCATGGCAGCTGCGCGCGCAGGATACGGCAGCATCATCGGACCGCAGGCCCTCGTCGCGGCCCTCTTGATTGGCGGACTCACTGCCTGTTCCGCGGGCAACTTCGACAAGCAGCCCTGTAAGGCTGACGGCTCCTGCGCAGCCGCGCTCGGCGCGGGCTACTTCTGCGGATCGGGGGGCTTCTGCGAACGGCCTGCGGCCAGCGCGCCCGGCGTCTGCGAGGGCACGATCCCGATCAAGATCCTCCACGACAACAGCGGTCCGCTGAAAGAGGTCGGGCGCTCCTACTGGAAGGGCGAGATCGACTTCCTACGCGAGGTCAACGACGCCGGCGGCGTTCGCGGCTGTAAGTTCGACGTCGACAGCTTCGACTATGCCTACGCGGTGGATAAGGCGACCGAGCAGTACGCCGCCTGGTCGGCCGATACGGCCACCTGGGAAAGGGTCGTGGCGGTGCTGGGCTTTGGTACGGGCGACACGCTGGCCCTCGGCCCCAAGCTAGCCGAAGATAAGAAGCTCATGATCTCGGGAAGCTGGGTCGGAAAGGTGGCCTCGCCGAAGGAGGTCTTCTGGGACATCAAGGACGTTCCCTCGATCAATGAGAGCTTCGTCGAGACGCTGCAAGACCAGCGTCTCGGTAGCACCGGCTTCCCCTACAATTTCTTTGTAGGCACGGACTACTCCAACAGCATCCGCGCGGCGGTCGACTACATCGCCCGCGAGGCCACCGCGGCCGGCGCTGATCGCATCGGCTTCTTCCACTGCAGCGCCGGCTACTGCACCGAGCCGCTCCCCGCGGGCCAGACCTACGCCAAGAAGGCGGGCTTGGCCCTCGGCCGCAACCTCAAGATCGAGCTCAGCTACGTTCCTGACGCGGGCTACGCGGGCACGGCCGAGGAGTTCATGCAGGCCAAGGTGGACACGCTGGTGCATGACTACTTCGTCAAGGAGGCGGAGCAGGTCAAGGCGACCGGCGGCACCTACAAGCCCGTGAGCTGGGTCTGGATCGCGAATACCAATCCGAGCGCCTTCCGAATGGGTAAGGCGCTGCAGAAGGTGCGGGACGACGTCACCACCACCGGGGCTTTCGACGGTACGCTCAAGGAGCATTTCGCCAACGTCAAGTCGATCAGCAACGTCTGGGGCTACGACGAGTTCACGATCAGGGATTGCAAGAGGAACCGCGACACCGCCCCGCCCGATGCCTGGTGCGTCGATCACTTCCTCGGCGTGCTGCCGATGGCCGTATATGGCGGCACCGCAGCCGGGATGGCCGAGCTCGAGCGGGTTCATAACAAGTGGCGCGCGGCAGACAGCCAGCTTCCCGAGACCGATCCGATCAGTGACGCGACCACAGGGGCGACCGCTCGGGCATACCAGGATGTGCAGTACGTCAAGGGCTACACCTCGGCGATGCTGCTGACGCGCGGCCTCGAGCGTCTCGTCGACCAGAAGGACCGTCCGATCAGCGGCGAGAACTTGAAGGCGGCGCTCGAGACGGGTGTGCCGATCTCCACCGACGGTCTGACGCCGCAGCTCAAGTACACCGAGGACGACCATCGGCCCCAGGCCTCCGCAAAGATCTACAAGATCGACAACGCCGGCGCCTTCGCGCAGGTCGGCACGGAGCGGACGATCGTGTTTCAGGCGCAGTCGCTCGGTTGGTAGTCCGAGCGCTGATGCTGGGAGGCTGAGCATCGGCCATGAGCGGGGGCGCAGCAGCCCCGCGGCGCGGGGTCGGGGTCTCCCGGTCTAAAGCGACGCCGCCCTCCTCGGGAGGGTTGCGTGCGGCGAACAGGGCGGACGGGGCGGACGGTATCGACGCGCCGTGATTACCCAGGTCGGAGCGACCTCCGGCGCTGCGCGGCCTGACCGCTGGGAACAGGCGCTCGGAACGGCGCTCGGGACGGCTAGTCGTAACGACTTCTGATGCGAGGGGGCAACGACGTTGGCGCGCGGTGCATATAAACTCCCCTTGATCTTGGCCGCCGTCGGCGTGGCGCTCTTGATCGCTGCGGTGGTCCGTCAGGGGCTAAAGGGCGGGACGGTGCCACCACCGCCTGCTCCGGCGGAAGACGCTCTGACGCTCTACCAGGTCGCCAAAGAGTACTACGCTCGCGGCGACGAGCGCACGGCGATGACCGTCCTTGGCCGCGCGCGCAAGGCCACCTCGTCGGCTCGCGCCCTCGAGGAGATCGAGCAGCTCGAGCGCGAGATCAACCTCTCACCACGCCTCGCCCACGCGCGCGACCTGCTCGATCAGGGACGGATCGAGCTTGCGCGCGCAGCCCTGGACGCGTTGCGCGCGGAGCTGCCCGGAAACGCCCGGGTGGCAACCCTGGGGCGCCTCTTCGACGCGCGCGCCGGCACCAACGCGGGGGCGACGCCCAATGCGGGGGCTGTCAGCGGCTCGAGCAGTGGGTCTGGCAGTGGGTCAGACAATGCCTCGGGCAATGGCTCGGGCAATGGCTCGGGCAATGAGGAGCGGGCGGCGTCGATCGCGGCGGGGCGGCAGATTCTTCGACAGGCAGCAGCAGCGGCGGTCCGCAGGTCGCGCCGCAGCAGCAGCAGCGCCGACAGCGCTGGTGCTGCGGTGCTGCGGGTCGAGTCCGAGGAACCGGGCGTGGTCTCGGTCGACGGTCGGGTCCAGGGCGTGACGCCGGTGGTCATGACCGTGCCCGCGGGTCGCCACGTCGTCACCTTCGCTCCGCAGCATGATGCCTCTGCTCGCATTACCCGTCGGGTGGCTGTCACGGCTGGGTATGAGACGGCCTTTCGCTTCACGCGCGCGATGACGGGCCTGGCCGACGGAGAACCCCGCGGAGGACGCGGCGCCGGCAGCGCGGATACGGCAGAGGCGCCAGGTGGCGCAAGTCAACAGCCAGCGTCGGGCGGGTCGGCACAGCCGACCGGCGGCGCTTCTCCCACACGTCCGCGCGCGCGCCCAAGCTCCGACGGACTACCCTCCGATAACCTCAACCCCTGGGAGTAGATGATGGCAAGCTCATGGACTGCAGCGAATCAAGCACGGCGATGGACCAGCACCCTTGGGCTCGCCCTCTGGCTGGTGATGAGCCCGACGCTGGCGACGGCGCAGACGGCGGAGCCAGCGGTGGCGGGCGACTCGGACGCCCAGAACAGGCTGATGTTCAACGAGGCCGAGGCGCACTATGCGGCCGGCCGCTATCGGCAGGCAGCGGGGCTCTTCGCGCGCGTCTACGACCGTACCCAGAAGCCACAGCTCCTCTTCAACCTGGCCAACTGCTACGAGCGGATGGGCGAGGCGCGCACGGCAGCGATGTACCTGCGCCGCTACGCCGAGATCCCGGGCGTCCCCGGTGCAGATCTGGCCCGCGAGCGCATCGGGCGCCTGGAGGCGCGCGATGAGCAGCGGCAGCGCGAGCTGCAGACGATGGCTCAGGCGCGCGACACCTCGGCGACAGGCGCTGCTACGGCGACGCCAGTCGACAAGGGCGATACGGGGCCCAGTAGGATTGGGCCGATCGTGGTCATGAGCGTCGGCGCCGCCGCGATCGTCGCTGGCGTGGTCACGGGGGTGATGGCGCTGAAGGCGCGGGATGACGCCAAGAGCGCCTGTATGACGGGCGATCTCTGTCCGGCCTCGGCCAAGGACGACATCGACCGACAGCGCTCCCTGGCCGGCACGACGGACGTGCTGATCGGCGTCGGATCTGCCGCTGTGGTGGGTGGCGTCGCTTGGCTGGTGATCAATCATCTGACGGCAAAGAAGGCCGAGCGCGCGACGGCGTGGCGGCTCGGCGCCTCTTATGACGCGAGCGCGGTCAGCCTCGCGGTTGGACGCGCCTTTTAGAGCGACGACGAGCCCCTTCCTTCGAAGCCCGCGCGGATTTCTTCCGAGCCGGCGCAGAGCGAGCGCCGGTGGGGCGTCGCTCCCAGCTCTCTTCGCCGATCTACTCCCCCTCCCGCGAGCATCCCTGGGCCACGCCAAATGCGCGGCGGGCGATCCACTCCCGGCGCGCAACGCGGTCCCTTCCGCAGCCGTCCGTTGGGCTAATGCGGACCGATCGAGCTTTAGCGCTGCGGTCGTACGGCAAAGAGCGGAAGCGTGGCCATCGTGCGCCCAGGGGTAGTTATCGCGGCGCAGACCTCGGGTCGCTCTACCGTGCCTGGGGAGGGGCCATCGATCGACGGGCTCTTAGGGAACCTCGTGCCAGCTTTCGATCACGGGCGCTCCGGCCGTGCCACCGCCCGCGAGGGCGCGCCCGCTCAGGGTTTCGATGCTCGCCCGTGTGCCGCTGCTGCCGGAGCGCGTGAGGACGAGGTCGGTGCCCCCTCCAGCAATCGACAGTCCACTGACGAGCGTGTCGTTGAACGCGCGCAGCTCAAGGAGATTGAGCCGGTTCGTCTCCGAGTCGATGCGCACCAACCAGCTCTTGCCGCGGTCGATGGCGCTACCAGCGCAGAGCGCCGTCGGAGGCTCGTAGAGCGCGTAGAAGGCCTCGATCCGATCGCCATTGCTCTGGTTACGCACGAGCAGCGGCGAGCTGATCGGCAGCGCCCGGTTGCTCGGCGCGCTGCAGCTTCCGGGCGTAGTGCCACCACCGTAGCAGGCCGCATTGCAGAGATCGCTAACCGCGCAGGTGAAGTTGTCCGCCACCGGATCGACCGTGCCGGCGTCTTCGGTGCGCAGAAAAAGGCGAGTCTCGAAGCCCATGGTCCAGGAGTAGTCGTTCTCGTGGAGCGCGCCCGAGTTCCCGGCGAAGGAGACGCGGTTGATGTCGTCGCGATAGAGCGCCGCCGGGGCGAAGTAGAAGGGATGCTGCGGTCCCGCCTGGTCGGTAGCATCGAGCACCGAGACGACGGAGAGCAGGTGGGCGCGATCGAAGCGCGTGATGCGACCGGCGAGGTCGGCCTGGTAGGTGGCAATGACGTCGCGGTCGCCCGGCACCTTGGTCACGGCCACGGTGTCGGCGAGCACGGCGTAGTCGTTGACGGCGGCGCCGGAGCCGTCGAGGTAGTGGCCGTCGAGGTCGCCCGGGGCGGTGCTCCAACCCGGACTGGCCACGTTACTGAACAGGTTGTAGTGGCTGCCCTCGCCCGCGACCGGCCCATCGTATCCGCTGCCGAGCGCGGCCAGGGCCTGATACGACGCACTCCAGGAGAGGGCAGGCACCGAGAAGGTCTGACCGAAGTGGGCGGGGAGCGGAGGCGCCGCGTGGTCGGCATCGAAGACGACGCGCAGCGGCGGGTCGTTGAGTGTGCAGCTGGTGGCCACCAGCGGATCGCTGCAGCTTCCAGGGCTCGTGATGTCGAGCACGCTGAAGCGCGCGCCGCCGGGCCCGTCGGTTTGGACCAGGTAGGTATGCCATCCGCCGAGACCGTCGGGCTGGTCTTCGATGCGCGGTGAGTTCGCCAGCACCCAGTGGTGCCGGGAGGGATCTGCATCCTGACCGCCGCGCGCGTAGAGCGCGTAGACCTGGGGCAGCAAATGCGCCGGAAGGAAGGCGTAGAGCTCCCTGCCTTCCAGCAGGTCGAAGGCGTGGAGCAGCCCCTCATCCGAGGCGACGTAGACGATGCGCCGCCGCGCCGTCTCGGCTGACTCCAGTGCGCTATGGCCCGTCGCGCCGCTGTAGCTCGGCGGTGGGCCGACCGCCGCTGGTACGCTGTTGATCAGCGGAGGCAGCTTCCAGGCGCGATCCCTTCCCGCCAGCCACTGCACCATCGCCCCGAGGTCAGGCGGCGGCGCGCTGGCGGTCAGGCTGGTCCAGAGGTCGCCGAGACCCAGCGACGGATCGCAGCCTGCCGCCGCGCCGGCCGTCACGCAGGGCGTGCCGCTGCCGTCATTGGCCAGCAGCGGGAGGGGGTCGCGGGCGCCGCCCGAGACGGCGTCGTGCACCCCGCTGAAGAGCCGACGCGAGAACCAGTCGCGCGTCGCCAGCTGGACGCCCGCATCCCAGAGCTCGCAGCGGCCATCGACGCAGGTCCCCGCGGCGCAATCGCCATTATTCGCGCAGCGGGTGGCCACGTCGAGCGCGCGCAGTCTCCCCTCCCAGCCCGGATAGACGGTCGTCGCCAGCAGCGCCAGATTGCCCTCGATTCGGCTTAGCGGGCTCGTCGCGGTGCCCGCTGCCGCCGTGGTGACTTCCCGCCGCAACTCCCCGCGGAGCAGCTCGCGCAGCACCGTCACCAGCTCCTGCTCATCATTGGCGAAGCGAGCGGTATCGGTGCCGCCGGCCGCCGCGACCGCATCGAGCAGCACGAGGTCCGCGCCGGGCAAGGCGACCACGAAGGTGCGGGTAGGGTTGGTGGGCTCCTCGGCCAGCAGCGTGGCCGCGGCCGCCACGGGGTCTGCGCCGGTCGCGGCGGTGCCGTCGCTGATCACGACCACGAAGTGCGGACGGCAGCCAGCGCCCGGATCGGGCGCGGCGAAGGGGCCCGCGCCGTTGCGGCGGTCCTTGAGGTGCGCGCGTGCCGTCTCGAGCCCCTCGGCGAGGGGCGTGCGCCCGACGGCCAACAGCCCACCGTTGGGCGCCGCGTTGAATTGCGCGAGGAGCGCGCCGAGGGCGAGATCGTGGTCGCTCTGCGCGCTCGAGGCTGTCAACGGCACGATCACGCGGGCGGCGTCCGTGCTGCCGTCGATGCCTTGCTCGAGGCCCTCGGTGCAGGCGCTGGCCGCGTAGCGCTCGTAGACCCACGTGGTCGCGCCCTCCGTGAACTGGGGCCCCTCGTAGCTTGCACGGAGAACGCTGTTGGCAGGATCGATCGCCAGCGCGTCGTAGGTGAAGTAACTGCCGACGTAGACCCAGTCGTGGCTGCCGTCGTTGAAGTGGCGGCCGGCCGTGGCCCAGGCCGCGCGTGCCTCCGTCGCCGGGTCGTCGGCCCGGCGATAGAGGCTATCGGCGGTGATGGCGAGCGCGCTGCCCGAGGTCAGCGTCAGCGCTGCGCCGATCATGCCCATCCCACTGGTCGGCCAGACGAAGTTCGCCGTCGGAGCGTCGGCGCCGACGTCCCAGCCCGCGACGCGCCGCAACTCCCACTCGGTCAAAAATACCGAGACCGGGGCGCTGGGCAGGCCGCCCGCCGCGGCGTAGTAGCGGTAGTAGCCTTGCTGCTCAAAGCCGAGCAGCGCGAAGCCGGCGGCCACGCGGAGCTCGGGGAGCACGGCGCGCAGCGCCCGCTTGGTCGCCGCAAAGCGGCTGACGTGGTCGCTCCCGCAGCTCGGTGCCTGGCCCGCCGCCGCCAGCACGCCGATCGGCGGCGCGGCGTTGCTCGTCAGGGGACAGTCGGTGGCACAAGAACCCGCCGTCTCTAGGCCGCTGCAAAGCCCATCACCGCAGAGGTCCACCAACCCGCTACGGTCGCCGAAGCAGTCTCCGCCGCTGACGTCCGCGCAGGCGCCGGCGGTCGCGCTCAGCGCGCTGGCCATCGAGCCCGAGGTGTCCAGCAGCAACACGACCTCGCTGCGCACCTGCCCCTGCTCGAGCAGCACCAGCGGATCGAATTTGGCGAAGGCCAGCCCCGGTAGCGCCCCGATCGCGCCCGTCAGGCCGAGGATCAGCCCCGCGCGAAAATGAACAGTGAGCATGCGCCTCGCCTCCCTGGCCTCTGCACCGCGAAGGGGTCGCCGCGCGGGCGGCCGCGCTCCGCGCTGCGCGAAGCAATGCAGTCATCGTGCCAGCCGGAGCCTGCTCCGCGCCCAGCGATTGGCGCGAGAAGGGTCTCGCCGGCCCCTCGTGCTCCGCAGAATTCTGCGCCGCAATGAATTAATTACATAGCGTCACGCCTCACGGAATTCTGCGCGGCACCGCCCGATCGCTGAGCTGCCGTGCCGCGCTGGAACCGGCATGGCGCAGGTGACACGCGCGGCAGGCGTCGACCAGGGCGTTGAAAGCGCCCACCTGATCCGGCCGCGTCGTCTCGAGCAGCGCGCCCGCGCGGGCGCGCAGCGCCCGCGCGCGCTGCTCGAAGTCTGGAAGCGAGCTGCGCGGGTCGACCGCCTCGGCCAGCCGCGCCAGTCGCTGGGCTGGGGCGCCCCAAGAGGCGCCCCCGAGCGCGCGTCGACGCAGCTCGGTGGTCAAACGCTCGAGCTGGCGCATTTGCTCGCGCACGCCGAGCGCCCGCAGGGCGGCGCGTTCCTGCGCGGCGCCCTGCGCCCTTTGCGTACTGTGCCCAGGCGCCTCCTGGCGCCGCTCGCAGTGACAACTGCCTAAGAGCAGCGCCAGCAGCGCCAGCAGCGCCGCGGGCGACGGCGCCAGCCGCCCCGCCTTCATGACGCCTTCGCCTGCTGCAGATTGTTGATCGCGACCTCGAGCTGGAAGCGGCTGAAGCCCTGGAAGACCCGCCCGTTGACGATGATCAACGGGACGGCACCCGGGCGCATGCCGTTGGCCTGCTGAATCTCGACCATCTTCTTGCCCGCTTCGGGCTGCTGCTCGACGTCGACGTCGAGAAAGCGCACGCCGCGCTGGCGCAGGTAGTCACGAGCCAGGCGGCAGGATGGGCACCAGGTGGTGCCGAAGACGATCACCTTGGGCATCGCCGCCGCTGGCGCGGCGGCGCCCTGCGAGGCCGCGTCAGCGGTGCCGCTGGCGACGGCGCGCTGCGACCCGTCCTCCGCGACGGCCGTGGTCCTCCGCAGGCCGCGCCTGCTCGCGCCGCGCCGCCTTGCTGGCCGCGCTGCGGCGCTGCCGCCGGCGCTCGGCCCGTCCTTCGTCCCTGCTCCCGGTCGCTCGAGCGTCGCGACGCTGACCCGCGGCATCACGCGATCGAGCCAGGTGCCCTTCTCCTCGATCCAGCTCGGGAAGGTGCCCTCGGGTGTGTCCTGAACCGTGAGATCGGCGACGTAGACCCGGTCTCCCCCCAGCGTGCGGTGCGGATCGGTGACCATGACGGCGCGCCGTGCCTCGCTCTCGACGTCGCGTAGCCGATCCACCGTGCGCATCTGGCCGGCGCGATCGAAGAAGGTGAAGAGCAGTCCCGCCCCTTCACGCACCGTCGTCGCCTCGTCGCGTTGCGGGGGTGCAACCTTTGCCGCGCTCGGCGGGTGCCGCTCGCAGCCGAGCCCAAAGGCGGTGGCAGCGGCGGCGGCGGCGACGGCGGCAATTAGGACCAGGCGCTTCAGCGTAGGCTCCAGCGCACCCTCGGCGGGCTCGTAGCCCTCGGCCGACGACCACGGGCGCGCATCAGCTTAGCCGATGCAACCGGCGGCGGCACGAAAACGCGCGGGCCAGCGAGGGCCCTCAAAGGGTCGACGGCAGCAGCGTCCGCGCCCCGCGGTGCCACACCACGCGCCCCGCTGTGCCACACTATCTGGTAGGTTGCGCGCCGCTGGCAACGAGATGCGGTGCCCCCCCTTGACGCGTCTCGCTTGGCTGCCCAGAATGGGACCTTGGACCCGAAGACGGCGCGGCGCTTGCGCGCGAGGAGCCTGGCCATGGCGAAGAAGCAGACCCGCAGGAGCATTTCGGTGCGCGGGGCGACTTACGACGCGCTGCGCGCGTATTGTGATGAGCAGGGCGTGAGCATGAGCGAGGCGGTGGAGGCGCAGCTAGCCGCCCTGCTGGGCTTGGAGGCGAAGGCGGCCGCCCCAGCGGTGCAGGCTGCGCCGGCGACGCGAAGCGCCCCGGCGACGCGTCGCGTCCCGGGCGTTGCCCCAGCGCCGGCGACGCGCACCGCGCCGGCGACGCGCACCGCGCCGGCGACGCGCACCGCGCCGGCGACGCGTACCGCGCCGGGCGTTGCCCCAGCGCCGGCGCCGAGCCAGGAGGCCAAGCCAAGGGCTCGATCGGGTCGCCACCTCAGCGTCGATCAGCTCCACGACGCGGCGCGTCGCTTCACGTTCTGAGCCCGAAGCTCAGACCCACCCGACGCCACGTCTCAACGTTCCCGGCGCCACGTTCCCGGCGCCACGTTCCCGGCGCCACGCTCCCGGCGCCACGTCCGCCAGCGGTCGCTTCCCCGGGCACGGCTCCGCAATTATTGCGGCCTGTGGCGCCGACTGCGGCCTCTCCGCGCGCCGGCGTTTTGCGTTAGGCGCGCCCAATCTGGCATCATTGCGCTTCGTTCGAACCGGCGCCGCGACCGGCCGGCCGATGGCACGGAGCATGCTCATCTCGGGCACTCCGGTGCGCTGGCGCGCGGGCAGGTGGTGCATAGGGCCCGCTGGCCCGCTGCTGCCGCGATGCTCGGAGGCGTTGGGCCCGCGATTGGAGAGCGCATGCGACGCTGGTCTCGATCCGACCCTTCTCGCGCTGAGGGCTTCACGCTGGTGGAGCTGCTGGTGGCGCTCACCATCATGGCGGTGCTCGCGGCGCTCGCCATTCCCGCCTTCAGCCGCGACACGAGCGAGGCGGACTTCAAGCGCACCGTGCGCCAGATCGCCCAGGACCTGCGGCGCCTACACTACGAAGCCATCTCCAGCCGCGAGCATCGCTCGCTGGTCATTCCCAGTCCCGGGCAGCGCTACTCGCTCAACGCGGTCGTCCCGGGCACGACGACGATGTCGCTGCTGCGCCGCGAGATCTTGGCCCCGACCGTGATCATCGCCGGCGTGCTCGAGCGCGCCGCCACGCCCGGGACGAGCTACACGCCGCCCGGTGCGCTGCCGGCAGAGGTACGCTTCACGGGTACCGCCGATGTGCAGGCCGAGGCCGGCAGCACCTCCGCGCCGAGCGACAGCGCCGCGACGGTCTTCATCCGCACGGTCGACAACCACTTCCACGCGCGCATCGTCGTCTACCAAACCACCGCCTACGTGCGCGTCTACCAGAGCTGGTGAGGAGCGGCCGTGCCGAGCGAACCGACCTCCGCCGACTGCCTCGCGAAGCTGCGCGCGCCATGCCCACCAGCGGTGGCCGCGCAGGGCGCCGGCTTCACCATCGTCGAGGTCTTAATGACCATGCTGCTGCTCATGGTCGTCATGCTCGGTCTGACGGCGCTGCAGCTGACGACGATTCGCCAGGTGACCAACTCGAAGCTGGCGAGCGAGGCGACGCGGCTGGCGCAGCTCGCGCTCGAGCACTACCAGACGATCGAGTATGCCAACGTCGTCGACACCGGCGGGGTGTGGAGCACCGAGATGAAGCGCGACGGTGTGACGCCGATGCAGGGCGTGAACGCCGACGGCCAGGGCGACGGGCCCTTTACCGTGCGCGCGATGATCGAGAGCCCGCCCGGCGGTGGCAGTCGCTTGATCACGATCCGCGTCAGCTGGCTCAGTGTCGAGCGGGGTGCGGAGAGTGCTCCAGCAGACCAGTACCGCGAGCTGGGCGTGACGATGTCACTGCAGAGGTACCGCTGATGCGCCGGCGCGCTATGGTCGGCGTGGGTGGGCCCAGCGTGGGCGTGACGCTTCAGCCTGCGCGGTGGCCCGGGGTGGACCCCCGTGCAGGCTCGTCGCCGGGTGCAGGCTCGTCGCCGGGTGCAGGGTGGAGCGCGCAGGACGAGGGCCTGACGGTCGTCGAGCTGATGATCGCGCTGGTCCTGGCGGCGATGCTCTCGGCCGGCCTCTACCAGCTCATGTCGGGCCAGACGCGCAGCTACCACCAGCAGATGGATAACCTCACGAGCCAGGAGAACCTCTGGGGCGCGTTGGAGTTCCTGCAGCGCAGCGTGCGGCTGGCGGGCTACGGCTTGGGCGGCTGTCCGCAGGGTCGCATCCTGCGCTACGCGAATGCGACCGGCACGACGGCCCCGGCGCCCTGGCTGATCCCGCTCCGCGTCTACAACGACTGCAACCTGCTGCTGGTCGGCGACCCGCTCGTGGACTGCGCCAGCGGCCATGGCGATGGGGTCGACTCGCTCTCGGTGGCCTTCATTGGCGCCACACCCGGGACGGCCTCGGCCTTGACCGCGGCGCGTTTGACGCAGGCCATGCCGGGGGTGCATTCGCTGGCCATCGTCGGCTCGCCTGGCCGCTTCCCGGCCGCCGAGCAGCTCGCCCTCTGGCAGCCGGGAACGGGCAAGCCTTGTACGATGCTCCAGGTGACCGCGGCGCCGCTGTGGAACGCGCCCGCCAATGGCTATGAGCTGCCTCATCTTCACGGCGTCTTCGGGCCCGACATCAATCCGCCGGCGGGCGTCGAGATCTTTCCGGCGGGCGGCTACGATGCCGGCACGCTGGTGCTCAACGTTGGCGGCGCGGGGGTGCGGCACTTCGCCGTCGAGAGCGATCCGATGCGTCCAGAGCAGCCGCCGCGCCTCGTCACCTGGTCGACCTCAAACCCGCAGCCCTCGGCGGATACCGGCAACGTCGAGGTCGTCGCCGACGGCGTCGAGGACCTGCAGATCGCCTATGCCTGCGATGAGAACGGCAACGGCGTGTTCGACGAGGGGCACCTCGACCCCATGGCCGCGACGGACACGCGCCCAACCGATGAGTGGGCGCATAACGGACCGGGCGAGGCGGGTGACCTCAACGGCGACGGCTATCCCGACGCGCTGAGCTGCGCGAGCGGCATCGGCGCGGTGCGCCTGACCGTCACCGCGCGCTCCCCCAGCCCTGACACGACCGGCCCGCAGGGCGGCCGCGCCGAGGCCGAGGATCACCCGGCGGGCGCCAACGATCGCTATCAGCGCCGGCGCCTGACCGTGCTCGTGACGCCGCGCAACCTGAGGCCGACGCCATGAGGGCATGGACGCGCGCTGCGCGGCGGGAGGCAGGTTCGGTCCTGTTGATCGCGCTCTTGGTGACGCTGATCGTGCTCGGCATCGGCTTGACGGCGATGTGGCTCTCGTCGTCGGGGACGCGGGTCTCCGGCAATCTGACGCGGCGCCAGGAGGCGCTCTACGCGGCGGAGACGGGCATCGAGCGCGCCCAGGCCGTGCTGCGCGCGCGCGCGGACTGGGAGGTCCTCTTGCGTGGGGGCGACGGCTCGCTCTGCACGCCTTCGGTGACGGCCTATGTTCCGGGCAAGGGGCTGGTGCTCTGCGACGGGAGCGTGCCGCTGGAGAACGTCTTCTTCGTCACCGGCTCGGCGGCGGCGAGCAGCGATCCGCGGACGGCCCAGATGGCGAATAACCTGCGCTACACGGTCTACGTGCGCAACGACGACAGTGAGTACCAGTGGTGCAATGACACCGTCGAGCCGGGTGAGCCGGCGGGTTCGGACAGCGGGGACTGCGATGGCGATTCGATCGGCGGCACGGCCGTCGATCTCGACCTGATGCGCTTCGGCGACCGCGATCGGCGCGTCGTCTTGCGGGCCGAGGGTGTCGGTCGCGATGGCCTCAGCCAGCTCGCGATCGAGGCGATCGTTGGCGCGGCCGTGACCGAGCCCGTGAGGGCGTCCTACGGGCAGAAGGGCGGTGGCGGTCAGGGTAACAACGCCGTACCGCGCGCCGCGATACCACGGCCCTGAGCCGCATCGCAGCGCCGGCGGCCTCGCGGCCGCTCGGGCCGCCCGGTCGTCCAGCGGCCCTCAAAGCCCGGCGGCGACCGCGCGCAGCAGGGCGGCGGGTTGTTCATGCTCCGGCTCTCCGTGCATCACGATCACGCGGCGCAGCCCCTCGAGGGCCGCCAGCCGCAGCAGGTGCGCGCGCAGCGCCGCGCGATGCTTGACCAGCCAGAGGCGGCTGATCGCGGTCACACGCGGACCGCCGGTCGATCCCAGCAGCCGCAGCAGCCAGCCGCGAGGGCCCGCGAGGTGCGGCTGATTGAAAAGGATGTCGTTGAAGACGAGGCTGAGCCCATCGGCGGAGCGCACTGTCAGCACGCCCTCGCGCTCGCCCACGCCGTCGAGGTGCTCGAGGCGCACGCTCTCGTCGCCGACGAAGGTGCTGTAGCTATCGTCTACCGGCACGGTCTGGGCCACGCGGGCCGCGCTGCCAGCGGGGCAAACGACGCGTAGCTGCGGATAGCGCCGCTTATAGGCCTTGGCGTCGAGCCGATGCCAGCCGTTGGGGACGACCAGCACGGCCGGTCTGCCCCAGGCCTCGATCGCGCCCATCAGGGCCTCCGGCAGCGCGATCGCATTATGCACCAGCAGGCGTCCGTCGCTGAGGCGCGCCAGGGTCATCCGGCGCCTGAGCGGTAGGCCTGGCAGCGCCCCCTCGATCACGCGCAGATTCTCGGCGAGCTCGACCAGCGGGCCGTGGGGGAGGACGCTTGCGTCAGGGAAAGCTGCCATCGACCCGCGCATCCTAGCTCCTTTGCGCGCGCCAAACCACGGACTGCGCCGTCGGCTCCGCCTTGCGTAGCGGCGCCGCGCTGCGGCTGCGCTGCCGTCATGGCGCCGCGTGCGTGCTCGGCTCCGCGTGGGCGATCAAGTCCTGAAAGGGCGCTATACTGGGCTGCCGCGCCGCGACCGGCGCGGGCTGACGAGTGGTGCGCGAAGCCTTGCGTTCGCCGAGCCCGACGGAGCTGACCCCAGATGTTTCGCCCGACAAGCCGGGTGCTGCCCCTCCTGGCCGCGCTGGCGCTCTCCACGGCCGCGCGCCCGGCCCAGGCGCTCTCGCCGATTGGCTGCAGCGATGAAACCCGCGAGGGCTTCGTCGACCCGCAGACCCATTGGGCGATCGCGGCCTGTGGCGGCGGCTGGTCGCTGCCCGGTCTCGTCGACACCCTCCCCCGCTGCAACCGCCAGGCGGGCAACTCCAGCAGCAATCCGACGGGGGCCGGATGCTCGGCGGGCGACCTCTGTGCCCTGGGCTGGCACGTCTGCGAGACCCTGCAGGAGATCGACGCCGCGGCCTCTGGCAGCTGCAGCGGCGCGGCCGTCGGCGGCGGCGCCTTCTATGCTACCCGACTCTTCACCTTCGCAGGCTTCTGCGGGTCCTTCCCGGACGACGTCTGGGGTTGCGGAAACCTCGGTCAGGTGCAGGTCGGCGGTGGCGGCTGCGCGCCGCTGGATCGCAGCGTCGGCAACAAGTGCTCGGCACTCCCCGCGCCCTGGAGCTGCGCCGGAACGGACGGCTCGGATGAGGGCGTGCGTCTGCGCAAGGATGGGCCACAAGGCGGCGGTGTGCTCTGCTGCCGCGATCCAGACAGCGACGGGGACCTGATTCCTGATTCGTTGGAGGACCGCAACGGCAACCACCTCGTGGATGCAAACGAGACCGATCCGGCGAATCCAGACACCGACGGCGACGGGCTGCTGGATGGCGTCGAGGACAGCAATCAGAACGGGCTGCGGGAGCCCGGCGAGCTCAACCCGACGCTGGCCGATACGGATGGCGACGGCTTGCGCGACGGGCTCGAGCAGGGCGTCGACCAGCGCGGCCAGCCGATCGTCAACGCGAACCCGACCAACCCGCTGCTCGTCGACACCGACGGCGACGGCTTGAGTGATGGTGTCGAGGACGCCAACCGCAACGGCAGCTACGACGCCGCCAGCGAGACCGATCCGACCGACCTGGACAGCGACGGCGACGATCTGCCCGACGGCTGCGTCGACGCCGATGGCCTCGGCTGCGCGGCGGTCGACGGCGAGGACCTCGATCGCAATGGGGTCGTGGGCCCCAACGAGACCGATCCGCGGCGAGCCGATAGCGACGGTGGCGGCGTCGATGACGGTCAGGAGGTGCTCAATGATCGCACCAATCCCCTCGTCGCTGCCGACGACCGGACCTGCGACGATGGTCGCCGCAGCGGACTGGAGACCGACAGCGACTGCGGCGGGCCGGTCTGCGGGCCCTGCGCCGACGGGCTCGGCTGCGGGCAGGCGCGCGACTGCCAGAGTGGCGTCTGCGACGCGGGTTCAACGCGCTGCGCGGCGCCGAGCTGCACCGACGGCGTCTTCAACGGCAGCGAGACCGACCGCGACTGCGGCGGGATCTGTTCGGTAGCCTGCGCGCTGGGGAAGGGCTGCGCGTTGGGTCGCGATTGCCTGAGCGCGGTCTGCGACACCGACGCCAACCCGCCGGTCTGTGCCGCGCCGGGCTGCGACGATGGCGCGAAGAATGGCACGGAGACGGATATCGACTGCGGCGGCCTGTGCTCGGCGCGCTGCGGCCTCGGACAGCAATGTGCGCAGCACGCTGATTGCACCAGCGCGCTCTGCGATAGCGCGGCGCTGCGCTGTGTCTCGCCCTGCCCCAGCGTCGCGCTACCCGGTACGGCCGACGACTGCGACGGCGACCGCCTGACCAACCTCCAGGAGGATCGTAATGCCAATGGCGTCGTCGACAGTGGAGAGACCAGCCCGCTCGTGGCCGACAGCGACGGCGACGGGTTGATCGATGGGCTCGAGGAGCTCAACGGCGACGGTAGGACCGATCCGGCGAGCGAGACCGATCCGCTCAGCCAGGACACGGATCGCGACGGCCTGGTCGATGGCTGGATCGACGCCAACAACGACGGCATAGCGAGCCCTGAGGAGGGCGAGGACCTCAACCGCAATGGTGTGGTCGATGAGGGCGAAACGGATCCGAGGCGCTTCGACACTGATGGCGGCGGCGAGGCGGATGGCTCCGAGGTGCTGAGCACCCGGCACGATCCCCTCGATCCGGACGATGACTTCGTCGACAGCGACGGCGATGGGCTTCCCGATCGGGTCGAGGATCGCAACCTTAACGGCATTGTCGAGGCGGGTGAGACTGATCCGCGCCTGGCCGACACCGATGGCGATGGGCTCGGTGACGGCGTCGAAGATCGCGACAAGGACGGTGAGGTCGATAGCGGAGAGACCGATCCGCGCTTGGTCGACAGCGACGGCGATGGGCTGGGCGATGGGCTCGAGGACAAGAACCAGGACGGCCGCCGCAACCCGGGCGAGACCGACCCGACGCGGGCCGACAGCGATGACGATGGGCTCTTCGACGGGGTTGAGGATGCCAACAAGGACGGCGTCTTCGACGCTGGCGAGACCGACCCGACGCGGGCCGACACGGACGGTGACGGGCTCAAGGATGGTGCCGAGGACAGGAACCACAACGGCACGCGCGAGAGCGAGGAGACCGATCCGCGGCTGAAGGATACCGACGGTGGCGGGGTGGAGGATGGCGCCGAGGTGGCGGCAGGCACCGATCCCCTCAACCCCCGCGACGATTTCCCCACGGATACGGACGGCGACGGCCTGCTCGATCGTGAGGAGGATCGCAACGGCAACGGCGTCGTCGATCCTGGTGAGACCGATTCCACGCAGAGTGACAGCGACCACGACGGCGTGAGCGATGGTGATGAGGTGCGGGCCGGCCGCGACCCGCTGCGGTCGGATGCCTGGCTCGCCGGCGGCGGCTGCGCGTTGACCGCGCCCGCGTCGGCCCCGCCGCTGCTCTGGCTCGCCCTGCTCGCGGCGCTGCTCGCGCTGCGTTCCGTGGCCGGCGGGCGTCGCGGGGGTCGTCGCGGCGCGGCGCGACGCCGGCGCCGCCCCGCGCCGCGTGTGCTGCCGCTCGTCGCTCTGCTGGTGGTGGGCGGGGCTGCGCCGGCGCTGGCGCAGACGGGCGGATTTTCCATCTTGCGCTTGCGGCCGCCCGCCGCGGCGCTCGGCTTCTTCAGCACCGAGACGGCCACGACGCTGCCGCATCTATCGCCTTCGGCGGGCGTCTTCCTCCACTATGACCAGCGGCTGCTGCAGGTGGTCGATCGGGTCAACGGCGCGCACCGCTACGATGAGGTCAAGTACCAGCTCAACGCCGAGCTCTTGCTGGCGCTGGGCCTCTGGCAGCGCCTGGAGCTCGGGCTCGCGCTGCCCGTGGTCCTGGCCCAGGATGGTGGCTCGCGCGGCGCGATTTTCGGCACTCGGCCCGCGCTTTCCGCGGGGAGCGGCGATCTGCGCTTGATACTGAAGGGGAGGCTGCTGGCGCAGGGACCGTGGCTGGCGGGCCTGGGCCTGGCGGTCGACCTGCCGACCGGTAGCAGCGCTGACTTTCGCGGCGACGAGGGCGTGACGGTCGAGCCGCGCGCGATCCTCGGCGTGGACTGGTCGCGCTTCGGTGCCGCGCTCAACGTCGGCGTGCGTTTGCGCCCGGACTACCAGCTGGCGTTCGCAGGAGACGCCCAGCGTGCCACGGTCGGAGACGAGGCCTGGCTCTCGGTCGGGCTGCGCACGCGCCTCTGGGAACGGCGCCTCGACGCGCTGATCGACGGCCAGGGGTTCTTGGGTCTGGCGAGCCGTGGCGAGCGCCAGCGCGGGGGCGAGCTGCTCGTGGGGCTGCGCGGCCTGCTGCCCTGGGGCCTGAGCGCGAGCGTTGGAGGGGGCCCCGGCTTTGGCGGCGGGCTGGGGACGCCGGCCTTTCGGGTGCTGGCGGGGCTGCACTATCAGCACGGCGAAAATCCGCTCCGGCGCGCGGATCCGGTGGCCGACAGGGACCACGACGGGATCGCCGACGAGCTCGACGCTTGTCCTGACGAGGCCGAGGACCGTGACGGCTTCGACGATGCCGATGGCTGCCCTGACCCCGACAACGACAATGACGGCGTGCTCGATAGCGATGACCGTTGTCCGAACGTGGCCGAGGATAAGGACTACTTCGAGGACGACGACGGTTGCCCAGACCTGGATAACGATCGTGACGGAATCCCGGATGCGCGTGATAGCTGTCCGGACGAGCCCGAGGACATGGATGGCTTCGAGGACACCGATGGCTGCCGCGACGCGGATAACGACGGTGACGGCATTCCAGATCCCCGCGATCGCTGCCCCAACGAGCCGGAGACGATCAACGGGATCGACGACGCGGATGGATGTCCAGAGGCGCTCGCGCCCACCGTCGAGGAGGGCGTGGTGCCCGATCGATGGCGCTGAGCGCGGCGTCCCAGGCTTGCCAGGCGTCGGTCACTCCGGCGTGCGAGCACGCTCACCTGCATGAGGGCAGCCCGATGATGCGGACCAAGGTCGTTTCCGTCGCGGAGATGCGAGAACTCGATCGGCGCGCGGTCGAGGAGCTCGGCCTGTCGGTCGCGCTGCTGATGGAGAACGCGGGCCTGGCGGCTTATCACCTCGCGCGGCGACGGCTGGGCGTGCGAGGTCGACGCTATCTCGTGCTCTGCGGCGTCGGGCATAACGGGGGCGACGGCTTGGTCGTGGCGCGCCAGCTCCATGCCGGCGGCGCCGCGGTACGGGTGTTGCTGCTTGGCGATCCAACCCGCTTCAGCAACGAGGCTGCGGCGCAGCTCGAGCGCGCGCGGCGGAGCGGGCTCGAGCCGGCGATGATCGCGGCGCCCGCCGAGCTCGTCAGCGCCCTGGCCGACTGCGAGGTGGTCGTCGACGCGCTGCTCGGGACCGGGCTGGCGCGCCCAGTAGAGGGGCTCTATCGCGCGGCGATCGAGGCGATCAACGCTGCCGGTCGCCCGGTCCTCGCGCTCGACATCCCCTCCGGAATCGACGGCGACAGCGGGGTGGTTTGCGGCGCGGCCGTGCGAGCTTGCCATACCGTCAGCTTCGGTCTGCCGAAGCGCGGCAACCTGCTCTTTCCCGGCAGCGAGTACGGCGGGAAGCTCTACGTCGCGCCGATCTCGATCGCGCCTGCGCTGCTCTCCGATCACGCGCTGCGACTGGCGCTGAACGAGCCGCCGCCCCTGCCTCGCCGTCGTCCCGACGGGCATAAGGGCAGCTTCGGCGACGTGCTCTTCATCGCGGGCGCCGCCGGCTACTACGGCGCACCCTGCTTCGCCGCGCTGGCGCTGCTGCGGGCCGGCGGTGGCTATGCGCGTCTGGCGATGCCGCGCAGCCTCGCAGCGCCCTTGGCCGCGCTGGCCAGCGAGGTGGTGTTTGTGCCGCAGCCGGAGACGGCCGAGGGCGCCCTTTCCGAGGCTGGCGCAGAGGCGCTCCTGGCGCTGGCCGGCAAGGTCGACTGCGTGGCGCTCGGCAACGGGCTCTCCCTCGCCGCCGAAACGCAGGAGCTCGTGCGCCGCCTCGTCCCCGCGATCCAGACGCCGCTGCTGCTCGATGGCGATGGCCTGACGGCGATCGCGGCCGCCCCTGAGCTGCTCGCGCAGCGCCGCGCGCCGACCGTCCTGACGCCGCATCTGGGCGAGTTGGCGCGGCTGCTCGGCCAACCCGTCAGCGTGCTCGCCGCCGACGTCGTGGGCAGCGCGGCGCGCGCCGCCGCCGCGCTGGGCGTGATCGTGGTGCTCAAGGGGGCGCGCACGGTGATCGCCGCGCCCGAGGGTGAGCTGACGATCAACTGCAATGGCAGCTCCGCGCTGGCCACCGCCGGTACGGGCGACGTCTTGGTCGGCACGATCGCGGCGATGTTCGGGTTGGGGCTGCCAATGCTCGAGGCGGCGCGGGCAGGCGTCTTTATCCATGGCCTGGCCGGCGAGCGGGCGGCGGCGGAGCGCGGCGCCGATGGCGTGATCGCCCGAGACGTGCTGGAGGCCCTGCCGGCCGCCGTGCGGGCCTATCGCGCCGATCACGCGGCGGTGATCGCGGGCGGCGGGGGCGCGCTCGAGCTGCTCTGAGAGGCGCGCGCTACGAGACGCCCCGAGCGCGCTACGAGACGCCCCGGCAAGGGGCGATCAGAAGAGCAGCCGCACGCTGGTGATGCTGGCTTCGATCGGCACGACGCAGGCGCCGTCGACCAGGGGCAACTCGGCGCGGTCGCGTTCGCGGGCGTCGCAGAGCCGAGCGGCGCGCAGGGGGCGGTCGCTGCAGCGGAGCCGAACGTCGCCGCCGAGGCTGCCGTAGGCCCGCAGGCGAGCGATCAGCCCCGGTCCCCGGCTGGCCGGCTTGAGCGCCGACACCATCACCTCGGCGTCATCGGTGACGATGGCGGCATTCGCGCGCTCGTCGAGATCGGGTGCGTCCGGGGCGAAGAGGGCGGCGCGGAGCGCGCGACGCACCTGGCGCGGCAGGTGATTGGCGCGGTAGTCGCCCGCGCGCGTGAACCAGAGGGCGTAGTCGAAGCTGCCGACGTCGGGGTCGGTGCCGCGCGCCGGATGCGCCAGCACCGGTAGCACCCCGAAGGCCATCTCCCGCGGCGCGTTGCGAAAGGCCAGCCACTCGAGGGCGCCCGAGGCGCGCAGGGCGGGGGCTGCCGGTCCGCCGAGAAAGACCGCCAGGCCGCGGTCGCTGACCGGGTCGTGCAAGTGCACGAACGAACGGGCCGGCCAGAAGGTCGGATCGTAGAGCTTTTGCGCGGGGCGCTCGACCACGCCCCCCGGCACATTCATCGCGAGCGTGCGCGCCTCGGCGAAGGCCGTGGGGAAGGCGCAGGTGATCGTACGCCGGCGCGCGGCCGTGCCGGTGAGGCGCAGCCGCACGATCGGCGTGCCATTGCGAAACCAGAGCCAACGGACGAAGCGCTGACCGCTGAGCTCGGATTCGACGCGCACCTCGAGGCGATCGCCCTGCTCCGCCGCGTGGAGCTGCGCCGGCAGCGCGCTGGCGCGTGCGCGCTCGCGAAAGGTGCCGCCGGCGTACTCGTGCCCCATGCGCCAGAGCCCACCCGAGTCGCGGTAGGAGACCAGGTCGTTGGCGGGGCCCGCCAGCAGCTCGCCGCCTCCAGCCTGATCGACGAAGCTGACGAAACACCCGCCGGCGGCCTCGCTCAGGCGGGCGCGGTAGTGGTCGGTCTCGACCTGCAGCTCGCCGTCGACGAGCGACCAGCGCGGCGCCGGGCCCGTGGCCGAGGCGGGGAGATCGGTCGGCTGCACCCGCGCCAGCGCCATATCGACGAGCGCTTCGGACTCGCGCAACCAGGGTTGCTGCTCGGCCTTCCAGATGCGGTCGGGCGAGGTCCCCGTGACGAAGTCATGGTGGTTGCTGAGCACGAGCAGATCCCAGGCGCGCTCGAGCTCCTGTCGCCAGAGCGCGACCGTGCCGGTCGCCAGGCGCTGGACGTGTCGCGAGGCGGGAGCCTCGAGCCCGAGTGTCGCGTAGCCGCGGCGCTCGCCGGCGGCAGGTGCGTCACTCGGTCGCGGCCCCCATGGGCCCGGCGCTGGCCCCGTGCCATCAGGCGCCTGACCGAGCGCAAGGGCGCGCGCGGCGGCGATGCTGGCCTCGAGCTCGGCCGCCGCCTCGCTATCCGTCGTCGGCAGGGCGTAGAGCTTCTCGGCCAGCACGAGCTTGCGCGCGACGCGGTTGCTCAGCAGCTTGGCCTCCTGGCGGCTGGCGTAGAACCCCATCCAGTAGGGGTTGGGGTCGAGCTCGAGCACGGGCAGGCGCTCGCGGTGGCAATCAACCAGGGAGAGGTAGTCCTCCATGCCGGCGACGACGGCCCAGACGCCGGTCTGCGCGAAGCGCCGCTCGTTGTAGCGATCGATCAGACCGACCAGGCCCTCGATCGGGTCGTTGAAGTCGCAGCCGATCGGGCAGAAGAGGTAGGGCGTGCGGGCGACCGGCGCCAGCGCCTTGATGTAGCTCTGAATGCGCCGCGCGATGTGAGCCTCGCTGCGGCGCGACCAGCCGAAGACGGTGCCCATCCAGCGCACCGCGCCGACGCAGGCCAACATATCGCCCTGGAAGTAGGTGAAGGCGTTCCAGTGCGTCAGCACCTCGGCGCCATCGGGGCCGCGCCAGACGAAGTCGAGCGTGCGGTGGTCACGCAGCAGCAGCTCCGCGTTCGATCCCGGCAGGGGGAAGCGCGACTTCGGGCGGTAGTCGCAGCCGACGAAGTACATGCCGTCGATGCGCGTGACGCCGGCCATCTCGAAGCCGAGCGCGGCGAGGACCGAGGGCAGCGCTGGCGAGTAGCCGAAATCGTCGGGCAGGTAGGCGAGCTTGGGCTCGACGCGCAACCCGTGCCGGCGCAGCCACTCCTGGCCATGCAGGTAGTCGCGCAGGATCGCTTCCGTGGCGGGCAGCACCGTGTCGGGGGTCGTGACGCCCGTGCCGGTCAGCCGCAGGCGACCCTCGTTGATCAGCGCGCGAAGGCGCTCACGCTTGGCCGGATTGCGTTCCCAATAGAGCTTGAGGAAGTACGTGCTCTCGAAGGCGAAGACGCGTCGGGGCTCGGCGGCCAGCGCGTTCAGCGCCGCATCGATGATGCGCCAGATGCGCTGCTCGTAGTACTCCTCGGTGGTGTAGAGCCAGTTCGGATCCCAATGGCTGGTCTCGCCAAAGATCAGCACCCGCTCGGCCCGATCCGGCACCCCGAGCCGTTGCCGAAGCGCACGCTCGCGCTCGGCGGCCTCCCCTTGCGCCGGAACAGGCACCAGCGCGGGCTGCGATTCGATCGCCATCGGGACCACCTCGCTCTCCCGCTGCCGCGCTGCCGCAGCGAAGCTCGCTCTCAGGCCAGGCGAGCCGAAGCGGGGATTGTTGCACGGTAGGCCCAGAGCCGGCCAGCGGGGTGAGGTGACCGGGGACGGGGGGCGCCCGCTGATCCCGCGCATACGCTACACTGGCCGCCGGATCGGCGGTCCGACTGGCCGCCCGATTGGCGATCCGACTGGCCGCCCGATCAACGAGCCGACTGGCGTCAGCGACCGGGCCGATGGGGGGTGAGTGATGGCGAGAAGGGTGCGGCCGCGTTGCGTGGGCATCTTGACCTCGGGCGGCGACTGCCAGGGGCTCAACGCGGCGATTCGTGCGGTCGGCAAGACCGCGATCAATGCCTACGGCATGGAGGTGATCGGTATCCTCGATGGCTTCCGCGGGCTGGTGCAGAATCGCAGCCGGCGCCTGACCGACGATGAGCTCTCGGGGATCCTGACCCACGGGGGCACGATCCTCGGCACCAGCCGCGACAAGCCTGACGCCTTCCTGATGGGCGATCAGGTGATCGACATGACCTCGACCGCGGTGGAGAACTACCGCCGCCTGCACCTCGACTACCTGATTTGCCTCGGTGGGGGTGGCACGCAGAAGAACGCGCTCAAGCTGCTCAAGCGCTCCGACGCCCTGCGCATCATCACGCTGCCCAAGACGATCGACAACGACATCGCCGAGACGGATGTCTCCTTTGGCTTCGACACGGCCGTGCAGATCGCCACCGAGGCGATCGACCGGCTGCACTCGACTGCCTCGAGCCACCATCGCGTGATGGTCGTCGAGGTGATGGGGCATAAGACCGGCTGGCTGGCCGCCGCGGCGGGGCTGGCGGGCGGCGCCGATGTGGTCTTGATTCCGGAGATTCCCTACTCGATCGATGTGGTCGCCGCCGATCTGATCGAGCGCAGCCGCAAGGGCAAGAAGTTCTCGATCATCGCGGTCGCCGAAGGCGCGCTCTCGCAGCAGGAGGCGCGGGCCAAGGAAGAGCGTGAGCAGGCCAAGGAGCACCATGGCGATAAGGCCCGCGCCGGGCGCAAGTCGAAGGAGAAGGACAGGGAAAAGGAAAAGGAGCGCGCGAAGGAGTCGAAGGCCTCGGCACGCGGCGACGACGAGCGTTCGTCCAGCGCCGCGCCGCCGGAGCCCAGCCCCGCGCCGATCTCCGTCGGCGTGCGCATCCGCGAGGAGCTCGAGCGGCGCACGAGGCTGCAGACGAGGCTCACCACCCTCGGCCATACGCAGCGCGGCGGCACGCCCTCGGCTACCGATCGGATCCTCGCCACCAAGCTCGGCACGCGCACTGTCGAGCTGATGATCGAGGGCCTCTCCGGGGTGATGCTCGCCGTGCGTGGTGAAGCGATTGTGCCGGTGCCGCTGGAGCAGGTGGCGGGCAAGCGTAAGGTCGTGCCCCTCGACCACCCGATCCTGCAGAGCCTACGGCAGCTCCACATCTGTTTGGGCAGCGAATGACAGCGAATGACGGAGGGCTGTCTTGGCAGCGAATGACGCGGGTGTCTTGGCAGCGAATGACGCAGCGCAACGCGCGCGCCCTGCGCGTCTAGCGCATGCCGCAGGCGCCGGGGCCGCGCGGATCACCGCAGCTGCGGCAGGCATCGGGCAGGGCGTCCATGCCGCCGCCGCTGGCGCCGCCGACGGCGAAGACCGAGAGCTGCTGCTTCAGCTTGGCGCCGCCGCAGTGCGGGCACTTGGCCTTCTCGGTCGTCTTCAGGAGCACCTCGAATTGGCGCTCGCACCGCTCGCACTTGTATTCGTAGATCGGCACGCTGGGACCCTCCCCGGGGCTTCGCCCCGCTGATGCCTCCGATGGCTCGCCCTTACTGCCTCACCTTGTTGGCGAAGAACTGCAGCGCGGCCTGCTGGGCCGCGGCCGAGCCGCGAGTCGTCGCCCCGCGACCGCTGTAGGGCGCGTCCTCCGGCAGACGGTAGCCGCCTTGGCGCAGGGCAGCCAGCACCTCGATGGCGAAGGCCGTCAGCCCGCCCGGGCTGATATTGGCCCACGGCGCCACGCCGACCTGCGCCGCGCTGCGCGCCGGGCGCGAGAGGGGGACCGCGACCAGGTCGTTGCCCCAAAGCGCGGCGAACCAGCTCTGCCGGGCTTGCAGGCCGAGCTCGAAGGCCGCCGCCACGCCCTCGGCGTCGCCGAGTAGGTAGGTGCGATCGTTGTCGATGTTGTAGCGCGCGCGCACGTCGTCGAGCATCTGGGCCGCGGCGCCGGCCGCATCGAGGTAGAGCTGCGAGTCGACGACGGCGAGAATCGCCCCACTCGGTCCGACCGACGCGGTGTTGAGCAGCAGCGCGCTGGCGAGCGAGGTCGCGCCCTGGCTCCCCGCCACCACGATCACCAGGGGCGTGGCCTGCGTCGAGCGATAGCCGCTCGGTACGATCAGCACGTATTGCACCGCGCCGACGGAGACGAAGCCGCCGGCCGGGGAGGCGCCGCCGCCGCTGCCCCGCGACGTGCCCGCGCGCGGCGGTTCGATGGCGATGAGGGCGCGGTCAGGGCCGCCGCCGTCGCCGAGCGCCGAGGCGTCGCCGCCGAGGGTGCCACGGTCGTCGAGGGTCCCGCCGTCGCTCCCGGCGCCGCCCTCCTCCTGGGCCAGGCAGCCGGTGCTCGCCAGCGCGCCGACGATCGCGAGCGCAGCGGCGACCCGGCGGAGGGCGCCCGTGCTGCGCAGGCCGAGGCTCCCGCGAAGGCTCCCGCTCGGTCGCCCTGGGGCCAAGGGAGCGCGTTGGCGCCGCGGCGGTGGCATTCTCAGCATACCGCTCGCTTTCCCCGGCTCCGTTCTTCGCATCTGCTGCTCTTGCATTCCTGCGCTCATCGCACGTCCCGCCCTTGGCCACAAGCTGGAGGCAACCGGGAGGCGGTCGCTTCGGGTTCGCCGCGGCGGGCACGGTCGCTCAGCGCAGCGACTTGACGCCTCACGCTCCGAAGCTCACCGTCTTCGCCGGGCGGCGATCGCAGCGGTCGCTGTCAGAGCGGCGTCGCGATCGCGGGCGCCGAGGGGGGGGACGCGATGAATATCCTGACCTTCGATATCGAGACCGTGCCGGATGTCGAGTTTGGTCGACGCCTGCTCGACGCGCCAGCGGCGCTCGACGACGCTGCCATAGCCGAGGCGATGGAGTCGCGGCTGCCGCCGCGCGAGGGTGGGGGCGGCGCGTTCTTGCCGCCGCATCAGCACCGCGTGGTCGCCATCAGCTGCGCGCTGCGCAGCGGGGAGTCCTTCAAGCTCTGGAGCCTCGGCGAGCCGGAGGCCCCGGAGGAAGATCTGGTGCAGCGCTTCTTCGACGGGCTGGAGCGACTGGGCCCGACGCTCGTCTCCTGGAACGGGCGCGGCTTCGATCTGCCAGTGCTGGGGTATCGGGCTCTGCGTCATGGGGTGGCAGCCCCGCGCTACTGGGAGCAGGGCGACCAGGATCCCGGCTATCGCTGGAACAACTACCTCAGCCGCTTCCATTGGCGGCACATCGATCTGATGGATGTGCTCGGCGGCTATCAGGGCCGCGCCTGGGCGCGGCTCGACGAGGTCGCGCGCCTGCTCGGCCTGCCAGGCAAGCTCGGCGCCAGTGGTGGCAGCGTCTGGTCCTGGTACCTGGCAGGAGAGCGCGAACGCATTCGCGCCTACTGCGAGCTCGACGTGCTCAATACCTACCTGGTCTACTTGCGCTTCGAGGTCTTTCGTGGCCGGCTCAGTCCGGTCGCACTGCAAGAGGAGCATGCGCTCGTCCGGGAGACCCTGCTGGCCTCGGGCAAGCCGCACCACGCCGAGTTTCTCGCGGCCTGGGGTCCGCCGGCCGACCCGTAGCGCCAGCGCGGGGGCCCATGCGCGCGGGGGGCCGATGAGGAGAAATCACCTCCGCTAGAGCTTTATTCTTGATATCACCATCGTGATATGGGAATCTCCCCTCATGCGTGTTTCGCAACGAGCCGCGTACGCTGTGGGGGCGATGCTCGACCTGGCGCTGCATGGGGCCCGCGGCGGGGTTCGCACCGCGGAGATCGCCCAACGTACCGCGGCGCCGGAGAAGTTCCTCGAGGCCGTGATGCGCGACCTTCAGCGCGCCGGCTTCGTGTCGAGCAAGCGTGGCCCCGACGGTGGGCATCGCCTGCTCCGCGATGCGGGACATCTGACGGTGGGGGCGATCGTCGAGGCGATCGATGGTCCCTTCGCGCGACCCGGGCGTGGCGAGCTGCCGCCGAGCGTCGAACGCGGCGCCGCCGAGGCTTGCCTCAGCGCCCTCTGGGGTCGGCTCGAGGCGGCGATGCGCGCCGCTGTGGAATCGGTGACCCTCGAGGATCTGCGCCGCCAGGTCGAAGGCCACGGGGCCCTCGATTTCGTGATCTAACGCGGCGGGGGCTGGGCGGAAGCTCGAGCCAAATCGCTGCGGCTTCCGGCGCGGACTCGGCCGCGGCCTGTCTAGGACGCTGGGCAACGGGGAAACAGGAAAATGGGCAAGGAGGGCGATGATGGCTCGCATCTACGACGACAATAGCTTGAGCATTGGACACACGCCGCTGGTGCGTCTCAATCGCCTCACGCGCGGTCTGCCGGCCACGGTCGTGGGCAAGATCGAAGGGCGCAACCCGGCCTACTCGGTCAAGTGCCGCATCGGTGCGGCGATGATCTGGGCGGCGGAGCGCAACGGGCAGCTCAAGCCCGGCTCGCGGGACACGACGGTCGTCGAGCCCACCAGCGGCAACACCGGCATCGCGCTGGCCTACGTCTGTGCCGCGCGCGGCTACCCCCTGGTGCTGACGATGCCGGAGACGATGTCGCTCGAGCGGCGGCGGATGTTGCGCGCCTTCGGCGCCGAGCTGGTGCTGACCGAGGGCGCCAAGGGGATGCCCGGGGCAATCGCCAAGGCCGAGGAGATCGTCGCCAGCGATCCCCAGCGGCACTTCATGCCGCAGCAATTCTGCAACGCCGCCAATCCGAACATCCACTTCCAGACCACGGGGCCCGAGATCTGGGACGACACCGAGGGCGCGATCGACGTCTTCGTCGCTGGCGTGGGCACGGGCGGCACGATCACCGGCGTGGGGCGCTACCTAAAGCAGCGGCCACGCCCGGTGCGGCTGGTCGCCGTCGAGCCGGAGGCGTCGCCGGTGCTGACGGCGCTGCGCCAGGGTGAGACGCCGCGCCCCGGACCGCACAAGATTCAGGGCATCGGCGCTGGCTTCAAGCCGGAGGTGCTCGACCTCGACCTCGTCGATGAGATCGCCACGGTCTCGAACGAGGAGTCGATCGAGACGGCGCGCCGGCTGCACCGCGAGGAAGGCATCACCTGCGGCATTTCTTGCGGCGCCGCCGTGGCGGCTGCACTGCGCGTCGCGGGCCGCCCCGAAAGCGCCGGCAAGCTGATCGTGACCGTGCTCCCGGATGCGGGCGAGCGCTACCTGTCGAGCGTGCTCTTCGAGAACATCTCGATCTAGCTCGCCCCGCGCGCTCGCTGCCCCGGGCGACTCCGCTGCGCTCGGCGCTCCCTGGCCGCGGCGTCGGCGCGGTTGTTTTTGACGGCCCAGGGGGCGCCTTCTATGCTGCCCGGACGTGACTGACTCGTTCGCGCTCCATCGCCGATGTGGTCGTCCGCCTGGTGGTCGTCCGCCTGCCGCGGTCGCGGGGCCGCGCTCAGCCGCCCGCTCTGCAGCTGCAGGCTCTGGCGCCAGCCGCTTCGCCGCTAGCGTCCTCGTCTGCTCCATGCTCGCTGGCTGGATCGCGCTCGCGCCGCGGATCGCGCGCGCCGAGGACGCCGCCGCTGCGCCGCCGGCCGTCTCCGTGGCCCGCGCGGTCGCGGGGACGCTGCCGCTTGAGCGCGTGCGGCCCCGCATGAAGGGCTACGGCCTGACCGTCTTCGAGGGCTTCAAGATCGAGCCCTTCGAGGTCGAGGTGATCGACGTGCTGCGCGGCTTTCTACCCAAGCAGGACATCATCCTGATGCGCGGGCGCCATCCGGTGCTCGCGCGGGCCGGCGTGCTGGGCGGCATGAGCGGCAGCCCGATCTATCTCGAGGGCAAGTTGGTGGGGGCCTTGGCCTACGGCTGGCGCTTCGCCAAGGAGCCGATCTTCGGTGTCACGCCGATCGCCAACATGCTGCGGCTGCGCGACTACCCTTGGCGTCCAGAGCCCGCGCCTGCCAACGCGCGCGCCGAGCCCCCTGCGCGAGCCGCCGCCGCCTGGTGGGCCGAGCTTGAGCGCCGGCGCTGGTGGGAGCTGCCCTTCGCCGCGGGCCGCCGGGCGAGCAAGGCGGCCGCCGGTCCGGAGGCGCTGCTGCCGGTGACGGTGCCGCTCAACACCGCGGGCCTGACGGCGGACGCGCGCGCGCAGCTTCGGCGCGGGTTGGCCAGCTTCGGCTTCGAGCCGCTGCAAGGCGGTGGAACCGGGAAGAGCGAGGGGCCCGAGCGCCTGACGCCCGGCGCCGCGCTCGGCGTCACGCTCGTCGACGGTGATGTCGCCATGAACGGCACGGGCACGGCGACCTGGGTCGAGGGCTCGGCGGTGCTCGCCTTCGGCCACAGCATGTTCAACGCTGGCCAGCTCGTCCTGCCGGTCGGCAGCGCGCGCATCAATCACTCGCTGGCGAACCTCGCCCACGCCTTCAAGCTGAGCAGCCCGGCGCGCGAGCTGGGTGCGCTGGTCCAGGATCGCCAAGAGGGCGTGCTGGCCGATACGAGCCGCCGCGCGCGGATGATTCCGATGACGGTAACGCTGCGCGCCGGCGAGCAGCGCGAGGTCTATCGTGTGCGGGTGGCCGACCACCGCATGCTGACGCCGATGCTCGTCGGTAGCGTCGTGACCAGCGCGATCGGCCAGGCCCGCGCGGATGTCGCCGACGTCAGCTACGACCTGATCACCCGCCTGACGGTGCGCGGCTATCCCGAGCTGCGCATCGTCGAGCAGCAACATAGCGACGTCGGCTTGCGGGCCGCAGCGGCCAACGCGCGCGGTCTCGCGGCGCTGCGCGCGCTGATGAGCAATCCCTTCGCCACGGTGGCGATCGAGCGCATCGACGTCGACCTCAGCGCGCACTACGATCGCCAGCCGCTAAGGATCGTGGCGCTGGCCGTTCCGGCGAATGTCGTGGCGCCGGGTGCTCGCGTGCCCCTGCGTGTGACCTTCAAGCCCTTCGCCGGCCCCGAGGTGACGCGCAGCTATCCGCTGACGATTCCGCGCCTCCTCGCCGGCTCGGTGATCGTCGTCGAGGTTGGCAGCGGGAGCTCGATCCGCCCTGAGTTCGCGCCGCCCGAGACGCTGGCGCAGCTGCTGGCGCAGTTGCCCAAGAGCTATCCGTCCCGCGCGGTCGTCGTCAGCCTGCGTAGCCCCAGCCAGGGCCTGAAGCTGCGCGGCCGGCTGGTCGACGAGCTGCCGCCCTCGGCCCTCGACACGTTGCGCACGGGCGCCGAGGAGCGGGATAGCGCGCCGCTGAAGACAGCAGAGCGCAGCGTCTTCCCGGCGCCGGAGATCGTCCTCGGCCGCAAGGAACTGCGCCTGCGCGTGATGAGCACGGAGGAGAGCGAATGAGGCCGATCCACCGACGCGCGGATGCCTGCCATCGCTGTCGCGCGCAGCGCAGCGCCGCCCGCTGGTCGCTGGGGCTGGGGGCGCTGCTGGTCGCGCTCGGCGCTCGCGGGAGCGCCCGGGCCGCGCCTACGGTGACGGTCGAGCTCGCCTCCTTCGCCGAGCTCGATGCCGGCAAGCCAGAGGGGACGGCGGTCTCTTCGCGCGGTGAGGTCGTGGCGGGCTTGGGTCAGCGGCGCCTGGCCAAGCTGCCGCCGGCGACGCTGGTCTGGTCGGCGGTACGCGCTGCCGATCCGCGCACGCTCTTCCTAGGGACCGGTGACGAGGCGCGGCTCTGGGCGGTGGAGGGCGAGCAGGTGCGCGTGGTCGCGCAGCTCGACGGCTTGGTGATCACGGCCCTGACGCGCGGCCCGCGCGGCAAGTTGCTGGCGGCGACGATGCCCGGCGCCCGCCTGCTCGAGGTCGATCCCACCAACGGCAAGTGGCGCCAGCTGGCGGCCCTGCCGGCCAAGCACATCTGGGCGCTCTACTGGGACGCCGCGCGCGACCGGGTCGTCGCGGCCTCGGGCGCCCCGGGCAAGCTCTTCAGCGTGGCACTGAGCGGCGCGGCCAAGCCCGCCGTGCTCTTTGACCCGAAGGAGCAGCATCTCCTCTGTCTGGTGCCGGACGCGGCGGGGCGCTTGCTCACCGGCAGCCACGATCGCGCCGTGCTCTACCGGGTCAGCCCGAATGGGCGCGGCGAGGCGCTGCATGACTTCCAGGCCAGCGAGGTCCACGCTGTCGCGGTCGGTCGCGAGGGCGCGATCTTCATCGCCGTCAATCAGTTCCCGCCCGAGTCGAGCGGCGTGCCGCGCTTTGATGTCGTCGCCAAGGGCGCGGGCGGGACGCCGCTCCCCGGCAAGGCCGCCAGCAGCGCGCCCGCCACCCCCAAGCCACGCGCCGAGGAGCTGCGCCCGGGGGCCAAGGCGGCAAAGGGCGCCCTCTACCGCCTCGATGCCCAGGGACGGCTGGACGAGCTGCTGGCGCTGCCGAGCGGCTATTTCACCGAGCTGGCGATCGATCGCCAGGGCACGCTCTGGGCCGGTGAGGGAAGTGAGGGCAAGGTCTATCGCGTCGGCGCGCAGCGCGCGGTGCAGGCGGTCTTCGATCTGCCGGAGCGACAGGTCCGCGTGCTGGCGGTCGACGCCGAGCCACCCTACCTGGCGACGGCGGACGGCGCCGCCGTCTATCGCGTGCTGCCGGCACCGGCGCAGGCCCCGACCTATCTGAGCAAGGTCGTCGACGCTGGACTGGTCGCGCAATGGGGCGAGCTCTACTTCCAGGCGACGGCGCCGCTCGAGCTCTTCAGCCGCAGCGGCAACACCGCGACGCCCGACGACCTCTGGAGCGGCTGGCAGGCCGCCAAGTCGCTGGCCACGGGGCGCGTGCGCCTGCTGAGCCCCTACGCGCGCTATCTTCAGCTCAAGGCGGTCTGGCGCAAGCCCTACGCGGGACACCTGCGCAGCCTCAAGGTCTACTACCGGCCGACCAACCAGCGCGCGCGCGTGACCGAGATCGTCGCCACGCAGGGAGAAGGCGTGGAGGGCGCCGAGCGGCGCGAGGCGCGGATCAAGCTGCGCTGGCAGGTCGAGAACCCGGATAAGGATCCGCTGGTCTATTGGGTCTACTTCCGCCCCGAGCTGGGCAAGGTCTGGCGCCCGATCGATCGACAGCTCCCGCTCGATAAGGCGGAGTATGTCTGGGAGACCGAGAGCATCGCCGACGGCAGCTATCGCCTGCGCGTCGTCGCCTCGGACGAGGCGGCCAACGGTCCCGAGCAGACGCTGCGCCACGCGTTGATCTCGCGGCCGGTGCTGGTCGACAACCGCCCGCCCGAGATCGCCACGCTGAGCGTGCGTGAGGCCAACGTGGAGGGCACGGCGCGTGACGCCGCCAGCCCGATCCGCGAGCTGGCCTATGCCCTCGACGGTGAGCGCTGGCGCTTGCTCGAGCCGGTCGACGGCGTCTTCGATGCGCAGCAGGAGGCCTTCCGCCTGCGCCTGCCGCCGCGGCTCGCCCCTGGCCCGCATACGCTGGCGCTGCGCGCCCGCGACGAGGCGGGCAACGTCGCCGTGCGCCAGCTCGAGTTCCATCGCGGACCTTGATCGAGGGGCCGCGCCGCTCGAGCGCGCCCCGACCGCTAGAGCGGAAGCGTGCCCTCTTCGGGCTGGCAGGGTTGTTCCGGGCCGCAGACCGGGAGGCAGCCGCGGATCAGCGGGATCGGCAGCTCGAGGCGCACGCGGCGCGCCAGCTCGACGACCTCATCGGGCGGCAGGTTGGTCGAGCTCACGGCGATCAGCAGCGGGCCGTGGACGGCAACCGCCACCTGGGTGGGTGGAAGCTCGGTCGCCGCGCGTTCGGTCGGGCGGCCGGGACGCCAGGCCCAGGCCAGCACACCGCCCCGTTCAACCAGGCGCTCGGCCAGCATCTGACCGCGTAGGCGCTCGGCGATGTGCGCGCGCACCTGGCGCATCGGCTGCCCGCAGGCAAAGACGCGCACCAGCGCTTCGCCGCCCTCGGGGGTGCGAATGGTCGCGCCGGCCGGATCGCTCTCCACCGACCAGCGCACGCGCACCGAGAGCCGGAGCTGCCCTTGGCCGTAGTCGACGGTGGTGTCGCGCCAACTCGAGCCGCGCTCGCTATGAGCCGCGCAGGCCGCCAGCGGCAGCAGGCAGAGGCCGACGACGGCGCAACGCCAAGGCGCCAGCGCGCCGACGCGCCGCGCGCCCGCTCGGTGCCTGAGCAGCGCAGACGGCGCCTGCGGGTGGCGCGGCCGACGGAGGCGGCTCATCGCAGCTGGATCTCGACCCAGCGGTTGTTGCCGAGCGTCTCGAGGTTCGTCGTCGCGATCGCGAAGCGCCCGGCCACCTTCGAGATCCTGATCTCACCGCCGGCGAGCGCTGTGCTGCCTGTCCCCTCGAGCACGCGGCCGACCTGGCCCGCCTTGATCGACGTGCTGTCACCGATCTCGATGTGCAGCGTCATGCGCCCACGGTAGCGATAGATGCTGATGATGCGCGCGCGCGCGCGGTCGCTGGCGGGCGCCGGCTCGGCGCGGGCGCCGCCGCCGCGTCGCGGGCGCACACACTGACCAGCGCCGCGGCAACGCTCCTCGCCGGCGCAGGTGCTGGCGCTGACCCAGGCCGGACAGGCTGCCTCTTCGGCGCGGCAGATCTCGACGTGGGTGCCGTCGCGGCAGCGGCGTTGCCCCGGCGTGCAGCTCTCAGCGCAGGTCTCACACTGCCCCTCGCGACAGGCGATGCCGGGCGCGCAGCTCACGCTTCGGCTCCAGGCGTTGCAGTCGCGCGAGACCTGTTCGCAGGTGAGGTAGGCGTCGCTGCCGAGGCAGCGGTGCTCACCCGGCGAGCAGCTCTGGCATTGCGCCGCCGGGCGATCGGGCGTGAACTCGAGGCGCAGCGAGTAGGCGGTCTCGTCGCGCTTCCCGCTGGCGCGCACGCGCACGTAGTAGCGCCCGGGCTCCTCGACTGCGACGGCGGCGCGCAGCCCGCCGCTACCCCACGGCCGACCATCCTGGACCTTGACGCCGAGCACGTCGAAGACGGTCAGCTCGAGCCGCGCCTGGCCGGTGTCCCAATGGAGTTGTACCGAGAGCTTGCCGGGCTTGGGGAGGTCGACGAACTTCCAGTCCGTGCGATCCCGCGCCGGGCTGCTGACGCGGTCATTGTGGACCACGCCGAGCTTCACGTTGACCGCCTGAACGCGCTCGCGATCCGGGCTGCTGTGGCGTTCGAGGCAGCGCGCACTCGTGCAGCAGCCGCCGAGGGCTGCGAGCGCCAGGAGGCCGAGCACGCGGGGTCCCGGGCTGAGCGACCAGGTTTCGAGCGCGGCGCGTGAGGTGATCGAAGGGCAGAGCGGTTTCAAAGCGACGCGACGATATCATGGCGCCCTTTGCCGTCAACCGTCCGATCGGCGGCGTCCAATCGGCGGCCGGGCGTGCGGGCCGACAGGGAAAACGCAGCCAAAGAGGCGGTAAAAACCGACCGCGAAACCTTGGGTGGGGCGCGTGGACACGCTAGAGTGGACTGCGCCGGCAGCGCGCTGCGCCCCGAGCGCGACTCGGATGCCAGCGCGGCTGACTGGCCAAGGCGCATGACTCGCACTCCCCTCTCCACCGCCAGTCCGCTGCCCCTGGTGCTGCAGCTTCGCCTGCATAACGAGGTGGACGGTCAGACGCGCGAGCTGACCTTCGAGCGCTGGCCGGTGCGCATCGGCCGCAACAGCGCCAATGAGCTCGTGCTCGATCATCCCTACGTGTCGCAATGGCATGCGGCGATCGGCGTCGGCGCGGGCGGTGCGACGATCACCCAGGTCAGCAGCACCAACAGCGTGCTCGTCGACGGGCGCAAGCTCGCGGCGGGCGAGGAGGTGACGCTGACCGGCACAGAGCTCGTGCGGGTCGTGCCCTTCTCGTTGCAGCTCCGCGTGGTGGCGCTGCCCGTCGTGGCGGCAGCCCAGGTTCCCGGCTCGGCGCCCACCCCGGTCGTCGCGGGCTTCGCGCCCGGGGCGATGCCCGGCCCGCCACCACCGCTTGGCGCGCCCGCCCTCGGGGCCGCGACCGGCGCGCTCCAGCTCAGCGCGCTCCACGTCCTCGACAGCCTGGCGCAGCGCCTGCTCGGCCGTTCGCTCGACGACCCGCAGCAAGTGCTGGCCTTCGGCGCCCGACTCGACCAGCTCCTCGACGTCTTCCTGCGCTGCCTGATCGCGTTGCGGCGCGGTCAGGACCAGTTCCGCCATATGCTCGACCTGCGGGCGATCGAGGCCCCTGGCGACGAGCTGCTGCAGCGCGGCGACGACCCCGAGGCGCTTGGCCGTTCGCTCTTCGAGCTCGGTCGCGATACCGTGCCGGCGCTGGAGCAGGCCTTCAAGAGCATCATGTTGCATGAGGTCGGCCTGCTCAACGGAATGGTCGCCGGCCTGCGCCATCTGCTCGATCGGCTGAGCCCCGAGACGATTCGTCAGGAGGCGGGCAAGAGCCAGCGCACGCTCGGCCCGAAGCAGCTTTGGGAGACCTTCGAAGCGATCCATCGCGACCTCGCCGAGGAGGATAACGCGACCTTCGAGGCGATCTTCGGCCGACCCTTCGATCGGGCCTACGCCTCGCTGGCGAACGACGAGCCGCGCCGCTGAGCGCACGCTCACGCCGGTGCTAGGGTAGGCCACAGCCCGTGGTGGCGTCGGCGCTCGCGCCCTCGAGGGGGGCCCGGGTGGGAGGCGCGGCGGAGGACGCGGTGGAGGACGAGCTATTCCTGATCAGCGCGGGTGAAACCGACACCGGGCGCCGCCCGGCCAACGACGACTGCATCCTGCTCGACCCCGAGCTCGGGCTCTACGCCGTCTTCGATGGCGCCAGCGCGCGCGTCGGCGGGCGCACGGCGGCCGAGCTGGCCGCTGAGGCCGTGCGCTCGACGCTCGCCGAGCTCAGCGCTCGCCAGGGGCTGCAGCTCCGCGCGATGGGCGAGCAGGTCTGCGAAACGGCGTTTCAGGCCGCGCATCGGGCGATCCTCGCGGCGCAGGCCAGCGACCCGAATCTCTCAGGGATGACCACCACCGCGGTGCTGGTGCTGCACTGCGGGCGCGAGCTCGTCGTGTCGCACGTGGGCGATAGCCGCGCCTACCTCTACCGCGCGCCCGAGCTGCGCCTGCTGACGCGCGATCACTCGCTCGAGCACTACCTCAGGGACCATCCTCAGGTGCGGCCCAAGGTGCAGCGCCCGGGGAAGACCCTGGTCCGCGCGCTCGGGCTGCAGTCGCAGGAGCTGGGGGCGAGCCATACGCGCATCGCGCTCGAGCTCGACGATGTGCTGCTGCTCTGCAGCGACGGGCTGACCGATAGCGTGCCGCAGTGGACGATGCGCGAGATGCTGGTAGGGGCTCAGCTGATTGGTCCCGCGGACGTGGCGACGGGGATGGCGCGCGCCGCGCTCAGCCACGGCAGCATGGACAACATCAGCGTCGTGCTGCTGCGGGCCACCGACCGCCCGGTCGACTCGCCGCGCACCGTGCAATACGACGTGGCGGCGCTCGCCAGCGCCAGCCACCAGCAGCCCGTTCTGCTCGGCTGGTTGACCTTCCTCGAGGGAGCGCGGCGCGGTGAGGTGTTGGCGCTGGAGGCGAGCACGGTGATCGGCGCCCAGCCCGACTGCCGCGTGGTGCTGACGGAGGACTACGCCTCGGGCCGCCACGCCGAGCTGTTGCGCGCGGAGCATGGCTTTGTGCTGCGCGATATGGGCTCGACCAACGGCACCTACGTCAACAACGTGCGCACCGAGCGCGCCAACCTGATCGACGGCGACGTGATTCGCATCGGTCGCACGGCGATGGTCTTCAAGAGCCACCGGCTGGAGCCCTAGGCGCGCGCTAGCAGTCCGTTGCGTTACTGCCGACGGGCGCCGTGGCTCACTCGATTTCCATGGTCGACTGGTTGGGGAAGCTGATCGGGCAGCCACAGGCCGTCAGGCTGCCGACCACGGCGAGCGGAAGACCGTCGACCCTGACCCAGGGAACCGCGGCGACGACGAGCGGCATGCTCGGATGCAGTTGGCTGCCGCTGTGACAATCGCAGTCTTGGAGGATGGCGGGCTTGTCTTCGATCATCAACGTCGACGACCCGCGGTGGCAGCAGACGCCGGAACACGTCGTTATCGCGCCCTGTACAGCCACGAGCCTGCCCATCGCACGCCTCCTTTGCTGCCCGCGCCTTAGCGCGGTGCGTAACGAAAGACCGGCCCATCGGGCGCCGCCCGCAAGGTCAGGCGATGAAAGACCGGCGAGGGTCCGCGAGCGCTGAAGAGCAAGCGTAGCACCTGGCCGAAGAGCCAGAGGTGCCCCTCGCAAACAAAGGCCTCCGCGCCGACCTCGACCTCGACCTCGCGCATCGGCACCACCGCTTGCCGGTGCAGGCGGCTGCTCGTGGTCGAGCGCACGGCGCGCACCTCGGGCAGGCCGCCGAGGGGGCTGCGCCCGTCGCGGGCCCGCCGTAAGAGCTGCGTCAGGCCGTTGATGCTGCTGACGTCCTGCGGGTGCATCGTGAAGAGCGCCAGGAGGTCCCATTGCTCGTCGCGGCCGAGCGCCAGCTCGCGCGCGCCTGCGATCGGCGTGAGATTGCGCACGTCGACGAACTGCGGCGTGGTCGGCGCCGCGCCCAGCGTCTCGCCCGCGCCGACGCGCAGCGGCACGTCGCCGTTGGTGTAGCGCAGCGTCAGGCGCAGGCGCTCGCTCGGCGGTTGGAGCTGGCGGCCGAAGCTGTCAGTGATCAGCAGGTAGGCGCGCACGCCCCGTACGCCGTCGCCGCGCCAGAGCACCTGGTAGCAGGGGCGACCGCCCGATTGCAGCGCGCCGGCGCTGCCGACGAAGGGCTCGTAGTCGACCCAAGCCTTGTGGGTCGGGTCGTAGCCACCGACGGCGTCGACGGCGAAGACCTCACCGCCCTGCGGGGCCGTCAGCGGGTATTGGCTGGTCTGGGGCAGCACGGGCAGGTCGACTTGCTCGGCCGCCGAGGCATTGATCGCGGGGACGCAGCCGAGCGCGAAGTCCGTCACCTCCGCGCCGATCGCCGGCGCGGGCAGTGGCCCGAGATGGACGATGATCTCGAAGGCTCGCTGCAGCGCGCCGGGTGGCACCTGGTCGAGCCTGCCAAACTCGACGCCGATCAGCTTGTCGATCAGCGCGAAGTACTCCTGCAGCAGCCGGTAGCCGTCGAGCGGTGGCGGCGTGCCGGGCAGCAGGGCCTCGCCGCTGGCGAAGCCGACGGGGCTGATGGCCGAGGCGGGCAGCGTGGCGCAGACACGGCCGGCCGGGTCGCAGATCGACACCCCGCGCGCCTGATGCGTGAGCCAGAGGTAACGGGTCAGGCGCGCGACGGGCTCGCCACGCAGGTGGAGCCGCAGCGCCCTCAGGCCAGCGGCATCGAAGACCCCCCCGCTGGAGAGCTCGAAGGCCAGGCGCAGGCGCAGGTCGGCCGGATGCGCGCGGTCGAGCTGCGCCGCCACGAGCTCGACCGGCGGGACATTGAGCGGGCCACAGGTCGTGAAGTCGCAGCGGATCGTGCGGTTGTCGGGCGGTAGCGTGACCTCGTGGCCGACGACGACCGTGCCGCTGGCGATCGGCAGGTTCTGCCGCAGCGCGCCCGGCCGCGCGACGAGCTGGAGCAGCGTCGCGGCCGGGAAGGCGCGCAGATACTGCGGCCAGAGCTCTTCGTAGAGCGGGCCGATGACCTCGGGGAAGTCATCCTCGATGCGGTAGCGTGTGCGGGCCGTCAGCAGCGCCGTGCCCTGGAGCAGGCGCTCGGTGGCCGGGTCGCCGCCCTCGCGCACGACGTGCGCGACCTCCGGGTGGCGCCGACCGAAGTCGCGCACGAGGTCGCGCAGGTAGCTCAGCTCCGTCTGATAATAGCGGGGCAGTAGCGCCATGCGCTCGACTCAGCGCCGCCCGCGCCAGGCGGCTGGGGGCGAGGTCCGGCTCATCATCCGCGACCGAGGTTGATCTTTCCGCCCGCCACGTCGATGCTGCCGCCGCTCGAGGCCTTGAGGCCGACGACCTTGCCTTTCATCTTGATGCCAGCATCGTCGAGCTGAAGGGTGGAGGCGCCACCGTTGAGCACGATCGCCTTGGCCGTGATCGTCACGCTGCCCGTGACCATGATCTTGACGCTGCCGCCGACGATCTCCGTCTGGTCGCCCTTGACCTCGGTGGTCTGCGAGCCCGTGACCTCGATGCACATCTGGTCCTGCGCCTTGAGGTAGAGCAGGGGACCACTCGCGGCATCGCTGAGGGCCAGCTCGTTGGCGCCGCAGCGCAGGCCCGCGACGTTGCGATTGGCCTGCAGGGTCTTGGCGCCGGTGCCCTTGGCCAGGCTGCCGATCGGCGTCGTCGCCAGCAGGTGCGCCGTATTGGCGGAGTTGTAGACCGAGCCGAGCGCCAGCGGCCGATCGGGGTCGCCGTTTTCGTAGACGATCACGACCTCGTCGCCGGCGCGCGGCAAGAACAAGGGCGCGCCCTCCTCCCCGCTCGAGCTGACGCACTTGGCGGTACCGACCCCGGCCGCCTGCGGCTTGGCGATGCTCTGCGGCGGCCGGTAGCTCCCGAGGGCGACGGGGAAGGCGACGAAGGCGTTGCCATAGGCGGGATCGCTGCTCGCGACATGGCGCACCTGCACGACGAGCAGCTCGAAGTCCTGGGCGCTCTGGTCCGGAAAGCCCCGCAGGGTGAAGCGCATCCCCGCGGCCAGGCGGTCGCAGTTGCTCTGGCCGCTGGCGAGGTTCTGCTGGGTCTTGGCCGACTCGGCGCGCACGGTGTTGAGGCGCGCGACCAGCTCCGGGGAGATGCCGTCCTCCGGCTGGGGCACGCCCTTGCCTTGGGCCCGCTTCGCCTTGGCTGTCGTCGGAGGGAGCACCACCTGATAGGTAGCGCCAAGGGCCTGCGAGCTGAGCAGCTTGTCGGTTCCGGCTCTGCCCTCCGCGCTCCCACCGTGTTCGGAGGCGTCGGGATCGGGCTCCGAGGTGGCAAAGGCCCGCGCGCCCGGCTGCGCCAGCTGCTGGTACTGGCCGACGCCCTGCTCGGAATGGGTCGGCTGGACGTAGCGCAGGAAGGGGCCCGCGGGTCCGGTCAACTTCGACCGCTGCGCGTCGATGCCCGGCAGCTTGCGAAAGGCCTCGTTCTGATCGGCGACGATCAGCCGGCTCTGGCCGCTGGGGCTGGCCTCGTGATCAAAGAAGTAGCAGAGGCCGTCTTGCGCGAGGATGCGCCCGAGGAAGCGCAGGCTGCTCTCCTGGTACTGGGTGCAGTGCGCGCGCTTGAGGTAGGTTTCCTTCAGCTTCCACGCGCCGAGCTCCTGCTTCGCCTCGGCCAGCACCTGCTTGACGATGTCGGGCGTGCTGATCGCGTTGAAGACGCGGGTGCTCGTTTGGTGCGCGAGCTGGGCCATCGGCGGCACCAGCAGCGCGGTGTAGCGGAAGCCGCGCTGCTCGCCCTCCTGCGCCTCCTCGGCGCTCGACGCTGCAGCCTTGCCGTCGGCCTGCGGTGGTGGGCGCCCCACGCCACGGAAGCCGGTGATGATGCCGTGCACCAGGCGCGGCGGGTCCATCCACTTCCAGATCAAGTGCGCCTGCTTCTCCTGAACGTCGGCGGGGTTGACCGGCGCCTTCGCCTCCGAGAAGAGCTGGAGCTCGTAGCAGAAGGGCTGCGAGAGGCCCTCGTGGCCCTCGAAGCCGTGGACCTGCAGCGCACCTTCCGCGAGGCCGTCGACCTTCAGCTCGAAGCGCGGCGCTTTCTTGTTGGCAGCACTCATGGTCTGACCTCGTCCTCGACCGCTTCCGGTCGGAGCCCGACCGCGCCTTCGAGGCCCGGAAAGCAGCTCAGCAAGGCGGCGGGGCTCGAGGCCCGGCCGAGTGTGACGCTGTGTTCGGCGGCGGGATAGGTGGTGTGGAGGTGGCCGACGAGCTCGCATAACCAGCCGGCGCCCTGCGGGTAGTCCGCCTGCGGATCGTGGGGATGGGTATGGCCGAAGGCGAGGCGGTTCGTGCGCTGCTCGACCACGGCGATGGCGGTGTGCCGCAGCGACGCGTCGTGGGGCAGCTGGGGTCCGCGTTGGCGCGGCGTCAGCGCGCGCCGCCCCTCGCGGTGCGGCCAGGGCAGCAGCCGCCAGGCTCGGCCCAGGGCCGGAGCCAGCTCGGCGACCGCGGCCGTCGCCGCAGTCCTCGCTGCGGCGGCCTCACCCGCCACCGCGGAGCGCAGCGCCTGATCGAGCCGCTCCAGGTACCGCTCCTCTAGCCCTGCGTAGTCCGAGAGCTTGCGCAGCGGCCGCTCGTGGTCGCCCTCGAGCACGGTCGCCACGCCCTTCACGAGGGCGCTCAAGAGGTCCCCCTGCTCTTCGGGGCCGAGCCAAAGGCGCCGCTCGACCAGCGCCAGCACGGCCGCGCTCGTAATTTGCAGAACATAGGGCTCCTCGGCCGGTGGCGCCGCCAGGCGAACCTCGACCATTCCACGCACGAGCTGACGGGTATCCTCCAGATGCAGGCGGTCGACGACCTGAGCCTGCCCCCGGAATGCCGCCTGGAGCCGCCCGACGAGCTCGAAGACCGCTTCGCGATCCAACGGGTTTAGGCAAATTCGGCCGAGTCCCAGATCGCTCAGCCCATGGTCCAGCCCGTGGTCGGTGACGACCACCTGGCCGACCACCTCGACGCCGAGCAGCTCCGTCAAACGATCGTGCACTTGCAGCCCACCCTGTCAATTGCCCGCGTATGACATTCCCGACCGTGCATTGGGCGCGCCCGGGGCCCCACTGCTGCCGCCGGCAGTGGCGGAGGCGCGGTCGGCGGCGCTATCGCCGGCGCTGTCGCCGTCCAGGCGCAGGCGCGGCGGCTTCGGATCACCGGCCACCCAGAGGGCGTTGACCCGCAGGTCGCGCAACGCCGTCTCGACCTCCCACCGCCCCTCGTGACGCACGGCGATCACCGTCTGCTTCTGCATCGTGCCCGCGATCGCGACCAGGTCACCGCCTGCCGCGGCCATCACCTCGTCGGTCGGCAGCGCCTCGGAGACCCAGCGCTGGCCATCGAAGCGCCACGCCGGACCGCGGCGCGGCACCAGACCCAGCTCGCCGTCCCAGCCCAACCACAGCCCCTCGATCCACTCCACCGCGGGCAGCAGCTCGTCGCGCACCCACCCCCGCCCGCCGAGGCGGAAGAGCTCGCCGCCGCGCCGCGAGCCGCCCGCGGCCACCAGGCGGCCGTCGGCGCCCGCCAGGCGGCTGACGAAGCTCTCCGCGGGCAGCGCCAGCGGTGTCCAGGCGTAGCCGTCGAAGCGCCATACGGAGGTCTCTTGACCGGCGAGCCAGATGCTTTCGCGGGCGCTGGCCCAGGCCGCGTGCAGGGCCGAGCGCGTCGGTACGGGCCACGGCTTGCACACCTTGCCGTCGTAGACCAACACCGTGCCCTGTTCCCCGGCGATGATCAGCAAGGTCGGGTCGATCCCCCAGGCGCTGTTGAGCTGCTGCACCGTCGGGACCTCGATGCGCTCGCAGCGTCCGTCGGCCAGGCGCAGCAGCGTGCCGCGTCTTCCGACGAGGAAGGCGACCTCGTCGCCGGCCCAGAGGCCGAGCAGGTCCTCGTCGCAGCCGGAGCTCATCAGCTTCCAGCGGCCGCCGAAACGGCCAAGGAGCAGCCCGTGCTCGCCGACGGCCAGCGCCTCGGGCTTGGTATCCGCCTCGGCCTGTCCCGCGCTGAGCACCAGGTCATCGAGCTCCGAGAGCTCGGCCAGGGTGCCGACCAGGTGATAGCGCAGGCGGTGTCCGTCGGGTTGAGCCAGGGCCAGGGCCGTGTCGGGGCCGAAGCGATCGAGCAGCCGGCGCGCCTCGGCCCAGGGCAAGCCCTGGCGTACGCGCTGCCAGAGATCGCAGAGCTGCACGATCTGCGTGACGTAGGCGCGCGCGGCGGGGGGCGGCAGCGTGGCGAGCAGCGCCGTGGGCGTCAGCGCTACCTGCGCCGACGGCGGCTGGCGAGCCAGCTCTCGGGCCAATACGTGGGCCACCGCCGCCCAGGGTGCTCCCTGGGGGCGAAGCGCGGCGAGCAGCGCCCGCGCGCGGCCGAGGGCCTGCGGCTGCGAAACGACGGCGCCGACGACGTCGACCGCGCCTGCCTTGCGTACGCGGGCCTCCTCGTAGTCGAAGAGCGCGGGCCAGAGCAGCGGCACAGCGCCCTGGGCGAGGGCCAGCGGCGCAAGGTCGTCCGTCCCTGCGATCGCCAGCGCGGCCTCGACCGAGGGTGCGATCCGCAGGGCAACCGTCTTGCTCATGCTCGCTCTGCCCTCCTCGGACCGTGACGGCCACGGGACGCGCTCAGGCCTTCGCTGCGCTTAGGGGGTGAAGAAGAGGCCCAGACCCCAGTTGACCGCCAGCACCTGTTCGAGCGCCGAGCTGCCGAAGTGGGCGGCGGCGTCGGTCGCGTAAATCACGCTGTAGCCAACCTCGGGCGCCAGCGCGATCTGATCCGTCAGGTAGAGGTTGAGGCCCAGCGAGGCGCTGCCGACCAGATAAGGCGTGACGCCGGCCGCGAAGCGCGGGCCGAATTCGAGGCCGATGAAGGGCGCGAGCACCTCCGGCAGCAGCTCGCCGGCGATCGCGAAGGGCAGGAAGCGTAGCCAGAGCCCAGGACCGCCGCTCCAGCCGCTGCGCAGCCGGCGCTCACCTTCGACAGTCAGCGCCTGAGCCAGGCGTCCCGTCTCCGTGGCGAGGGTGATCGTGGCGCGGTCGTGGCCCGCGTAGCTGAGGCTCCCGCTGAGGCCGCCCTCGAGCCAATCCGTCAGGAAGAGGCCGAGGTCGATGCCAACGCTGAGGTCCGTCACCCCGCTCTTGAAGAGCCGCGCGAAATCGCCGCCCAAGCGCAGCTCGAGGTCGCCATTGCGCGGCCCGAACCACTCCGGCTCGAGCGGCCCGCTGTCGGCGCGCGCGGTACCGGCACACCCCAATGCGATGCAGAAAAACGTCAGGGCGAGGCGCGGTGTTCGCGCGCCTCGGCGTCGGTCGCGTCGGCCCGACGACCACGCAGGCGACCACGCAGGCGACCATGCAGGCGACCACGCAGGCGAACGACGGGGCGAACGACTGGGCGAACGACTGGGCGAACGACTGGGCGAACGACTGGAAGAGGGAAGGATGCGGTCCATGGGCGCGTACCGCGCAGTATAGCGGCTCGCGCGCCCGAGGGTGGCGTTTTAAGCGTCCGCGCCAGCAGGATCGCGCCAGCGCGACCGCTGTCGCCGCTGTCGCCGCAGGGCGGTGCCTGCTAGACTGGCCGTCGCGACGGGTCGTCGCTACCGCGGAGCCGCCTCTCTTGAGCGTCGCCCTCCAACCTGGCGAGCCTCCTACCCACGCGCGGCCGGCGCTGCGCGTGCTCGTCGTCGCCGATCTCGGCAGCGGCGACGCCGTCCTACCGCCGCACGTGCTGCGCACGCCGGAGGACCTCGCCGAGCTCCTCCGTCTGCATCGGCCACGGCTGCGCTTTGAGGTGCCGAACCTCTGCGGGGGCCAGCCGTCCCGCCTCGAGGTGCAGCTCACCCTCGAAGCCTACGAGGACCTGCTGCCCCAGCGCGTGGTGGCGGCGGTCGAGCCGCTGCGGCGCCTGGCTGCGCTCGCCCGGGAGCTTGAGGCCCTCGCCGAGGGCAAGGCCCCCTTCGAGCGCCTCGCCGCGCTCGCGACGGCTCATGCCGATCTGGACGGGCTCGGCGCGCTCTTGCGCGCTGCGGCCACGCCGGCTGCCGCGCCCGTCGCGGCGCCAGGCATGGCGCCTGCCGCGGCTCCCGCCCCCTCGCCCCCCGCTGCAGCGGAGGCGCCCGCGTCGGCCCCGTCGTCCGCGTCGTCGCAGGACCCGGCGGTCGATCGCATCCTGCAGCTCGTGCGCGTGCCGGAGGCCGAAGAACGCGCGCTTGCCGCGGTCGATCGCGTCGTCGCGCAGCTGACGCGCCGCCCCCCGTCGAGCGCGGAGGTCGCACCCGCCCGCCCAGCCCTCGCCGCCGCGCGCGCGCGCGCGATCGCGCTCCTTGGCCATCAGCTCGACGCGATCGTCCATCATCCCCGCTATGCCGAGGTCGAGGCGAGCTGGCGTGGGCTCAGGTTCCTGGTCGAGCGGACGCCCTTTCGTGCCGGCATCCAGCTCGAGGTCATGCATGCCGCGCCCGCCGACTGGGTGGCGGCGCTGGAGCAGCGCCAGGCGGCCCTCTTCGAGCCCGACCCCGGCGGCGTGGCCCCAGCCTTGATCGTCGCACCCGGCCTTGGCGTCACCGCCCCCGGTCGCGACGCCCCGGCGGTGGGCGCCGAGCGTCTGCAGCAGGCCGCCGAGCTCGCCGAAGCCGCGCAGGTGCCGCTCTTGGCCTCGGTCGGCCACACTTTTTTTGGGCTGGCAGCGGCGGGCGACGCTGCCACCTTGCGCTACCCGGGGACCTTGCTCGAGGGCGTCGGCTATACCAAGTGGAACGCCCTGCGGCGCAAGGAATGCGCGCGTTGGCTCGGCGTGGCCTTCAATCCCTTCCTGCTCCGCGCGCCCCATGAGCCGCTCGCCGCCGACGCGTTGCCCTATCGTGAGGGCGTGGCGCAGCCAGCCGAGCTGCTGTGGGGCGATCCGGCGTGGGCGGTTGCGGCGCTGGTCGTCGGCAGCCAGGGCGCTGGCGGCTGGCCGACGGAGATCGTGGGTCCGGCGCGGCGCCTCGAGGATCTTCCCGTCCACGAGGTCGCGGTGGCGGGGCAGCCGGCCTTCAAGCTGCCGCTCGCCGCGCGGCTCCCGGAGGCGCTGGCGACGGACCTCGTGCGCGAGGGCTTCATCCCGCTTTGCGGGCGGTCGAACCGCGACAGCGCGTTTCTTCCTGGCGCGCCGACGCTTTTTCGGCCCGAGAGCGAGCAGGCGGCGCGCGCCACGGCGTTGGCGTTTCCCTATCAGCTCCTGGTGTGCCGAATCGTCAAGGCGCTCGACCGCTATCGCGTGGGGCGCGGCGCCGGGCAGAGCGCCGAGGGCTTGCGCGCCGACCTGCAGCGCTACCTCGAGGGGCTCGTCGGCGCCACCGGCTATGGCTGGCGGGTCGATCTCGAGCTCCTGGGCGCGAGCGGTCCAGGGGACGCACCCGCGTTGGGGATTGCGCTGAGGGTCGGCAGCGACGTGCTGGGCGGGCGCAGGGTGGAGCTGAGCTTCGGGCTCCCCAGCCTGACGTGAGCGCGCGCGCCACCCCTTGCGCGCGTGGGCGCTCGCGCCGGCGCGGCCCGCTTGTGCTCTGGGGCCTGCTGGCGGCTGTGACGACGCTTCCGCTCGCTGCGTCGGCGTCGCGCCCCCGGCTGCGCCTCGAGCGCATCGATAGCCGTCGCTGTGAGGGGGAGCACCTGCTCATAGCCTACGCCAGCGAGCTGGAGCTCGAGGGTCAGCTGCGCAGTCGTTCACCCTCGGAGTACACGCTCTGGGCCGGCCCACGTCAGGTCGCCGCTCGTCCACAGGGTGCGACGACCTTCGCGGCGACGGGCGAGCCGCTACAGCTCGCGCTGGTGGTTGCGCTCGGTGCCGCCTTCCACGAGGCCATGCCCGCGCTGCGCGAGGGTGCCGCGAGCCTGGTTCAGTCCTTGCCCGCCGGCAGTCGGCTGACCTTGCTCGGTTATACGGATGAGGTCCGACGCCTCGGCCGTCGGCTGACGCCGCAGCGCGCGAGGTCGGCGGTGGAGGCGCTCTCGAGTGCCGAGCGACCCAGCGACCCGGCGCTGGTGGAGACGCTCGCTTTGGCGCTGCGCTCGCTCGTCGACAGCGTCGCGGGAGCCGACCCTGCCGCCGGCGTGCCGGCCGCCCGACCTCAGCGTCGCGTGCTCGTGGTGGTCTCGGATGGGATCGACCGCCAGCCCGATTGGGAGGCCTTTCGCGCCATCGGCCGGCGCGCCCGTCGCCATGGCGTGCCGATTCACCCGCTCGCCTTCTCGCCCTTCGACGCGCGTGGCCCGCTGCTCAACCTCGGGGAGTTGGCCAAGCGCTCGGCGGGCACGCTGCGCTGGGTGCGGAGCGCCGGGGGCTTGACCGCGGCCTTCGAGCAGCTCGCCCGCGAGCTCAACGATCAGCTCGTGCTGACCTTTCGCTGGGATGATTGCGCGCGCGCCACGCCCCTGACCCTGGCTGCCGGCGGGCTGCGCTCATCCGCGGTGCTGGCCGCCGCCGGCCCCCTCTCATCCGCGGGCGTGCCAGCGCGCGGCGTGCCGCTGCCCTGGCGCATCGTGCTCGTGGTGCTGCTCGTTCTCCTGTTGGCCGCGGGCCTGGTCCTGTTGACGCGCGCGCTCTTGCGCCCTCATCGACGCCAGCCCTGAGGCCGATGCCCGGCCGCGACAGGGGGTGGGTTCGTCGCCGCGTGACGGGCTCGCTGGGTCGCGCTCGTGAGCGATTACCCACTCGATCGGGGGGCTGGCCTTCCCAGGCTGAGTGATGGTGCTACTCTGGTGATCCCGCGGGCCGCGCGGGCGGTGGTGGTCTCGGTCGTGCGCGCGGCGCGCGGCGGGCCTCGATCGGACGCCGGCGGCCTCGCTCTTGCGCTTTCGTTTTGAGGGTTTGCTTCAACGAGTTTTACCGGGGCTTTTACCGGGCAGGCGACGGAGAGCATGGCGAGCGTCCTGGGCAGAAGCGCGGCCGACCCGAGCGGACGGTCGCATTTGCTTGCAATCTCGGGATCGGGTCGCTGGGTTGCGGTCAGTCGGCCGACGGCTGGCGCGTCCCCCTCCGCGCCGGCCGGCTCGCTCGTCGAGGTCTTCGAGCTGCCCCAGGGCCTCGCCGTGGCCCGCTGGATCTGCCCGGAACCGATCAGCGCGCTGGCCCTCCTCGGCGACGATCTTCTAGTGGCGGGCACGCGGGGCGGCGCCGTCCTGGGCTGGGAGCCCGCGCCAGCCGCCTGGGAGCCGCGCACGCACCTGCAGGTCCACGAAGGGCCGGTCCGGGCGCTGGCCGCCGACGCCACGGGCACGCGCCTGGTATCGGCCGGGGATGACGGCGCGCTGCGCATCTACGCGATGAGCTTCGCCTCGGGCGCACCCGCGCTCGAACTGGTGGCCGAACGCTGGGTCGGGCGGGCGCCGCTGTCGGCGGCCGCAATCGACGGCGGTGGTGCCCTGGTGGCGGTGGCTGGCCGCGACGGCCTGGTCCGGCTCCTGCCGCTCGCTCACGCCACCGGTGGCGCCGTGCAGGCGGTATGGACCGTGCCCGCGCCGGTGCACTCGCTGGCCTTTGCGGCGCGAGGCTCGGTCGTGGCGGCGCTCGGCGCCGACGGGATGGTCTACGCTCAGGCGATCGACGGCGCCGCGCCGCGGGTCGGGTGGCCGGAGCCCAGCCGCCATCGGGAGCGCCCGAGTGGCCTGGCCTGGATTGCCGGGGGCGGCCTTGGGACGCCCTTGCCCACGGGGCGGCTGCTCTCGGCGGACGCGCGGGGCGAGGCCCGCGCCTGGACCCTCGCTGCCGTTCCGGAGGCGTCGAAGGTCTGCTGGCGCGAGCCCGCGCGCGTGTACGACGTCGCGGGTTTCGCCGGGACGGCCATGCCGGCGGGCGCCGGCGCGGCGCTGCCCCTCGGCGCGGCGCTGCTCGCCGAGCGGGACGTGGTCCTCGTAGCCATGGCGGCGCCGGACGAGCTGCGGGTGGTTCAGCGCCTGCCGCTCGGTGAGGGTGCAGCGGCACCGGAGGTGGCGAGCCCCATGCTGGGGCAGGTGCTGCAGGGGTCGTTTGGGACCGGGCGCCCCCCGCCAAGCGCGCTCGACGCCGCGCGCACCGAGGAGCTCTCGGCGTCCGATCTCGACCCGGGCGCCTTCGCCCCGCTGCGCGGCGCCGCGGGCGCTCCCTCGTCCACGCTGCTGGAGGAGCTCGCTGAGGTCGGTGCGCGGCGCTCCTTCGGACCGATCGCCGCAGCGGCGGCCGCCGGGGTCGTCGGCGTCGGCGCGGTGGCCTTGGCCGCGCCCGCCCTGCGCGGGGCGCAGGCGGGGAGCGTCGGCGCCGCGGCAGCCCCGCTGAGCGCGCCCTTGGCGGCACCGTCCGCGGCACCCCTCGCGGGGCTCTCGGCTGCCCCGCCTGCCGAGGTCCTGGCGCCGCCCGCCGAGGTTCTTGGGGGTCCGCCGAGCGCGGCCCTTCCACCGGATGGCGGCGGGCTGGGGTGGCGGCCCGGGGGCGGCCACCCGCTGACCCTCGATCCCGGCTCGACGCCGCTGCCGGCCTCCAGCGTCGACCGGCCCTTCACCTCGACGCGCGACGCGCTCGCGACCGATCAGGGCTTCGCGGCGCCCCGCGACCACATGCCGGAGGACGCCGCGCCGGCGGTCACGCCCGAGGGTGACGAGCTCGACGGTTGGCCTGCGGGCGCAGACCTGACGCCGGCCCTCCGGCCGCCCGGTGAGCCCGCCGCCGGTGGCGCCTGGAGTGACGAGCTGGGGACGACCGCGGGCAGCCTGCGGGGCTCGGGCGAGGCGGCCGAGCTGGGCTCGCCGCTGCCGGGCGCCTCCTCCCTGGCGAACGCTGCCGCCAGCGCTAGCCCAGCGAGCACGCTGCCCAGCACGCTGCCCAGCGCGCTGCCGGGTACGACCTCGGGTATGGCCTCGGGCGTGGCCTCGGGTGTCACGCCGGGCGCGCTCGGTGGGTCGGGCGCCGTCGGACTCGCCGAGGGGGCCGCCGGCGGTGGCAAGGCGTGGGCGGCAGCGGCCGTCGGCGTCGGTGTGGCCGCGGGTGGTGCCGGTGTGGCGCTCGGCGCCAGCGCGCGCTCGGGTGGTGGCGGCGCCGCTGCCGCGGCAGCCGTCGCCGCCGGGTCCAGCCCCGATGGCGCGGCGGGCGTCGCGTCGCAGGCCGGCGCGCTGACGGGCGGCGGCACGGCGAGCACCTTCTCCCCGCCGGCGGTCGCCGTGGCGCGGCCGCCTGCCCCAGGCGCTGGCATCGTCGCACCGACCGTCGCCGGGCCCACGGCCGGGGGCTTGCCCTCCACGGCGAGCCTTACGCCCTCTGCGAGCCCGGCCGCCACGATTACGGCGAGCCCGGCCGCCACGCTGACCGCGAGCCCGGGGCAGGCCGCGGCGCCCCTCGGCAACGTTGCTGGGCCCGAGAGCAACGCCGCGGGCGGGGCGCCGGTGGCAAGACCACCCAGTCCGCCCGTGGCACCGGCGGCGAGCGACAGCGCCGCGCCGAAGACGGGGGAACCGGTGGCCTCGCCGCCGGCAGCGAGCACGCCCGTTGCCGTGGCGGCGCCGGCCCTGCCGCCGGCAGCGCCCTCTAGCGGAGCGGCGCCCTCTAGCGGAGCGGCGCCCTCTAGCGGAGCGGCGCCCTCTAGCGGAGCGGCGCCCTCTAGCGGAGCGGCGCCCTCTAGCGGAGCGGCGTCTGGGGGCTCGGGTCAGCCTGGCGCGGCCGCTGTCGTCACGGAGGTCGCGGCGCCGAGCGGCGCGTCGCCTCCGCTCCCTCCGCCTGAGCCAGCCTATCCATCGCTGCCGAGCGCCGCTGCCGCGAGCACCCCCGCCGGTGGCTCACCCAACGACTACGTGCCACCCGAGCCGCCCGAGTCCAATCAGCCCGAGAAGACCAGCCTGCTCGAAACCGTCGTCGCCGGCGCTGTCAGCAGCTACGTCGTCAACAAGGGCATCGACCTCGGCGCGGACTTCCTCAGAGGCCAAGGAATCGAGCTGCCGACGGCCGACCAGCTGCTGGGAGGGCTAGCAGACGGGGTTCAGGGGCTCTTCGACGGCGCAGGCGACAAAGTGACGGCGTTGGCCGGGACGGCAGCCGACAGCGTCGGCAACGCGGCAAGCACGGTGGCAAAGACCGTGTCGGAGGGTGCCGCCGGCCTGTTTCCCGCCCCGTCGAGCAGCGAAGCCCCTGTCAGCGCGCCGGGCGCACCCGCGGCCCCCGGGCAGCCGGCGCCGGCTGCCCCCGCTGCGGCCGAGCTGGTCCCCGCAGGTGGCGAGGACGCCGGGCCCTCGCCCACCGGACAGGAGACGAGGGTGGCCAATCTCTGCGGGACCATTTTTGACCCGCCCACCTTCGCCGCGGTGCCGGGTTGCAAGGGCAATCCCTACGACCCGGAGGGCGGGCGCTTCGCCTAAAGCCAGGCCCGCGCGGGCGCTGGCTGGCGCCGGTGCGCCGAAGTCCATTACCATAGCCGCCGGGCGCGCCCGCGGGGCTGCCGCTGGGCGCGGCTGACGGGGAGGGATTGCGGCAGATGCGCGCGGCGCTGGTGGGGCTTCTGCTCGCGACCGTCGGCTTCGACGGCGTCGCTGGCGCGCAGGTGCGCGCGCGGCCCACCTTGCGCGTCGATCGGCTCGACGCGCGTAAGCCCCCCGCGCTTCAGCTCTACGTCAGCGACCTCGACAGCACCGGCGCGGCGATCACCGACCGCCAACGGAAGAGCTACCGCCTGCTGGTCGATGGCCTGCCGCAGAGCAGTCCGTCGAAGGCCCGGCGCTTCGGCGAGCTCAACGAGCCCATCGTCGCCACGCTGGTGATTCAGGTCTCGCCCACGCTGCGCGACGTGCTGACGGAGGCGGTCGAGGGCGGCAAGCGCTTCATCGACGCGCTGCCGGCGGGCTCCAAGGTGGGCTTGGTCGCCTTCACCGATGTCGTGGTGCAGGACGTGCGGCCCGCGCCCCCGGCGGAGGTCAAGCGCGCGCTCGACGACCTGCGTATCCGCGAGGATGCCGTCGAGATCCAGCTACCCGACGCCGTGCGCGACGCGCTGGAGGGACTGACCCAGACGAAGGGAAGCGAGGCGCGGGCGCTCGTGCTGCTCTCCGACGGCTTGACGGCGAATCTCGATTTCGCGGTCTTCGCCGAGCTGGGCGCGCGCGCCAAGGACAAGGGGGTCTCGGTTCATAGCATCGGCTACGCGCCGCTCGAGCCAGCGCGGCTGCGCACCCTCTTCGAGCTCAGCCGCACCGGCGCTGGCACCTTCCGCGAGGCCAAGGATCCCGCCGGCGTGGTGCAGGCCTTCGACGCGGTCGGTGATCAACTGCTGAATCAGCAGGTGCTGAGCTTCAGCTTGCCCAAGATCTTCGACGGCAAGCTGCACGACTTCCAGCTCGAGCTGGAAGGTGGCGAGGGCTCGAATATCGTCTCCGCCGAGCTCGCGGCCTTCGCGATGGTCGACGAGGCGGCGCCCGGGCGGCGGGCGGCGTGGTTGGTCTTCGCGATCATCGCCATCGTGCTCCTCGGCGGCACCGTCGGGACCTGGTGGGTGCTGCGCTGGCGCGCGGCGCGCGCCCTACCGCAGCGCGTGGCAGCGGCGCGCAGCGACGACGCCGACGACGAGGATGATGAGCGTGACGAGGACGAGCTCGCCGGCGGCGGCGTGGGTGCCGACGAGGACGCGTCGCGCGCGTCGCGCCACCGCTTCGCCGCGCCCGTCGACCTCGGCCCGCTGCAGGCGCCAGCAGCGTCGGCTGAGCCTCTCGACCCGCGCGGCATGGCCGCACGGGAGCAAAGCCGTGCCCGACCGCTGCCGGGCCAGGCACCCGCTGCCTTCGACCCGGGTGCGGCGCGGCGCAACATCGACCTGCTCTTCGCCGCGGGTGACCGCTCGGTAGAGCGCCGGACGGCGAGCGCCGCCCTGGCCGCTGGGCCGCTCGCTCCGGCGGCCAGCCCGCTCTCGGAATACGGCGCGGCGCAGGCACAGCCGCCGACCTGGGGCTCCGCCCCGGCGCACGCACCGAATAGTGGCCTGGTGGTGCTGGCGCCGCCCGCCGCGGCGCCGGTCGCCGCCGAGCGCCCAGCGCCCGAGGCCTTCCCCGCCGAGGCGGCGTTGCCCGCGCCGTCGCTCCACTCACCGTCGTCGCAGGGCGCCTTTGGCGGCTTTCGCCTGCCGCTCCCCGATCCCGACGGCTCCGCGGGGCCGCCCCTCGCCGAGCAGGGTCACGGGCCCGCCTTGCGCCTACCCGACCCCGAGGACTACCTGCGCCGCGTCGCCCATGCAGCGCCCGCGCCCGCCCTCGCGCGGCCCGCGGCCGTCCCCGGTTACGGCGCGCCCCTCATGGCGCCGGCGCCAGCGCCGGCCCCTGCGCCCGCGGCACCGCTACCCGCGTCGGCGCCTGCGCCCGCCGGCGCGGCGCCCTTTCTGGCGGTGCAGCCGCTGGCGGCCGAGGGCGTGCAGCCCGGCCGGATGCTCGACCGCAAGACCGCCGTGTTGGCCGTCGAGCAGATCACCGATGTCGACTTCAGCGCGTGGATCGTGCCCCTCGATCAGCCGACGATGCCGACCATCGTCGTTGGCAATGGGTTCCGGCTGGCCGCCGAGGCCGGCGCCGAGCTCAGGCTGCCGCCCGAGGACGCGCCGGGACTCGAGGGCACCATTTGCCTCGATAGCCGCGGCTACCGCGTCGAGCTGCGCGGCGCACAGGGCCAGGTCCTCGCCCAGCCGCTCAACGACGGCGATAGCTTCAACGTCGGGGCGCGACGCTTCCTCTTCAAGCTCGCGGCGCGCTTTCCGCAACGCCAACTCGCGGCCGCCCGCCTCGAGGTGCTGACGGGGCTCGACCAGGGCCGTTCGCTGGGGCTGCGCGACGGCGTCGCCTGCGCCCTCGGCTGCCACCCGAGTAATGCGTTCGTGATCCGCGGCGAGGGCGTGGGTGAACGCCACGCGGTCGTGCTGCGCAAGGACAAGGGCTGCATCGTCGCCGATCTCGGCGCTGAGGGAGGCGTATGGTATCAGGGACAACGAATCGGGCAGCAGACGGTGATGCCCGGCGAGGAGTTCGCCGTTGGCGCCGTGCGCCTGCTCTTCACGGTGGAGGCGTGATGCCTGCGGCGAGCCACCCGGCGATCCTTGCACTGCCGTCGCGGGGCTGCGGCGCGCGGGGTGCCTGCGCCTTGCTGCCGCTCCTGCTCCTGGCGGCCAGCGCGTCCTGCCGCCCCACACCACCCTCCGGCGACGAGGTGCTCGGCAAGCTCCAGGGTGCCGGCGCTCGTGGTGGCCCCGGTGGCGCGTGCGAGCCGCCACCGATCGAGATCTTTCTGCAGGCGAGCGAGCAGCTCAACCCCAACGCCGACGGCCAGTCGATGCCGGTCGAGGTTCGCGTGCTGCTCCTGCGCGATCGGCAGGTCTTCGACCAACTCGACTTCGAGACCGTCTGGCAGCGGGCCTCGGAGGCCCTGGGGCGCGAGCTGCTGCAGAGTGTCTCGTTCACCGCTTATCCCGGTAAGCTTGAGATCTTCCCGCTGAGGAGTCACCGCGAGGCGACCTACGTCGCGCTGGTGGCCGTCTTCCGCGAGAGCAGCGACCGGCGCTGGCAGCACGTCGTGGACCTCGGTGCCCAGAGCCGCCGCTGCGCTGATAAGGACGCGCTGCACACCATCGTGCACGCCCAGCTCCAGGGGTTCACGATCAACGAGCCGGAGGCGGTCCCTGCCGCGAGCGAGCCCTAATGCGCAAGCCGATGTGGAAAGAGGGGCTGTTCATCATGCCCCAGCACCTGCAGCTGATGGACGCCTACCACGAGCGCCTGGTCGACACGCGGCTCGGGATGGTGGCGACTCACGGCTGGGGCGTCAGCGAGCTGGAGATCGACCCCGACGAGCTGGCGCGCGGCGTCTTTCGCCTGAGCCGCTGTCGGGCCGTGCTACCCGACGGGGCCCTGGTCGAAATCGATCGCGACCAACCGCTCAAGGGTCTCGCGGTCACGCTGGCCGGCGACGCGCGGGTCGCGCGCGGCGTCGAGGTCTTCCTCGCGGTGCCGAGCCAGGACGTCGGCGGCGCGAGCCCCGAGCAGGCGCCCTCGGGCACGCGCTACCTCAGTGGTGCCCAGCTCCTCGCCGATGTCTATCGCACGGCGGCCGACACCGAGATCGACTATGTGCGCCCCAACGTGCAGCTCCTCTTCGGCCACGACAACCGGCAGAACTTCGTCACGCTGAAGCTCGCCGAGCTGGTGCCGGGCGACTCTGGGCGGTTGGTGGTGAGCGACCTCTACGTACCGCCCTGCTTGAGCTTGCGGCCGGCGCCGGCGCTGCGCGCCCGGCTCGAGCGGTTGGTCGCGGCGCTCGCCGCCAAGCAGAAGGATTTGGTCACCAAATACGGCGGCAGAGCGGCCTCCATGGTCGAGTTCGGGGCCGCCGACCTGGCGACCTTCTGGTACCTGCACACCGTCAACGGCGCCTTGCCGACGCTGATGCACTATGCCAGCGGCCCGGTCCATCCCGAGCCGCTCTACCTGGCGCTGGCCACGCTCGCCGGTCAGCTCGCCACCTTCGATGCCGCCAGCGACCCGCTCGATCTTCCGCCCTATGATCACGCGGCGCTCGCGGGCACGCTCTATCCGCTGCTCGAGCGCGTGCTGCGCCTGCTCGGTTCGGTGGTCTCCGCCCGCTACACGACCCTTCGTCTCGACCAGACCCAGCCCGGCCTCTTCGTCGCGGCGATCGATGATCCGCAGCTCCTGCGCCGGGCGCAGCTCTATCTGGTCGCTGGCGGCGACGTGCCCGAGGAGACGCTGCGTGACGACGTGCCGCGCTACGTCAAGGCCGGCTCCGTCGACCAGATCGCCCACATCGTCCAGGCCGCGCTGCCGGGCGTGGCCGTGCGCATCGATCTCGCGCCGCCGGCCGCCGTGCCCGTGCGCGCCCACATGGTCTACCTGCGCCTGGAGAAACAGGGGCGCTACTGGGATGCGGTGGCGCAGGCAGGCACGCTGGCAATCTACCAACCCGTGCGTCCCGACCGCGTCCAGCTCGAGCTGATCGCGGTCGGCGGCTGAGCGGGCAGGTGGTCAAGGAGTTGCGTCGGCGATGAGCGCAATGAACAGCGCAAGCAGAGGCGCGGGGCAGCAGCACGATGCCAGCGAGACGCTCGTCGGGCTATGTACCGAGTTTCTCGTGCTCGGCTTGCAGGTCGCCGGTGGCCACGTCGAGTTCCCCGACGTCGAGTCGTTCCGGCGCCGCGTGCTCCTGCTCTTCGAGTCGCTCAACAGCCGCGCGCCCGAGGCGGCCGTCGCCGTCCAGGATCTCGAGGATACGCGCTTCGCGATGGCGGCCTTCCTCGACGAGATGATTCAGTACTCGAACTGGCCGGGGAAGCTGGCTTGGGGCCAGAACCCGCTGCAGGCCCTGCTCTTCGGCGAGACGCGCGCCGGCGTGCGCTTCTTCAGCCGCCTCACCGAGCTGCGGCGTCGCGGCTCGGCGGCGCTCCAGATCTACTACCTCTGTCTCGCGCTCGGCTATCGCGGCGAGTACCACATGGGCAGCCCGACCGAGCACGAGCGCTTCATCGAGGAGCTGGCGCGCGAGGTGGTGCGCGGCAACATCAAGAAGCTCTCGCCCCACGGCGAGCCGGCGACCCGCGAAGGGATCGGTGATCGTCAGCGCCTGCTGCTGCCGCTGGCGCTCGGGGGCGTAGGGCTGGCCCTGCTGGTGGCCGTGGTGCTCTACGTGATCGTGACCTGGAGCAGCTCGAATGCGGTCGAGCTGCTCGAGCGCCTGGCGCGAGGTTGAGATGATCTGGCGCGTGCTGCTCTTCGAGCTGCTGCTGGTCGTGGTCGTCGCGGCGGTCTGGCTGCTGGCGCCGCTGATCGGCATCACCAGCGTGCTCTGGCGCCTCGTCATCATCTTTGCGCTGCTCCTGCCGCCCTTGGCCTATCTGGTGTGGCGCCTCTTCGAGCGCCGCCGCGCGGCCCGCGGGCTGGAGAGCGCGATCGCCGAGCAGGGACGCGCGCATCAGCAGAGCGCCCGCCCCGACCGCCAGTCCGAGATCGGCGCCCTGAATCAGGCCTTCGACGACGCGGTCGCCGCGCTGAAGAAATCACGCCTCGGCGGCGGCGGCAGCGGGACGGCGCTCTACGCGCTGCCCTGGTACATGATCATCGGGCCGCCGGCGGCCGGCAAGAGCACCGCGCTGCTGCGCTCCGGCCTGAACTTCCCCTTCACGCCGGGTGAGCGCAAGGCCGTGCGCGGCGTCGGCGGCACGCGCAACTGTGATTGGTGGTTCTCCGACCAGGCGATCCTGCTCGACACCGCTGGGCGCTACACCTCCGAGGACGAGGACCTCGACGAGTGGCTCGGCTTCCTGCGGCTCTTGCGGCGCTACCGGCGTCGCCGCCCGCTCAATGGGCTGATCGTCGCCGTCAGTGTGGCCGACGTGATCACGGCCAAGCCCGATCAGCTCGAGGAGCTGGCGACCCAGGTCCGCAGTCGCATCGACCAGGTCCTGCAGGAGCTGCAGCTCGCGCTGCCGATCTACGTGCTCTTCACCAAGTGCGACCTGCTCTCCGGCTTCGTCGAGTACTTCGCCGATCTGACCAAGTCCTCGCGCGCGCAGGTGCTCGGCTGCACGCTGGCGCCGAGCGCGCTCGACGACGTCGAGGGCTCCTTCCGCGCGGAGTTCGACCTGCTGGCGGAGCGCTTGCGGCGCCGCGGTCTGGCGCGGCTGCCCCACGCACGCTCGCAGCAACGCGCCGCCGTCTTCCAGTTTCCGCTGCAGCTCAGCGCCGCTCGCGACCAGCTCGTCAGCTTCGTCGGCCAGCTCTTGGTCCGCAACCCCTATCACGAGACGCCACGGCTGCGCGGCGTCTACTTCTGCAGCGGCACGCAGGAGGGGCGCCCGATCGATCGCGTGATCACCGCGCTGACGCGCGCCCTCGGCCTGCGCGAGCTGAGCGGCGGCGCGCTGCAGGCCGAGAGCACGAAGAAGAGCTACTTCCTCCACGATGTCTTCACGCGGGTGATCTTCCCCGACAAGGACCTGGCGGGGATGACCGCCGCCGGGCTGATCCGGCGCGGCCGCGTGCGGCTGGCAGCGCTCGGCCTCGCGCTCTTGGCCGCCGTCGCGATCCTCGGCGGTACCATCACCTCCTTCATCAACAACCGGCTGCTGATCTCCAGCACGGTCGACCTCTCTCAACGCTCGCGCATCATCACGCCCGACGATCCGCGCCAGGTCACCGACAGTCTGCAGGCGCTCGATCGCCTCGGCGAGCGCGTCGACCTCCTGCGCCACCACGCCAGCGATGGCCCGCCGTGGCTCTGGCGGCTGGGCTACTACCAGGGCGAGCGCTTATTCCCGCCGGCGCAGGCCGTGCTCGTCAAGCGCCTGCGGCGCGCCTTCGTCGAGCCCGCAGGCACCGAGCTCGAGGCCACGCTCGTCGATGTCGCCAGCGCCGCCGATGCCGCGAGCAAGGAGACGCCTCGGGACTTCGACCTGCTGAAGGCGTATCTGATGGTCACCGACCGCAAGCGCCTCGACCTCGACTTCGCCGTGCCCGTGCTGCTCGAGCAGTGGCGCAAGCGCCTGCACCCCGACGTGGCCAGCGAGGGTGAGCTGCTCGAGCGCAACGCCCGCCGCTACCTGACCTCGCTGGCGGCCGGGCGCGCGGGCTGGCTCGACCGCGACGAGTCGGTGATTCGCAACACGCGCCAGGCGCTCCGCTCGCGCGACGCGGAGTATCGGCGGATGGTCGGCCAGGCGGCGCAGCGCCTGCAACCGCTGAAGCTGCGCGAGCTGCTGCGTGGCCGCATCCAGACGGTGATCAGCGCGCAATATGACGTGCCGGGCATCTACACGCGCCAGGGCTGGTCGCGCTTCATCCGCGCGCGGCTGGCCCAGCGCGCCGTCGTCGGCGGGGGCGTCGAGCCCTGGGTGCTCGGCGAGGAGGAGGGAAAGGACCTCACGGCGCGGCTGCGACAGCGCTACTTCGAGCAGTACGTCGCCGCGTGGCAGCGCTTCCTGCGCGGGGTTTCGGTCCAGCAGCCTTCGACCGCGGCCGACGCCCTGCGCCTGCTCGAACGGCTGACCGATCCGCCCGCACTCTACGATGACCTCTTCGCGGCCGTCGTTCATAACACCGAGCTGCCGCTGGTCGACGCGCCCACCGCCTCGCTGAGGGGCGCCTCGCGCCTGGTCCGCGGTCGCGCCGGCCGCGCGCTCAGCTCGGCCCAGCGCCTCGGGCTCGACAAGGTCGCGGGGCGGGCGTTGGCTGAGGCCGACACCCCTGTCAGCGAGGCCTTCCGGCCGCTGCACGAGCTGGTGGTGCCGGGCGACGGCGCCGACGGGCGCGCGCAGGTCTCGGGCCTGCGCCAGTACCTCGAGCAGCTCGAGGCCGTGCGCGAGGCCCTCGCGGCCGAGCTCAAGCAGCAGAGCGGCGGCGGGGCCGCGCAGGTGCCGAAGGTCCTGGAGGACGCGCAGCGCGTCACCAAGGGCGTGTTGGCCTTGCTGCCCGGTGGCCTGCGCCGGCTGGTACAGGATCTCTTCTTCGCGCCGCTGCAGATGACCGACAGCACCGCGCGGGCCGAACAGGCCGGGCGTTCCGGTCGCTCCTTCAGCAACGAGCTATGCGCGGGCTTCAGCGAGCGGTTGGCGGGGCGCTACCCCTTCGCGCGCTCGGGCCGCGATGCCTTGATGCAGGACGTGATCGAATTCTTCGCGCCCCGGGGCACCGTCTGGAGCTATTACGACGCGCAGCTGCGCGAGCGCCTGCCGCGTCGCGGCGATCACTTCGAGCCCGACGCCGATGGCACGGTCCCCGCACCCGTGGTGGCGTTCATCAACCGCGCCTGGCAGGTCAGCCGCGCGCTCTTCCCCTTTGGCAGCGAGACCCCACTGCTGCGCTTCGAGGTGCGACCGCGGCCCGCGATTCTGGCGGCGGGCGCCGGCTACCAGATCAGTGAGATCGTGCTCGAGGTCGAGGGGCGCGCGATGACCTATCGCAATGGCCCGCCCGAGCTGTGGACGCTCGAGTGGCGCGGCCAGGGCGGCCGCAGTCGCATCGTCGTGCGCGGTGGGGCGGGCCTCCGCGAGGAGATCAGCTACGATGGGGACTGGTCGTTGCCGCATCTGATGGGGCGCGCCAAGGTGCGACGTGAGGGCGGCTGGTATCAGGCGGAGTGGAGCTTCCAGCAGGGCAAGATACGCATCCCGATGGACGTACGCCCCTCGCGCAGCGCTCATCCGCTCTTCGGCCTACTGACGCTGGATTGTCGCTGACGCTGGATTGTCGCTGACGCTGGACTGCCGCTGACGCTGGACTGCTGCTGACGCTGGCGCGGGGTGCGCGGCCGAGCGTCGAAGCCCCGGGGGATTGCCCAACCGATGGAACGAGCTGATGGAACGAGCTGATCAAATGGGTGCCGTGAGCGTGGGGCTTTTTGGCAAGCATCCGACGGCCGGCGACTTCCTGCGCCACGAGGCCGGCAGCGAGCTGGTGCGCGGCTTCGACCGCTGGCTCTCGGCGGCGCTGGTGGCCGGCGATCGGCTCTTCGAGCAGTGGGCCGCAGTTTACGCCGGTGCGCCGCCCGTCTTCTTCCTCTACCACGGCGAGGGCGCTGCGCGGCCCGCGCGCTGCTTGCTCGGGCTCTTCGTGCCCAGCGCCGACCGCGCCGGCCGTTCCTTTCCGCTCGTGATCTTTGCCGAGCTCGAGCTCGCTGCGCTCGCGGCGGCGCATCCGACCCTGCCCTATCATCGCTTCCTGCACGACGCCTTGCGCCTGCTCGCGCGCCGTGAGCAGCTCGCGCACGACACATTGGCCGAGGCCGTGCGCGGCCTTCAAGCGCCCAGGCCTGCGGACCTCGAGGCGGCGCAGGCGCGCCACGATCACTACCTCGATCGCACCGACGGCGCGCTAGCGATGGCCGCGATCTTCGGCGCGGGGGCGCTGCCTCGGCAGCGCGCGGCGCTGAGCTTGCTCGAGGGCGTGGCTCGGGCGGCGAGCGCCAGCCAGGCGCGCGTGCGTTACGGCACGCGCTGTCCGCTCGGGGCCGCGCCGATCAACGACGCGGCGCTGTGGTTAGCGATTCTGCAGCGGGTCTATAGCAGTCCCGTCGTCCCCCTCGCGCTCTGGACCGATAGCACCCTGATGATCCACTTCGATCAGCTCAGTCCCAAGTCGCTGGCCGCGCTCTGGTGCCCGCGTTGGCAGGACGATGCCATCTGCGACCTGGCCACCGTCGCTCCGGCCGACGAGGGCGGGCCACCCGGTCGCCAGGTCCTCGCCGGGCAGCCCCTGCGCGTGCTGCTCGAGCGCCCATGACCCAGGCCATCCTCGAGCGCGCGGCACGCTGGTGCCAACCGATTCGCCCCGACGCCTTCGCCGGTGACGCCGGGCGCGACGACGCCCGCTTCGAGCAGCTCAACCTCGAGGTGGCCAAGCTCGGCTCGTTGCACGGCGAGGTCTGTGACTGGGCCGCGGTGCTGCACTGCGCCGACGCCCTGCTGCGCGAGCGCACCAAGGATATGTCCGTGCTCGGGGCCCTCTGCGTGGCGCTCCTGCAGCGCGAGGGCCTTGGGGGCCTGATGGCCGGCGTCTGCGCCTATCGCCAGCTAGCGGAGGAGCATCTGGCCGAGCTCTTCCCACCTCCGGGCCGCAAGCGCGGCCGCGCGGGCGCCTTCTCGTGGCTGACCCAGCGGCTGACCGCCGCGCTCGATCCGCTACCCGAGGCCGTCGCCGCCGACCACGACGCCCTGCGCCAATGCGCCGAGGACTTCGAGCGGCTGGACGCGCTGGTCAACGGCGAGCTGGGCGAGATGCGCGCCGCCACCGGCGCGATCAAGGGCGCGCTGGCCGCGCTGGTCGAGCAGAGCGCCCCCGCCCCGGCCCCGCCCGCACCCGCGCCCGCACCCGCGCCGGAGGCCGAGCCCGCGCCCCCGCCCCCGCCGGAGGCGGCGCCCGAGCCGCGGCTGGCTTCCGAGCCCGCACTCCAGGCTCAGCCCTTAAGCGTGCCCCAGCCCGCGCTTCCCGGTCGCCTGCTGCCCGAGCGGATCGAGGACGCCGACCAGGCGGCGGCGCTGCTCGAGCTGCTGCACGACGGTCTCGCGCTGCTCGGGGAATACCAGCTGCGGCAGGCGCCACGGCGTGCCCTGGGCTACCAGCTCGCGCTCGCGGCGTCGATGCTCGGCGTCGTCCCGGAGGGCGACCGCGCCGCGCCCAGCTTGAGCCCGCGCCGCCTCAGGGAGCTGGAGCAGGCCGCCCACGAGGCAGCGCCCGCGGTTGTCGACGAGCTGCTGCTGGCGGTGCTCGCCGACGGTGGCGGGCTCAACCCGCGCGCGATCTGTCTGCTGGCGCAGGCCTTGAGCGCCCTGGGAACCGACCACGAGGCTGCCGCCGCCGAGGTCGCGGGCCACGCCGCGGCTGCCGTGCTCGCGCTCGGCTCCCTGGCCGACCTGAAGCCTGACGAGGCCGCCTGGCTCGGAGCCCGCATCGCGCCGATCCTCGGCCTCGAGCTTGCCACCGCGCCTGCGGCGAGCCCCGCCGCTGAGGCAGCGCCGCCCCTGACAGCAGCGCCACCCCCTGGCGAGGGCGAGGCCTGGCTCGTCGCGCAGGTCGCCGCCGCCCGCGAGGCCGCCGCCGGCCAGGGCCTCGCCGCCGGCTGCCACCTGCTGCAGGAGAGCCTCGATGCCTGCGGGCTCAAGCCCGACCGCTTCCGTGTGCGCCTCGCGCTGGCCGAGCTCTGCCTGGCCCATCAGGCCGCCGACCTCGGCCAGCCGCTGCTGCGCGGGCTCCTCGACGAGCTCAAGCAGCCCGCCCTCGAATGGCAGCCCGAGTTGCTGGTCGCGGCCGCGACCGCCCTGCTCGCCTGCAACGAGCAGCTCGTCGGGCGCCTCGGCGCCGAGCACGCCGACGCGCTGCGCCGTGAGTCGGTGGAGCTCCTCGCCCTCGTCGCGCGCGTCGATGCCGAGGCGGCCTGCCGGCTGCGCCCGGGCTAGAGCCCGACGGGCGCTCGAGCCTTCGCTTGGACTCCGCCTGGCGCAGGTCCCCATGCAGCACCCGATCTTTGTCGGGCCCCCCGCCTTGGTGATATTCTCGCGAGAATTGGCATGAACCGTGCGGGGCGCACGGGCGGAGCCGGGCTGGACCGGTCGCGGCGAGACACCTCGGTCGCGGCCGTGAAGGCACAGCCAGGCTTTTTTTGCCCGGGCCTCTGTACACGACGACTCGCCTCAGCTATCCGATCGGGGTGGCCTTCGGGTGCGAGTCCCTCGGCAGAGAATAGGAGCAGAGGATGGCCGGCAAAGAGGGATCAGTCGCTCCCAAAGAGCGGATCAACATCGTCTACCGCCCTGAAACAGGGGGCCACCAGGAAGACGTCGAGCTGCCCTTCCGCTTCATGGTGATGGGCGACTTCAACGGACGCGAAGACGACACCCCGATCGAGGAGCGCCCTGCCATCAGCATCGACAAGGACAACTTCGACGACGTGCTGGCCGCGCAGGATGTGCAGGTCAACGCCTCCGTCCCCGAGGTCCTGACGGGCGAGGCCGCCGCCGGGCGTGAGCTCTCGGTCGCGCTCTCGATCAAGGGCATGAAGGACTTCTCCCCGGACGCCCTCTGTCAACAGGTGCCGGAGCTGCGCAAGTTAGTCGACCTCCGAGATGCTCTCTCCGTGCTCAAGGGACCCTTGAGCAATATCCCTGGCTTCCGCAAGCGACTCGAGGCCGTGCTGGACGATCCAGCGCAGCGTTCGCAGTTGCTGGCGGAGCTCGGTCTGGGCTCGGGCTCAGACGAATAAGCCAAACACAACCAGGGATTCTGAGCGGAGGAGCAAAGCATGGCCAACCAAGGCAAGACAGAAGCGCAGGTTACCCCACCCGCAGCCGAGGCGCAGGCGCCCTCGCTGCTCGATTCGATTGTCTCCGAGATGAAGGTGCGGCCGGCCCAGGAGGGCTACGACGAGGCTCGTTCCAGCGTCCAGGCGCTGATCGGCCAGCTCGTCGGACGCCGCAGCGCCGGCGAGCGCATCGACCGCAAGGTCATCGATGTGGTCATCGCCGAGATTGATCGCCGCATCGGCAAGCAAGTCGACCACATCCTGCACCATCCCGACTTCCAGAAAATCGAGTCGGCCTGGCGTGGCCTCAAGCTGCTGGTCGACCGCACTGATTTTCGCGAGAACATCCGCATCAGCCTGCTTCAGGCCACCAAGCAGGAGCTGCTCGACGACTTCGAGGACGCCACCGAAATCCCCACCTCCGGTCTCTATCGGCAGGTCTACACCGCGGAGTACGGACAGTTCGGCGGCAAGCCCTACGGGGCGATGGTCTGCAACTACCAGTTCGGTCTCGGCAACAGCGACATCACGCTGCTGCGCCATCTCGCCGCTGTCGGCGCGATGGCCCACGCGCCGGTGATCGCTGCGGCCTCGCCGACGCTCTTCGGCGCCGAGGAGAAGGACTTCTCCAACCTGCCTTACCTCAAGGACCTCGAGGGGCTCTTCGAGGCGCCGCAGTACACCAAGTGGAAGGGCCTGCGCGAGACCGAGGACGCGCGTTACCTCGGTCTGGTGATGCCGCGCTTCCTCGTCCGCCCGCCCTTCAAGGCCGAAGAGGGCCGCGTCCGCACCTTCGCCTACGACGAGGACGTCTCCGCTTCGCATGAGCACTACATGTGGAGCAACGCCGCCTTCGCCTTCGCGACGCGGCTCGCCGACAGCTTCGCCAAGTTCCGCTGGTGCCCGAACATCATCGGGCCCCAGGCAGGCGGCACCGTCGACGACCTGCCAATCCATCTCTACGAGGCGATGGGTGAGACCAAGGCCAAGATTCCGACCGAGGTGCTGATCTCCGAGCGCCGCGAGTACGAGCTCTCCGAGCAGGGCCTGATTGCCCTGACGATGCGCAAGGACAGCGACAACGCCGCGTTCTTCTCCGCCAACTCCCTACAGAAGCCGAAGTTCTTCGGGACGTCGGAGGAGGCCAAGGCCGCCGAGCTGAACTACCGGCTCGGGACGCAGCTCCCCTACATCTTCATGATCACGCGCGTCGCGCACTACATCAAGGTGCTCCAGCGCGAGCACATCGGGAGCTGGAAGACCGCGGGCAGTCTGCAGGAGGAACTCTCGCGATGGATCAACCAATTCGTCACCGATAACATCAAGCTGGCCGACAGGAAGCCCTTCAACGCCGCCTCCATTGAGGTTGAGGACGTTCCGGGTAACGCCGGTTGGTACAAGGTTGGAATGAAGCTCAGCCCCCACTTTAAGTACATGGGGGCGAATTTCACACTTTCGCTGGTCGGGAAGCTCGATAAGAATTAACGGAAGCCGACCTCCGTGGGCGGGCTTGCGACCCGGCCGTAACGGTCCGTAGATCACGGCAAGGCCGAGGGCGTAGAAGACAAAGCAGGAGTGCGTTCGCGCACAACCAGACAAGAAGGAGTAGTTCAATGGCCTCTCAGTATGTAGCGATCGTCCAGAGGAACAAGGCATTACCCGCGAAGGGAGCGAAGGAACTGGAAGGGGTGGATTTGGCGAAGCACGGTCAGGTCGATAAGCCTGTGCTGGACCAGATCAATGCGCTTGGTTGCAGCCTCAATCTTCTCGACAAGCACTACGTTCTTCTCGATAACTTCCACTTTGCCGCTGAGACCGGAACGCTCTACATGACGGTCGTGGGTACGGATGCGCAGGCCCTCGGCTTCAAAGCCTCGGGCTGCACGGCCAACTCGCCCGCGAATATCGTCATCGTCACCGTTGAATCAGCGGATGCCCAGGACGGCGCGCATGGTACCGCTCAGCCGCGGGGCCCGAAGGAGGGCGGCGTCCACATCGAGTTCGTCGAGCTCTTCGCGAACGCCAAGATCGCCAGCAAGCCCATCCGAGACGCCAAGTCAAAGGCGGTTCAGATGATCTTCACCTGCACCGCGTACGCAGAGGATCTTGCGACGCTGGCTGGTGATGCGAACTTCATGATTATGGCGCCTCAGGGTTCTGGAAAGACCCCCTCTGGGCCGGGTCCTGAGTTTCTGGAGCAGTTCAAGCCAGAGTGGGCCTACGCGCTCAGGGCCTAGACGAAAGCGCTCGCTCCGCCGGCCGATTAGGAGGCGCAAGGCTCGCGATCGGCCGGCCGGGGTCGTTTCTCGTCGAAATCGACGCGGCGTTGCTTCGCTCCTGGCGATGCTGGGGTTGGGTGACGTGGTGCCGACTGATGGTGCCTTCAAGTTCGCCCCAGGCACGCCGCTTCGCGTACGCACCGGCTTCCGCGCCAACGCGACCCCGTCCGCGGCTAACAGCCCGTGGATCTATTGTTTACCAAGCGAGGCATGGAGCTGCGGCCCGAGGGCAAGGCGCGGCGTCGCCAGAGCGCTGCTACGGGTAGTTTTCGCCACGCCGACCTCAGGTCGCAGTGCTGTGCCTCGCGACGGGAGCGACAGATCAACGGGCTGCTAAGCAAGCGGCTTCGCCGATCGCCACCCTTGATCCACGTCCGGTACCTGACCGAAACGGTCCGCTAGGGTGCGCTCTCGGGCGAGGCTGCGCTTGGTGCGGCGTCCTCGCTGAAGCTGAGGGCGAAGTCGCCGTCCTGCAGGGTGAGGGTCATGCTATCGGGGAGCGGTCCCTGGGCCATGCGGTCGAGCAGGGCGCGGGAGATCAGCGGCAACAGCGTGCGTGAGAGGATGTGGTCGATGTTGCGGGCGCCGGTCTCGACCTCGGCGCAGCGCTCCAAGATCTGCTGCGCGATGGTGTCGTCGATCTGCAAGGCCAGGCGGTGCGTCTGCTGCAGGCGCTCCCGCAGCTGGTCGAGCTTGAGCGTGACGATCGCGCGCATCGCGTTGGCCGAGAGCGGAAAGAAGGGCACGACGGTCATGCGGGCGAGGAGCGCGGGCTTGAAGTGACGCACGAGCTGCGGCCGAATCGCCTCCATCACCTGTTGGCGCGTCGGCGGCGGGACCTGCATGCAGAGCTCGGTCATGCGCTCCGAGGCGAGGTTGCTGGTCATCAGCAGCACGGTGTTGCGGAAGTCGATTACGCGCCCTTCGCCATCGGCGAGCATCCCCTTATCGAAGACCTGATAGAAGATGTTCATCACCTCCGGATCGGCCTTCTCGACCTCGTCGAGGATCACCGCCGAATAGGGCCGCTGCCGCACGGCCTCGGTCAACACGCCCCCCTCGCCGTAGCCCACGTAGCCTGGCGGTGAGCCGATCAGCCGCGAGACCGTATGCTTCTCCTGAAACTCGGACATGTTGATCGTGACCAGGAAGCGCTCGCCGCCGAAGAGCAGGTCCGCCAGGGCCAGCCCGGTCTCGGTCTTGCCCACGCCGCTCGGCCCCACCAGCAGGAACACGCCGATCGGCGCGCGCGGGTTCGCCAGGCCGAGCTTGGCCGAGCGAATCGCCTCGCCGAGCGAGCGCAGGGCGTGATCTTGCCCCTTGATGCGCTCGCCCAGGCGCTGCTCCAGGGCGAGCAGCACGCTGGCCTGGTCACGCACCATCTTGCCGACGGGAATGCCGGTCCAGTCCGCGACCACCGCGGCCACGAGATCCGGGGTGACCTCGACGGGGACGAGCGGGTCCTTGTCCTGGAGCGCAGCCAACGCCGCTTCCGCGGCCTCGAGCGCCGGCCGCAGCTCGGCGGGGTTGTAGTGCCCGGTGGTGGCCGCCTCGAGTGCCTCGTCCTCAGCGTCAAGCGCGGCAGCCGACCCCTCCGCCGGGGTCTGGGCGTCGACGGCGCCGGCCTCGGTCGCCTCTGGGTCCTCGGCCGACGAGCGGCCCAGCTGCTCGCGCAGGCGCAGCACCTCGCCGACGAGCTTGCGCTCTTGCTCCCAGCGCGCGGCCAGCGTCGCATGCCCCGCGCGCGTCTCCTCCAGCGCCTCTGCTATCTCGGTCAGGCGCGGCCCCTGCGGTCGCCCCTCGGCGACCTCGCGCGCCAGCGCCGCTTCCTCGCGCTCGAGCACGTGCTGGCGGTGTTCCAGGTCCTCGAGCCGCGCCGGCTTGGCGCCCTGGGCGATCGAGACGCGGGCGGCGCAGGTGTCGATCAGGTCGACGGCCTTATCGGGGAGCTGGCGGCCGGAGAGATAGCGGCTGCTCAGCGCCACGGCCGCGACTACGCCATCGTCGCGAATGCGCACGCCATGGCTCTCCTCGTAATGGGGCGCCAGCCCGCGCATCATCGCCACGGCGTTGTCCTCGCCGGGCTCGTCGACCTTGACGAGCTGGAAGCGTCGCGTCAGCGCCGCGTCCTTCTCGAAGTACTTCTTGTACTCGGCCCAGGTGGTGGCCGCCACGGTGCGCAGCTCGCCGCGCGCCAGCGCTGGCTTGAGCAGGTTGGCCGCATCGCCGCCGCCCGCGGCGCCCCCAGCGCCGATCAAGGTATGGGCCTCGTCGATGAAGAGGATGATCGGCCGCGACGAGGCCTTGACCTCCTCGATCACGCCTTTGAGGCGGTTCTCGAACTCGCCCTTGACGCTGGCGCCCGCCTGCAGCAGGCCCAGATCGAGCGCCAGCAGGTCGACGTTGGCCAGCGGTCGCGGGACCTCCTCGGCCACGATGCGCTGGGCGATGCCCTCGACCAACGCTGTCTTGCCGACCCCCGCCTCGCCGACGATGATCGGGTTGTTCTTGCGCCGCCGCGCCAGGATGTCGATGCACTGGCGAATCTCGGCGTCGCGGCCGATCACCGGATCGAGCCGTCCGGCGCGGGCCTCGGCGGTGAAGTCGGTGGTGAAGCGGCCGAGCGCGGTCTCGGGCCCGCGGCTATGCGGCCCGCTCGGCCCCCCCCCCTCGGGGCGCGCCCCACCCGCGCCAGCGGGCGGGCCAGCGGCGGCCCCGCCGACGCCTGTCAGCTCCTCTTCGATCGACCCGTGGGCGAGGGCGAGGAGCTGGCGTCGCAGCTCCTCGCGCGGGATCGCCTCGAGCAGCTCGACGAAGGAGCCCGTCGTGTAGCTGTAGGGCTCCTGGATCAGCATCGCCAGCAACACCCCTGAGCGCAGCACGGGCAGGCGCAGCTCCGTCGAGCCCAGCAGCCAGGCGTCGCGCAGCCAGGCCAGCAGCAGCGGCGAGAACACGGGTCGGCCCGAGTTACCGCTGCGCTGCCCCTCCAGCTGCCGCTGCAGCGCCGCCTGGACGCGCCCCTCGTCGATGCCGTAGCGATGAAAGATCAGGTGCGGGTCGGCGTTGGGATCGACCAAGAGCTGCGAGAGAAAATGCTCGACGGTGACCTCGTAGTGGCCGCGCGAGAGGCTCAGCCCCGCGGCCGCCTCGAGGGCCTGGGTGCAGTGGCGATTGAGGGTACGCAGGAGCGCGGCGGGATCGGGTTGCAGCATGGGAGCTCCGATGGAAAGAGGGCTGGGGTCGGATTGGAATCGTCGCCAGTCCCCCAGTGGGGTGTCAAGTTACCGTGGGGTGTCAGGTTACTGCGGGGTGTGAAGTTACTGCGGGGTGTAAAGGTGCTGTGGGGTGTGAGGTCACTGTTTGGCGCCAGCGCCAACGCGCCGCGGGACGAGGGCAACCGAGCCAGGTGTCACGTCCGAGCGCCGTCTGCCGGGTGCCGAGGCGCCACGGCGGTGCCTGCGCCGCCGCCAGGTGCACGGTGAGCTCGTAAGGCACCGGCTCACGGAGGTAGTCGGCGACGGCCTGGTCGACGGCGCGGCGATCGACCCCGCGCGGCGCCAGGCGGCACCACGCCGCGTGGTCCTCGGCCTGCACGTGCAGGCCCACGAGGTTGCGATCGGTGGCGCGCGCCCCCGCGACCAGGTCGTTGCCCAGCACGCAGTGCTGGCGGCCGAGCCGCGTGCGCTGATCGCCAGGGATGTCGGCCTGTCTGACCAGCGCCTGCTCGACGCGGCAGGTGAGCCCCGCGCGCCAGCGCAGCATTGCCTCGAGCCCGAGCGCCGTGCGTGCCTGCATCACCGTGATCCGCGCCTCCGCCAGGCGCGGCATCGTCGGACCGCCGAGGCCGAGGCGGCTCGAGTAGCCCGTCAGCGCCAGCAGCCGATCGTAGAGCGCGTCGGGACGCTCGCCGGCGCCGACCGGATGCGACTTGCGCCAGGCGCGAAAGAGCAGCGAGTAGAGCCGGTGGTGAAAGAGATCGAGGAAAGCCCGCACCCGCTGGCCTCCGGGCTCCTCGGCGGTTTGCGCCAGGTGCTCGCCGTAGAGCGGGGGCAGCGGCGAATCGACGCCATAGAGGCCGAGGAAGGTCACCGTCAGCCGCACAGGGCCGCGGTCGTCGGCCGGGAGCTCGATCGACTCGAGGTCGGCCACCGGGCAGGAGAGCGAGAGCGAGGGGCGGATGCGCAGGCGTTCGTCGTCGGCCGGGCCGCTATGGCCAATGCGCGCGGCTCCTGGCAGCAGGCGCTCCAGCAGCTGCAGCGCGTTGAAGAACGCCACGCGCGGTGCGTGGTCGCGCAGGTAGCTCAGCAGCTCGCGAGCGCTTCGCGGCCCAGGCGTTTTGGCCATCGGTGGAGGTCCTGTGTCTGGAGCCGGCGGATGCCGAGCTCGGAGAACATGTTCAGCGGGGCCTGCAACGCCAGCAGCTCGCTCAGCACCGAGCCCAGCAGGTGCAGCTCGCCGGGCGTGAAGGCGCGATCGTCGACGGCGAGCAGCGTGGTCTGCCCCCAGAGCGGTACCCCGCGGTGGCGGTGCAGCAGCGTGGTGGTCGTGGCCTCGCGCAGCCCCTCGTGGAGCTGGGTATGCGCTCGGCGGGCCGCGAGGTCATAGATCAGGCGGAAGTCGTAGAGCGTCAGCGCTTCGCGCAGCGCTGCGATCGAGGTCAGCTCGCGTTGGCTCAGCGCCATGTGGCGCACCAGTCGGCGGCGCAGGTCCTCGCCCACGGGCGGGGGCAGGGGGCGCGTCGGTGGCTGCAGGTTGGCGCAGCGCAGCTCGGCTGCCTGCCCGAGCGGCACGCGGATGTCGCCGACGCCGAGCGCGGTCGGCAGGTAGCCGTTGCTGCAGAGCAGCTCGATCGTCAGGGTCTCCTCGGTCGGCAGCTCGGCGGCCGTGTCGTAGACGCAGAGGTAGCTCTGCAGCTCGCGGCCGACCAGCCTGCGATGGAGCTGGCAGAGGGCGCCGTCGTTGCGCGAGAGGTCGGCCTCCGAGAGCAGCGCGTAGGGCCGATGGCCGCGCGCCGCGGAGAAGCCGCTGACCTCGAGCACGCGCACCGTATCGTGGTGCAGGTGCCTTCCGCCTGGACGCACGCGGTAGTCCATGTGGCCGGGATCGCGCAGCACCGGGTCGGCCCCATGCTCGAAGAGGTTGGCGGCAGGGGTGCATCCAAGCCGCAGGTTCTGCGTGGTGACCACCAGTGACTCGGCGCTGGCGCGCAGGGTCAGGCGCAGGCCGAAGCGCTCCCCACCCGCCAGCCCGGCACGCTGCAGCTCGGCCCAGACGCCATCGAAGGCGACGAAGAGGAACTTCTCGGGCAGCGTGAAGTACTCCTGCAGCAGGCGAAAGCCGGGGAAGCTGCCGCTCGGATAGTCGAGCAGCGCCTCGTCCTCGCCGAAGCCGAGCGCCTGGGGCCGCAGCGCCGTCAGCGCCAGCGGCCGGCCGCGCGCATCCACCAGCTCGACGCGCTCGACGGCGCGCAGCAGCCACTCATAGAGCGCCCGGGTCAGCAGCGGCTCGCCGTGCAGGTGCAGGGCGATGCGATCGCGAGCGGGAGGCTGCGCGAGCCAGGCGCCAGCGCCGAAGCGCAGCTCGAGCGTCGTGCTCGGGCCCTGGGCCTGCCAGATCACCTCGTCGAGGTGCAGCCCGCCCAGCTCGACCGCGAAGGCCGTGCGGAAGTGGCAGGGCGTCTCGAGCACCGGCAGCGACGCGACGATGCTGCCGCGCGGCACGCTCGCGCGTGGGGCCCCCTCGGGCTGCTCGAACTGCAGGATCGTCGTGGCCGGCAGCGGGGCGAGATAATGCGGGAAGAGCGTGTCGAAGAGCAGCTGACAAACCTCGTCGAGGCTCTTGGCCTGGCGCTCGCCGATCTTGCTGGTGATGAAGGCGATGCCCTCGAGCAAGCGCTCGACGTCGGGGTCGTAGCTCAGCCCGCCGAGCATCGCCGCCACGCGCGGATGGGCCTGGGCCATCGCGTGGCCGCCCTCATAGAGGAAGCGCAGATGCTCGCGGAAGCTGCGGCGGTCCATCCGCGCCGCCCGCCCTAGCCGCCGCCCACGCGCACGTGGCCGGTGGGCTCGACGATGCTGCGAAAGACGGTCGGAACCTGGCCGTGACCGGTGACGACGCTGGCCGTGATGCTGAAGCGCAGCTCGAAGGCGGAGCCCTGCTCGCCGCCCTCGTCGAAGGCGACGTTGACCTCCTTGAGGCGCGGCTCGTAGCGTTCGATCGCACGGCGCACCGCGCTCTCGATCGCCTGGCCCGATTGACCGCCGCGAATGAAGTCGCCGAAGCTCGGCACGCCGAACTCCGGTGCGCTCTCCGAGCCGCCGTAGACGCTGTTGAGCAGGGTCTGGAGATGCTCGCGGATCGAGTCACGAAGCTGGCGCAGGTCCGCGTTCAGCTCGCGCTGATCGGGCGGGCCGGGCGCTTCGAGCCGCTGCAGCAAGGTGCGCGATGCAGGCATGGTGTCGGTGGGGGCGGCGGCGCCCGCCCGGCGATGATAGCACCAGCGCTCAGCGGTGGCCGATCCAGCTGATCGGCGCCGCGCGGCGGGCCCTGCGCCGGGGCTGCAGCCAGGCCCCCAGGCCAAGGCCCGCGGGCAGCAGACTCCAAAGGGCGCCCTGCAAGATGGCGCGTCGGCCGACGCGCGGCGTTTCGGCGCCAGGTGCGCCAGGTGCGCCTGCTGCGCCTGCTGCGGCACCTGCTTCCCGCTCAGTCCGGATAGCCATTGACGAGGTCCTCGAGCTCGAGCTGCTTGCCCTGCTCTCCCGAGTAGAAGTCCTCCGCATCCGTCATTTCGTTGGCGGACTCGCTGTCGACGGTGAGGTGCGAGGGGGCGAGCTGGCCGAGCCAGCGATCGGCGCCCTCGATACCGGCCGCGCGCGTCGCGGTCTCGCGCTGCTGGAGTTGCTTGAGCCAGAGCACGAAGCCGATCGGATGATAGGCGTAGACGACGCCGTCGCGTGGCAGCCCGGCGTGCTCGGCGACGGTGCGGGTCCACCAGGTCGTCGGTGTGATCTGCTGGGCGATCATGCGCTGGCGTTGGGCCGGCGGCAGCGCGGCGAAGTCGGGCGCGCGGGCCAGCTCCTCGGCCCAGCCGCCGGGGGTCCATTCGGAGAGGTGCCGCACCACCAGGCGCCGCAGGTCCTCCCGCCGCGGGCTGAGCCGAAAGAAATTCCGCAGCTCGCGACGGCTGAGGCGGCCGTCGGGCCGCTGGCGGCCGAGGGGACGGTCGATGCGGCGCAGGATCGCGGGCTCGTCACAGAGGCGCCGCTTCCCGTCGCTCTCGATTACCTCCCAGGCCGCCGGATCGATCCGGCGGGCCAGCTCGTCGGCGCTGAAGATCGCGAAGTGCAGCTGGGCCTGGCGCTGACCCGCCGGTCCCGCCTCCGCGACGCTGGCGATCACCTCGCCGGCGTCAACCTCGAGCCCGAGCAGCGCCAGCTCGCCGCGCGCGAGCGCGGCAGGCGCGGGCCCATCGGGCAGCCGGTCGATCCAGGGCAGCGCCGGGCTGCCGGGCGCCCCGAGCTCGGCGGCGCCGGCGACATGGAAGTAGAGCGAGAAGAAGGTCAGCGTCTGCTGGCGCAGCGTGGTTTGATGCCGCAGCAAGACGAAGCTGCAGCTCCCCAGCGGGCAGGGCGGTCCCAGCCGCGCCGCGACGATACGCCCGCGGGCGATCGCATGCACCGGATCGCCCTCGGTCGCCGGCAGGTGCACCCCACCATGCCAGAGCCGCGAGTCGCCGAGCGGGCCCACCGGGAAGTAGGCATGGGCATCCTGCTCACTCAGCTCGAAGTAGCGCGCGGCCTCGCGTTCGAAGGCCAGGCTGGCCGCGCCCCGATCGCTGGCGACGCCGCTGAGCGGAAAGGTCAGGCGCGAGCCGATGCTGCCGAAGAGGCGCGGGAAGTCCCAGGGCCCCGGATCCCACTTGTTGAGGCTGATGTGATAGTGGCCGAGGAAACCGCGAAAGGCGCGGGGCTCGTCGAGGCGCGTCCACACGGCGCTGCCGTTGGCGCTGGGCGCCGCCAGCGGCAGGTCGAAGATGCGCGTCAGCGCGCGACCGAGCCGCCCCATCGCCTCGTACTGCGCATCGGTGAAGTCGTAGCAGAGAAACTGCGCGCCGTGGACGGTGCAGGTCACCGTGGGCCGCGCCTTGGCATAGGCGTGTGGACGGCGGGCGGCGTCGCCGAGGTTTTGCAGCTCGATGCCGATCGCCACCTCATTGACGCCCGCGGCGTGGAAGGCGCAGTGCAGCAGGTCCAGCGTCTGGTAGATCGTCCCATCGGTGTCGACCATGAAATGCACGGAGAGCCCACGCTCGTTGTGCAGGACGTCGAAGCACATCGCCGCGTCGCGACAGCCGTCGAGGTGCACCGTCACCTGGCGCACGATCTGGCGCAGCTCGCCGAGGCGCGCCGTGGGGCTGATCCGTTGCCGGAGGCGCCAGCGCGAGCTGCGCTGCGCCAGGCCCGGCGCCGGGTCGCGCGCGAAGACGCGGCTGATGTTGTCGGTGCAATGGGGGACGTAGGCGCTGAAGCCGTCACTGTCCTCGAAGGTCACCACCGGATGGTCGATGGCGAGGCGCTGACCGCAGACGATGATCTCGGAGCCCGGCACGAGAACATTGTAGCGCGCTCGGCTTGGGCGCGTCGCGCCGCTCGAATCGAAGGCAGCGATCCCGTCAGGGCGAGCGTGGGCAAGGGCTCCACCAGAGGCACGAAGTTGGCCTGGCGTTTCGGTGTCCAGAGCACGGTGTTCCCCGCGCGCTCGCCGACGCCCAGCCAACCGGCCAGCGGCGCGACGATTCGACCGCCATCGACGAGCTGCGCGGCGAGGCGCGCGATCACCCTGCGCTCACCGACCGCCGCGGCAAACGATGATGCGGTCGAAAGGCGCCGCGCCCGGGAGGCCCAGAGAGCCGTCCGCGAGCGCGCAGCGGACGTTCGTGTGGCCCTGTTGCAGCAGCCGTTGTCTCGCCGCGACGACGAGCTTAGGGTCGAGTTCGACCGTGTCGAGGTGCCCCGCTCGGCCCCTTCCTGGGTGCGCGCCGAGCCGCTTCAGCATCGTTGCGAGCACGGCCGCCCCGTAGCCGCTGCCGGTGCCGATCTCGAGCACCCGATCGCCGGGCGCGAGCTCGAGCCACGCGCTCATCGCGGCGACGGTCAGCGGTCGGCTGACGCTGCTCTCGGTGGTGTCGGAGTCGAGGGGGATGGCGTGGTCTCCGGCGAAGTGCCGGCGGTACCCCGCGGGCACGAACTGCTCGCGGGGTACGGCGCCCATCGCCCAGAGCACGCCCTCGTCGGTGATCCCCTCCGCGCGCAGCGTCTCCACCATCGCGCGGCGTTCCGCGGCGAAGTCGACGAAGTCGAAGAGGGCCCGATCGGCCCGCGCCCCTGGCGAGGCGCCGAGGAGGCAGCCGGCCAGGCAGAGCGCGGTCCAGCTGGGCTGAGCGATACGAAACACGATCGATCCTCGATAGGTCCTTGGATCAGCCAAGGGCCCGGGCAAGCAAGAGCGCTGCCCCAGAGCAGGGCTAGACCACCTGGGCCCTCTAAGCACGCCGGATGCCAACTCGCACGGGGCTCAAGGAGCGTCGGGCGGCGTCGCCCGGCGTCGCGCGGCCTCGGGCGCTTCCCGGGGGCCAGGGACCCCGCTCCGCGCCCCGCCCTGCGGCGCCGCGGTTTGCGCCCCGCGCGGCGCCTGCTAGATTCTCGCCGGTAACCGCCCCCTGCGCGCTGGATGTCCCGCCGTGAGCACCGCTGTCTACATCGAAACCTACGGCTGCCAGATGAACGTGGCCGATTCCGAGCTGATGGCTGGCGTGCTGGCCGGCGAGGGCTTTGTCCTGGTCGAGCGCGAGGAGCAGGCGGATGTGGTGTTGCTCAACACCTGCGCCGTCCGCGAGCGCGCCGAGGAGCGCATCATCGGCCGCCTGGGCTGGCTCAAGAGCGCCAAGGCGGCGCGGCCCGAGCTCGTGCTGGGGGTGGTCGGCTGCATGGCCGAGCGGACCAAGGAATCGCTGCTGGCGCGCGCGCCCTATGTCGACCTGGTCATCGGTCCCGACGCCTATCGGCGCCTGCCGCAGCTCCTGCGCGAGGCGCGAGCCGAGGCCCAGGACCCGCTGGTCGACGTGCGCCTCGACCGCCGCGAGCTCTACACCGGGATCGATCCGCAGCGGGCCGACGGGGTCAGTGGGTTCATCACGATCATGCGCGGCTGCGACCGGTTCTGCTCGTTCTGCATCGTGCCCTTCGTGCGCGGGCGCGAGCGCAGCGTGCCGCCCGACGAGGTGCTGCGGCAGGCCGAGGCGATGGAGCAGCAGGGCTTCCGCGAGCTGACGCTGCTCGGCCAGACCGTCTCCGGCTATCGCGTTGGCGAGGTCGGCTTCGCCGAGCTGCTGCGCGCGCTCCACGCGCGCACGACGATGCGGCTGCGCTTCACCTCGCCCTACCCGACCGATTTCGCCGATCCGCGGCTGCTCGACACGCTGGCTGAGTTGCCGCGGGTCGGTCGCCACCTGCACCTGCCGCTGCAGAGCGGCAGCACGGCCGTGCTGGAGGACATGGGGCGCGGCTACAGCGCGGCGCAGTATCGGACGCTGATCGCCGCCGTGCGCGCGCGGCTGCCCGACTTCGCCCTCTCGACGGATGTCATCGTCGGCTACCCGGGCGAGACCGAGGCCGACTTCGCGGCGACGCTCGCGCTGGTCGAGGAGGTCGGCTTCGACAGCGCCTTCATGTTCAAGTACAGCGAGCGCGCCGGCACGCGCGCCTCACGGGCGCGGCCCGATGATCTTCCCGACGCGGTCAAGGTCGAGCGCCTGGCGCGACTGCTCGCGCTGCAGGAGCGCAGCAGTCGGGCGCGGCACGCGGCGCTGATCGGCCGCACGGTCGAGGTGCTCGTGACGGGGACCAACCCCCGTGACGCGCAGACGATGCTCGGGCGCACGAGCTGCTTTCGCACGACGGTCGTCGCCGGCCCGCCCTGTGCGCCCGGGACGTTGCTGCCCGCCCTGGTGCATCGGGCTTCCGCTCACACGTTATTCGCCGGCGCTGCCTGAGCCGGGGGGAGCCGCTCGTGCGTGCCGAGCCGATTCACTTTCGCGATCCGATCCACGGCACGATCGCGCTCAGCCCCGACGAGCTCGCGCTCGTCGAGAGCCCGGTCTTTCAGCGCCTGCGCGGCATCCGCCAGCTCGGCTTCGGCGATCAGGCGTTTCCTGGCGCCACGCATACGCGCTTCGCGCATAGCCTCGGCGCGATGCAGATGGCCTCGCGGATGTTCGACGCGGTGTTTGCGCCGGGCGACGAGGGTGTCCTGCCCGAGGGCGAGCGCCGCCGCCTGCGCCAGCTCGTGCGCCTCGCGGTGCTGCTCCACGACCTCGGCCACGCCCCGCTCTCGCATGCGACCGAGGACTGCATGCCGCCGCGCCGCGCGTTGGGCCTCGACTGCTTCACGGCGGCGGAGCAGCTCGAGCGTGCGACCCATGAGGATTACACGGTGCTGCTGCTCTTGGCCTCGCCGCTGAGGCAGACGCTGGAGCAGCGCTTCGCCCCGCTCGGGCTCGGCGCCCACGACGTGGCGCAGCTGATCAGCCCGCGCTTCGCCGCGCGGGCCGCGTCGCTGGTGGTGAGCGGCATCGACTTCGCGCCGCTGCTGGCCCAGATCGTCAGCGGCGAGCTCGACGCCGATCGGATGGACTACCTGCAGCGCGATTCGTTCTACGCCGGCGTCAATTACGGCAAGTTCGATGAGCAGTGGCTGCTCAGCAACCTGACGCTGCACGTCGAGGACGCGCGCGCGCATCTGGCGCTGGCGCACCGAGCGATCTTTGCCTTCGAGGACTTCCTGCTCAGCCGCTATCACATGTTCGTCAGTGTCTACTACCACCACACGGCGGTCGGCTTCGACACGATGCTGGGGCGCTTCATCGAGGAGGAGCCGCAGGCCTTCGCGCTGCCGACCGACGCCGAGCGCTACGTCGCCTGCGACGACATCACGCTCTGGACGATCCTCCGCGCGTCGCCGAACCCGTGGGCGCGCCGCGTCGTGGCCCGTGACCTCTACCGGCGCCTGCTCGAGCTGCACACGGCCGATGGCGCCGCCGAGATCGCGGCCTTGCAGGACGCGCTGCGGCACGCCGCCGTGGACTTCTTCATCAGCCGCGACGAGGGCGTCCTCAGCCGCTACTACGGGGCGGGTCGCCAGCCGCCGATCTTCGTGATCAACCGCGCGCTGCAGCGGGTCAGCCGCATCGAGGAGTACTCGCCGCTCTTTGAGCGCTACGCCCAGCCAGCGCGGCTGACGCGGGTTTACGTGCGCCCCGACCAGGTCGCGGCGGCGCGCGCCTGCCTGACGACCGCCCTGCCGCCGACGATGGGCGAACAGCTGCGACTGGCCTGGAAGTAACGGGCGCTCGCGCGCTTGATGAAGGCGGGGCGGGCGCAGGTGCCGTGGTCGCGCTGCCCGCGACCTCGTACAATGGGGGCTGGGGCACGCAGCGACGAAGGGGGGCCAATGATGCCGATGATCAGGTCGATTGTTTCCGTGGGCGGCGCGCTCGTGCTCGCACTGGTCCTCAGCGGCTGCGCGCGGGCCTCCGCCGAGCATGCCGCCGAGCATGCCGCCGAGCATGCCGCTGAGCATGCCGCCGAGCATGCCGCCAAGGATGCCGCCAAGGATCTCCCGAGCACCGCGAGCTGCAACGCGGCCTGCTACGCGGCCAAGTCCGAGGCCTACCAGCGCTGTCGCAGTGTTCCTCCAGCCCAGCGCCCAGCGCGCACCGCGTGCTTTCGCCAGGCCGACGCCGAGCTCGCGCGCTGCCTGCGGCTCTGCCCCCCCTCGTCCTGAGCCGTCAGCGCTCGGCCTCGCCCGGCTAGAGGGCTTGCTGCTGCTGCATGTGGCTATGCGGTGCGTCGTGGCCGCGGGGCGCGCCGCTCGGCCCCTTGGGTCGTCCGCCGGCCGGCGGCAGCTCGTCCTGATAAACCTGTGACGGCTTCTTGACGTACTCCTCGATCGGCTGCTTGAGCGTGCCGCGGATCGTGCCCTCGAGCACGTTGACCGGCAGCGGCGGCGTCAGCTCGTAGTAGTAGCCGCGCGTGTGCAGATTGATCTGAAACTCCTCGCCGCGGTGCTCGAAGCGGTGGGTATAGGCCAGGCGGAGCTGGCCGATGCGCTTGAAGTTTCGGTGGCGCAGCACGAAGGAGAAGAGCCGTACCGCCTGGAAGTTACGCAGGCGGTGGCAGCCGTGGGAGAAGCCGCTGAAGACGCTCATGTAGTTGACGGTGCCGTGGGTCCGCACCTGGTTATCGGCGCCGGCAGCGGTGACGTGAAACGCCGCCACGAGGCCGTAGGCCGAGGCGTAGCCCGGCCCGAAGGCGCTCTGGGCCACGCGCAGGCCGCTGCCGCCAGCCTTGATCAGCTCGCGGCCAGGGGTGACCTTGGGGGGCACCCAGACCGGGCCGGCAACGACATGCTTCCAGACGCGGCTACCGACGTCGGAGACCTTGTACTTGTAGTACTCCTCGTTGCCGCGCATCTCCTTCTGCCAGCTCCCGATCGTGGTGCGCCAGCGCACCAGCGGAATGAGCTGGTCGCGGTAGCGCGTAAAGACCGTGACCGCCGGCAGGCGGGAGCGGGGTTGCGCCAGCCGGCCCCCGCGCTCGTCGAAGGGCAGGTCGTACCAGACGTCGCCACGGTCGATCACCACCGAGAGGTCCATCGCCCGCGTGTGGTACTCGGGCAGCGTCGGCAGGCGCACGCCGACCAGGAGCCGCGTGAAGCCCTCGCGTCCCGGCTCGCGCACGAACTCGAGCCCGCGCAGCGCGTCGGTCAGGCCGAGCGCCTTCAGCGTGGCCTGCGCGACCTGGCTGACGAGGTCCTGCACGCGCTGCGTCTTGCCGTCCGCGCCGCGATAGCTGGCGGTCACGGTGCCATCCTCGACCACACCGGCGGCGCTGACGGCGCGCTCGGTGATCACGCGCTTCAGCGCTTCGAAGTTATTCTCGCGCGCGCTGCGTCCGAGCGCCTGCGCGGTGTCCTCGTGAATCATGCCGGCGCCGTAGACGTTGTGCTTGCGCTCGAAGCGGCGCAAGGCCTCGCGCACGGCCCAGGTCACCTGCCCCGGCGCGACCTGAGGGACGCGCCCCTCGTAGAGGCCCTCGCAGGCGAGGCGCTGATGCATCGCCGTCAGCGCGCGCCGCTGCCACTGCAGCCGTTTGTAGGTCGCTGCCGTGCGGCGATAGGTCGGGTCGAGCAGCAGGCGCTCGAGGTTGCGCGTGCCGCTCGCGCGCTGCGCGGCCACGAAGGCGGCCCGGGCCTGCTGATATTGCTGCTGCAGCCGCGCGCTGCCGGCCTCGTCAACGACCCGCACGGGCCCCTGATAGTCGTGAAAAACCGTCGGGTCGAGGGCGGCGAAGCAGGGCTTGGCCTCGTCCTCGAGCCAGCGCTGGCGCAGCACGCCGAGCGAGGGCGGGATGCCGTAGACCTCCAGGTGGTTTTGGCGACCGCGCCGCAGTCGGGCGCCGTCGAGATCGATGCGGTCGTTGGCCAGCGCGATGTAGTCGTCGAGGTACTCGTTCGGCTTGCTGTCGCGCTCACCGGGCGTCTGCGGCCAGAAGATGATCGGGGCCCAATCGTCGCTCAGATCGACGATGGTGAAGCCGAGACGGCGTGCGTCGTCGAGGTCCATCGCGCGCCGCTGGCCGTCCAGATAGGCCCAGACGCGCCGCGACGCGGTCACCTGCTCCGGCGGTCGCGGTTGCCAGGCCATGACGGTGGGCGCTTGGGCCGGACTGCGGCTGCTCGCGCCGAGGCTGCAGGCCAATAGACAGACAATCAGCACGCCGGAGCGGCGTCGGGCACGGGTCAACGGCGAGCTCCTTCCCAGACCGAGGGTCGTCCCGCCAGTGCGGGCGTGCGGATTGTATGAGCCGCCCGCGCCCGCGGGTCAATTCCCGGACCGGCGCCTTCCGGCAACGCGCGGCGCCCGCTGGCCCTCGCGAGCGCCAGCCCGCATTTGCTAGCCGTCCGGTGCCCGCCTGCGGCGCTCGTGATGGCAGTGGTCGCTCGACCGGCAGCCATCAGCCACGGGCCGGCCGGTGCTTGCCTTGGTCGGGGAGTTCGGTCAGGCTCGCGCCAGGGTCGTCAGAACCTAGCAGGTGGGCCAAACGATGATTCAGGGACAACGCCGAGCGGCGGTTGCGGTGCGGGTGGGACAGGTCGTGATCGGAGGGTCGGCCGCGGTCGTCGTGCAGTCGATGACCAACACCGACACGGCCGATGCGCCGGGCACGGCGGCTCAGGTGGCCGCGCTGGCGCGGGCCGGCTCCGAGCTGGTGCGCATCACGGTCAATCATGAAGAGGCCGCGCGGGCCGTGCCGGAGATCCGCCAGCGCCTCGACGACGCGGGCGTCGACGTGCCGCTGATCGGCGACTTCCATTACAACGGCCATCAGCTCCTGCCGCAGTTTCCGGCGCTGGCGCAGGCGCTGGCCAAGTACCGCATCAACCCCGGCAACGTCGGCGCCGCACGCCGCCACGATGACAATTTCCGCACGATCATCGAGCAAGCGGTGAGCCACGGCAAGGCGGTGCGGATCGGCGTCAACTGGGGCTCGCTGGACAAGCAGCTGCTGACGCAAATGATGGACGAGAACGCCAAGGCGACCGCGCCGAAGACCGGGCGCGAGGTGATGATCGAGGCGATGCTGGCCTCGGCGCTGCGCTCGGCCGAGGCCGCACAGGGCTACGGGCTGGGGAAGGACCGCATCGTACTGAGCGCCAAGGTCTCGACCGTCCGCGACCTCTAAGAGGTCTACGAGCGCCTGGCCGAGCGCGACGACTACGCGCTGCATCTCGGCCTGACCGAGGCCGGGATGGGCGCCAAGGGGATCGTCGCCAGCACGGCCGCGCTGGCGCCGCTCCTGGCCCGCGGCATCGGCGACACGATCCGGGTCTCGCTGACGCCGGCGCCCGGCGGTGATCGAGCGCTCGAGGTCGAGGTCGCGCAGCAGATTCTGCAAACGATGGGGCTGCGCGCCTTCACGCCCTCGGTGACGGCCTGCCCCGGCTGCGGGCGCACGACCTCGACGCTCTTTCAGGAGCTGGCGGCCGAGGTGCAGGACAACCTCAAGCAGAAGATGGTCGAGTGGCGGGCGCGCTATCCCCAGGTCGAGACGCTACGCGTCGCGGTGATGGGCTGCGTGGTCAACGGCCCCGGCGAGTCGAAGCACTCCGATATCGGCATCAGCCTGCCGGGCACGGGTGAGGCGCCGCGCGCGCCGGTCTACGTCGACGGCAAGTTGCAGTGCACCCTCGAGGGCCCCAGCATCGCCGCCGACTTCGGGCGCCTGGTCGACAGCTATGTCGAGCGCCGCTTCGGCCCGGCGCCGCAGGTCGCCGCCGACTGATAGCCCGGCGATCGATTGCCAGCGGCTGCCAGCGGCGCTGGCCGCGTGGCCCCAAAACTCAGCAGGCGCCTAATGCGGACGCTCGAGCGCAGCGAGCGCCTCGAGGACCTCGCGAAGCAGCCAGCGATTGGGATCGCAGAGCTGGAGCTGCAGGCCGAAGGGGGCGTGGGCGCAGGCCCCGTGCAGCGCCTGGGCCAGCGTCTCGGCGGAGATGCCGCCGTGCGCCATACCAATCGGCTCGAGCGCGGCGCTGGTGAGCTGGCGGCGCGAGAGCTCGTCCATCAGCGCGACGAGGCCGCGCGTCACGCCCGCGGCCTCGACGATCGGCCGCGCCTCGAGATCGTAGACGACGACGTCGAGCAACACGCGCGGGACCAGGCCACGCACGACGATGTCGCCGACCGCCCAGACGTCGCGCGCCGAGCGCCGCAGCAGCGCGGCGAGGGGCTCCGAGGTCGCGGTCGCGGTGGTGTCGGGGTTGAGCACGCGGTGGCGGTCCTCGGCCAGCGCGACCACCGGCGCGGAGGTGGTCAGCGGATGGCGCGCCACGCCCTCGATGCGCACGCGCTCGCCGACGTAGGCGGGTTTGACGGGAAAGCCAGGCATGCGCGAGGTTTCCTGGGGCGCGTTGGGCCCGCTAGCGAGGGTCCTCAGGCAGCTCGGCTTGCCCTGGCAGCCAGTTCAACAGCGCGGCGGGTTGCTCGAGGAGCTGGGCCGTGTTGCTCTCGCGGAGCTGCTCGGGGCGGAAGCCCCAGAGCACGCCCACCGGCACCATCCTCGCGGCGCGCGCGGTGTCGAGGTCGATCGCCGTGTCGCCAACGTAGAGGCAGCGCGTGGGTGGCACGCCGAGCGTCTCGGCGATGGCTAGAGCGGCGGTGGGGTCGGGCTTCTTCGGCACCCCCTCCCGGGCGCCGCGCACCTCGGCGAAGGGCGCGCCGGGAAAGAGCGCGGCGACGATGCGCAGGGTCAGGTCGTCGGCCTTGTTGGAGAGCACGGCCAGCCGCAGGCCGCGCGCGCTCAGCGCGTCGATCAGCGCGCTGACGCCGGGGTAAGGCCGCGTTTGCTCGAGCAGGCAGTCGCCATAGCGTCGGCGCCAAAGCGCGACGCAGGCGCTGAGGGAGGCCGTGTCGCGGCGCTCGGGTGGCAGCGCGCGCAGGGCCATCGGCTCGACGCCGTCGCCGATGAAGTGGCGGTAGGCCGCCGCCGGATGGACGGGTAGGCCGAGCTCGGCGAGCGCGCCGTTCATCGCCGTGCTGATGTCCGCCAACGAATCGACGAGGGTCCCGTCGAGGTCGAAGATCACCGCCCGCGGGTGGTTGCCGCGGGCGCTCATGTCGCGGTCGCGGCGACGGCCGCAGCGAGGCGTGCGGCAAGCGTCGCACCCTCGGCGCCGTCGAGCCGGCCGGCGGGCCACCCCACCCCCAGCCCGCGCTCCGCATCGGGCTTCGGGATCAGATGGAAGTGCACCTGCTGCACGGCCTGATGGGCCACGCTGCCATTGTTCTGCAAGACGTTATAGCCAGGCGCGCCGGTGACGGCGATCAGGGCGCGGCACAAGCGCGGCAGGACGCGGCCGAGCGCGGCCGCCGCGTCATCTGAGAGCACGTCGAGCGTCACCGCCGGCTCCTTGGGAATCACCAGCAGGTGCCCCGCCGCCAGCGGGTTGACGTCGAGAAACGCCAGCACCTGCGCGTCCTCATAGACGCGATGGCAGGGCACCTCGCCACGAAGGATACGAGCAAAGATCGTCTCGGTCATGGCGGCAATCTAGCACAGCGCGAGGATGCGGCATGGACGAGGACGCCGTTGAGCCAAGCGCGCCGCCCCTGGGAGCGCCACAACACGGGGGCACCCCGCCCACAGGCGTCTCAGGTCAGCGTCGGCGTCACTGGAGGGTGGCGTTAGCGCGAGGGCCACTGGAGGGCCGCAACGCGACGAGGTCGCCCGCGAGGTCGGCCAGCTCGCCGCTGAAGCGAGCAGCGTCTCCGCCCATCGGCACGGTCGGCATGGTCCGCATGGTCGGCATGGCGCCGCGCACCTGAGCGCTGAAGGAACCACGGCGCGATCGAGAGCCAGCCCTGTCCCGAGGCGACCGATTGGCGGGAAGCGCGCGCAATGCCGCTCCAAGGGCCGTCATGTCATCGCAGCGACCTTCGCAGGCGGCGGCGTATTGAAAGCGAACGTGTTGATCCTGGAGTTGACCGTCCAACGTAGCCAGACGTCCCCCTCTACTTGGGCTACCTAGCCGCCCGGCATGTCGGTTCATCGCCGCGGCCGCGGACGAAAGGCGATCCCGCACGAGCTGTGTGAGGGCACGGATCCGCAGCCCGGTCGCGTGCAGCTGGGCATGCTCCAGCGGCCGCTTCGCGGCGGGGCGGAGCTGGTCGAAAATCCGTGCTTGAACACCGCGTTCACGGTCGCGTCCAAGTAGTAGCCGGTTCGCGGCCGAGGTTAGGCCGTGGCCGGTCGCGCGTCGATCAGGCGCGCTGAAGCGCGAAGCGGGTACCCGGAGTGGGCGGTGGCCGGGGCTAGCGATTCCGAACGCGCCGCCACGCGCGGCGCCCAAGCCGCCAGCTGGCGCGCCCGCCTTCGATCGAGCGTTACGACTGAACGGCGCCTGATCGTGGCGCGCTGGCTCGGCCATCGCTCGTCCAGGACGACCAGGAAATTCCTGGCTCTGCTCACGACGAGGCAGCGGGTCACCGAGGCGCTGGCGCAGCCTGTCCTGGTGAGTCCGCAATCCCCGGTTGGTTGGCAACCCGTCCTGGAAGCCGTCCTGCCTGTCCTTCACCATCGGCAGGGCCGCCGCCGGCGTGCTGCCGCCCGCGGCGAAGGCCAGGGCGAGCGCCAGGGCGCAGCAGAGCGGGCTGCTCGACTTGCGACGCCGTGCGCGACCGATGGGCGAAGGACCTGTTGGTGAACGACTCATCTCGCTCCGACTACCCAGTCTGGCGCTCTCGTCTGGCGCTCTCGTCTGGCGCTCTCATCTGGCGCTCTCGTCTGGCCCTCTCGTCTGGCCCTCTCATTTGGCGCTGGCAGAAACAGGCCCGCGAACCCTGATCTATAACCGATCCTCGCGCTTCCCGCCAACGGCTTCCTTCGTACCCACTTGCCGTGCCCGCTGGCGGGTTCGTTGCGGGCTCGTCGCGGGTCGCGGGCTCGGCGGATCCGGCGGCGGCCTCGTCGAGCCCGCATCGCTCGGGCCGAGGTCTCACGCAAGCACCCCACGTGCCACGAGGCAGGCCAGCGCATGGAGACGGTGCATCGCGCCCGGCAGCGCCGGCCGGGCGCGTCGTGAGCGCCGGCTTGGGGCCGGCCACGGGCTCAGCCGTAGCGGAAAAGCCTTGTGGTTGCAGAGAGCCATTCCGACGGCGGCCCACCGCCCGGCGGACCGCTTCGGCGCCTCGTCCGGGGCTCCTCGGCGCAACCCTCCGTGCTGGAGCCCTGCCGAGCGGGGGGCCGGTGGCCGGGAGGGCGGCCGCCGCTGCTCGGCGCGCCAGCCGAAAATCGGTGAGCGGTCCACCGCCGCGGAGACAGTTCTGTTACATTGCCGCGCGCAGCCGGGAGGGCGGGGCGATGGAGTTGGAACGTTGTAGCGGGGTGGTGCTGCACCCGACGGCGCTGCCGGGGCCTCAGGGCATCGGTACCCTGGGCGATGCGGCCTTTCGCTTCGTCGACTGGCTGGCGTCGGCGGGCCAGCAGCTCTGGCAGCTCTGCCCGCTTGGACCGACCGGCTTCGGCAACTCCCCCTACCAATGCTTCTCGGCCTTCGCCGGCAATCCGCTGCTGATCGACCTCGAGCGCCTGCAGCGCGCGGGCTGGCTCAGCGCCGAGGACCTGCGGCCGGAGCGGCCCTTCGACGGGACGCGCGTGGACTACGAGCGCGTGATCGCGTTCGTCTGGGCGCGCCTCGCGCGGGCCCATGCACGCTTCGGCGAGCGTGCCACGCCGGCGATGCGCGAGGAGCTGGCGCACTTCTGCAGCGAGCAGGCGGCCTGGCTCGACGACTTCGCGCTCTTCATGGCGATCAAGAGCGCCGCGGGCGGGGTCGCCTGGGATAACTGGGAGGAGCCGCTGCGCCTGCGTGAGCCCGCCGCGCTCGCAGCGGTCCGTGCCGAGCGGGCCGGCGGCATCGCGCTGCAGAAATTCGTCCAATACCTCTTCTATGGCCAGTGGCAGCAGCTCCGGGCGCATGCTCAGCAGCAGGGCGTGCGCTTAGTCGGCGATTTGCCGATCTACGTGGCCTACGACAGCGCCGAGGTCTGGGCCCAGCGTGAGCTCTTCGCGCTCGACGCGCAGGGCCGGCCGACCGCGGTTGCCGGCGTGCCCCCGGACTACTTCAGCGCCAACGGCCAGCGCTGGGGCAACCCGCTCTACGACTGGGCGCGGCACTATGAAACGGGCTTCGCCTGGTGGACCGCAGTGGTGAGGGCTAAGCTCGCCCGCTACGACCTGCTGCGCATCGATCACTTCCGCGGCTTCGCCGCCTATTGGGCGATCCCCGCTGACGAGCCGACGGCGAAGCACGGTCGCTGGGAGCCGGGCCCGGGTGCGGCGCTCTTCTTGGCGCTGACGAAGGCGCTCGGCCCGCTGCCGATCCTGGCCGAGGACCTCGGCGTGATCACGCCCGATGTGATCGCGCTGCGCGAGCAGTTCCACTACCCCGGAATGAAGATCCTGCAGTTCGCCTTCGACTCGGCCGAGGCGAGCGAGTTCCGGCCGCATACCTATCCGCCGCGCTGCGTCGTCTACACCGGCACGCATGATAACGACACGATCTGTGGCTGGTACGCCAAGGCCTCGGCCGCCGACCGCGCCTACGCCGAGGCCTATCTCGACGCCAGGAATCCCGAGGTCGCCTGGGACTTCTTGCGCGCCGCGTGGGCCTCGCCGGCCCTGGTGGCGATGGCGCCGCTGCAGGACGTGCTCGGCCTGGGCAGCGAGGCGCGCTTCAACGTGCCCGGCACGCTCGCAGGCAACTGGGAGTGGCGCTGCGCCGAGGACGCGCTGACCCCAGCGCTGGCAGCGCGGCTGAAGCGCCTGAGCGATGTCTGCTGCCGCGCCGACGACCCCTTGCGCAAGCCGAAGCCGCGCTCGGCGCCCCTGGCGGGGGCGGGACCGGGACAGGGTCATGGGCAGGGTCATGGGCAGGGTTGACTTGGGCGGCCGGCGCTCAGCACAATCGCGCCGCGGCGGCCGGATCATGGGCAGCTCGCAGGCCGTGAGCCCCCGACGTCCGTCGTGCGCTAGGCGAGGGGAGCCACCAAGGTGTCGATGATGTCCAGCCATGATGTCGTGATTGTCGGCGCCGGCGTCGCGGGCGCGGCCCTGGCGGCGCGGCTGGGGCGCGCGGGCCGGCGCGTGCTCTTGCTCGAGCGCGATCTTCGAGCGCCTGATCTATTCGTGGGTGAGCTGCTGCAGCCGGGCGGCGCGCGCTCGCTCGAGGCGCTGGGCCTGCTCGGCTGCGTCCAGGGTATCGACGCCCAGCGCACGCGCGGCTTCGCCGTGATCCACGGCGAGGAGCAGCGCGCGTTGGCCTATCCAACGGGCAGCGACGGCCAGCGCGGCGCACCGGTCGAGGGCTATGCCTTTCACCACGGACGCTTCGTCATGCGGCTGCGCGAAGCGGCTGCCGCGGCGCCGGGCGTCGAGCTGCGCTGCGGGACGGCCTCCGAGCTGATCCGCGCCGGCACGGCCGCCGATGCGCGCGTCACCGGCGTGGTCTACCGCGACCGCGAGGGTCACGAGCAGCGCTTGCAGGCGCAGCTCGTGGTCGCCGCCGATGGTCGCAGCTCGCGATTGCGCCGCTGCGTCGGCGCGGAGGCGCCCGCGCGCCTCTCCCACTCGGTCGGCGTGCTGCTGCGTGGCGGCGTGCTGCCGCACGCGCAGCATGGGCACGTCTTCGTCACGCAGCCGGCCCCGATCCTTGGCTATCAGATCGGCAGCGATGAGGTTCGACTGCTGGTCGACCTGCCCGGTGAGCTGCCGCGCGGGCGCGGCGATGGCCTCGTGCAGTTCCTACGGACGACGACGGCGCCGCAGCTCCCCGAGCCCCTGCGCGCTGCGTTGCTCGCCACGCTCGAGGCGGGCGAGCTACCGCGCGTGATGCCGACCTATGCGTTGGCGCCGCGGCCAGTGCGCCTGCCCGGGCTGGTGCTCCTCGGCGACGCGCTCAACATGCGCCACCCGGTGACCGGCGGCGGGATGACGGTGGCGCTCAACGACGTTTGCCTGCTGGCCGAGGGCCTCGCGACGGTCGCGCTCGGCGACAGCGTCGCCACCGAGCGCACGCTCACCCGCTTCTACGAGGCGCGGCGACCCTTGGCGCTGACCATCGATGGGCTGGCCGGGGCGCTCTACGAGGTCCTGCGCGCCGACGAACCCGGGCTCGAGCGGATGCGCGCGGCGATGATGCAGTACTGGCAGTTCGGCGGATTCGCGGCCACCGGGCCGATGTCGCTGCTCTCCGGCCTGAGTCCGCGGCCCGCGCTGCTGCTGCTGCATTACACGGCGGTGGCGTTGCTCGGCGTCGGCGGTAGCTTGGTGCCCGTACCCGGCGTGCACGTGGGCGGGGCGCCCGATGTCCGCGGTGCCGCGCAGCTCGCACGCGCCGCCTACAAGACGCTCGAGCCGCAGCTGCGGCGTGCCTTCGCGCACTAGCGCGCTGGTGCTCGCGGCCTGCGTGCTGAGCGCGGGCTGCGAGGGCGGAGGCGCTGCGGCGCCGGCCTCGGATGGGCGAAGCTCGGCCGATCGTGCGCCTGCGCGGCGCATCGCGGCCTTGGCGCCTGCGCTCAACGAGGTGCTCTTCGCGGTCGGCTGCGGGGCGCGCGTGGTGCTCCGCGACCCGGCCTCGGACTACCCGGCGGCCGTGCGCCGCCTGCCGACCACCGACCCCTTCTCGCTCGTCGTCGAGCACGTCGCGAGCTTTCGGCCCGACCTGGTGCTGCTGAACCACGTCGACGCGCGCCGCGCCCGCGGCTTGCAGCGGCTTGGCCCGCGGGTGATCAGCTTTGACCCGCAGTCGGTGGCCGCGGTGCTCGAGGCGATCGTGGCGATCGGCCGGCTCTGTGACGGCAGGATCGCGGCCGAGCACCTGGCGGGTCGCCTGCGGCAGCGGCTGGCGGCGGTGGCTGCGCGGGTTCGGTCGCGGCGACCTCCGAGCGTGTACGTCGAGCTCGATGGCAGCAATCCGCTGCAGCCCTGGACCGTCGGCAGCCGCTCCTTCATCGCCGATCTGGTCCGCCGGGCCGGCGGGCAGCCGATCTTTCAGTCGGTGGCGCGCGCGGCCTGGCAGGTCAACGCGGAGGCGGTGCTGCGCGCGGCGCCCGAGGTGATTCTGCTCAACGTGCCGCTGGCCGATCGGTCAGCGCTCAGGCGCGCGCTGCTGCTGCGGCCGGGCTGGGCGGAGGTGCCTGCCTTGCGCGACGGGCGTATCGTCGACGGCATCGATCCGTCGCTGCTCTCGCGCCCGAGTCCACGCCTGGTCGAGGGGGTCGAGGCGCTCGCGCGCGCACTGCATCCGGCGGCCTTCGACGCGCGGAGCGAGGCGGCCACCACTCGCTGAGTGCGCGCCTGACGCGCCCCCGCCCTCAGCTCACTGGAGCGCCGCCAAAGCGGCCAGGGCGCGCGCTTGCCAACGGCCTCGCGATGACCCAACCTGCGCGGCGAGTCACCCCAATGCGCCGCCGAGCTCCGCTGCTGACCGCTGGTTTCTTGCTGCTGATCGCGATCGCGGCCTGGGTTGCCCTTGGCCTCGGTGTCGACGCGGCCGGGCGCCGCTATGACCTCGATTGGCCGCGGCGCCTGTTGAGCGCTGACGACGGTCTGCGCGCGCCCCTCGTCCACCTGCGCGGGCCGCGGGTCGCAGCGGCCTTGCTCGTCGGCGCCGCCCTCGGCGTTGCGGGGCTGGCGCTGCAGGGGCTGACGCGCAATCCGCTGGCCGACCCCTATCTGCTGGGCGTCTCGGGGGGCGCCGGCCTGGCCGTCGTGCTGCTGCATAGTGTGCCGGGCCTGGGGGCGGCGCTCGGTTGGGCGGCCCTGCCCTTGTCGGCCTTCGTCGGCGCGCTGGCCGCGCTGGCGCTCGTGCTGACCCTGGCGCAGACGGCCGGTGGTCGCCTCTCGCTGGTCAGCCTGCTGCTGGCGGGGGTGGTCGTCAACGCCTTCTGCGCCGCGCTGATGACGCTGCTGCTCACCCGCGCTGACCCCTTCCGGCTGCGGCTGACGACCAGCTGGTTGCTCGGCGGCATCGGCTTCGTCGACTGGCCGCAGCTCGTGGCCTGCACCCTCTTGGCCGCTGTGGTCGGGGTGCTGCTGCGGGGTTGGGCCCACCGCCTCAACGCCTTCGCGCTCGGTACCGCTGCGGCGGGCGGCGTGGGTCTCGACGCGCCGCGCGTCGTGCGCGAGGTCGCGTTGCTGGCCAGCGTGCTGGCGGCGGTGGCCGTGGCGGTTGCCGGCCTGATCGGCTACGTGGGGCTGATCGTGCCGCCCTTGGTGCGGCGCTTGGTCGGCAGCGATTTTCGCGCCACGCTGCCGGCGGCGGCGGCCGGTGGGGCCCTGCTGGTCCTCGTGGCCGACACGGTGGCGCGTACGGCGCTGGCGCCGGAGGAGCTGCCGGTCGGCGTTCTGACGGGCCTGCTGGGCTGCCCGTTGCTGCTGGTTCAGCTCAAGCGGCAACTACGCCCGGCGCGTTGAGCGACCCTCTGGGGCGGAGAGGGCGCTTGCGCGAAAGCCGGCTCAAGGACGACGGAAGGGTGATGGTGGCAGACGAGCATCGCCTTCGGCCCAGGCCCGCCGCGGCCTTCGCGCCCGCGCGCGCGGGCGAGCCGCCTCGCCTCGAGCTAGAGCAGCTGCGCTGGGGCCGAGCGGCACAGGCGCCGCTCGGTGCGCTGGCCGCGCTGCGCCTCGTGCGGGGCGAGGCGCTGGCGGTCGTGGGACCGAACGGCGCCGGCAAGACGAGCCTGATGCTGACGCTCTGCGGCGCCTTGCCCGCCCTCGCGGGTACCCTTCGACTCGGTGGGGAGGCGCTCGCAGCGCTGGCGCCGCGCGCGCGGGCTCAGCGGGTCGCGCTGCTGCCGCAGACGCTCGCGCTCGATCCCGAGCTGACAGTGCGCGAGCTCGTCGAGCTCGGGCGCACACCCCACCTTGGCTGGTGGGGGCGGCTCGCACCGGAGGATCATGCGGTGGTCGAGGGCGCGATCGCGCGCTGCGATCTGCAGGTCCTGAGCGAGCAACCCTTGGGCCGTCTCAGCGGCGGTGAGCGCCAGCGCGCGCTGGTGGCGATGACGGTGGCGCAGCAGGCGCCCCTGCTGCTGCTCGACGAGCCGACGACGCACCTCGATCTGCGTTGGCGGCATCAGCTCTTCGAGCTCTTGCAAGGGCTGCGGCGCGACCTCGGCGTCGCCGTGGTGATGGTGCTGCACGATCTGGCCGAGGCGTATCGCGAGGCCGATCGCGTGCTCGTGCTCGGCGCGGGCCGCGCCGAGGAGCTGGCGCGCGACGAGCCGGCGCGCTGCGAGCGTCTGGCGACGGTCTTCGGTGTGCCGCCCGATCGCCTCGGGGTCTGAGCGCCCGCGCGTTCGCGTGGCTTCGCGCCGGCGCGGCGCGGGCCTGATCAGCCGCGCTTGCTGCGCAGCTGCTCGACCGAGGTGGCGGGATTGAGGTACTCGCTCAGCTTGCTCTCGACATAGGGGCGACCGAGCGTCTCGGCGAAGAGGCCGCTGGCCTTGATGTCGCCCCGGAGCTGCGTCGCCTCGACCTGCAGCGTGCCGTCGAAGCTGATGCCGCGCACCTTGCCGGAGAGGGTCGCGCAGTCGCCCTCCCAGCTCGCGTTGACGCCGTGTTTGCCCCAATGCTCGGTCAGCAGCCGCAGGCGCTCACGCACCTCGTCGGCCGGCAGCGTGAAGTTGCGTTCGATCTTCATCGTCCACCCCGTGAGTCGTTGAGAGGGTCGCTGATCGCTTCGAGGGTAACGCTGGCGTCGCGCGCTTGGTCGCGCGAGCGCCCGCAACCGCCCGCTCTTCTAGCGAAGCAAGCGCCAAGTGGTCAACTGGCCAAGTGCTCAACTGGCCAAGTGGTCAACTGGCCAAGTGGTCAACTGGGCGCCCGCTCGTTCACCTCAGAGCGGCCGCCTGCAGTCGTAGCTCCGCCTTGTTGGGGATCGCCTGCTACCGTATGTTTGCCGCGCGTGGGGAAAGCACCGTGTCCATCGACCCCCTGATCGGCCAGCGCATCGGCAACTACGTGATCACCGCGCCCTTGCAAGAGGGCGGGATGAGCACCGTCTATGTCGCCGAGCACCCGGAGATCGGGCGGCGCGTGGCGGTCAAGGTCGTCAGCGAGGCCCTCAGCGACCAACCCGACGCCGTCGATCGCTTCCTCGCCGAAGCGCGGGCACTCTCGCGCCTCGACCATCCGAGCATCATCGCCCTCTACGACTTCGGTCGCACCGAGGGCGGCCAGCTCTACTACGTGATGGAGCTGCTCCGGGGTTGCGAGCTGGCGGCGGTGATGGCCGAACGCGGACCGATGCGGCCGGAGGACGTGCGTCCCTACCTGCAGCAGATCTGTGTGGCGCTCCAGGTGGCTCACGATCACGGCATCGTCCATCGCGACCTCAAGCCGGAGAACGTCTTCGTGCTCGAGCGCGAGCCGCTGGCGCTCAAGCTGCTCGACTTCGGCATCGCCAAGATCAAGGGCCGCGAGGGCGACAAGAACCCCAACCTGACGGCCACCGGCATGGTGATGGGCACGCCCTTCACGATCGCGCCCGAGCAGGCCGCTGGCCGCCCCGACCAGATCAGCGCGCGCACCGACGTCTACTCGCTCGGCGCGGTCGTCTACTGGATGTTGGCGGGCCACCCGCCCTTCTTCTCCGAGGTCACCGCGCTGGTGCTGGCGCAGCACATTCGTGAGCCGCCGCCGCCGCTCGCGCGCGTGGCGAAGCATGTCGGGCCGGCCGTCGCCGAGCTGGTCGAGCGCTGCCTGGCCAAGGCCCCGGCGCAGCGGCCGGCCTCGGCTGCCGAGCTCAGCGTGGCCTTCGCGGCGGCGGTCGCCGCGGACGCGGTCGCCGGCGCGAGCACCCCCCGCGCCGAGGCGCTGGTGTCGGCCCAAACGATGGGCGAGACCCGCGTGCGTCGCCGTCCCCGCTCCGCCCCGGCCCGCCGCAGCGCGTCGCTTCCGCCACCAGCCGATGATTCGACGCCGACCGACAAGGGCGCGCTGCTGGGACCCGAGAGCTTCAGCGACAGTGGCAGCTCGGCCTCCGCCCGCGGCGAGGACGATCGCCTACATGACACTGATCGCCTACACGACACCGATAGTCAGAGCTGGGACGCGACCCACGGTGGCTTCAGCTTGCCCGCGACGCGGCGCGTCTTGCGTCCGGCGCGCGTGCACCCTCGGCGCGGATCGCGCCTCGTCTGGGCGGGAGGGGCCGCGCTCGGGTTGCTCGCGCTCTTGACGCTCTGGGTCTGGGTCGCGTCGCCCCCGCGGGGAGCCCCACGCGCGGGCGTAGCAGACCTGCAGCGGCCGGCCGCGCCGGCAGCCGCGCCGCAGGTCGTGCCGGCCAGGTTTGGCGGGCCCCGCGCGACGGGCGGCACATCCCCGCCAGCGGAGGCGCTGGAGCCGGCCCGCGTCGGGCTGCGCTCGGTCGAGGTGGTGGCGCGTGACTTCGAGGGCCGCTGCCGCCTGCGGGTCGAGCGTGCTCGGCTCGGCGAGCAGCGCCTGCCCTGTCAGCTTCAGGTCAGCACGGGTCAGCAGGTGGAGCTCGAGGTCCTGCGCCCCGGATACGCCACCTTTCGCCGGCGCTGGCGCGTCGAGCACGATGAGCGCCTCGTGCTGCGGGCGCTGGTCGCTGCGCAGCGCATCATCGAGGTCAAGGCCGCGCCGACGGGGAGCGCCGAGGCGCTGGCGGCCGACGACCTCGATCCGCTGTGGTCCGAGCTCGACGACGGGCTGCCGGCCGCCCGGGGCGAACGCCCGCCCGCACCACGCCCGCCGCTGCGCGCGCGCCGCGCGCGGCCGCCCGCGCCGGCCGGCAACGCGCCCGAAGGGAGCGACGGGGCAGGGTCGCGCGCGCGGCCGCTGCTCGGCGAGGACACGGCGGCATTCTGACGCGACGCCGCGACTCGGCCCCTGGTCTCCTCACCGCGCGCGGCCGGTCGAGATCGCGCGCGACCGCGCCCGCTACACGAGCCCGCGCCGCGCGTTCCGCGCCGCGAGGCGCCGTGTTAACCTCCACCGCGCTGATGTGGGTTGTATGCGTTGGTTCTTAGCCACCTCGCTGACGGTCTTGACCCTGCTGCACGCGCCGCCGCTCGCCGCGGAGGCCACCGAGAGCGTGTCTGCCGTCCGCCGGTCCAAGGCGCTCTTCGACGCCGCGCGCCTGGAATACCGCGCCGGGCGCTATCGACCGGCGCTCGAGCTCTTCACGCGGGCGCTGAAGCTGACCTGGCGGCCGAGCATCGTGCTCAACATGGCGCAGTGTCACCGCCGGCTCGGCAATGACGAGGCAGCGCTTGCCCACTATCGAGAATACCTCGCGCAGTGGCCGAGCGAGGCCTCGGGGCGCGCACCTCCCTTCGCTGCCGAGGTGAAGCGCCACATCGCCGCGCTGAGCGCCAGGCTCGAGCGCGATCGCCGGGCGGCTGCGGTGGTCGCGCCCGCGCGGGGCGCGGCCAGCGGCGCGTCGCGGGCGCCCGCGGCCGCCGAGGTCTGGGGCGCAGCCGCGCCCAGCGCCAGCGCGACCCAGGGGGAGCTCTGGCTCGTCGGTGCACCGAGCGGTGCCTGGGTGCGAATCGATGGCGAGCTGCGCGCGCAGGTGGCGCTGACCGACCTGCGGCTCGAGCTGACGCCTGGCGATCACGCCCTCGAGATCCAGGCCGAGGGCTACGAGCTCTGGCGCCGCATCGTCACCGTCGCGGCCGGCCAACCGCGGCGCGAGACGGTGACCTTGCGCGCCGCGCGCATGCCCGGCCGGCTCTGGCTCGCGGCGGGTATCGGCAGCGCGTCGCTGGTGCTCGCCGCCGAGGCGCTGGCGCTCTATTCTACCGCGCAGGCCAATCGTCAGCTCCGCAGCACCCGGGCCTTCGAGACCTATCGCGCGCGTGCCATCGTGGCGCACGCTGCCGCCGGCGTCCTGGCCGCCGCCAGCGCGGTGAGCTGGTGGCTCTTCTACCGCGCGCAGAACGCCAGCGAGGAGCCCCCCGCCTCACCCGTCGGCCCCTCGCTCTCGATCCTGCCCGGCGCCGCCGGGCCGCTGGTCGTCGGCCAGGTGGTGTTTTGACGCTCGCCCAGGCGCTGATCGCCGGTGACCGCGCGGCCGTGGCGCGTGTCGCGCGCTCGCTGCTGCGCCCCCAGTCTGACAACCTGGTCGCGCGTCCGTGGGGGGGGCGAACCCTCGAGGCCTACAAGGGCATCGCCGCGGCGCCCGGCGGCGAGACAGGCGGGCCCTGGGGCGAGGCCTTCGAGATGGCAGCCTGCGAGCTCGACCCCGAGACGCGGGCCCATCCGAGCCGCGTCACCCTCGCCGACGGCTCGACCATGGTGCTGGCCGAGCTGCTGCGCCATGCCGGGCCCGCCGTGCTCGGCGCGGCGTATTTCGCGGCGCATGGCCCGCAGCTCTCGCTCTTGCCGAAGACACTCTCGATTGGCGAGCTGCTCTCGGTGCAATCGCATCCAGCCGGTTATACGGAGGCCTACGTCATCATCGACTGCGCGCCCGGCGCGACGCTGCGCCTCGGCTTCGCGCACGCCCTCGACCCCGCCGCGTGGGGGAGGCGGCTGACGGCCGGGCTGGTGGCGCAGCGGGCGCTGACGGCGCTGCTGCGCCCCGACGTCGACGCCCTGGCGCTCCAGGCGCGCGTCGGACCGTGGCTCTGCGTGGGTGAGCAGCCCGGGAGCGCCACGAGGCCGCCAGAGCTCGACCCCTGGCTCGCCGACCGCGCCACGTCGCCCCAGGCCCAGATGCTGCTGGCCGAGCTGCGGGCCGTCTATTGGGAGGCGCTCGGGGCGCTGAATGCGATTCCCTTGCGTCCAGGCCTGGTAATCCACAACGCCAACCCCCCGCGCGTGGCGCAGGCGCTCGGCCGGCCGCCCACGGCTGAGGTCCATGCGCTGGGCAATCCCGAGGGGCGCGAGATCCTCGCGTTCGAGGTCCGCCGCCCGGGACCGACCTATCGGGCCTGGGATCACGTGCGCTGGCCCGCGCGCGCGGTCGCGATCGATCAGGCCTTGGCCGCGCTGAGCTTCATTCCGACAAGCGCGGACGAGTTCATCGTCGAGCCGCGCCCGCTCGCGGGACAGCCGCGGATCTGGCGCTCGGTGGAGGATGACGCCTTCGTGCTCGATCACCTGCGGCCGACCGAGGGCCTCTGCGTCAGGCTCGAGGCCAGCGAGCAGCTACAGCTCTTGCATGCGCTGCGCGGCGTGGTCACGATCGCGCACGACGACGGCACGGACCTCGGCACGCTCAGCGCGGGCGCGTCGGCGCTCGTGCCCGCGCGGCTGGGCCCCTGTCGCCTGCTCGCTCGCGACGGCACGGCCGAGCTCTTGCGAGTGCATCCGCGCTAGCCCCCAAGCGGGCCGCGCTAGAAGCGGATCGCCTGGGCTGCGGCGCATTCTGCGCGGGCGGCGTCACGCCAACCCTCGCCGCTCAGCGTGCGCGCCAGCTCGACCGCGAGGTGGCGGCCCTCGACGCCCAACGCGGCGTTGCGGTTCAAGCCAGAGATGCACGACGGACAGCTGGTCAGCACCACCGTCGGCGGGTCGGCAGCGCCACGGGCCGCCAGCGCTGGTGCGAGCGCCGCGCGCTTGCGATGGAGCATGGCGTTGGCGATGTCGGGCCGCGAGAGCGCGAGGGTCCCGGCCTCCGAGCAGCAGTGCGCGACGGGATCGAGCGCGAAGTTGCCGACGGCGGCGAGCAGGGCCGGCGCCTCGCCTCGCAGGCCGTCATGACAGGGCGTGTGATAGAGCGCCCGCTCCTGCGGAGCGCGCAAGCGCAGGCCGCGATCGTGCGCCAGGCGCAGGAGATCAAGCACGGGCGCGGCGAAGATCTTCTGCGCCTCGAGGCTAACGAGCGCCTCGTTGCAGGTGCCGCAGGTCACGACCACGGCGTCAAAGCGGAGGTGTGCGAGCATCTCACGGATCTGCGAGAAGACGATCGTGTCGCGCAGGCTCTGCCGCCCGTGCTCGGCGGCCGCGGCATTGGCCCAGGCCGGAAAGCCGCAGCAAAGAAAGGGCGGCGGCAGCACGACCCGCAGCTGCAGCGCCTGCAGCACATGCAGCGCCGCCAGGCCGATCGAGCCGTAGAGGCGCTCCGAGCCACAGCCAGGGAAGTAGAGCACGGTGCCGCTCGCCGGCCCGCTCGGCTCGAAGACCAACGCCTCGTCGGGCCCACACGCCGGCAGCAGCTCCCGCAGCGTGGCCCGCTCGGCTCGTGGTCCCGGGGCCGAGAGCAGCTGGCGCGTATAGGATGCGGGCCCGCGCGCGCTGGCGGCCGCCTCGGGGCGCTCGCCCAGCGCGCCGGCGAGGCCGCGCTGCACGGCGCCGCCCCAGCGCAGGACCGTCGTGCGAAAGGCCGCGTTGAAGAGCGGTGAACGGCTGTCGAGGTAGCGCAGCGTGGCGCGGGCCGCCAAGCGGCGGCGCTTATGCCCGCGCGCGGCGAGGATCTCGCGTTCCAGCACGCTGACCTCGCCGGTGTCGATGTCCACCGGGCAGGGCTTGAGGCATTTGTGGCAGATCGTGCAGTGGTCAGCCACCTGCTCGAGATGGCGCAGCAGCTCGAAGGAGTCGGAGCGCTCGCGCTGCGCTTCATAGAGCAGGGCCTCGATCAGCGCGCCGATCGCCAGGTTCTTGTTGCGCGGGTGGAAGTACAGGCCACGCGCGGGGTGGAAGACGCAGCAGTCGGGTTTGCACTTGCCGCAGCGAATACACTTGGCGATCTTCAGCGCGAGCTGCTCGAGCTTGCCGTGCTGCAGGATGCGCGCCTCGAGCTCGAGCAGATTGAACGAGGGCGTGAAGATCAGCGCGGCGGCCCGCCGGTCCGAGAGCTTGCCCGGATTCATCAGCCCCTGCGGATCGAGCTCGCGGCGGTGCGCAGCCAGGGCCTCGAGCGCGTCGTCGCCGAGGTACTTGAGCTTGGTGACGCCGATCCCGTGCTCACCGGAGCAGACGCCGCCGAGCTCGGTGACCTTCTCCATCAGGCGGTCGACGAGCGCCTCGGCGCGCCTCATCATCGCGCGGTCGCTCGACATCACCGGGATGTTGACGTGGACGTTGCCGTCGCCCGCATGCATGTGCGTGGCGACGACGAGCAGCCGGCGGCGCTCGTCCTGCCAACAGGCCTCCAGCGCCGTCGTCAGCGCCGCGTAGCCGCGCAGATACTCGAGCAGGTCCCGCTTCAGCTCCCGCAGCGGCCCAAGCTCGCGCAAGGCCACCACGCTGGCGCCTTCCAACGCCTCCAGCGCGCGCACACAGCGCGCCTGCGCCTCCGCCAACCGCTCGGCTAGAAACGCCCCGCCCTCGTCCTTGGCCGCGGCGGGCGCCTCCGCGAGCAGGCACTGCAGGCGTTCGACCAACGCCCGCTGATTGTGCCGCTCCTCCTCGAGGTTGATCGCGGCGCAGTAGGCCGCCAGCGCGGCCAGGGCGTCGAGCGGCACGACGATGTCCTCGTTGAGCTTGAAGGCATTGGTCCGCGCCGCGATCGCCCCGAGCCGCTTGCGGTCGGCCCAGAAGCGCGTGGACTCGGCCGCATCGGCGGCGACGAAGAGCTCGGAGTTTTCGTGGCACGCGAGCAGCCCGCGCACCCTCTCGACCCCGCGGGCGACCTGCGCGGCGTCGTGACCGACGATATCGACGAGGAGGACGGCCTTGGGGATGGCGGCCCGCCGCGCCTTGACGCGATAGCCGATCGCCCGCACGTACTCGTCGTCGAAGTGCTCGAGCGCCTGCAGCACCTCCGCGCCGCTGTTGGGGAAGGCCTGCGAGAGCTCGAGGATCACGCGGCTGGCCTCCTCCATGTCCTCGCCGAAGAACTCGAGGCAGAGCGTCGCGGTCGCTTGATAGCGCGGATAGAGAATGAACTCCGCCGCCGTGATGACGCCGTCCGTGCCCTCCTTCTGCAGGCCCGGCAGCCCCCCTAGCGCCTTGTTGGTGATGTCCTTCCACAGCCCCGGACGTCGCAGCTGGTCGCCGCGCAGGGCGATCGTGCGCCGCACAGCGCCCTCGGCGTCGACGACCTGCCAGCGCACCCGATCCGTCGGCAGGATCTTCCGCCGCGGATGATCGACGCGGCGCACCGTCCAGACCTGACCGCTCGGCAGCGCCAGCCGCCAGGCGAGCAGGTTATCGAGGCAGGTGCCCCAGAGCACCGCGGTCTTGCCGCCGGCGTTCTCCGCGATGTTGCCGCCGATCGTGCAGGCCCAGGCGCTGGTCGGATCGGTGGCGAAGACGTAGCCCTGTTGCGCCGCCGCCTCGATCGCGCGCTCGGTGACGACCCCTGCCTCGACCGCCAGCACGGACAGAGGCTCGAGGTGCCCGTCGGGGAAGGGCAGCTCGCGTTGTTCGAGGCCGACAATGCGGTCGAGCTGCTCGGTGTTGACGATGGCGCAGCCGGCGCGCAGCGGCACCGCGCCTCCGGTCAGGCCCGTCCCCGCGCCGCGGGGAATCGCCGCGAGCCCCAGCTCGCCGAGCGCGCGCAGCAGCGGCGCCACCTGCTCCTCGCGAGCCGGCGTGACCACGACGCGCGGCAGAAAGAGTCGCCAGTCGGTGGCGTCCGTCGCGTGCGAGACGAGCGTGAAGGGGTCGAAGCGGACGTTCTGCTTGCCGACGATCGGCGCCAGCGCGGTGACGATGCGGCGCCGCTCGCGGGCCGCGCCGCCGAGCTCGCGGGAAAACTGCTCGAGCAACTCACGGGTGGTGGACAGCACGGCGAGCACCAGGGGGTCGCCGCCGCCGCTCTCCTCGACGATCGCCAGCTCGGTCGTCAGCCGCCGCAGCAGCCGCGTCCGGCGCCGTGGCGCATCGAGCAGCTCCTGATAGAGAAAGGCGTTGCGTCGATGGACGAAGAGGTCGCCGAAGACGCGCAGCAGCAGCCGCGCCGAGCGCCCCGTGACGCGCCGCGCCCGTAGCTGCTCGAGCTGCTCCCAAAGCGCCTCGCCGCCGAGGTAGGTCGTCACCAACCGATCATCGGCGGAGGTGTAATTGAACGGGATCTCACGCAGGCCGGCGTCCATCGCCGCTCAGTCTAGACCAGCCCGGGCGTCGACGGCGAGGGCGCAGCGCGCGTCGCAGCGCGCGACTGGCCGATCGTCGGGACGATTGCTCGAGCCCTCGCTCCTGTGCATAAGAGACGCAGCGCGCGAGTGAGGTCGAGGGTGGCGTACGCGGTCAAGGAGCTGTTCTACACGCTGCAGGGCGAGGGGGCCCAGGTGGGCCGTCCGGCGGTCTTCTGTCGCTTTGCCGGCTGCAACCTGTGGTCGGGGCGCGAGGCCGAGCGGGCCACGGCGATCTGCCGGTTCTGCGACACGGATTTTCTGGGCACCGATGGGCCCGGTGGTGGGCGCTTTCGCTCGGCCGCGGCGCTCGCCGACGCCGTGGCGCGCTGCTGGCCCGCGCAGGGGATGGCCACCGAACGCTTCGTCGTTTGCACCGGGGGTGAGCCGCTGCTGCAGCTCGATTCCCCGCTGATCGCGGCGCTCCACGCGCGCGGCTTCGTCGTCGCTGTCGAGACCAACGGCACGCGCCCCGCGCCGCCGGGCCTCGATTGGATTTGCGTCAGCCCCAAGGCCGGCAGCGAGCTGCTGCAGCGTCGGGGCGATGAGCTGAAGCTCGTCTACCCGCAGCCCGGCGCGGAGCCCGAGCGCTTCGCCGCGCTGGACTTCCGCCATTTTTTCGTGCAACCGCTGGACGGCAGGGAGCGCGAGCGCCACACGCAGGCGGCGCTGCAGTTCTGCCTCGCGCATCCGCAGTGGCGGCTCAGCTTGCAGCTTCATAAGCTGCTGGGGATTCCATGAACGCGGCGACGATGGAGATCTTCGAGGAGTTCACGATTGAGGCGGCGCACCGGCTACCCCGGGTTCCGGCGGGTCATAAGTGCGCTCGGCTGCACGGCCACTCGTTTCGCATCGCCCTCCACGTGCGCGGCGTCGTCGATCAGGCGACCGGATGGGTGATCGACTTCGCCGACCTCGCCGCGGCCTTCCAGCCCCTGCATGATCAGCTAGACCACCGCCTGCTCAACGAGGTCGAGGGCCTGGACAACCCCACCAGCGAGGCCATCGCCCGCTGGATCTGGCAGCGGCTCAAGCCGACCTTGCCCGGGCTGAGTCAGGTCGTTCTGCGTGAGACCTGCACCGCTGGCTGCGTCTATCGCGGCGAGGGCGACGAGCCTGGCGCCCGACCCGAAACTTGACCGGCGCCAGGCTGCAACGGATCCTGGCCGCCGGGCCCGCGCGCCGTGGCCGCGGCCCTTCCCAGGAGCATCCGACATGAGCTCGAAAGCCTGCGCGGTCGTTGGTCTGCTGTGGTTGTCCTCCCTCGCCGTCGGAGCGCGCGCCGAGGGGCGTAGCCCGAAGGCGGTGCCCTCACGGGCTCGCGCCCCCCTGAGCTACGCCGGCGTCAGCCCAGAGGCGGGGGACCCGCCCCCCCAGGTGCGACCCGCCGGGGACGTGCAGCTCATCACCTGGCCCGGATTTCGGGCGCGCCCGGGACAGGGCCAGGAGGTCTTTCTGCAGCTCACGGGCACGGTGCCTTTCACGAGCCGCGTGCGTGGCAGGCGCGTCGAGGTGAGCCTGAGCAAGGTCGACGTGGCGCTGCACAACAACCTGCGTCGCGTGCTGACCAAGCAGTTTGGTGGCGCGGTCTCGAGCTTCAAGCTCTACGCGCAGAAGGGTCACCGCGTGCGCCTCGAGATCAGGCTCGCGCGCCCGCTGCGGCCGACGATCACGACCGAGCAGCGCGGGGCGTACACCTTCCTGCGCATCGCCTTTCCCGCCCTCTAGGCCGCGGCGGTCGACGAGGGCGCCACGCCATAGGCGCCATCAGCAGGCGCTGTCAGCGGCGTGATTTCGCTTCGCCGCGTCGCGTCGGCTGCCCCCGGCAGCGCGCAGCGCAGCGCCACACGCGGCCAGCCGCTCCGCGCTCTTGCGACCCGGTGCCTCCTCCACGCCAGAGTTGAGGTCGAGCGCCCAGACGCCGAGCGTATCCGCCTCGGCGATGTTGGCAGGTCCCAGGCCGCCGGCGAGCAGCAGCTCGGCCCGCGTGGCCGCCGGCAGCGCCGCGAGCCCACGCCAGTCGAACGCGCTGCCCGTACCGCCGCGCTTGCCGCCGCGTTGGCTGTCGAGCAGCAGGCGGTCGGCGCCGAGCGCCTGCGCCGTCGAGAGGCTCGCGGCCCCGAGCGTCGGCCCTTCAACCGGCACGCCGATCGCCTTCCAGAGCGCGCAGCCCGCGGGCAGGGCGCTTCGCAAGGCACGCAGCGTCGCGGCCGACTCGTCGCCGTGGAGCTGCACGGCCTGCAGCCCGAGCGTCGCCGCGCATTCGGCGATGGTCGTCGGTGGGGCATCGACGAAGACGCCGGCCCACTGCAGCTCGGGCGCCGCGAGCCGCAGCGCGGCGGCCTGCTCCAGGGTCACGGCGCGGGGCGAGCGCTCGGCGAAGATCAACCCGCCCCAGCTCGCTCCCTGCCGCCAGCACGCGCGGGCGTCCTCGGCGCGGGTCAGCCCACAGACCTTGACGCGCCCAAACACCAGCTCGCGCGCCGCGCGGCCGAGCTCCGCGCGCCGCATCAGGCTGCTGCCGACCAGAAACCCGTCGACGAGGGGCCGCAGGCGCCGCACGTCGGCGCGGCTGCGAATCCCCGACTCGGCGACCAGGGTCACCTCCGCTGGCACCAGCGGCGCCAGCAGCTCGGTGGTCCGAGCTCGACCTCGAGCGTCGCGAGGTTGCGGTTGTTGATGCCGACGAGCTCGGCCCCGGCGCTGAGCGCACGCTCGAGCTCGGGGCGATCGCGGACCTCCACCAAGGCGTCGAGTCCGAGGCTCGTCGCCAGCGCCAGACACTCGCGCAGCAGCGCGTCATCCAGCACCGAGAGCATCAAGAGCACGGCGTCCGCGCCCCAACGCCTGGCCTCGTAGAGCTGATAGGGCTCGACGACGAAGTCCTTGCACAGCACGGGCAGCGCCACCGCGGCGCGCACCTGCGCCAGGTGGTCGAGGCTGCCGCCAAAGAAGGGCTCGTCCGTCAGTACCGAGATCGCGCTGGCCACCTCGGCATAGCTGCGCGCCAGCGCCGCGGGGTCGTAATCCGCGCGGAGCAGGCCGCCCGACGGTGCCTGGCGCTTGCATTCGAGGATGTAGCCGCAGGGCGCCGAGCGCAGCGCCTGCCGCAGGCTGCGGGTGCTCGGCGCGAGGCCCTCGCGCAGCAGCGCCAGGGGCAGGCGTTCGCGGCGCTGCCTGACCGCCTCGCGCTTCGCCGCCACGATGCGCGCGAGCACGCTCACGAGCCGGTGCCCTGCTGCGACAGCGCGGCCCAACGCGCGAGTCGCTCAGCTGCGCCGCCGCCCGCCAACCCAGCAAGCGCCTGCGCCACGCCCTGCCGCAGCTCGGCAGCCCGTCCGCTGATCCACAGCAGCGCCCCGGCGTTGAGGGCGACGACCTCGCGCTGCGCGCGCAGGGCGCGGCCCGCCAGGACCTCACTGAGCCAAAGCGCGTTATCTGCCGCGTCGCCGCCGCGCAGCGCCTCCAAGGGCTGTGGCTGGAGACCAGCGTCCGCTGGTGTGAGCTGCAGCCGCTCGACGCTGCCACCGCGCGCCAGCGCCGCGGTGGTCGGCCCGTGCAGCGCGAGCTCGTCGAGCCCCGCGCCATGCACCACCAGAGCTGTCTCGCAGCCGAGCAGGCCAAGAGTGCGCGCCAGCGGCTCGCAGAGCGCCGGATCGGGGACGCCGACGAGCTGCCAGCGAGGCCGCGCCGGGTTGGCCAGCGGACCTACCAGGTTGAAGATCGTGCGCACCCCGAGGGCGCGGCGCACCGGCATCGCGTGCCGCATGCCCGCGTGATACTGCGGCGCGAAGAGGAAGCAGACGCCGAGCTCGTCGAGGCAGCGTCTCGAGACCGCCGGGCTGGCGTCGATCTTCACGCCGCAATGCTCGAGCACATCGGCCGAGCCGCAACGCGACGAGACCGAGCGATTGCCGTGCTTGACCATCGGCAGCCCGAGCTCGGCGACGAGCAGCGCTACGGCGGTCGAGATATTGACTGTCCCGGCGCCGTCACCTCCCGTGCCGCAGCTATCCGCCACCGGCCGTCCAGCGGTGTCGAAGGGCTCGGCCGCGGCGCGCAGCGCTTCGGCGACGCCGGCTATTTCCTCAGGGCTCTCGCCCTTGGCCTTGAGCGCGATCAGCAGCGCGGCGAGCTCGACCTCGGTGATCGCGCCGTCGATGACGCGCCCGAAGACCTCGCGCACACGCGCCCGGGGCAGCGAGCCGCCGGCGCAGAGTGTCTCCAGCAGCTCACGCATCGTGGCGGCCCGAGCCCGGCTCGGCGCCTGGGGTGCAGGCGGCAGCAGCCCACGCCAGCGTGCGATCGATCAGGGCGCCGCCGTGTGGCGTCAAGATCGACTCTGGGTGGAACTGCACGCCGATCACCGGCGCGCTGCGGTGCGACACTGCCATCACGAGCTGCCGGTAGCGGGCGATCACCTGCAACGCCTCGGGAACGCGGGTGGCGACCAGCGAATGATAGCGACCGACCTGGAGCGGCTGCGGTAGCCTCGCGAGCACGCTCTCGCCCTCGTGATCGATCCACACCGACTTGCCATGAACGATCTCGCCCGCGGGTCCCACGACGCCCCCGAGCGCCTGGACGATCGCCTGCAGGCCGAGGCAGACGCCGAAGACCGGCACGCGCCCGCAGGCGGCCTGCACCAGCGCCTGACAGCAGCCCGCGTCCTCGGGTCGACCCGGCCCCGGGGAGAGCACGATCAAGCGCGGCGCCGGCAGTGCAAGGGCCAGCTCGAGCGCGCGCTCGGCGCTGAGCTCGTTGCGCCAGACCTCGACGCGCGCGCCGCGGCGGGCGAACTCATCGACGAGGTTGAAGGTGAAGGAGTCGTAGTTATCGATCAGCAGCACGCTGACGCTGGTCGCTGCGCTCATCGTCCCTCCTCCGCCGCTTCGATCGCATCGAGGACGGCTTGGGCCTTGCGCCGCGTCTCGTCGGCCTCGGCCGCCGGATCGGAGTCGTAGACGACGCCCGCGCCCGCGCGCACATAGGCGCGGCCGTCGCGCACCAGCGCGGCGCGAATGATAATGCCGCTGTCCATCCGCCCGTCGGCCGTGAGGTAGCCGACGGCGCCGCCATAGGGTCCACGGCGCGTCGCTTCGTAATGCCGCAGGAGCTGGGCTGCGCGCACCTTCGGTGCGCCGACGAGGGTGCCCATGTTCATCGTCGCCACGTAGGCGTGCAACGCGTCGAGGTCGCGGCGCAGCAGGCCGCTGACGTGCGAGACGAGGTGCATCACGTGGGAATAGCGCTCGACCGTCAGCAGCGCCTCGACGCGTCGCGAGCCGCTCTCGCTGACGCGCGCGACGTCGTTACGCGCGAGGTCGACGAGCATCATGTGCTCGGCGACCTCCTTCTCGCTGAGGCGCAGCTCGGCCTCACGGCGGCTGTCGAGGTCGAAGTCGATCGGCCCCTGGGGCGTCGCGCGACCTCGCGGACGGGTGCCCGCGATCGGGCGGATATGCACGCGCGGCGGTTGACCCTCGACGGCGACGGCGGTCTCCGGTGAGGTGCCGAACAACACCCCTGCGCTGCCATTGAGGTAGAACATGTAGGGGCTGGGGTTGGCGGCGCGCAGGCGCCGGTAGGCCTCGAGCGGGGCGCTGCAGGGCACCGAGAAGGTTCGCGACGGGACGATCTGAAACACGTCGCCGGCGACGATGTGTTGCTTGAGGCGTTCGACCAGCGCGGCGAAGGTCGGGTCATCCATATCGACGGCGGCCAGCGCGGCGGGTCTGTCGCCACCCGTGTCGGTGGCGCGGCGCGGCGCTGGGGTCGCTGCGGGCTCGCTCGCGCGACTGGCCTGATTGAGCCCCTCGACCAAGCGCACCACGCCAGAGACGGCATCGCCGTAGGCGCTCGAGGTCTGGTCGCCACCGAAGAGATGCACGACCACGGTGGCCGTGCCGTGCTCGTGGTCGAGCCAGACCAAGCGATCGGGCAGGAAGAACTCAAAGTCCGGCCAGCCCGTCGGGTCGGCGCTCGCGGGCGGCAGGGCCTCGTAGCTCTCGAGCAGATCGTAGGCGAAGGTGCCCAGCAGCAGCGGCGCGGCGGAGGGCTGCTCGATGCGCTCGACGAGGCCTCGACCGAGAGCGCGCAGCACGTCGACCGGTGAGCCCGCGAGCAGGCGCTGCTGCTCGCTCCCACTGGGAATCGGCGGAAAGCTGCACGAGAGCGTGTCGGCGCTATGGGTCAGTTGTTCGGCGCTCGGGAGGCGCTCAGCCAGCCAGGGCAAGAGCAGCTGCCCATGAGGACCGAGCGCGCGCACCGTGACCTGCCGACCGCGGCAGGTGATCTGTAACGCGCTGCGGATGATCAGCAGCGACTTGCCGGCCGAGGCCGCCGACTCCGGGGTCTCGGCGGTCTCCAGCAGCGCCGTGCCGAGCCGCGTCGCGTCGCCGCAGCAAGCGCGAAAGGCCTCGATCGGGTCGGGGCAGAGGTTGACGTTGCGCAGCAGGGTTCGTCGTTGGCTGGCCGCCAGGGTCATGACCTCGCTCATAGCGTTCGCCCGACCGCGGCGACGATCGCGCGGAGGCCCTGCATCAGCTCGCGGAACTGCTGCGGGTAGAGCGACTGCGCGCCGTCCGAGAGCGCCTGCGCCGGATCGGGGTGCATCTCGACGATGATGCCGTCTGCCCCGCAGGCCGCCGCCGCGCGGGCCATCGGCGCCACCAGCTCGCGCCGACCGGTGCCATGCGAGGGGTCGACGATCACCGGCAGGTGGCTGCGCTGCTTGAGAAAGGGCACGGCGCTGAGATCGAGGGTGTTACGCGTGGCGGTCTCGAAGGTGCGGATGCCGCGCTCGCAGAGGATCACCGCGTCGTTGCCCTCGCTGACGATGTACTCGGCGGCCAGCAGCAGGTCCTTGACCTCCGCGGCCATCCCGCGCTTGAGCAGCACGGGCTTGCGCTGTTGGCCCAGCGCCTTGAGCAGACTGAAGTTCTGCATGTTTCGCGCGCCGACCTGGAAGGCATCGGCATAGCTCGCGATCGCCTCGATATCCGTCGTCTCGACGACCTCCGTCACGCTCGGCAGCCCGACGCCGCGCGCCGCCGTTGCCAGCAGCTCGAGGCCCTCGCGGCCGAGCCCCTGGAAGGCGTAGGGACTGCTACGCGGCTTGAACGCGCCGCCGCGCAAGCAGCTCGCGCCGGCGCGCTGCACCAGCTCCGCGGCCTGCGTGATCTGCTCGCGACTCTCGACGGCGCAGGGGCCGGCGATGACGATGAAGCGATTCGAGCCGACCGGGACCGCGCCGATGTTGACGATCGAGTCGTGCGGATGGAACTCGCGGCTGACCAGCTTATGCGAGCTGGGCACCAGGGTGACGCTCTCGACCTGCGGATGGCTCTCCAGTCGCAGGCTAGCGAGCAGTCGCTCGTCGCCGATCGCGCCGATCGCCAGCCGCTCGTCCCCGGGAAGGTAGAGTGGCTTGCAGCCGGCCGCGCTCAGACGCTGCACCAGTGACTCGACTTGCTCGCGGCTCGTACCTGGCTTGAAGACGATGATCATGGCACGTCCTTGCTCGGGTCCTCGGTCGGGTCCGCGATCGGGTCTGTGATCGGTGCCGTCGCGGCGCAGGCGGCGGCGACGAGCTCGAAGAAGGTGGTCGTCGCGAGCGGTAGCTCGAGCGCAGTGCTGGTCTGCTGCTGCACGCGCGACAGGGACTCCTGCCGTGGCGCGTCGAGCACTGCCCCAAGCTCCTGCTGCAGCGCACGGCGGCGGGCCACCAACCGCAGCAGCTCGCCGTCGCAGAAGGCCAGCTCGGCGAGGAGCTGATCCGCGGAGGTGGCGGCGCCCGTCAGCGCCTGCTGCCGCAGCATCGCATCGCAGAGCACCAGCGCCATCATCGCCTCGGCCACCGGCACGACGCGCGGGCAAATGCAGGGGTCGTGGCGTCCGGGGACGCGCAAGGTGCGTGGTTGGCCGGCGGTGTCGATCGTCTGTTGTTCATGACGAATCGACGAGGTTGGCTTGACCGCCAGGCGCGCCACGATCGGCGCGCCGCTCGAGATACCGCCGAGCAGGCCGCCCATGTGGTTCGACGCGAAGCCCGTCGGCGAGATCGGATCATTGGTCTGGGAGCCACGCCGCTTCGCCAGCGCGAAGCCATCGCCGATCTCGACGCCCTTGACCGCGCCGATCGACAGCATCGCCGCGCCGAGCTGGGCATCGAGCTTGAGAAAGACGGGGTCGCCCCAGCCGGCCGGTACACCCTCGGCGATGACCTCGACGACGCCCCCCAACGAGTCGCCATCCTTGCGCGCCGCGAGGATCGCCGCCGTCATCCGCGCGGCGGCCGCCGCGTCGGCGCAGCGCACGTCGTTGCGCTCGATCTCGTCGCCATCGAAGGTGGTCGCGGTTTCCGTGCCGATGCGTACGACGTGGCCGCGGATCGTCACGCCGGCCTCACGCACCAAGAGCTGTTGGGCCAGCGCGCCCGCCGCGACGCGCGCCAGCGTCTCGCGCCCGGAGGTCCGTCCGCCGCCGCGCCAGTCGCGAATGCCGAACTTCCGCCACCAGGTCAGATCGGCGTGGCCTGGCCGAAAGACGTCGTGCCACTCGGCGTAGTGCTGCGAGCGGGCATCGCTGTTGCGGACGATGATGGCGATCGGTGCGCCGGTGGTCTTGCCCTCGAAGACCCCCGAGAGCAGCTCGAGCTGGTCGCCCTCCTTGCGCGGGCTGGTCAGCGGGCTGGTGCCAGGACGTCGTCGGTCGAGCTGCTGCTGGATCGCGGCGAGGTCGACCGCCACGCCCGGACGCACACCGTCGATGACGACGCCGAGCGCCGCACCATGGCTCTCGCCGAAGGTCGTGATGCGGAAGTTGTCGCCAAAGCTATTCGATGACATGCAACGGGCCTCGCGTCCTCTTGCCTAAGCAAACCTCGCCTACCGTACCACTCCGGCGTGGCCAGCGCGCTCGGCCGTGCGCCAATGGTCGGCGATGCGCTCGGCCAGCGCATCGGGGCTGGCGGCAGCGCTATCGAGCACCAGGCTGGCGACGGCGCGGTAGAGCGGCTCGCGTGCTGCCAGCAGGCCCTCGAGCTCGTCGGCGATCGGCAGCCCGGTCAGGCTCGGGCGCGCGCTGCCGGCGATGCGATCGGCCAGCACCGAGAGCGGCGCGTTGAGCCAGACCGTCACGCGCCGGGTCAGGCAGGCGCGCACCTCGGCGTCGAGCACCGCGCCGCCGCCGGTGGCCAAGACCGTGCGCTGGCGCGGCAAGAGCTCCTCGAGCAACAGGCGGCGCTCGCGTCGGCGAAAGCCGGCCTCACCGTGTTGGGCGAAGAGCGCCGCGACTGTTTGCCGCTCGTGGCGCTCGAGCTCGACGTCCGCGTCGAGCCAGACGAGCCCCAGCCGCGCCGCCACGCGCGGGGCCAGCGCGCTCTTTCCGCTGCCGCGCAGACCGACCAGCACCGGTCCCCAGAGGCCCTGCTCGAGCGGCTCCGGCTGCCCGGCTTCCATCTCCACGCGCTGGCCGCGCGGGTCGGTGCTCGCGGCGGACGCCCCCTCCCGACTGCCCTCGAAGCGCGCTCCGCTCACGGCTGATCCCCGGCTCAAGGCGAGCTACGCCGCGCGCAGCCGCGCCAGGACGTCCCAGAACTGCGGAAAGGACTTGGCCACGCAGTCGCGCTCGGCGACGGCGACGTGGTCGAGGCGCAGCGAGAGCAGGCCGAAGGCCATCGCCATGCGGTGATCGTTGGCCGGCTCGAGGGTCACCGGCGCGTGGTCCGCGGCGCGCCACGGATGAATCACCAGGCCGTCGACGCGTTCCTCGACCTCGACGCCCGCGCGGCCGAGCTGCTGGCAGAGCACGGCGATGCGATCGCTCTCCTTGATCCGAGCGTGGGCCACCCCGGCGATCGTCGTCGGATGGCTGGCGAAGCTGGCGAGCGCCGCCAGGGGCGCGATCAGATCCGGGGTCGGCCCGAGGTCGATACGGTGCGGCTGCGGTCGGCGCAGCTCCTCCAGCAGCTCGACGAAGATAGCGTCGCCCTGCAGTGAATGGGCGGCGTCGACGAGCCCGGGGATGTGCAGCGGGCGGCCCAGCAGCTCGCCGGCCGCGAGCAAGAACGCCGCCGTCGACCAGTCGGGCTCGACGGCGATCCGGCTCGCGCGATAGGGCCGCGGGCTGACGACGATCCGCCCCGCGTCGAGCCAGCACAGCTCGGCGCCGGCGCGCTGCATCATCGCCGCCGTCATCTGCAGGTAGGGCAGCGAGACCGCCTGGCCGCCCAGCGTCAACTCCAGCCCCGCGGGTAGCCGCGCGCCGACCAGCAGCAGCCCGCTCGCATACTGGCTCGACTGGGAGGCCTCGATCGTGGCGCGGGCCGGGGCGGCCTGCGCGCCGCGCCGCAGGACGACGGGTGGGCAGCCCTCGCGGCCGAGGTAGCGCGCCTGGACGCCGAGCTGTGCCAGCGTGGCCACCAGCGGGCCAATCGGGCGCTCGCGCATCCGGGCGTCGCCGTCGAGCTGCAGCTCGCCCTCCACCACCAGCGCCAGGCAACTGGCAAAGCGCATCGCCGTGCCGGCGTTGCCGACGTAGAGCGGCTTCCCGTCGCTGCGCAGCGTGGCCGCGGGGGCGACGTTGATGCGCGTACCGTCCCAATCGACCCTGACGCCGAGCGCGCGCAGCAGCAGCGTCAGGTAGTGCGAATCGTGGCAGGCCAACGCGCCGTCGATCTGCACCGGCGTCTCGGCCAGAGCGGCGATCATCAGCGCACGCTGGGTCATGCTCTTGCTGCCCGGACAGCTCAGCGTCAGCGCCCCTTCAACGCCTGGCATCGTCGCCTCCACGCCGCGCGTCGCGGCGGCCGGTCGCGTCGGCGCGCCGGTGCCCGCTGCAGTCGCGCAGCTCGTCGACGGTGATCGCCTCACCCGTGAACCAGCTCATCTGCTCGGCGCCCTGCGCCAGCCACATCTCCTGCGGCGCGAGCACCTCGGCGCCCGCGCTGCGGGCCTGTTGCAGCAGCGCGGGTGGCTCGGTGCCGAGCGCGAGATCGAAGACCACACGCGCTCCGATGCGCTCTGTGGCCGGCCATGGGCTGGCGCTGCTGCCGGTCAGCGGGGTGGCGTTGATCAGCACGGTGGCGGCGACACTGGCGCGCTCGTCCCAGGCCACGAAGCGCTCGCCGGGCTCGAGCAAGGCGCGGGCCTGGGCTTCTCGCCGCGCGCTGACCGTCACCTCGAGGCCGAGGGCGCGGCAGGCGAGGGCGGCGGCGCGCCCGGCACCACCGGCCCCCAGGACGAGCGCCAGGGGTCTTCCGGGCGGCGAGGGCGCGCGCGCCAGCAGGGCCTGCAGCGGCTCGCGCACGCCCGTGATGTCCGTGTTGGTCGCCTCGACGGCGTCGCCCTTGAAGCGTAGGGAGTTGACCGCGCGGGCCTGCTGCGCGCGGAGGTCGGCGCCGGCGCCCGCGAAGGTCATCGCCGCGTCCTTATGCGGCATCGTCACCGCGACCCCGATCGCGCCCTGCGCGCGCAGCAGCGCGAAGGCCTGCTGCGGCTGTGCGGTGATGATCGGGAGATAGCTCCAGGGCCAGCCACGACGGCGAAAGAGCCGATTGTAGGCCAACGGTCCCGGCGAGTTGACGACCTGCGGTCCACCGACGACCGCGAGAAAGGGGGCGGTGGCACTCTGCGGCAGGCCGAGTTGGAGCGCCTGATCGAAGGTCAGTTGACCCGGCGCGGTGCCCCCGTCGTCGTTGGCGCTGACGTAGGTCCAGGGCGCCCCGAACGCCGGGTAGCGGCAGCGCGAGAGCAGGCCGGCGGGGCCCATGCCGAGCAGCAGCGTCGGCCGCTGGGCGCGTTTAGCGAGCGCCGCGAGCCGCGGCAGGTCCATCACATCGTCGACGCTCACCGCCAGCTTCAGCACGTCCCCGACCCCACGCTCGGCCAGGGCCGCGAAGCGGCGCTCGAGGTCCGCCGGGAGGCCCGCGAAGTGATGCGCGGAGATTACCAGACGGGTGCGGCTGCTGCGCTGCGCCAACGCCTGCAGGGTGCCGTCGCTGCAGTCGGCCTCGAGGTCGAGGTAGGCCACGCCACACTCGGCCGCGCGCTCGAGCAGCTGCAGGCGATCGGCCTCGCTGCCGATGAACGATCCACCTTCGCGCGCCGGGCGACAGCAGACCAGCAAGCGCGGGGCGTGGCGGCGCAGCAGCGCCCAGACGCCCTCGAGGGGCGGCGTCAGCGCGTCGAGGCGCACCTCCTGCAGCAGGCTGGGCGGCGCGCCGGTCGCTTCCCCGAGGGCAGCGAGTCCGCGCTCGCGGCCCGTGGCAAAGACGCGATCCAATCGGAGCTGGAGCAGCTCGACGGAGCCCTCCTTGCCGGTCACGCAAAGCATTGCTCACTCCCTCCCACAGGCTGACGCAGCCCCGCCCGTTCAGTCGAGCGGCTGCCAGACCTCGGCCAGCAGCTCGACCGGGGTCGGCAGCGCCCAGCGCCCCTCGGCCTCGTGCATGTGCCCCAGCCGCTCCGGTAGCGCGCAGTGCACCATCCCGCCGCGCGTCTTCTTGTCGTGACCGAGCCGGTCGCGCAGCGCGGCGAAAGGCAGCGCGCTCTGAATCGGCAGCCGCAATCGCTGGAGCAAGCGCCGCAGGCGCTCGCTCTCGGCCGCCGGGAAGCCGCAGAGGCGCTCGGCGGCGCGCGCCTCGACGACCATGCCGATCGCCACGGCGGCACCATGGGCCACCTCGTGATCGCTCGCCGCCTCGATCGCGTGGGCGACGGTGTGGCCGAAGTTCAGCACCTGGCGGTAGGCCTGCTCGCGCTCGTCGCGCGCCACGACCTCGGCCTTGATCTGCACGCAGCGCGCAAGCAGGGGGCGAGGCAAAAGCGCGCCCGCCGCGCCGCCCTCGGCCCAGGCCTCAAGCGCGGCGAAGAGCGCAGCGTCGGCGACGACGGCGTGTTTGACGGCCTCCGCCAGCCCGTTGCGCAGCTCCGCCAGGGGCAGCGAGGCGAGCGCCGCGTAGTCGATCAGCACGGCGCGCGGCTGGTGAAAGGCACCGATCAGGTTCTTGCCCTGCGCCGTGTTGACGCCCGTCTTGCCGCCGACCGCGGCATCGACCTGCGCCAGCAGGCTGGTCGCCAGGTTGATGTGCGCCACGCCCCGCAGCAGCGTCGCGGCGACGAAGCCGGCGACGTCGAGCGCGATCCCGCCGCCCAGGCCGACCAGACAGCAGCCGCGCTCGAAGCCCGCGGCCAGCAGCGTATCCTCGAGGCGCTGCTTGGTCTCGCGGGTCTTATGCGCCTCGCCGGCAGGGAAGGCGAGCTGCAGCACCGTGTCGCAGCGCTCCGCGAGCGCGCTCGCCAGCGCGGGTCCGAAGCGTGGAAGGGTATTGCTGTCGCCGATCAGCGCCGCCTGACGCCAGCCCGCGTCCCAGACCCGCGCCAACAGCGCCGACGGGTCGTCGCCGCAAAGCACGGGATAGTGGCCGCCGGCGGTCTGGACGAGGGCAAGCGTCTCCATGCTCGATGCGCTTCCTTGCCGGGGCCCCGCCCTCAGAGGCTGAGGGTCCAGCCCCAGCGATCCGTCTCGTCGCCGCTTTGAATGGCGCGCAGCGCCGCGCGCAGCTTCGGCGCCAGCGCCGGCGGACCGCAGTCATGCACCCGGCCGTCGGCGAGGCCCAGCGCGGCCACGCTGCGCACGGTCCACGCCGTGCCCGTGCAGAAGCACTCGGCGCCGTCGGCGAGCAGCTCCTCGAGCGTCAGCGCTCGCTCCGCCACCTCCAAACCCCAGGCCGCCGCCAGGGTCAGCACGCTGGCGCGTGTGACGCCGGCGAGCACCGTGTCGTCGGTGGCCGGCGTGATGAGGGTACCCGAACGCAGCAGACAAAAGACGTTGGCGCCGCTGCACTCCTGCAGCAGCGCGGGGCCGCCGCTCGGGGGAACCAGGGTGTAGAGCACGTCGGCGAAGCCCTCGCGCTGCGCTTGCTCCTTATGCACCAGACCGCCCGGGTAGTTGCCCATCGCCTTGGCGGCGCCGGTGCCCCCGGGTGCTACGCGGCTGAAGGGCAGCACCCGCAGCCGTAGTCCGCGCTCGAGCGCTTGCGGGGCGTGGTAATCGCCGACGGGGCTGCCGTAGACGACGAACTGGTACTGCGAGCCGAGGCCCAGGCCCAGCATCGGCGCGATGCCGTGCTCGAGCGGTCGCAGGTAGAACGTTCCCCGCCCCGCGGGCGGGACGAAGCGCTCATTGGCGCGCACGACCGCGCGCACGGCCTCGACGAAGCGCTCGGGTGGGAGCGGCAGCAGCTGCAGCCGCTCGGCGGAGCGACGAAAGCGCTCGGCGTGGTCTTGCGGGCGGAAGAGCAGCAGGCGGCCGTCGCGCGCGCGCTCTGCCTTGAGCCCCTCGAAAATGCCGCAAGCGTAGGAGAGGACCGCGGCGGAGGGCGCGAGCGCCAGCGGCTGATCCGCGGGCACCAGGCCTCCCGCCGCCCAGCTCGGCGCGGCCTGACGCTCGCCCGTCGCCAGGTAGTAGGCCTCGGTGGCCTGATAGGCGAAGCCGAGCTGATCCCAGTCAGGGGTTGGCACAGTCATCGAGAGCTCCGTCAGACGCGCCGCGGATAGACGCCCAAGACCTTGAGCATGCCGCAGATCTCTTCCAGATGGCCGAGCGCGCGCCGCCCCTTGTTGGCGAAGTCATCGCTGACGAAGTCGATGTAGAACAGGTATTCCCAGGTGCGACCGGGCAGCGGCCGCGACTCGATCTTCGTCAGGTCGAGGTTGCGCAAGGCGAAGACGGCCAGCGCCTTGAATAGCGCGCCAGGCTCGTTGTGTAGCGAAAGTGCCACCGAGATCTTGAGGTCGCCCGACGGTCGTTCGGTCAGCGCTTCGCGATTGAGCACGGCGAAGCGCGTGTAGTTATGCTCGTGGTCCTGCAGCTCCTCCCGCAGCACCTGCATGCCGTAGACCTCCGCCGCGAGCGGGCTGGCGAGCGCCGCCGCGTCGCGTCGCCCGGACTCCGCCAGGAGCTTGACGGCCCCCGCCGTGTCGTAGGCCACCTCGCTCTTCAGGCCGAGCGCGCGCAGTCGGTGCTCGCATTGGGCCAGGGCCTGCGGATGCGAGAGCACGACGCGCACGTCCTCGAGCGCCACGCCCGGCGCAGCGATCAAGCTGTGGGCGATGCGCAGCGCGTGCTCGCCGACGATGTGCAGCGAGTGGCGGATCATAAGGTCGTAGACGCGATGGATCGTCCCGGCGAGCGAGTTCTCGACCGGGACGACGCCGCGCTCGGCGGCGCCCGAGGCGACAGTATCAAAGACCTCGTCGAAGCTGACGCAGGGCAGCACCTCGACATTGGGCCCGAGCAGCGCCTGCGCCGCGAGGTGCGAGTAGGCGCCGCGCTCGCCCTGAAAGGCGACGCGCAGGCTCATCGCCCGTCTCCCATCAGCGTGGCCTTCGTCTGGGCGCCCGCGGAGTGGGGCGCCGCGCTGCCCTCGGTTGGGGTGCCGACGCTCGGGGGCCGCGGCCAGAGCCGTTCCGGTCGCAGCGCCGCCGCGGCACCGAGATAGATGTGCTCGATCGCCGCCTGAGCGCGGGTCGTGTTCCAATGCAGCAGGATCCGGATGCAGCGGGCCGGCGCTCCAGGGACGGCGATCTCCGTCATGCAGAGCAGCGCGGTGTCGCCCAGCCCGAGCTCGCGGGCCGCCGTCGCGGGATGTGCGGCATAAAGGTCGGGCGTGGCAGCAAAAAAGATGCTGGCGATGTCCTCGGTGGCGATGGCATTCGCCTCGAGCATCGCGCGCAGCAGCTCGCGGGTGGCCACCGTAATCGCCGCGGTGGTGTTTTCCGCCACGCAGGTGGCGCCGCGTACCCCGCGGCAGGCCAGTCCGGTGTTCATTGCTCGACCTCGTGCTGACGACCTCATGCTCGGCGCGGCCTCGTCGCCCAGCCGCAGCGCGGCGCATTATACACAGCCCCCGCGCCGAGACGAGCCGCCGACGCCACCGGCCCTGCTCTGGCTTCGCCCTCGGTGCCAGGGGTCGAGGAGGGCCGTGTCGCTCGTCAGACCTGCGCCGCGCGGCTCCCCGTCAGGCCTCGCAGGGCGCCGCGGTCTGGGGCGCGGGTGCCGCGGCAGAGGCCTCGGGCGGTAGGCTGCCGAGCTCCGCAGCGAGGCGTGGCTCCGCCGCGCCGAGCAGCACCTGCGGCGTCGCGTGGCGCTCGCGGTAGCGGGTCAAGACCTCGAAGGCAAAGCTGTCAAGCTGCTCGGGATCGACCGGGTCGCCATTGAGCGCCAAGGTCAGCGCCGGCAGCCCCTCGCGCTCGGTGACGTGGAAGAACTGCGCCTGCGAGATCTTGTTCGGCATGCACTCGAGCGGGCCGACGCTGATCACGCCATCGATCAAACCCTCGCGCCACTCGTGGGTCGGACCGCCCACCGTCAGCACGGACTCCCCGTGCAGCTCCGGGCGCAGGTAGTCGGCCGCCGCTTCCAGCGACTCTTGGACGGTCGTGCGCGCGGGCCAGTCGAGCGGCGCCGCCATCGTGTCGTAGCTGCGTTGCTGGATCTGCGCCTTGATCAGGCCGCGCAGGCGATCGGTGAGACCCGCGCCGCCCTGCGCCGTCAGCGTGAGGAAGTCCGTGTACTCGAGCCACTCGTTGAAGGGCGCAAAGCGACAGCGCAGGCCGCGCCGCTCGAGCTGGTCGACGACGTAGTCATTGGCGAAGGGATCGCAGCGCACGTAGATTTCGCCGACCACCAGGACCGCCGGCTTCTCCGTCCCGCCCTTGATGGCGGCGAACTCGCGCGCCGCGCGCGCCAACAGTTCAGTGCAGCCGAAGTGCTCGCCCGTCGCGACCTCGGCCAAGGTCGCTGGCAGCGAGAGGTTGCCCGCCGCGCGACGCTCCAGCAGGCGCCAGAGCTCCGCCCGATAGGCGTCGAAGATCGCGCGTGCGGCCCCGGGCCGGGTTTCGCCCGGGCGCACGTCGTAGAGCGCCTCCAGCAGCAGATCGGCAGCCATGAAGCCCGAGAACACCAGCGCCGAGAAGCCGACCGGGATCCCGGCGAAGTAGTCGTTGTCGCTCGGCGACCAAACCCGTACGCGCCCTTCGTAGCCCAGTCGCTCGAGGGTGATCTTGTGCAGGATGTTATAGACGCCGAAGCGGCAGGGGCCCGTTGCCGTCGGCATGAAGAAGGCGAAGCGGCTCTCGTCCTCGTCACGGCCCAGGCGCTGGAGCAGGCTGCCGAGCGTCAGCGCCATCGGCAGGCATTCCTTGCCCGAGGTGTGGCGTCGCCCAAGGCGCACCGTGTCGCGATCGGGCACGGGCAGGGCCTCCGCCGGTACCCCGACCCCGCGCAGCGCGGCGGCCAGCACCTCTGCGCCCTCGCCCATCCGCGGGATCAGTACGCGCTCCTTGGCTGCGCGAATGTCGGGCAGCTGCGCCTTCTTCTCCTCGATCGTCGTCAGATCGCGGGCGGCCGCCGTCGTCGCCAGCTCACTCGAGCGCAGGTCCTCGTGCACGCAGTAGAGGAAGGCCTCGACCCGCGTCTTGGTGCCGGCGTCGCCCGAGTGGCCATCGGTCTCGATGATCGCGAAGGGCTTGCCCTCCATCAGGTAGGCGAAGAAGTGCAGGTTGAAGCTGTCGGGCCCGCAGGAGTAGTTGCTGCAGAAGATGCTGTACTCGCCTGGCTTGCGCCGAAGCTGGTGCGCGGCGCGCAGGATACGCTGTCCGTAGCCCCAGAACATGTCCTTGTAGACCGGAACCTCCGTGTCGATCGGATAGCAGTCGACCGGAATCGCGATCGCCCCCTGTTCGCGCACGATCGCCGGGACGTTGGAGTTGAGCACGCGGTTGTGAAGCGTGTAGGCGCGGCCGAGCACGACGACCGGCACGATCTCGTTGCGGGCGCAGAAGTCGAGCGCGCGTCGCCCGAGCGCCAGGCATTCGGCATCGAAGGCCGTTTGCGCCGCCAACGCCGCCTGATAGGCCGGCCACCAGCTCATGACCACGCCGAGCTCGACGGCCAGGCGGCGGCAGCTCTCGATCAGCTCGTTCGAGGCCAGGTTGTCCGGCCCGATGTCGATCACCGGCGAGAGCACCTTCGGTCCGCCCGCGCTGCCGAGGTCCCAGCGCAGCAAGTCCGGGCTGGCCTGAACGATCGGGCAGACCGTGGCGCAGCTCTCCTCGCCGACCCGCTCGAGGCTGCGTAGCATCGGCACGAAGAGGTAGTCGGGTCCGCTCTCGCGCAGCTCGGCGATCAGCCCGTGGTAGAGCTGCATCGGCGCGCAAAAGGGCACATTGGCCTGCTCGATGCCGCGCTTGAGCACGCGCTGGTCGGCGCCGGTGTGAATCTTAACGTCGTAGTTGAGCTCGCGCAGGAAGGTCGCAAAGAAGGGCATGAGCCCCTTGAGCGCGAACTCATCGGTGAGCGCGATCAGCGGCCGGCCGCGGCGCTCACCGAGCCGATCGATCAGCGTCTGGACGTTTTCGGCCCGCTCGCGGAAGGGATCGGGCGCCAGGTCGGGCAGCTTGCGCTTGCCGGTGCCGCGGTCGTAGAGCGAGCAGCCTCCGCCCCAGGTGAAGTGCTGGCGCTGTTCAGCCACCACCGTGGTGATGCGGTCGATGCGGCATTTGTTGCCGGCGCCGCCGCAGCCCTGCGTCGACTTGCAGACGAAGGTCTCCTTGCCCTTCAGCGCCGCCTCGAGCAGGCGCTGCAGCTCGAGGGCGGGCTGGCCGCGCAACGTCAGCTGCTCGCAGGCCAGCAGCGCGATACCCAGCGCGCCGACCGTGCCGGGATGCGGTGGGACGATCACCTGGGCCCCCGTCTGACGCGCGACCGCGGTGGCCAGCGCGTCGGCGGCGAAGGGCATGCCCTGACAAAAGATCACCTCGCCAACGGAGCGCGCGCCCTTCACACGATTGAGGTAGTTCTGGATGATCGAATCGTAAATTCCGGCGACGATCGCGCGCTGGTCGACCCCGGCGGCCGCGGCCTCGTCGATCACCTCGGCCATGAAGACGGAGCAATGCTGCCCGAGGGAGACGCCGCAGTCGGCCTCCATCGCCTCCTCACCCAGGTGCACCACGTCACGAATGCCGGCCAGCTTGCGCCCCTGCTCGGCGATGAAGGAACCGGTGCCGGCGCTGCACGCCTCGTTCATCGCGGCGTCGATCACGCGCCCGTCCGCCAGCCGGATGTATTTGGCGTCCTGGCCGCCGATCTCGAAGATCGTGTCGACGCGTGGATCATAGTGCCGCGCGCCGGCGGCGTGGGCGGCGATCTCGTTGAGCACATAGACGCGGTCGGGGCCGTAGCAGGTCGCGAGCAGTGAGCCGACGATCTCGCGGCCGCTGCCGGTGGCCGCCACGCCGACCACGCTGTAGTGACCGGCCGGGCTGGTCACGAGCTGCTGCGTCAGCGCCTGGCAGGCACCGACGGGGTCGCCGCTGGTATTGACGTAGCCCTGCCAGATCGCCTCGCGCGTCTCGCAGTCGAGCGCCACGACCTTGGAGCCCGTCGAGCCGATGTCGTAGCCGAGCACCAGGCGGCGCGGGGCGCCGTTGAGCGTCGGTGGCGGCGGCGCGGGCATCCGCGTCACCTGGTCGAGGTAGTCCGCGAGGCCCGGGACGCGCTCGAGCGTGTGGTCGACCGTCGGCAGCAGCAGGGCGTCGAGCGGGGGCACGAGATGGGCCGCCGGTGCGTCGGCCGCGAGCGCCGCCGCGCCGAGAGCCTCGACATAGAGGCCATCGTCGCCGTCGAGCAGCGCCAGCGTCATGCCGTGGCGCGCGAGGAAGCGGCGGAAGTGCTCGCGCACGCGCTCAGCGCGGCTGACGCCACCGAGCAGCGCCACGGTCGGCGGGCTCAGGCGCGGCTTGATCAGCACCTGCACGTTCTCACAGACCGCGTCGTAGAGCCCGGCGAGAATGCGGGGCCGGCTCTCGCCCTTATTCGCCAGGTGCGTCATATCGGTCTTGAGAATCACGGGGCAGCGCCCCGAGAGCGGCGCAGGGTCGGGGACGTCGGCGCAGAGGGCGCTGGCCTGCTCGACGTCGAGGTCGAAGCGCTCGACGAGCTGGCGCAGGAAGTTGCCGGTGCCCTGCGAGCAGCGCGAGTTCTCGCGGAAAACCTCGGTGCCCGAGGCGCGCAGCTCGAGCACCGAAAACCCGCGGCTGCCGATCGCCACCAGCGTCGCGTCCTGCGCCGCTTTGCCGCCGCGCAGCTCGCGGTAGCCGCGACTCTGAGCCTGCTGGGTCGGCACGCGGGCGAGGTTGAGCTGCCGGCTGAGCCGCCCGCAGGCCGCCGCCGCATGCACCTCCGACCACTGCCAGTCGGCCAGCAGCGCGCGCAGCCGCGCCGTCGGATCCTTCTGGTGCTCGAAGAGGGCGCGCCGCGTCCAGCGCAGGGTGCCGCCGGGCTCGCGGGTCAGCTCGACCAGCTTGATCGTCTCGGCCCCGACGTCGACCCCCAAATAACGTAGCCCGCGCGATGGCGCCATGGATGTGGCTCCCTGGTTGCAAAGGCGCATGCAGGCGCCGTCGATGAGCTAAACGAACGACGCTAGGAGGCAGCACCGCGAGTGTCAAGGACCGCAGCGCCTCGGCACCCCTTTGTCAGCGCTTTGTCAGCGCTGGGGGGTGCGTGAAAGCCGAGCAGCGGGACAAGATGCCCCGGCGCGGGCCGCGGACGGGCAGGCAACTGGGAGTAGGCGAGCCGGGCGCAGGCGAGTGGGAGCAGGGCGACCAGGGCGCCTCCTGGTCGCGCAGAGAGCTCCCGCCGCGCGGACGTCCATCAGGGGCCGCAGTGCCCCGCCTCACGACGGGAGCAATGGATCAACGGGCTGCTGGCGGTACAGCTGTTCGCATCGGCCGTGATCGTGGCGCCGCGAACGTCGAGCAGTTGCAGCAGATCCCCGACCAGCGGATGAGCATGGGTTCGAGCCACACGTGGATCCGGAAGCTCGGCGAAGACCGCGACCAGCGAATCGAGCCCGGGCGACTTTGGCCGCAGCGTCCGACTTCCCGCACTGTCGGAGCGAAGCTCGGTTTCATTCTGAATATTGCTGTCGGGTGGAGACGGCTCGCCGACCTCAGTCGTCGTCGGCGCTATCCAAAGCGGCAAGGAAGCTACAATCGATCGCATCCTTCTCGCGCACCGTTTGCTTGGTCTTGATCAGCGCACGCGGTGAGAGGATCGGCACGCTGACACCGTCCAACTCGAAGGACTCGATCTGGTCGCTGACCTGCTCGTACGTGTTGCCACAAGCTTCGGCAAGCAGGTCGACCACCACCTCGTCAGCCACCCGCACGACGCGATAGGTCTGGACGTCAGAGTCGTCCAACTCCAGCACCGCCTGGTCCTCCAACACGCTGAGCGCGCGGCGCAGCCGTGCGACATTCTCAGGCGTCGGGTCGACCAGCAGATCGAGGTCTCGTGTCGCGCGGGCGTAACCGTGGAAGGCCATGGCGATCCCTCCGATGATCACGTATCGCGCGCCTGACTCGTTGAGGCTCCGCGCGATGCGGACGATGTCCTGGCGCGTCGGGACACGCGGGCCCGGCTTGTCATCTGTCGCAGGAGCCACCGCTCGGCCTCCTCGAAACTATCGAAGCGATACAAGCCCCGCTCGCACAGGGCCCCCACAGCAAGCGCTGCGACGGTCTCCTGCAGGGCGAGCAACTGGTCGCGACCAACTCGCTCCGCCTTGCGCTGCCCCACCGTCTTGGCCGGAAGTCCTTCCAATGGCTGATCATTCATTTGGCTAGCGTAGCACGACACACTGCGGCGAGCGCCCTCCGCATCCTCTGTGTAGCATGGCTGTCCAGTTAGGAGGAAAGCGGTGCAAGAACGATCGGTTAAGCGATGGGCTTGAAGAGCAGGGTTGGGCGTGATCAGCTCGGCGGATGAGCATGCAAGGCAGCGATGTGCGGGAGGTGTTCGAGGCGATTCTGCCGGACGAGGCGCTGACGGCGGTGGTGCAGGCGGCTGGGCTGCAGCAGCGCGAGCGGCGCCTGAACGCGCTGGTGTTATTGCGATCGATGGTGGTGTCGGCGTCGACGGGGAGGGGCGGGCGGCAAGCGGACGCGATGAAGATGTATTTCGAGTCTGGGGGGCCGAGGGTAGTGCGTGGTGGCTTCTACGGGTGGTTTGGGCCGGCGCTGGAGCGAGCGATGGAGGGGGTGCGGGACCGCGCGCTTGCATATGTCGCGGGGCAGGCGCTGGACCTGCCGGGGCTGTTGGGCCGTACGGCGCGAGACTGGCACATCGTCGACGCGACAACGGTGCGGCTCGCCGATGCGCTGATGGACGAGTATCCGGGCGCCGGGGCATATGCGGCGTTGAAGGTGCACAAGCGCTATTCGGTGGGGATGGGGACCACGGTGGCGTATCACCTAGCCCCGCACGCGAGCACGACGCGCCGCATCTAAAGCTCGACGAGAGCTGGCGTGGCCTCGGGCTGTTGGTGGACCTGGGCTATGCTTCGCTGAAGCTGTTGTCGAGCTTGCGACCGCTACGGCGTCTCGTGTGTGCTGCGGCTGAAAGAGAATTGGAAGCCGAAGGTGTTGCACGTCGCGCGTGGCAGCGTCAGCTGCACGTTTGCGCCCGGAACAGACCTCGACCTCCTGCTGCAACGCGAGGTGCTCAAGCTCGACGGCAAGGTAATCGACGCCGACGTCGAGCTCGGCCATGGGTCGCGCGTGGTCGGTGCACGGCTGGTGGGCGTCTCGACCCCAAAGGGCTACTGCTTCTATCTAACCAACCTCGCTCCCGACGTTGCGCCACGCTGTCGCCGACCTCTATCGGGTGCGCTGGGAGATCGAACTCGACAACAAGCTCGACAAGTCCTGTTTGCGCCTGGACGACATCGGCGCCAAGACAGGGCCTGCGGTGCGTGCCCTGGTGCACGCCGCGATGGTCGCTTCGGTCATCGTTTGCATGCTTGCGCACCATCACCGCCGCCGGGAGGCGCTCTCCTCGCGGCAGGGCCGAGCGGACGAAGCCGCCGCTGCATCCACAAGCCCTCGCGCGTATGGTCGCCGTCGCTGCCTTTGCCATTGGCCGGGCCTTTGAGCTCTCCGGCCGCGAGGCCGACCTCGAGTGGCGTCGCCTCGCCGAGCTATTCAACGGCGAGACCGACCCCAACTGGCGGCGCCGCCCCTCCGTCCTCGACCAAATGCGCGGTTGGCGCATCTCCCCAGGTCAGCCCAAACGGCTCCGTGTTGCCCACGCTTCGCTTAACTGATCACGCATGCTACGGGATCGTAGATCAGCTTCGCCGGCTGGTCGGTCTTGCGAGCGACACGGCGAACAAGCGTTCCGAGCCTGCCGGAGGGAAAGCTGTCGATGCGCACCGCGAAGTGTTCGGCACCCGCCTCGTTGCGCACGAGTACCACCTGTCCGCGGTAACCAGATCGTCGAAGATGAGCCGCGATTTCTTCGGGATCTGGCCGGCCGCCGCGACGAAGAGCAGGAAGGCAATCCAGAAGATGACGGCAGCCAAGACCTTGGGCGCCACCTCGTCCACGCCCGCTGCCCTGAGTTCTCGCTCCACCGCGCCAAAAGCACCCAGCCGCCGAACGAGCCGAAACGCGATCAGCCGCAGCAGGCGTGCGACGAGCCAGCCCACCACGAGCAGCACCAGCGCCGCGGCCACCCGCGGGATGTAGGCCAGCGTCGTGTGCCAGAGCCTCTCGAAGGCGATAGCCAGCTCAGGTGCCCAGTGCTGCATCGTCAGCTTCCAATCAGTTCGCGCCGCGGGTGATGCAGGGTCGCGCGTCCGGCGACCGAGGTCAACAACCGCCCGCCGCTGGTCGGCCCTGGTGCGCGGGTGGGGCGTAACGCTGCGTTGCTCCGGTCTTCTCCGAACTTCGGAGTGTCCGACCGACCTTGAGAGAGAAGCCGGGTGGGGTGCCCCCGGGCAAGCTGGAGCACCGGCTGCGCCGAGCAGAATGGACAACCGGTTAGAATGATTTGCTTTACATGCCGTGCTCTTGCGTCGTCGGGGCCCACATTCAGGCGATTCGAGTGGGCGCGGCTTTGGATCGCATCTTGCTTATGCACGCCTCGCCTGTACCAAAATGCCCCGTGCTAGGGCTTGGGCGGGCGCCGAACCACCGACGCGACACCTTCGCGTCACAGAAGCGTCACTCAGGCGTCACAGACAGGAAGCGATCATGAAAACCTTGGCAAAGCTTGTAACTGCCGGAGCCCTAGCGCTCGCCACACTCGCACCCGCCCAGAGCCGGGCCAAGGTCGTCGCGGCCTACCCTGGCGCCACCGCCCCGCGCACGTCGGCAGTCGACGGAAGGGAAGTCCGCACTGTCGGCCGCATGCTCCTCCGGATACAACGCGAAATCAAGAACCCCGGACCGGCCTCGGGCACACCCGATGAACAGGCGCGGCTGAAGGCCACGGCGACTAAGGAAGCTAGGTCGTCCATGATCGGAGCAGTCCGGGAGTTGCGGAAGAACGTGGGCCAACTCACGGCTCCGGATTTGAAGCAGATGAAGAAACTGCTAGGCCGGGTCGCTGGACGGAAAATCACGCATCTTGCCGGACGCACCGGGACCGGAGGATCCAGGGTAGACGTGCTCAATATTGGCAAGCCCTCTGGCGGTAACGAGGACGCCACGACGGTGACAATGACGCGCGATCCGCAGGGCCAGCTTACCGGCTTTGCCATGAGGGTGGGCCAAGAGCACCAGATGCTCGAGAAAGACCCGTCCGGAAATCCGGTCCCTCCGGCCACGCTGAAGGTCTCGTTCCCGAGTGGCAATAGCCCGGGGCCCTTCGGAGGGGCGGCACAGCAGCTCGGGCCGCAGTAGCTCGCTCGCGCGCCCTGCACCGGCCCCCTCGCCCGCCCCCACCTTCCACCGCGCCTAACCAGCTTTCACCTACCCGCCTCGCAGCGCCGACCCTTCCGGCCCTTCGTGGACCTACGCGGGCACGCCGCAACGTGGCGGCTGCGCCGCGGCCGCGCTATCGTCGCCCCACCCCGATGGTATCGACCAGACAGATCTCGCCCTGGGCAGGGTACGCGGCGGGAATCGAGCTGCGACCCGCTCAACAGGAAGCCTTCACGCGCTTTTTGGCAGCCAGCGCGCGGCCCGAGGTGCGGTCGTTCTACCTGGTGGCGCCACCCGGATCGGGCAAGCCTTGCTCGGGCTGCTGATGGCCGAGGCCCTCGGTCAGCCCGCGCTGAGCCTCTCGCCCAATGCCGCCACTCAGCAGCAGTGGCTGGCGCGGCTGCACCAACACCGGGTCTGCCTGGACAGCGCGCCACCAGCGTTGGCGCCGCAGCTGCGCGCACCCGCTCAGCGAGGAGCGGTACGTCGTTAGCCTTTGACACCGTCGGGGCAGTCTCAGGTCGCGCCCTCCAGCCGAGGCCGTCGGGCGCACACGCCAGGACCTACGGCACGATCCAGGTGCCGTTCAGGCCCCGCAGCGCCGCTTCCAGCGCGTCCGGACAGGTGATGAGCGCCATGCCGCCGCCTTCTTTGACGAAACGCGCGGCCTCGGCGACCTTGGGCGCCATGCCGCCGCGGCCGAGCTGGCCGCTTGACACCAGAGCGTCCGCCTCGCTCACCCGCAGGTGGCGCTTCAGGGGCTGCCCCGTTTTCGTCCGCGGATCGAAACTCCCGAAGACCGCCGGCACATCCGTCAGAAACACCGCCAGATCGGCCCCCAGACTCAGCCCCAGATGGCTGGCCACCCGGTCCTTGTCGGCTACGGCCTCGAGTGCGCGCAGCTCACTTGCCTCGCGCGCTACCGGAATACCACCGCCTCCAGCGGCGATGGTGATAGCGCCCCCCTCCATCCGCCGTCGGATCTCCGCCAGCTCGACGACCCCTCGCGGGGTTGGCGAAGCCACGAACCGTTGGAAGCCCTTGTCCCCCTGTTCGAAATGCCAGCCGTGGGCCCCCGCGAGCTGCTGGGCCTCCTCGGGGCTCATCGGCTTGCCGATCGGCTTGCTCGGGGTGGAAAAAGCTGGGTCCCCGGGGTCGACCACGGTGTGGGTCGGCGCAACGAGCGCCACCTCCCGCGGCGCACCACCGGCGACGGCAGCTGAGCGGGTTACCTCGTCGACCAGCGCACCCTGCAGCGGGCGGCCGATCGCCCGCTGCCAGCAAGACGAACAAACAAGGAAATCACCGATCGAGGCAGGTATTCGTTGCTGCTGGTCGGAGGAGGCGATCGGGCAGCGGCGACTTCTGTCGGGGGGTACTGTTTTGTAGGCTACAGCAAATAGAAGGAGTGTTGGGCGTGCGAGCGCAGCGGTTCGGATGACACCGCGGTCGAGCGCCGGTCAGGCGTCGGTGGCGAAGGGGATATCGAAGATCTCGTCGTCGGGACTCTGGTCGAAGTCGAAGGCCTGCTGGGGAGGTCCGCGCGACGAGGAGGTCGTCGGAACAGTGGCGGGCAGGCCGAGGTGAGAGAGGATGGTTTGGATAACGGCGGGGTCCTTGACGGTTTGCACTGGAACCATTCGGTCACCGCAGCGGGGGCAGCAGAGAACGTCGTGGTCAAGAACGTGGGCAAGCAGCTCAGCCCAAGGCCGGCGATAGGGCTTGGGTACGGGTTTGGGATCATCCGTTTGGACAGCGTTGCCCGCCAAGGCTAGCGGGACTGCGCCGGGTTGCTGCTGCAGGGACGGTCGCTGCTGGCTGTCCACCAAGGCAGCGACAGCAGTCCGAGCGCGCGCATTGGGCGCGAAGAGTCCATGGAAGCGCAACATGTTTTGCCTGGGCCGGGGAATAGCAGCGGCAAGACGGCGCAAGAAAGAGACCGGTTCGAACAGCAAATCGGTTCGGCCGCTGGCTAACGGTTTACGTAGCTTGAGGCGCACCTTTGCATCCGGGGTCAGGCTGAGGCGCTTTTGCGATAGCGGCGGCCGTAGGCCGTAGCGTATCGCGCGCCTCAGGCAGAGCAGCCCCAACCCGGGTTGATGATCGGGGTCGCCGGGCGAACCCACGACGCCCCGTGCCAGAGCAGCCCCAACCCCCAGAGCAGCCCCAACCCGGGTTGATGATCGGGGTCGCCGGGCGAACCCACAGCAGCCCCAACCCGGGTTGATGATCGGGGTCGCCGGGCGAACCCACGACGCCCCGTGCGACGCGCCCTGGTCGCGCGGATAGCGCCGGAGCAGCGACGGGCGGCCGGTGTACCGGCGGGGCCGATCCGACGTTCGGACGGAAGGCGCAGCGCGAAGGGCTTACCTCGCGGGATTAGGCAACGGGGTGATGGGCACGTGGTCTGCAGACGTCCCGGGGCCGGATGAGCCTGCCGCGGCCTGTGATCGCTGGAGAGACGGTGATGGTGACGCGCCGCTGCGCGCAGCGGCAGTTTCTGCTGCGGCCGTCGGGCGCGGTCAACGGCATCATCGGCTACTGCCTGGCGGTGGCGGCCGAACGCTATGGCGTGCGGGTGCACGCCTTCTGCGTGCTCTCCAATCACCTGCATCTCGTGATCACCGACGTCCGCGGAACGCGGCCGGAGTTCTTCCGCTGGCTCTTCGAATTCACGGCGAAGTGCCTCAACGCGCACTGGGGACGCTGGGAGAACCTCTGGGCGAGCGAGCCCCCGTCGGTGGTGCGCCTGGTCGATGGCGAGGGCCAGCTCGCCAAGGTCGTCTACACGCTGACCAACCCGGTGGCAGCGGGCCTGGTGACAGAGCACCATTACTGGCCGGGGCTGATCAGCCGGCCGGCGCGGATCGGGCGCGCCGAGTCTTTCAAGCGGCCGAAGCGCTTCTTCCGTGAGCGGGGCCGCTGCCAGCAGAGGCCAGTTTGACGGTAGCCCCGCTGCCAGCGTACGCGGCGCTGCCGGCGGCGCAGTACGTCGCGCTACTGAGGGACGCGGTCGCCGCGCGCGAACTCGCGCTTGCAGAGCAGCGCCGCGTGGAGGGCAGGGGCGTGCTGGGCCGCCGGGCGGTGCTGCAGCAGTCGGCCTTCGACGCGCCGCGCCGGCCGGAGCCAAGGCGTCAAATGAGTCCCCGGGTGGCCGGTGGGAACAAGTGAACGCGCATCGAAGCGCTGCAACGCCTGCGCGATTTCGTCGCGGGCTACCGCGATGCTTGGCTGCGCTGGCGCGAGGGCGACCGGGGCGCAACCTTTCCCTTCGGCACCTACGCGCTGCGGCTGTACGCCGGCGCGTGCTGCGCCCAGGCGCCCTGAGGCCGAGTCCACCCGGCCCGCGCGCTCCCCGCTGCCCTCGTGCCTCGCGCCTCGCCACGCTGAGATGGGCTAGCTGCGTTCAGGCGTGCAAAAGGCGCCGCCTCCACGCGTCGAAAGCAGCCTCGGCGGACGCCGTCCTGGACATATTGCGTCCCGAATCTGGCCCCTGTCGCACGCACCTTCGCGCTGCGCACACGCTCTGCACCGGCGCGGCAAGCCTCCGGAAAGCATCAACCCGGGTCTGGTCCGAGCTCGGGAGCAGCGACGGGCGGCCGGTGTACCGGCGGGGCCGATCCGACGTTCGGACGGAAGGCGCAGCGCGAAGGGCTAACCTCGCGGGATTAGGCAACGGGGTGATGGGCACGTGGTCTGCAGACGTCCCGGGGCCGGATGAGCCTGCCGCGGCCTGTGATCGCTGGAGAGACGGTGATGGTGACGCGCCGCTGCGCGCAGCGGCAGTTTCTGCTGCGGCCGTCGGGCGCGGTCAACGGCATCATCGGCTACTGCCTGGCGGTGGCGGCCGAACGCTATGGCGTGCGGGTGCACGCCTTCTGCGTGCTCTCCAATCACCTGCATCTCGTGATCACCGACGTCCGCGGAACGCGGCCGGAGTTCTTCCGCTGGCTCTTCGAATTCACGGCGAAGTGCCTCAACGCGCACTGGGGACGCTGGGAGAACCTCTGGGCGAGCGAGCCGCCGTCGGTGGTGCCTGGTCGATGGCGAGGCCCAGCTCGCCAAGGTCGTCTACACGCTGACCAACCCGGTGGCAGCGGGCCTGGTGACAGAGCACCATTACTGGCCGGGGCTGATCAGCCGGCCGGCGCGGATCGGGCGCGCCGAGTCTTTCAAGCGGCCGAAGCGCTTCTTCCGTGAGCGGGGCCGCTGCCAGCAGAGGCCAGTTTGACGGTAGCCCCGCTGCCAGCGTACGCGGCGCTGCCGGCGGCGCAGTACGTCGCGCTACTGAGGACGCGGTCGCCGCGCGCGAACTCGCGCTTGCAGAGCAGCGCCGCGTGGAGGGCAGGGGCGTGCTGGGCCGCCGGGCGGTGCTGCAGCAGTCGGCCTTCGACGCGCCGCGCCGGCCGGAGCCAAGGCGTCAAATGAGTCCCCGGGTGGCCGGTGGGAACAAGTGGGCGCGCATCGAAGCGCTGCAACGCCTGCGCGATTTCGTCGCGGGCTACCGCGATGCTTGGCTGCGCTGGCGCGAGGGCGACCGGGGCGCAACCTTTCCCTTCGGCACCTACGCGCTGCGGCTGTACGCCGGCGCGTGCTGCGCCCAGGCGCCCTGAGGCCGAGTCCACCCGGCCCGCGCGCTCCCCGCTGCCCTCGTGCCTCGCGCCTCGCCACGCTGAGATGGGCTAGCTGCGTTCAAGCGTGCAAAAGGCGCCGCCTCCACGCGTCGAAAGCGGCCTCGGCGGACGCCGTCCTGGACATATTGCGTCCCGAATCTGGCCCCTGTCGCACGCACCTTCGCGCTGCGCACACGCTCTGCACCGGCGCGGCAAGCCTCCGGAAAGCATCAACCCGGGTCTGGTCCGAGCTCACAGGCGCGGCAAGCCTCCGGAAAGCATCAACCCGGGTCTGGTCCGAGCTCACTTGCTTGCTACACGAGAGGGTCCGAGAGCGTGACAACATCCGTATAACCGGCTATACGCAGAACGCCCACGTGGAGGTGCCCGTGAGAGACGCCGCTCAGTTCTTCAAGGTTCTCGCCGAGGAGGCTCGGCTCAAGATGCTGTGGCTCCTGTTCAACCACCGGGAGCTGTGCGTTTGCGACATCATGGCGGCGCTCGAGATCACGCAGTCGAAAGCGTCGCGGCACCTCTCCACGCTGCGGCACGCCGACCTGGTCACCGACCGCAAAGATGGGCTTTGGTCGTACTACGCACTCCGTCCAGTCGAGGACGCGATGGCGCGTGAGCACCTCGAGCTTCTCCAGGCGAGCTTGGCCAAGCGGCCGGATGCCATCCTGTTGCTCGCCAAACTGCACGCGTCGCTGGAGGCCAAGAACCGCGCTGCGCTCTGCGCCCAGGGCAGCGTGTGCGCTACCGCGAAGAAGACAACGAAGAGGGTGCGGCGAGCGCCGCCAGAAAGCGTCACCCGATGAGCGCCGAGTCCGCTGCCGCAGCCGGCGCCCACGCCGAGCACGTCGCGAAGCGCCTGTCCTTCCTGGACCGGTACCTCACGCTGTGGATCTTCGCCGCCATGGCGACCGGGGTCGGCGCCGGCTACCTCGTGCCGGGCGTCGTGCCCTTCATCAACCACTTCAACGTCGGTACGACGAACATGCCCATCGCCATCGGGCTCATCCTGATGATGTACCCGCCGCTGGCGAAGGTTCGCTACGAGGAGATGGGGCCGGTCTTCCGCAACCCCAAGGTCCTGGGGCTCTCGCTCGTCCAGAACTGGGTCATCGGCCCGATCCTGATGTTCAGCCTGGCCGTCGTCTTCCTGCACGACAAGCCCGAGTACATGGTCGGCCTGATCATGATCGGCCTCGCCCGCTGCATCGCGATGGTCATCGTCTGGAACGACCTCGCCAAGGGCAACTCCGAGTACTGCGCCGGGCTGGTCGCGTTCAACTCGATTTTCCAGGTGCTCTTCTTCTCGGTCTACGCCTACGTCTTCATCACCGTGTTGCCGACCTGGTTCGGCCTCCAGGGCGTGGCGGTCCACATCACCATCGGCGAGATCGCGAAGAGCGTCTCCATCTACCTCGGCGTTCCGTTCTTGGCCGGGCTCATGACGCGGTTCTCGCTCATCAAGGCGCAGAGCAAGGACTGGTACCACACCAAGTTCATTCCGAAGATCAGCCCGATCACGCTGGTGGCGCTGCTCTTCACCATCGTGGTGATGTTCTCGCTCAAGGGCGAGAAGATCGTCGAGCTGCCGCTCGACGTGCTCCGCATCGCCATCCCGCTGCTCATCTACTTCGTGGTGATGTTCCTGGTGTCCTTCTTCCTCTCGAAGAAGGTCGGGGCGACCTACGGCCAGGCGACGACGCTCTCGTTCACCGCGGCGTCGAACAACTTCGAGCTGGCCATCGCGGTGGCGGTCGCGACCTTCACGATTGGCCACGGCGCGGCCTTCGCCGCCGTCATCGGACCCCTGGTCGAGGTGCCCGTGATGATCGGGCTCGTCAACGTCGCGCTCTGGCTCGGTCGCAAGTACTACGGCAGGCAGGAGGTGGCGCGATGAAGGGCGTCCTCTTCCTCTGCGTGGCCAACTCGGCGCGCAGCCAGATGGCCGAGGGCATCGCCCGGGCGCGCTTGCCTCCCGAGGTGAAGGTGTGGTCGGCGGGCTCTCGCCCGACCAACGTCCGCCCCGAGGCCATCGCCGTTTTGAAAGAGATCGGCATCGACATCTCCGCTCACCGCTCGAAGGCCGTGGCCGAGATTGCGGCCGTTGAGGTCGACACCGTCATCACCCTCTGTGGCGAGGAGGAGTGTCCGCTCTTCCTCGGCAAGGCCGAGAGGCTTCACTGGGGGCTGCCCGACCCCGCGGCGGTCACGGGGTCCGAGGCCGCACGTCTCGCCGCGTTCCGGGAAGTGCGCACCGAGCTGCAGCACAGGGTCAATTGCCTGGCGGCTGACGCCGGCCGGCGAGGTGACTCACGATGAGCAAGAAGACCCACGACGAGAAACACGACAAGCTGCGCGCCGCCGTGCGTGACCAATACGGAGAGGTCGCCAAGGAAAGCTCGAGCTCCTGCTGCTCGCCGGGCTGCTGCGCGCCCGCGCCGAATGCGAGCCTCGCGCTCGGCTACTCTCCCGAGGAACTCGCCAACGTTCCCGAGGGCGCCAACCTGGGGCTCGGGTGCGGTAACCCGCAGGCCATCGCCGCCCTGCGCGCGGGCGAGACGGTTCTCGACCTCGGAGCAGGCGGCGGCTTCGACTGCTTCCTGGCGGCGAAGAAGGTCGGCGCCAGGGGTCGCGTCATCGGCGTCGACATGACGCCTGAGATGGTGCAGAAGGCGCGTGCCAACGCCCGCAAGGCAGAGGTGCCAAACGTCGAGTTCCGGCTCGGGGAGATCGAGCACCTGCCCGTAGCGGACGGCGAGATCGACGTCGTCCTGTCGAACTGCGTCATCAACCTGTCCCCGGACAAGGAGGCGGTCTTCGGCGAGGCCTTCCGGGTGCTCAAGCCCGGTGGTCGCCTGGCCATCTCGGACATCATCGCCACGGCACCGATCCCCGAGGAGCTGGCGCGAAACGTCAAGGCACTCACGGGCTGCATCTCCGGGGCTGTGCCCGCGGAGAAGGTGCGGGAGATCCTGAAGGCGGTCGGCTTCGACCAGGTCCGGGTCGATCGCAAGGAGGAGAGCCGCGCGGTCATCCGCGACTGGTTCCCCGGGTCCGGCGCCGAGAAGTACGTCGTCTCCGCGACCATAGAGGGGACCAAGCCGCTGCGATGAGCACCCCCGCGCGACGCCTTTGGCTCCTCCCGGTGGTCAGCGTGCTCGCGGCCGGCGGCGCATGGTTCTCCGCTCATCGTCGGAGTGCCACGCTTCCAGCCGTCGTCGCTGTGGCCAACGGTCGCCCGAAGCTCTTCGACTTCGGGATGGGCGTCTGCGAGCAGTGCAAGAAGATAGAAGATGAAGCCGAGCATTGAGCGCGCGTCGCGCCAGCACGGAGCTGCTGTCGAGGTTCACCTGCTCGACATCCGGGACGAACGCAACGAACAGCTCGCGGTCCGATACCACAGGCGTGCGAGGCCGCTCATCGTCTTGGCCGACGGCGCGGGGAACGAGCTCTGGCGGCACGAGGGCTTCGTGGACTTCCCCGAGCTCTCGCGGGCCGTCGAGGAAGCGCTGGTGCGCAGATGACGACGATGGAACAGCCGACCACCCAGGCGGCCCTTTCCGCGACCCAGGCGCTGCCCGCTCGGCCCAGCGTCGTGCTCCGCGTGCTGCTGATGCTGCTGGTGCTGCTGGCGGCCGCGGTGTGGTGGGTGCTTTACCGGAACCTCGAAGCGCTCGCGAAGTGGCTCACCTACGGCGTGTTCTCCCTGACCACCGGGAGCCACCTCGCGCCCGCGGTCGAGTTCTTCATCTTCGAGGCGCCGAAGGTGCTGATGCTCCTGACCGTCGTCGTCTTCGGCGTGGGCGTCGTGCGCTCGTTTTTCACCCCGGAGCGCACGCGACGACTGCTGGCCGGCAGGCGCGAGACGGCTGGCAACGTCCTCGCGTCGCTCTTGGGCGTCGTCACGCCGTTCTGCTCGTGCTCTGCGGTCCCGCTCTTCATCGGCTTCGTGACCACCGGTGTGCCGCTCGGTGTGACGTTCTCGTTCCTGATCTCGGCGCCGATGGTGAACGAGGTCGCGCTCGTGCTGCTGTTCGGATTGTTCGGCTGGAAGGTGGCCGCGCTCTACATGAGCACCGGGCTCGTGATCGCCATGGTGTCCGGCTGGGTTATCGGACGGCTGCACCTCGAGCGCTGGGTGGAAGGCTGGGTGTACCAGACGACCCCGGGGGCCGTTTCCGGCGGCGTGGAAGAGGCGTTGAGCTGGAGCGACCGCGTTCGCTTCGGCCGCGATGCGGTCAAGGACATCGTGGGCAAGGTGTGGCCCCACGTCCTGGCGGGCATCGCCGTGGGCGCTGGCATCCACGGCTACGTCCCCCAGGACTTCATGGCCTCGATCATGGGCAAGGGAGCCTGGTGGTCCGTGCCGCTCGCGGTGCTGATCGGCGTGCCGATGTACTCGAACGCCGCCGGCATCATTCCCGTGGTGCAGGCGCTGCTCGGCAAGGGCGCCGCGCTTGGAACGGTGCTGGCGTTCATGATGTCAGTCATCGGGCTCTCGCTGCCCGAGATGGTCATCCTGCGCAAGGTGCTGAAGTGGCCGCTCATCGTGACCTTCGCGGGCGTCGTTGCCATCGGGATTTTGATAGTCGGAGGCGTGTTCAACGTGGTGCTTTGAGGAGTCGAAGATGGACGTGAAAGTGCTGGGAACGGGCTGCGCCAAGTGCAAGAAGCTCTACGCCGAGGCCGAGAAAGCCGTCGCCGCGTCGGGGGTCGCCGTGTCGCTCGTGAAGGTCGAGAAGATCGACGAGATCATGAAGTTCGGCGTGATGACGACCCCGGCCCTTGTCGTCGACGGCGAGGTCAAATGCTCGGGCCGTATTCCGCAGGCGCCCGAGATCGTGTCGTGGCTGACCACCGCCGCCGCGAAGAACGAGTGACGCGTGTTCGCGACCTTCGTCGGTAACGCCGGCCAGTACATCCAGACGAGTCCGTGGCTGGCGGTCGTCGCCGTCTTCGTCGGCGGGATGCTCACCGCGTCGAACCCGTGCGTGCTCGCGATGATCCCGCTGATGATGAGCTTCGTCGCGGGCCGCCGCGAGGAAAGGCCCGGCGTGCTGCGCGCGTTCCTCTTCTCGTCCGTGTTCGTCGTCGGCCTCGGAACAACGTTCACCGTGCTTGGTATGGTCGCCGCGCTCGCCGGCAGGATGTACGGGGAGGTGTCGAGCACCTGGAACTGGGTGGTGGCGGCGGTCTGCGTGCTCATGGGCCTGCACCTCACCGGACTCGTGACCGTGCCGATCCCCTCGCTCGGAGGAAGGCTCCAACCGAAGACGCGTGGGCTGCTCGGAGCGCTGGTCCTCGGGCTCCTGTTCGGCGTGGTGTCGGCGCCGTGCGCGGCGCCCCTTCTCGTGGTGCTGCTGACCTACTTGGCCGGGTCCGGGGCATCCATCCCGTATGGCGGGCTCCTGCTGCTCGTCTACGCCCTCGGCCACAGCGTCCTCATCCTGCTCGCCGGAACCTCCATGGGAGCCGCGCGAACGTTGATCGAGAACAAGAAGGCTACCCGCACGTTCGAGGTCCTTCGCCGTGCGGCCGGCGTCCTGATCATCCTTGTGGGCGCGTATTTCGCTTATCGGGGGCTCGCGTGAAAGGAAGTGCGATGCGCATCGCCATGCTCGTTTCGCTCGCCCTGACCTTGGCCGTGGTGGCCTGCGAGCGCACCAAGCCTGCTCCCAGGCAGGCCGTAGCCAGCACCTCGGCCGCGACGACGAACGGCCCCGCGACGGTCGCGAAGATCGTGTTCATCGACAAGGAGAACGCTTGCGACTGCACGCGCAAGCGGATCGAGGACACCTGGGCGGCCATGCAGGCTGCGCTCGGGACGCCCGCAACGCTGCCGGTCGAGCGCATCCACGTCGACACCCAGACGGCGCAGGCCGAGGCCTACACGATGTTCAAGCCGCTCATGGTGCCGCCCGGCGTCTACTTTGTCGACGCGAGCAACGGGGTGATCGAATTACTCCAGGGCGAGGTGACGACGGAGCAGATCGCGGCAGTACTGAAGGTACGCGGCCCCAACCCTCGCGGCCCCAACCCGGTCGCGGCCAGGGCTAACCGCGCGGGATTAGGCAGCGGGGGGCTGGGCACCTCGTCTGCAGACGTCCCGGCGCTGTATGAGCCTGCCGCGGCCCGCAATCGCCGGTGAGACGGGACGCCCCAGACGGGACGCCCCAGACGGGACGCGACGGGACGCCCGACGGGACGCCCGACCCGGGTTGATTTGACGCGAAGGGGACGCGACGGGACGCCCGACCCGGGTTGATTTGACGCGAAGAAGATGGGCGTTGCTTCACTGAAAAGGAATGCGATGCCCTTCTCCGGAAATCCAACGTTGCGATAGAAGTCTGGGTCCAGACGCTGGCGCGTATCGTCGCGGCGGGGACTGGGCGGACCTGGCGAGCGAGCGGTCGCGCCTTGATCAGAGCTGCGCTCGATGGCTCCACGCGCGCGGGTGGTTCCGGACACGAATGTCGCGGTCGAGGGGGCATGCCTCGCTCCGCGGCGCCCCAACGCTGCACTCAACTCATCGGAAACCCTGCAGCGACCGTCTGGCGCGCCGCTTGCTCTTGCCGCAGAAAGGGCCTGCAAGGCCCTTGAGGAGATGGTCACATGATTCGCGCCCGAGCGCCGCTGGTCTGGATGTCCTTATCGCTCACGCTTGGCGCCTGCGTGTACCTGCCGCTTCCCCACCATTGATCCCTCGCAGCGGCCAAAGAGCCGGCCTCGGCGCGACCGTTGGCGGGAGCTACACACCGATGCGTGCTGGGTCACCCTTCCCGATGGTCGAAGCGTGAAACTGCTCCGGCATGGGCAGGGCGCTGTACCTGCGGGCGAGCCGTACTTCTTCGACCCGAGGGTCGCCTTCACCCAGGCGCTAAGCCAACGCTGGAACTACATCGTGCACTTCAGTCTCGCCGGCTGGGGCGCAGAGCTACGCTGCGCGCTCAACAACGCCGAGGCAGCGGCGCCGCTGGTCCTCAGGCTCGGGGCTCAGAGCGATGGCCTGGCGGGGCTGATTTCCGAGGGCTTTGCCTGGGAGGCACGAGCGGGGCTCTCAGCCCAGCCACGATTGACCTCATGGCTTCGCGCCCTCGTCGGCGTCAGCGCTACCTTCGGCAAACAACGGCGGGTCCTGGAGTCGCCAGACGAGGCGAGACACCCACTGGCCTGTCGCCACGGATGCTTCTTCGACGGCTTCAACGTGCTACGCAACGAGACGCGCCTGGAGTTCGAGCCCGGGCTCTCCTTTGACTTCAGTCGAGCGCGATTCGTCGTGGCGGCCCAGCCCTTCTACGTCGTTCAGGCCGGTCGCATCAGCGACTCGTGGTGCACCGGCTGCGCCGACGGGGCGCAACTGCACGAGCTATCAGGAAACTGGGGCACGACCTTTACGCTAACCGCGTACTACGGCATTCCGGCTTATGGATAACCACGAGCTGCTGCTCCAGCGCGTCCCCGTGCCGCATCCCGCCCGGCGCCGCACCCGGCCCGGCGCCGCAGTCGGGTTGACGATTGGTCGATTGGGTTGACGATTGGCCGATTAATGGCGTCTCACCCGGGTTGATGATTGGCCGGGGTTGATGGTTGGCGATGGGGTCCGACGCCCCGCCCGCGCGGGAGGATGCTGGAGCATTGGCGAAAGGGCCAGCCTCCGGCGGGGGCGGCCCGCAGGTCGGACAGAAGGCGCAGCGCTTAGGGCTAACCTCGCGGGATTAGGCAGCGGGGTGATGGGGACGTCGTCTGCCGACATCCCGTGGCAGGATGATCCTGCCGCGGCGTGTGATCGCCGGTGAGACGCTGATCGTGACGCGCCGCTGCGCGCAGCGGCAGTTTCTGTTGCGGCCGTCGGCGACGGCTAACGGCATCATCGGCTACTGCCTGGCTGTTGCTGTGGGCTTGGTGACCGAGCACCATCACTGGCCCGGGATCATCAGCCAGCCTGCGTGACTCGGGCGCCGAGTTCTTCAAGCAGCCCAGGCGCCTCTTCCGAGAGCAGAGCCCGCTGCCGGCAGCGGCAAGGCTGACGGTAGAGCCGCTGCCTGCGTGCGCGTCGCTGCAGACGGAGCCGTACCTCGCGCCGCTGAGGGACGCGATGTCAGGACGGCCGAGGCGCGCGCGCACGCGAGGCGGCGCCTCGCGCCCAAGCGCCCGAAGGGCCCCGGATGGCCGGAGGCGCGGGGAAGGCCAGCTGCGGAAGGTTCGGCCGACGCGGTGGGTGGGGCGCGCCGGCCGAAGTCGGACCGGCGCGCGGGGAGGTCAGGCTATTGGCAGGTCAGGACGGTGGCCTGTGCGGGGACCGCAAAGTAGCTGCCTGCTGTCCCGCTTCCGAGGTTGCCGTAGGAGTTGTTCCCCCAGCACCAGAGGCTCCCGTCGCTCTTCCGCCGGGCGCACATCTGATGCTGTCCAACGAGGTCAACAGCGTCGCTGCTCAGGCCGGAGACCTGATTCGGCAGGGCGTCGTAGGTCTGGAAAGAACCGCTGCCCAATTCACCCTTGGCGTTGTTGCCAAAGCACCAGGCCGTGCCGTCGTTCTTGCGCGCGCAGGTGTGATACGTCCCAGCCGCGACCTCGACGACGCCCGTCAGCCAGTAGTCGGCGAGGATCGGCACGTAGCTCTTGGCCACGCTAGGAGCGCGTGGGTACGAATTCATCCCGCCGCCGATCTGGCCCTTCATGTTGTCGCCCCAGCACCAGAGCGTGCGGTCGGCCTTGATCGCGCACGTGTGGGTCTCACCGAGCGCTACGCCGAGGACGCCCGCGCTGAGCCCGCTGACGAGCACCGGCAGGGTGCGATTGATCGTCGTGCCGTCGCCGAGCTTGCCGAGCGCGTTTTCGCCCCAGCACCAGAGGCTCCCGTCGGCGCGGCGCGCGCAGGTATGATAGGCGCCGCCGACCACGTCGACGGCGGTCGTGCCGAGCGCCGTGACCTGTAGGGGTACGGTTGTCGAGCTTGGTGTCGAGCCGACGCCGAGCTTGCCGTTGCTGTTGCTGCCCCAGCACCAAACCGTCCCGTCAGTCTTCTGAGCGCAGGTGTGCTCGCGACCGAGGGCGACCTTCTCGACGCCGCTCAGGCCGGCCACGGGCGAGGCGTAGGGCGTCGAGGTTCCGGGCTGCCCGCCCCAGCACCAGAGGGTACCGTCGCGCAGCCGAGCGCAGCTATACCCCTTGGTGTTGTTCGCGACGCCGTGCACGGAGAGCACACCGAGCAGCGGCTGCCAGTCGGACTTGATGACCTGCACCGGCGTGGTCGAGTCGAATGTCGAGTTGTTGCCCAACATGCCGTTGCCATAACCCGCTGCAACGTTGCGTCCCCAACACCACGCCGTGCCGTCTGACTTGGCGACGCAGCTCGTGTAGTTGGTGGTCGAGACGCTGGAGGCACAGCAGAAGCTACCGACGTCGCAGCTGCTCCAGGTCGGGCAGCGACGCTGCGCGCTGTCGTGCAGGTTGAGGCCGATGGTGAAGGGGTTGCCGGTCTTGATGTCGAAGGTGGTGCAGCCGCTGACGGTCTTCTGCGCCGCGGTCGGAAGACCCCAGTCGGCCGCCCAGCTACAGCCATTGTACGGGTTGGCATACCAGTCGTTGACCCACAGCTTGGGCAGAATGGTTTGCTCGAGCAGGCCGTCGGCGGCGACGTCCGGATAGAGCTTGTAGCCCACCTCGCACTGGTTCAGCTCGGCGGCGGCGAAGGCCTTGCCGCCGGTGATGTTGGCGTTCTTGTAGGGGCTGACGTAGACGCCATTGCGGTTGGTGGCCGTCTTGAGGGCCAGCGCGCCCAGGTAGGCGGCTTGTTTGCTCGTGATGTTGTCCACGTGCTTGTCGCGGGGATTGAGGTTCCAGGCCTCATCGAGGGCATAGCCGGTTTGGCTGCCCGTCGGAATGCGTTCAGCGATCGACCCGAGGCCGCCGTTGAGGAACTCGAAGTGGCGGGTCCAGGTGTTGGCGCCCCAGGTCAGGCTCGAGATGAAGAAGGGTCGCGGCGACTGCGTGCCGCTCTTCAGGGCGTAGCCGGTTACACCGTCGGCGAGCATGCCCTTGCCGCAGAAATACTTGGCCACGCCGTCAGCGGGATCCTTGAGCTTGAGGCACATGTAGCGGATGCCGCCCTTCGCGCTTGTGACCTCATAGGTCTTGAGCGTCGTGCTGCCGATCGGGGTCGGGCTGAGGAAGAAGGGCCGATAGCCGCGGTCGCCACAGGCCAGTCCCCGACCCGAGAACACGCGGTAGACCGTGGGCGTGCTGCCCTCGGTAATCGTGACCCTGACCTCGGTGTTGGTGACGTCCTTCACCACCTCGAGCTGGTCCTTGACGGTCAGGAACTTGGGCAACACGAGGTCGACCGCCGTGCCGTTCGGCAGCGTGTAGGGCAGGCGCGTGGCCGGGCAGAGGTTGTCTATCTGCTGGAAGGTGTAGTCGGAGAAGCTCTCGATCACCGTGCTCTGCGCCAGGACGCTGCCGACGTTGACGCTGTTCATCGCGTTCATCGCGTTCATCGCGTTCATCGCGTTCATCGCGTTCATCGCGTTCATCGCGTTCATCGCGTTCATCGCGTTCATCGCGTTCATCGCGTTCATCGCGTTCATCGCGTTCATCGCGTTCATCGCGTTCATCGCGTTCATCGCGTTCATCGCGTTCATCGCGTTCATCGCGTTCATCGCGTTCATCGCGTTGGAGGCGTTCATCGCCGCTTGGCCGCGGCTCGCCACGGGCGGGCTCAGCTCGGTGTCATCGCTCAGCGGCGCCCCGCATCCTGCGGCCAGCAAGGCCAGCCCGGCCCAGGTCGCCATCGCGCGCAGTGGCGACGCTCGTTCCCGATATGTTTGTGTTTGCATCATGGTGCTCTCCTGGGGTGACGGACCAACATAAAGGACATACGCGCAGAGTAATCTGGGAAGCCAAACTTTTGCCAGCAATAATAATATGCAACCTGTAACACGTTGTTGCAAATAGCATATCAGGCACAGATCGTGGGTTCAGAGCACCCCTCCGCGCGCGTTGGCCGACCGCCGCGCGCAGAGCGCAAGCTTCCGTAACTGCTGAGTTATACTTCACTCCACGGACCGCGGAGCTCCAGGTTTCGGTTGAGGCTGCGCGGCTTTAGCTCGAGAGTTCGGGTGCACAGAAATCTCTGCCTCGTCACAGGCCTGCACCAACGCGTCAAGCCGCCCCGCTGCGAGCGATTGGGCGTAGCGGCCGGCCCGATCCTTCCTGCCGACTCCATCGTGCCGGATCCTGAGCTAGCGGCGCATCCTTGACACGACACGGCGTGGTAGGCGCGCCCGTGGGGCCAGCCCTCGGGCGGGGCCCCCAGAGCATGTGTCCGCGTCGCCGGCGCTTGCGTTTGGCAGGCCTCTGCGGCAGCCTTCGTCGCTCTCACTGCCCCCAGCCCACCTGTTGCTGACCGGAGGTCGCGAAATGGGAACCCATCGCCGCTCGCGCAAAGCGCACGGACTGCTGCTGCTCACCGGCCTTTCGATCGGCTGCTCGGACGCCGGTGGCGGCGCGTCGGTCGACGGCGGCCTCTGCCCCGGGACGGGCACGGGGACCCTGACGGTCAACGTCACCGGACTGCCCGCGGGTGTGGACGCCAAGGTGACCCTGACGGGCCCAGGCGGCCCGCAGCACCTCATCGGTTCGCAGACCCTCAGCGGGAGCGCGGCGGGAGCCTATGAGATCGTCGCCGAGCACGCCGTACAGACCGATGCGATCGTCCGCACCGTCTTCGCTGCGAGCATCGCCGCGGCGCAGCAGCGGATTTGTCTGGGCACCGCCGGCAAGACCGTGGACGTGAGCTACGCGCCCCTCGCTGCGAGCAACAAGCTCTGGATCGCCGTGAGCAACGCCCCGGGGGATGCCGGGACCCAGGGCTTCGCCTCGTCAGTATTGGCCGCCGCGGGCGCTCCGGCGGCCAGCGTGGCGATAACCTCCGGGGCCGGCCGCAGGCTGGCGTTTGACCGCGACGGCAACCTCTGGGCCAGCGGTGGCACCACCGCCGATCCGCATCTCCTGCGCCTGCCGGCCACGACGATGGGGGTCTCGGGCGCGCGGGAGCCCGACCTCAAGATCAACCTCACGGGCCTCGACTGCCTGCCGGCGATCAGCGGCCTGGCCTTCGACCACGATGGCGCGCTTTGGGTCGCGTCGGCCTGTAAGGGTCGGCTCTTCAAGCTCAGCGCGGCGCAGCTTGGCGCGTCCGGCGACCCGACGCCGACGCGCAGCATCGACTTCGCCGCCGTCATCACCTTGGCCTTTGACCGCAGCGGAAATCTCTGGGCCAGCACGGGCGACGAGGAGCTGGCGCGCTTCGACGCCGCGGACCTCGGCACGGCGTCGCCCAGCCCCAAGCTGGTGCTCAAACCAAAGCGCACCGCGGGCGGTGCCGCGCTGAATCCCGGTCTGCTGGCCTTCGACGCCAACGGCGACCTCTGGTCGACGGACTTCGGCGGCAACGTGATCTTTCGACTGCCGCAGGCCGAGCTCGTCGGGGCGGCGGCATCGAGGGAGGTCGTGCCGCCGGCGCAAATCACGCTCGGCGTGTTGGCGCTAATCGAGGGCATCGCCTTCGACGAAGGGGGCGGCCTCTGGGTCACCCATAGCCAGGGCAAGGTCGCGCGCCTCTCGCCGGCTCAGCTCGGCGTCAGCAGCGGGGCGGGCGCACCGACGACGCCCGAGCGCATCATCGCCGGCGCCAGCCTCGGCTACGCCGAGGACCTCGCCTTCTTCCCCGCCCCAGCCGCCCTACCGCTCTACAGCGCCCTGCCCTGAGAGAAAGATCCAAGAACCCTCCAAGAACCCCGACCCGGGTTGATGATCCAAAAAAGAACCCCGACCCGGGTTGATGGGTTCGAAAGAAGAACCCCGACCCGGGTTGATGGGTTCCAAGAAGAACCCCGACCCGGGTTGATGGGTTCGGGATACGCGCGGTCAGGGTGCACCGGAGGTGCGACGCGCGAAGGTGCGAAAGAAGAACCCCGACCCGGGTTGATGGGTTCGGGATACGCGCGGTCAGGGTGCACCGGAGGTGCGACGCGCGAAGGTGCGTGACAGGGGCCAGACGCGGGACGCGATTGACCACGACGGCGCCGACTGACGCTGGTTTCAGGCGCGTGAGGCGGCGCCTTTTGCACGCCTGAACGCAGCTAGCCCATCTCAGCGTGGCGAGGCGCGAGGCACGAGGGCAGCGGGGAGCGCGCGGGCCGCGTGGACCTGGCCTCAGGGTGCCTGGGCGCAACAGGCGCCGGCGTACAGCCGCAGCGCGTAGGTGCCGAAGGGAAAGGTTGCGCCCCGGTCGCCCTCGCGCCAGCGCAGCCAAGCATCGCGGTAGCCCGCGACGAAATCGCGCAGGCGTTGCAGCGCTTCGATGCGCGCCCACTTGTTCCCACCGGCCACCCGGGGACTCATTTGACGCCTTGGCTCCGGCCGGCGTGGCGCGTCGAAGGCCGACTGCTGCAGCACCGCCCGGCGCCCCAGCACGCCCCTGCCCTCCACGCGGCGCTGCTCTGCAAGCGCGAGTTCGCGCGCGGCGACCGCGTCCCTCAGTAGCGCGACGTACTGCGCCGCCGGCAGCGCCGCGTACGCTGGCAGCGGGGCTACCGTCAAACTGGCCTCTGCTGGCAGCGGCCCCCGCTCACGGAAGAAGCGCTTCGGCCGCTTGAAAGACTCGGCGCGCCCGATCCGCGCCGGCCGGCTGATCAGCCCCGGCCAGTAATGGTGCTCTGTCACCAGGCCCGCTGCCACCGGGTTGGTCAGCGTGTAGACGACCTTGGCGAGCTGGGCCTCGCCATCGACCAGGCGCACCACCGACGGGGGCTCGCTCGCCCAGAGGTTCTCCCAGCGTCCCCAGTGCGCGTTGAGGCACTTCGCCGTGAATTCGAAGAGCCAGCGGAAGAACTCCGGCCGCGTTCCGCGGACGTCGGTGACCACGAGATGCAGGTGATTGGAGAGCACGCAGAAGGCGTGCACCCGCACGCCATAGCGTTCGGCCGCCACCGCCAGGCAGTAGCCGATGATGCCGTTGACCGCGCCCGACGGCCGCAGCAGAAACTGCCGCTGCGCGCAGCGGCGCGTCACCATCAGCGTCTCACCAGCGATTACAGGCCGCGGCAGGCTCATGTAGCGCCGGGGCGACTGCAGACGACGTGCCGATCATGCTGCCGCATGATTCTGAACGGTTAGCCCAAAGCGCTGCGCCTTCCGTCCGACCTTCGGTCCCGGTTCCGCCGGAGGACCGGCCCTGGGATAGGCCCGCGCATCAACCCGGGTGCGGCGACGCGGTTGCGACGCGGTTCTCGCATCAACCCGGGTGCGGCGACGCGGTGCGACGCGGTTGCGACGCGGTTCTGTGTTGTCTGTTGGTCATCAACTAGCCATGAACGCTTGGCCTATCAATCCGGTGCGCGAGCTGCGCAGGGCAGCGACGCCCACCCCGAGGACGCTGCATGAACGCGTCAGACTGGGGCATCGGGGCTCCAGGCGCGCCCGGCTCACCACCGGCCAAAGGGCCAGAGATATCAAGCAGCGGGCACAGCAGCGGGCTGTCGCCCGGAGCCGGCACGGCAGGTGCAGACGCCAGAGCCTCGACCATGGCCCGTGCGCAAGCAAAGCTTGGCGCGCCAGTGGAAGACTCTGGGGCATGAACAAGGAGCTCCGACGATGCCCGTGCACGCCCGCTCGCCGCTGACCACAGGCCACACTTCTTCCCAACCTCGGCGAGTTACCGATGCGCGCGCCTTGAGCAGAGGCGTTGGTCGCTCAGTGCAGAGAGCGCTGCTCCTCGTCGTTACCCTGCTAGGCGCCGTGACAGCCTGTAGCGACAATGGCCGCCCACTCAACGACGCTTCGCTTCGCTTCAACGACGCTAGGGGTCGCCCCGACCTGCGAGTGGCGATCGCGACCGCGGTCGATGGCGGCGTCGCGCGTGATGCGGGCAGCCACGATGGCGTCGCGCGTGATGCGGGCAGCCACGATGGCGTCGCGCGTGATGCGGGCAGCCACGATGGCGTCGCGCGTGATGCGGGCAGCCACGATGGCGTCGCGCGTGATGCGGGCAGCCACGATGGCGTTGCGCGCGATGCGGCCGGCGCAGATGCGGCGGTCGGCGGGTCTCCTCAGCCCGATGCGTCCTCGGTGAGCTACAGTAATCAGACGCTGAACAGCCTGATCGCGCTGCTCTCGGCCAAGGGCGTGGCAATCAGCCGGGGCCGCGATGAGGTTGTTCTGCGGTTTCTCGACGAGAGCGAGACCCGCTTTCACGCGCCCGAACGCCTGGACCTGGTCGGGGTGCGCGAGCTCAAGCGGGTGGTCATTCGGGGGCAAGGCAAAGGCAGGACCATCCTGGACTTCAGCGCTCACCTGCAGCTGCCGGGCGGGGCGGCCTTTACTGTGCGCGACTCCAGCGCGGAGCTTCACGTGTCCGACCTGACCATCCGCGGGGCGTACAGCGGCTGGGTCGATCGGCAAGCAAGAGTGCCGCGGACTGATGCCGATGGTCTGAGGCAGGACGCCGGTCGCTGGAACAAGGCGCTGCTGGCCCAGGGCGAGGGCACGATCCTCGTGGCGTCGGGCGTAGAGGTGCGGGGCTTCTACTATGGTCTGACGGCCGAGAGCCTGGCGACGATGCAGGGCTCGGACGTTCGGGTACTCGAAGCAGGCGATGCGGGCTTCTTTACCTACAGCGGCGGGAAGATGTTTCTGGCAGGGGCGGTGGCCGCCTACAGCGCGGACCTTCCGCGGCGCCTCGGCTACGGCTTTGTCGCAGAGACGGCCGATCACGGCCGACACTACGGTGACTGTGGCACGGACAGGGGAAGCGAGAGCTATCACGCCTGCCTCGTGGTTGCGGCCGCGCTGATCGATGACCGAGAACGGAGCACCATCGAGGCGACCGAGGCGGTCAGCCATGACAACTTGAGCGGTGGCTTCATGGCGAATCTGGGCGGCCGAATGACCGTCAACGGCGCCCTAGCCTACAACAATCAGGGCCGGGACGCGGAGGGAAGGCCGCTGACCGAGACGCAGCTATCCGGGGACAAGCCGAATGTCTATCCGGCAGGCAGCTATGGGCATGGCATCGGCTTCGACGCGCGCTATGGCAGTCGGATCACGGTGCACGATGGCAACGCCTTCAACAACGCGATTGGGTTCTCAGCCTGGAGAGACTCGGAGATGGGGGCCAACCGCGCTGCGGCCTGGAACAACCGTGCCTATGGCTTCCATGCAGTTCATCGCGGTCGCATCGACGCGCGCTCGAGCAAGACCTTCGGCCCCTATCAGGAGTACGGCTATGCGGTCGACGAGAGCAGCTCGATGATCAGGGTCGACGGTCGTCAGTTCGACGACGACCTCCCGCCCTTTTGTCTGAGGACGCCGTACCAGCAGTGCTATCAGGTCACGCCGGAGAAGCAGTCCCACCCCACGCTCAACCCGGTCAGGTCCTTTAGCGACGGAGAGGCTCACCTTGGCCTGTTCGAGCTCCAGTGATCCAGTGATCCGGCGAACTCTCAGTCGCAGAGCTGTGCCCCGCTGCCGCGGTGCCCCGCTGTCCCCGGCCGGGCATGAAAGGACGCGACGCCGGTCCCTGGTCCCGTAGGTGTTGAGCTGTGCCGCTTCCAGGTTTGCCGCACCATAGGGGAGTTGAAGCGCGCGCTGGCCGTACCGCAGGCTCGACCGGTGGTCGGCTCGCCGCCGAGCTCTTTTGCTTTGCCTACGAAACCAAGCGGCTCCAACTGCGCCAACGCTACCCAGCGCTGGATGAGCGCCAGCTCGACCAGCGGGCCTATGCGCTGATCGAGCGCGGAGGCATTCCCTATCGGGTCGTCCGGTCCGTGGCCGCCATGATCTACCGCGAGCCGCGGATGACCCAAGACCTCGACCTGGTGCTTGAGCTCGCCCCGGGCCAGGCCAAGCAGCTGCCGGCGCTCTTTCCCGAAACCGAGTTCAATCGCCCGCCCAGCGAGGTGGTGCCTGGCACCCAAGCTCCGGCGGTCAGGCCCAGGGCTCGTAGGGGTGGGCGAAGGATGCGGCATCGAGCGCACCGGCAGGCTGGGCTCGTTTACCAACGAAGGTTTGCCTGAGCTGCCAGAGGTCCCGCGCCGGGAGTGCTGAGGTCCCTCACGTCCGCGGTCTCTTACTGGGGCTCCCGTGTTCGCTGCGGAGCGCCCCTAGCTGGGCGCGCCGAGGTTCAGCAGGCCGCTCGTGCTCCGCCGCGCGGGCCTGGCATCCTGGGCCGGGCCGCCCTCGGGCAGCACGACATTGAGCTCGAGTACCTCGCAGTCGCCGCGCCGGTCGAGGTTGACCGAGACGCGCTCGAGGTCGATGCTCTCGTACTTGGCGATGACCTGCAGCAGCTCCTGGTGCAGCAGCGGCAGGTAATCGCGCGTGCCAGCGCGGTTGCGCTCGCGCGCCACGATGATCTGCAGCCTGTCCTTGGCCACCGACGCCGACTTGCGACGACCCCGGTAGAAGTAGTCGAGAAAGCGCATGGTCCCCCTCCTAGCCGAATAGGCGGCGGAAGATGCCGCGCTTCTCGTCGTCGATGAAACGGTGCGGGCGCTCCTGACCGAGGAAGCGGTACACCACGTCGAGGTAGGCCTGAGCGGCCTCGGTCGTCTCCTCGAGAATCACCGGCGTGCCCTGATTCGACGCCTGCAACACGACACTCGACTCCGGGATCACCCCGAGCAGCGGGATGGCCAGCAGCTCGAGCACGTCCTCGACGCTCAGCATCTGTCCCTTGCGGGCCCGCTGCGCCGAGTAGCGCGTGATCAGCAGGTGCGTCTTTACCGGCTCCAGGTCGAGCTCGGCGCGCTGGGTCTTGGCGTCGAGCAGTCCGAGCACGCGGTCCGAGTCGCGCACCGACGAGACCTCGGGGTTGGTCACGACCAGCGCCTCATCGGCGAAGTACATCGCCATCAGCGCGCCCTTCTCGATGCCGGCCGGCGAGTCGCAGATGATGTAGTCGAAGCCCTGGCTCTTCAGCTCCTCGATCACCTGACCGACGCCGGCGAAGTCCAGCGCGTCTTTGTCGCGCGTCTGCGACGCGGGGAGCATGAAGAGCCCCTCGACGCGCTTGTCGCGAATGAGCGCCTGGCTCAGCCTGGCCTCGCCCTTGGTCACGTTGACCAGGTCGTAGACCACGCGTCGCTCACAGCCCATGACGAGATCTAGGTTGCGCAGACCGACGTCGAAGTCGATCGCCACCGTTTTATAGCCGAGCAGGGCGATACCGGCCGCTACGCTCGCGCTCGTCGTGGTCTTACCCACGCCGCCCTTGCCCGACGTTACGACGACAACTCGTGCCACGGGGAGCCTCCTTGGTGCGGCGCTGCTGTCCGACAGCGCAGCGCCGAGTCCATAAAAGGCGAAAAGGTGATCGCGCACAAATTTTCTGCCGAAAAATTTGCGCCAGCCCGCGAACTGTGTAGGCCGATGTAGGTCGAAAGCGGTGCGTTGGACGCTTCAGGTCAGAGCGGGCGGAAGATCAGCTCGCCGTCCTGCAGGTGAATCTGCGTCGGCTTGCCGCGAAAGCGCTCGGGTAGGCGATCGGCTGGGAGATACTCGCCGGCGATCGAAACCAGCTCCGCCTCGAGGCTGCTGCAGAAGATGCGCGCCGCCTGATTGCCATGCGCGCCGGCGAGCGCGCGACCGCGCAGCGCGCCGTAGACGTGGATATGACCGTCGGCGATCAGCTCGGCACCGGCATTGACCGGGGCCAGCAGCACGAGATCCCGCTGCGCCGCGTAGATCACCTGGCCGCCGCGCGCCGGCTGCGTCAACAGCATGCCACCGAGCGCCTCTGCCGTCGCCAAGACCGCGGGCAACGGGGCTGGCTCGGCCACAGCGCGGGGGCGGGTGCCCGAGGGTGGTGGCGGCGTGGCGTCGTGGGCCTGGGCCTCGGCTGGCGCCGACGCCGCGGTGCCACGGGCTGCTCGCGCCGTCGGCGCTGGCGCTTCCGCGCTCGCGCCGACGCTCGCCGGCGCCTCCGCAGCCCCGCCCATCCCGCGCGCGGCGGGTCCGCGCAGCAGTCCGAAACCCGCGCTCGCCGCCTCGGCCTCCCGCTCCACGGCCAGATGACGAAGGGCCACGGGCACCAGCCGATGCCGACGCAGGAGGGCCGCCAGCTCGCCAAGCTCGACGCGTGCAGCAGCCTCGCCCAGGGCCTCGAGGTCGACCACGACGGGCGCTTGTTCGAAGAAGCGCGGCAGCTGCGCGACCTGGACGCCGAGTTGGGCCTCGACGCGGGACAGCTCGGGGACGAGCAGCCGGATCACTGTCAGGCTGGCGACAGTGCCCTTGAGCTCGAAGGCTGCGGGCCGCGCGGGCGCCGCCTCTTGATCGCTGGCCATCGCCTCTCCGCAGAACGCTGAATCAGAGGTGCCGGAAGAAGCGGCATCTTGCTGGCAACCTTTCCGCCGCGTCAAGGACGGTGCCAACCATATGCCGACCGCATGCCGACCCGGCGCCGACCCGGTGCCGACCCGGTGCCGACCCGGTGCCGACCCGGTGCGGACCCGGTGCCGACCGGCTGGAAGCGGTCGAAATCGCCGCCGGCTCGGGCGCGATGCTAGAGTCGGGCGCGAGTGCGCCGCGGGGGCGCCCTTATAAGGTCGCCATGCCGTGCCGATTGCCGTCGACGCTGTCGCCGAGTCAGAGACCGTCGGGCGGCCTCCGTCCCCGGCGGCTGCGCCTCGACGCGTCCGCCGGGCTGCTGGCAGCCTCCGTGGTCATCCTCGCCTTGGCGCTCAGCGCCGGCTGTCGCGGTCCACGGGCGCTGCCCTGGCGGGCCACGCTGGCACCCTTCTTTGACGGCGCCTGGCCGCTTCCCTTCGTTCCCCTGCCGCGAGCCGCGTGGAGTCGCGCCGATGAGACGCTCTTCCTGCAGCGCATCGGCTATGCCGAGGTCGTGGCAGTCGGGGGTTTCCGGCTGGTCTCACGCGTCACGCGCGACACGCGCCTGCTTCGCATCGTGCTCGACTTCGAGGCCGACGAGGTGCTCCTTGGGGGCCTCGAAGGCGGCGCGCGCCTGCAGCGGCCGTTGCGACTGAGCCTCGGGCCGCGCTGGCCGGGCTTTGCGGTACTGGCGCGGGGCGCCGCGGAGCCGCTGGAGGGTCGCTACCTTTTGCTAATGCGGCACGGGCCGAAGCCCTCCGCGGCGGCGACGCGGATCGCGGGTTGGGAGGCCTCGCTCTGGCCCCCGCCCCCGGCAGCGGCGCCGCGCCGGCGCTTCGCCCTCTACCGCGCCGAGTCCTCCTTGCTGGCCTACGCGCGCGCCTTCTATCGCTCACTCAAGCGGCGCCATTGAGACGCAGCGCCGCGCGACCCGCCGTCGGCGCGCTCCGCGTTGCGGGCATGATCGCTCGCTGCGCCGTCGGCGCCCGGCCGCTCCAAGGCTGCCGAGGATCCCAGCGAGCTGGCGCGCTGCAGCGTGAATTCGTTAAGCTGTGGCGATGAACAACGAGCTGTCGGGGCGAAACCGCGAGGCGTACCTGCGCTTGCGGCGAGAGTTATCACACGCCAGCGGGGCCGAGGGCGCGCTGATCGACCTGGTCCACGCCGAGCCGGACGGCGCCGCCGGCTGGGTCGAGCAGGCCAGAGCTGAGCTGCGCGAGGCCCTGGCGCGCGGGCGGCTGGTCGAGGCGACGCGCATCGGCGACCTGATCGCGGCGGTCTTCCGCGTCTGGGAAGGTGAGGGCAAGCCCCTGCGCTCGGGCAGCACGCGCTTCATCGCCGGGCTCGGGCAGCTCAGCGAGGCGATCCAGCGCGTGCTCGACTGCGACTACGCCGCTGCCTCCACCGGCCTCGCGGCGTTGGTCTATGACGACGAGGTCGATCCGACGCTGCGCTGGGCGGCCGCCCTCTGGCGGTCGCGCCCGGCGGCCGAATGTGGTGAGCTCGACGAGGCGTTGCGCCTCGCGGCTCGAGCCCTCGAGACGGCCGAGGCGCTCGGCCAGCAGGCCCGCGCCCTGACCATGGCGCACCTCGCCGAGCTGCAGACGCTGGCTGGGCAGCACGATCTCGCGCGCAGCAGCCTCAAGCACGCGCAGCAATGCCGGGAGCTGGCCGAGGAGCCACGCGCGCTCTCGTTGCTCCTGCTCAGTCGCGCACGGCTCGAGGCGGCGGCGGGGCAGCAAGTGGCCGCGGCCGACTTCGCGGCGATGGCTCGTCAGGCCGATCCGCAGGCGCCAGAGCCCGTGCTCTTTCTCGCTGAGCAGGCCCTGATCGCCGAGGACCTCGACGAGGCGGAGTGGGTGCTCGGGCTCTTTCCGCATGTCGAGCCGATGCCGCTGGAGATCGCGCGTGCGCAACACCTGGTCGAGCTGGCCCGTCGCGATGAGGTGCCGGAGCAGGCGATCAGTGCCTACTGCCGACTGCGCGGTGGGCCCCTCGGGGCGGAGCGTCTGGCCGAGATCGAAACGCTGGCGCGTCGGGCACCGTATTTTGTCGAGCTGCGGGAGCTGCTGGCCTGGACGCGCCTCAAGCGCGGCGATGTGCAGCAGGCGGCGCAGGAGTTCGAGGCGCTGAGCGGTCACGATAATTTGCCGCCGCACGTGCTGACCTCGGTCAGGCTCGGCCTGGCGTGTCTAGCGAATCTCAACAACCGCGAGCGCCAGACGGGCATCCGGCTGCAGGCGATCGCGTCGGTGACGACGCTGCCGGCGCGTCTGGGAATACTCGCGCCGGCGCGGGAGCGGAGCGACACGCCCGCGGGCGTGCCGGCGGGCGGCGCGCTGGCTGGCGACGCGGCCGATGAATTCGAGGCCGCGGGTAGCCTGCCCTTGGATACGACCTTCGTCGGGCCGCTGGCGCGGCGGCTCGAGCGCGTCCTGCGCGGCGGGGCGGCGGCGGCCGTGCGACCGGCGGCCTTCACGGGCACGCTCGACGCCCTGGGGTTGCCCGAGCTGCTCGATTTTCTGCGCGTCAGCCGCCGTACCGGCACGCTGGTGATCAGCGCGAGTCAGGGGGTGGGCGCGATCCACCTGCGTGCGGGGATGATCACCGGCGCGGTCTCGCCGGGCTCGGCGAGCCTCGGCCACCGGCTGGTGCAGCGTGAGCTGATCGCGCCGCGCCAGCTCGCCACGGCGCGCCGCCTGCAGCGCCGCGAGTGCCCCAACGAGCTCTTGGGCGTGATCCTCGTGCGTCAGGGTGTGGTCGAGGCGGAGGCCGTTCGTGCCGTGCTGGAGGAGCAGGCGCTCGCCACGCTCGTGGAGCTGATCGGCTGGACCAGCGGCTGCTTCGCCTTCGACCCCGATCCGCAGGCCCTCACGCCGCGCCCGGCCGTGCCCAGCGATCTTGCGCTCGACACCCAGGGGCTCCTGCTCGACGCGCTGCGCCTGGTCGACGAGGCCGCGCGCTGATCAGCCGGGCTGCGTTATCGCCAGCCGGGCAGTCTCCAGGCTGAGCGCGATCGCCGCCGCCTCGGTCTGCTCGCGCTGCGCTGCCTCGCCGAAGGGCGTCTCGTCGCCGACGACGCCGAGGATGCACCCGGCCCAGAGCGCCTCGCCGCTGCCGCCACCGTAGGCCTGGGCGAGGATGAAGAGGTGCGCGGCCTCCATCTCGCTTGCCAAGATGCCTAAGGCCCTGAGCTGCGCCCGGTAGCGCGCGTGCTCCTCGGCGCGCGGGCCGGCCCCGAGCTCGCGTGCGTAGAGAGAGTCCTTGGTGTGGACCAGCCCGACGTGAACCGTGGCCGCCTGCGGCAGCGCTGCCGCGGCGCGTTGTGCGGCCTGCACGAGCTGCCAGGCGGCGACGGCGGGTAGCTCGAGCGGGGCGTAGTGAACCGAGGTCCCCTCGTCGCGCACGGCGCCCGTCGCGATCACCAGGTCCCCGGCCTTGACCCGCGCCGGTTGCAGTGAGCCGGCCGTGCCGACGCGCAGCAGACGGCGGGCCCCAAGCCGGATCAGCTCCGTGACGATGATATCGACGCTCGGACAGCCCATCCCGGTGGAGACCGTCGCGACGTCGATCCACTGGTCGCCGTGGCGCAGCCGGCCGCTGAAGACATCGTGACCGCGCGGGCTGGAGAAGCACACCAGATCTTCGAAGTGCTCGGCGATCGCGCGGGCCCGCGTCGGCGAGCCGGGCAGAAAGACGAAGCGCCCCCCGGGCTGGTCGCTATGCAGCGCCGCCGCGTCGATGGTGAGGTGCTCGGGTCGAAAGGGCTTCATGGTTCGCTTCCAGCTCAGTGGCGCAGACGGAGCAGCGTCACGTGGTCCTCGACCTCCGGCAGCGCCAGCGCGCGATCGACGCCGCGTGGGGCGCGGGCGAGCGCGGCCTCGACCGTGCGCACGGTCAGCCTGATGTCGCTGAAGAGCGCATGGATCGCCAGCGTTGGTCCGTGGTAGCGATGCGCGATCGCCTCGCCCAGCTCATGCAGTCCCGCGGCGCGGCTGATCGGCACGGCCGCGGGGTCCGCCTGCGGATCGCCCCAGGCCGGGTAGTACCAGTAGACCCGGCGCTGCGCATCGACGGCGAAGAGCAGCAGATAGGCCCGCTGCCCTGGGTTGCGGTAGGCGAAGGCGAGCTCGGCATCGGCAGCGAGGCCGTCGCGCACCGGGGTGGATCGCGCGCCGGCCACGATCGCGAAGATCTCCAGCGCCGGCGGTGCCGCGCTGACCCCGCGAGCGGTGAAGGACTCCGCTCGATCGCCGGCTGCACGTTGCCCGCCGCCCCCCGTCATCAGCGGCAGCCGCTGGCTGATCAGCAGGGCCACGAGGCTCGCCGCCGCCGCTGCGCTTACCGCCCCCCAGAGCAGCAGCGGTCGCCGGCGGTGCCGCGGAACCGCCAGGCCGAGTCCGCGCGCCAGCCGCTCCTCGCCACCAAGTGCCCGGGGATCGAGCCGGGCCAGGAGCTGGCGCCGCTCGTAGTAGGCCCGTGCCGCCGGATGGTCGGGAAGCTCGGCGCGCAAAGCGCGCTCCGCGCTAGGGCCCAGACCGCCAGCGAAGTGCCGGTCGATCATGCGTCGCAGGCGCCGCGGCAGCGCGCTGCCCGGCGAGGCGCTCGCCTTCCGCTCCACGCCGCTCATCGCTCCGCCCCTCCGAGCAGAAAGCGCTGCAGCAGCCAGCGCAGCCGCTGCTCCTGATACGCCAGGGTGGTGCGGTGCATGCCGAGCGCGCGCGCCGCGTCGCGCTGGCTGAGTTGTCGGATGAAGCGTGCCTCGAAAACGGCTGCCCACTTGGCGGGGAGCTGCTCGCGGCGAAAGCGGTCGATCAGGCGCTCGGCCTCGCTGCGCTCAGCCTCGCGGAAGGGGTCGCCGTCGACAGCGACCGGCTCGCTGCCCGCCTCCGGCAGCGGTCCCTCGCGTCGGTGCCGGCGCTGGAAGTCGATCGCGCGATGCCGCCCCAGGGTGCGCAGCCACGCGCCCAGCGAGCCACCCTTGAAGCTTGCGCGCACTGTTTGCTGCGAGAGCAAGGCCAAGAACACCTCGTGGATGACGGTCTCGCGATCGGCTCCGCCAAGAATGGTCCCGCAGGACTGCTCGACCGTCCGGTAGTGGTCGCGATAGCACGCGGCCAGCACCTCACGGTCGCCGGCGTGGAAGCGCGCCAACCACTCCGCTTCCGTCGCCGCATCATTGCAGGCCGCACTCATCGCCAGCGAATTACATGGCAACGCGCGCGAACAAGCAACCATCATGGACCGTAAAAGCTAAACGCAGCGCGCTGCGCGGCGGACCAAAATTCTTCGAGAGCGGTGCCCGCGCGGCTCCAGGCGACGCTCCGGCGGCCGCGCCGAGGCTCAGCGCGGAGGCTCTGCTATGCCGCCCGCGAGGCGCGATTGATCAGCTGGCCCTGGCCATGGTTGATCGGCGCCGCTCGCTCCATGGATAATGCGGGGCGCTCGCCCGAGCGGGCGATTGGTCCGGAGCGCGGCCCGCGGGCGTTATCAGGGCGCGAGCGCGAAGGTCGGGCGCGCCTCGCGGAGAGGGAGCAGGGTTGGCAGGGCGAGCCTTCTACAGCAAGCGAAGCGGTGCCAGCGGCGGCGTGGCCCGCGTCCTGGCCCTGGCGCTAGCCCTGGCGGCGGCTACAACGGCGCGGCGAGCCTCGGCGGTGACGCCCAGCGTCGTCCCGCGGGCCGCGGCGGCGCTCGGCACCGGCACCGGCACCGGTTCCGGCACCGACCCCAGTCGCTTTGCGCTGATCATCGGTGTCAACCGCGCCAGCGACTCCTCGCTGCCCGAGCTGCACTACGCCGACGACGATGCTGCGCGCTACGATGCGCTCTTTCGCGCGCTCGGCTTTCGCACCTTCTTGCTGACGCGCTTCGACGCCAACACCGAGCGGCTGCATCGCGACGTGGCCGCCGAGGCCTACCGCCCGCGGGGCGGAGAGCTGAGTGCGGCCGTCGCCCTGCTCGCGAGCGCGGCCAGCCGGGCCCACGAGCAGGGCCAGCGCGTCTTGCTCTATGTCGTCTACGCGGGTCACGGCCAGGTCGAGCGCAGCGAGGGCTTCGTGCTGCTCGAGGATCGCCGCCTCTCGGGCGCGATGCTGCGCCGCGAGATCATCGAGCGCGTCGGCGCCGACGAGACCCACCTGATCGTCGACGCCTGTAACTCCTACTACCTCGCCTACAGCCGCGGACCGGGCGGCCGGCGACGCCCCTACCGCGGCTTCGCGCAGCTAGAGCAGGCCTTTCCCGATCAGCGCGTCGGGCTCTTGCTCTCGACCTCGACCGCGCGTGCCAGCCACGAGTGGGAGGGCTTCCAGGCGGGCGTCTTCAGCCATGAGGTGCGCTCGGGCCTCTTCGGCGCCGCCGATGCCGATCGCGACGGGCGCGTCAGCTACCGTGAGCTGGTGGCCTTCGTGGCCCGCGCCAATCAGGCGATCGACAACGAACGCTTTCGCCCGCAGGTCTTTGCCCGGCCACCGCGCGGCGTCTCGGCGCTGCTCGACCTGCGCTCGGCCCATCGCACGATCGAGGTCGCAGCCCGCTTGCATGGGCGCTACGTGCTCGAGGACGGCCGGGGCGTACGGCTGGCTGATTTCCACAGCGCTCCCGGACAGGCGGTGCGGCTCGTGCGACCCGCGGGTCCCCAGGTGTTGTTCTTGCAACGGCTGGGCGCGGCGAGCGACGAATATGAAATCCGCGACGCGGGCCGCGTGGTGCAGCTCGCGGCCCTGCAGCCGCGACCGAGCGCCGTGCGTGCCCGCGGTGCCGCGCATGAGGCGTTCCAGCGCGTGTTCTCGCTGCCCTTCGACGAGGGCTTCGTCCAGCGCTTCGTTTGGGTCGATCCCGCTGCCGCTGCGGCCGAGCGAGGGTCGCGGGTCGCGCTCCGGCGCTGGCTCGGTTGGAGCGCGGTCGGCACGGGCGTGGCGGCGCTGACGGCCGCCCTTGCGCTCTCCGGGCGCGCTGCGTCGCGCTCCAGCAGCGATAACGACGCGCTCTCGCAGCTCGAGGCGGCCGCGCGCAATCGGGAACTCACGCGAAGCGAGCGCGCCGCGGCGCTGCTCTATGGGGTGAGCGGCGCGGCCCTGGCCGGTGGAGCTTTGGCGCTGCTCTGGCCACGGTGGTTTCGCGCGAGTCCGTCGCGCACCGCGGGCGTGGCGGGCGCGGCGCTCTTGCCGGCGGCTGCGGGATGGACGCTAACGCTCGAGGGTAGCTACTGATGCTGGAGGGCAGCTCCTGATGCAGAGGCGGCGTCATGGCCAGAGGCGGCGTTGCGCCAAGCGCGCGTCGCAGCGCGACGCGAAGCGGCCGAGCGCGCGGCCCGCACAGCATCCTCGCCCTACGCGCGGGGTAAGCGCGAGCGGCCTGGTTAGCGCGCTCCTGCTCGGCGCTTTGGCGGGGGCCAGTGGCTGCGTCGATCGCCTGGCGCTCGACGGTCGGGCCTGCCCCTGCTTGGCGGGCTGGCGCTGCGACCTCTCCAGCCAGCGCTGTGTGCGCCCCCCCTCCAGCGGCGAGCTCGGTCTGCCCGCGGCTGAGGCCGGGGTATTGCGCGATGCGCAGATCGACGCGGGCCGCGACGCGCGCGTCGACGCGTATCGCCCCGACCTGCGGCGCGACGCTTCGCCGCCCGATCGTCCCGCGGTGCTGGCGGACGGCGGCCCCGACGGCCCCAGCGCGAGCGCGCTCTTTGTCGCCGCGCAGACGGGTGACGATGTCGGCGGCGACGGCTCGCGGGCTGCACCCTGGCGCACGATCACGCATGCGCTGCTGCAGCGCAAGACCGAGCCCGAGCTCGTCGTGCTGGCTGGCACCTACCGCGAGTGCGTCGTGGTGAACCAAGGCCACCAGCGCATGATCCTGCGCGGCGAAGACGCGGCGGCGACGGTGATCGACGGCAGTGGCTGCGTGCACACCGTCTGGGTGCAAACGGGCGTCGACGCCAGCGTGGTCGTGAAGGGCTTCACGATCCGCGGCGGCAACGGCGTCGATAGCTGTGGCGGCGGGCTGCGCATCGAGGACGAGGCCTCGCCGCTGATCGAGGGCAATATCGTGCGCGACAACTTCGCGACCACGGGCGGCGGGGTCTGCATCGGCGAGCGCTCTGCCGCCCAGCTCCGCGGCAATCAGCTGCTCGAGAACCACAGCCGCTATGGCGGCGCAGGCCTCTTCCTCGACAGGGCGTCGACGGCGACGGTCGAGGGCAACCTGATCGGCGAGAACATCAACAGCGAATACTGGGGCGGTGGCGTGGCCTGCAAGCACTGCCAGGCGGTTCTGCGGGGCAACACGATTCGCGGCAACCGCACGGGCGCCGGCTCCGTCGGGCACGGAGGTGGTTTGAGCTGCGACGAGGGCGCGCCGACGGTGCAGAACAACCTGATCCTCGGCAACAGCGCGACGGCCTACTACGCTGGCGGCAACGCTGGCGGCCACGGGGCGGAATCTTCGTCGGCGGCTTCATCGACGCCGCGACGCCGACGATCACCAATAACACCCTCGTCGACAACGCCGCCGACTTTGGCGGCGGGATCGCCCTCGGCACCAAGGACGGCTTCTACCACCGCGCCGCAGCCGTACTGCAGAGCAACATCCTCGCGAGCAATCGCCGCGGCCTGGCTGGGGCGGGGGGCGAGGGGCTCTATGTCGGTGACGCCGCCGACAACAGCGCGCTCGTCGACTACAACCTGAGCTGGGGCAACGAGGGTGGCGCCTATGGGGGCTGGGCGCAGACCCACGCGCAGCTCGGCACGCATAACCTCGCGGCCGACCCGCGCTTCGTCGTCGGCCCGCTTGGCAGCTACTATCTCGGCCAGCAGAGCGCCGGCCAGGCCGCGACCAGCCCCGCCGTCGACGCCGGCCACGTGCTCGCCACGGTCGCTGGGCTCACGGCGCGGCACACGCGCAGCGACGGCGTCGCCGACAGCGGCGTCGTCGACCTCGGCTTCCACTACGGCGCGCCCTGAGCGGCGCGGTCGGCGTCCGCCCAGACCTGCAGCGCAATGGCTGCCCGGCGGCCCTACTGGGGTGCGAAGGTCAAGAGCAGCGCCGTGGTAGCGCTGCCGCAGAAGGCGAGCGTGTGGCTCCCCGCCTGCAGCATCCCCGTGGTGACCGTGATCGTGCACTGGCCCGCGCTGTCGTCGAAGACCGTGGGCACGAAGGCGTCGGCGTCGAGCACCTCGAGGCGCAGGTCGTGCGTCGTCAGGTCCGCTTCGGTCGCGCTGAGCAGGACGTTGCCCTCCAAGTTCGGGGCGAAGCTGTCATAGGTCGGCGGCGGCCAGATGATGCCCGCGCGGAGCGTGCCGACGAGCGTCGCGCGCAAGTAGACGTCGGGCGCCCCATCGCCGGTCGGGTCCCAGGGTTGCCCATCGGGGCGTCGCGACGCGACCTCGAGCGTGCGCACGCCGACGGTCCAGCTCGTGTTGCCGCTGCAGACGCCCTGCACGCAGTCTGCGCCGGCGCCGCAGGCGGTGCAGACACCGAACTGGCCGCAGGCGCCGGCGCTCTGCGCCGCCAGCGCCACGCACCGTCCGGCCTGGTCGCAGCAGCCTTGGGCGCAGCTACGGAGGCAGTCTTCATTGCCGAAGGCGCAGACGCCGGCGGCGCAGCTCGCTCCCGGGCAGCTCTGGCAGGCTTCGCCGCCGCGGCCGCAGCTCGTTGGGCCCTGGGTCGCGAGCGCGACGCAGCGCCCGCCGCGATCGCAGCAGCCCGGGCAGCTCGTCGCCGAGCAGCTCAGCCCGCCGGGCACGCAGGTCCCACCGTTACAGCTCGAGCCGAGCTCGCAGGTCTGGCAGACGGCTCCGTTGCGGCCGCAGGCGGTAGCGGCGCTGCCCGGCAGGCAGCTCGTGCCCTGGTAGCAGCAGCCGCTGCAAGCGGCGCAGCCGCCGCCCTGGGCCACGCACTCGCCGAGGACGCAGGACTTGCCCGCCGCGCAGCTCTGGCAGGTGCTGCCGCCCGCCCCGCAGGCCGACGCGCCGACCGCCGTGACGCAGCGCCCGCTCGCACAGCAGCCGAGGCAGTTGGCGTAGCTGCACCCGCCCTGACAGAGCCCACCGACGCAGCCCTCGCCAGGCGGACAGGTCAGGCAGGTGGCACCCGTGGCGCCGCAGGCCTGCGCGCTGGTCCCCGGCTGGCAGCCTCCGCTCGCATCGCGGCAACCGCAGCTCGCGCCACCACCGACGCAGCTCCCGGTCTGGCAGCGCTGCCCCGAGCCGCAGCTCTCGCAGGCGCCGCCGAAGACGCCGCAGGCGTCGTCGGCGATCCCGGCGAGGCAGTCGCCGCCGCGGCAACAGCCCGCGCAGTCGTCACAGCCCCTGCCGCCGTCGCGCGGCTCGCAGCCGGACGCGACGGCCAATACGACGGCCAATACGACGGCCAATACGACGGCCAAGACGCCGGCGAGCAGCGCCCTGACGAGCGGCGCCCGGCGCGCCGGACCTGGCAGCGCCGCGGTCGGGGGCAGGGCCATCATCGGGTCGCCGATTCGCGGAAGGCCACTAAAGGGCGGCAGGCGTGCATCGAGGAGCAGTCTGGCGCCGGGTCCCCAGCCTGTCAATGCAGCCCCAGGCATGCAGCCCCAGGCAGGCAGGCAGGCAGGCAGGCACGCAGGCAGGCACGCCGGGCGGGCGCGACGCCGCTGCAGGTCAGCGGTGGTGGCTCGATCGTTGCCGCGCAAAGACGATCACGTAGGAGCGCTCGGCGCGCTGGATCAAGAGCGTGTGGCGTGGCGACGAGGCGCGCTCGAAGAGGGGGAACCAGGGCTCCGTGCGCAGGAGCGAGTCGGGCTCCTCGATGTACTCCGGTACGAAGAGGTCCAGCTCGAGATAGCGATCGTTGGCGGCGCGACTGACCGCGGGTGCGTAGCTGATCGTCGCCGTCTCGGGTGTCGGGTGCAGCTCATTATGCAGCGCGCCGCCGTAGACCAGCACGAGCTCGCGGCCGCCCGCCAGCGTGCCGCTCAGCTCACGCAGCGCGTCGTCGGCCGCCCGGCGAATCGGATCGGCGCGGACGCCCAGCAGCGCCGTGAGCTTCTCGCGCAGCTTGTTCGCCGTCAGCGCGAGCAGGCCGGCGTAGTCGACCGCGCCGGGCGCGAGCAGGCGCGCGTAGTCAGCACAGCCGACCGTCAGGATCTGAGGACGGATGCGGTAGTGCTGTGCCCGCTTGACCAGCGTGAGCAGCTCGTCCTCCGTGCGAGCGGGCCGCGCGATCGTCCGGGCCACGTCGCTGACCACTTGGGCTTCGGTCGCGCCGCAGCTCCCATCCGTGATCCAGGTCTCGATTACCAGGTCAGAGGTCCGCCGCGCCAGCAAGGGCAGGAGCTCTCGGGTGAAGCGGTGCAACGACGAGGCCGCGCCGCGCTGGCCCGCCCGCTGATGATATTCGCCGATGCCGATCACGCTCGGTTGCTCTTGGCGGAGGATCGCCCGCAGCGCCGCCCGGGGCGAAGCCATCCGCCGCAGCGTGGGCAGCGCGGGCGCAGGACCTGCCTCTTCTTGCGCGGGGCTCATCCGAGCGGCAGGCGTCAGGGGCTGTGCCAGCGCGCGCCCCTGGGCAGCTTGGCTGCCGACGAGCAGCAGCCAGGTGGCGCCCACGCGCCAAGGCGCGCTCATCGCTGCCCTCGTCGCGACGAGCCCAGTTGCGCGCGGCGTGATCACCCTTTTCTCGTGCCACGCGCCCTGGCCGATGGCAAAGGCCAGGCGCGCCGCGCTTGCCCGCGCCGGCGAAGGCTACTACAAGGACGCTAAGGCTAAGCGTAGGCTCGACGGAATCGGGCCTGCGCGTGATCGCGCCGGGCTTCAGGCCGAGTCGAGCCTGCAACGTGGGCCCTGGCACGGCCAGGGCCCCTCACGGAGGCGTGACCGTTCACCGAGGCGCCAGCGTTCACCGAGGCGCCAGCGGAATCTGAAACACGAGCACGGAGGCGTCGACGATGAGCCAGGATGGACGTGAAGGCTCAGAACACGGCGCGCCGCCCCAGGACCTCGCCACCCCGTTGGCGCCGCCGCGCGCAGCGCTGCCCGTCGCCTTCATCGGCACCTATCCGCCACGGCGCTGCGGCATCGCCACCTTCACCCGGGACCTCTCCGCCGCGGGCGGCGCCGCGAGCGAGGGCGTCTGTCCGATGATCATCGCGGTCAGCGATCCCGGAGGTCGGTACGAGTACCCGTCCGAGGTGAAGTACGAGATCCGCCAGGGGAGCAGGGGCGACTATGCCCGCGCCGCCGAGTTCATCAACTACTCGGAGGTGCGGCTGGTCTCCATTCAGCATGAGCATGGCATCTTCGGCGGTGACGACGGCGCGTACATCCTCGACCTGCTGACGGCGCTCCGCGCGCCGGCGATCGCCACCCTGCATACGGTGCTCAAGCAGCCCTCGCCTTCGCAGCGCGCGATCATCCAGACGATGTCCCGCGAGTGCGCACGCCTCGTCGTGATGAGCAAGGTGGCGGCGGAGCTACTGACGACGTCCTACGGCGTCGACGAGCAGAAGCTCGCGCTGATCCCGCATGGGATCCCGGAGATGGCGCCGCGAGACCCAGAGCGGCTGAAGGCCAAGTTCGGTGTCGCCGGCCGGCGGATGCTGCTGACCTTCGGGCTCCTCGGACCCAATAAGGGGATCGAGACGGTGATCCGCGCGCTGCCCGGCGTGGTCGCGAAGTTTCCCGATGTGGTCTACTTCGTCGTCGGCGCGACGCATCCGATGATCGTGCGCTGGCACGGCGAGGCCTACCGGACCTCGCTCGAGCGCGAGGCCGAGCGTCTCGGCGTGCGCGAGCATGTCGTCTTCCGTGACCAATTCGTCGCCAACGACGAGCTCTGCAACTATCTGCAGGCCGCCGACCTCTACATCAGCCCCTACCAAAACGTGGCGCAGGTCACGAGCGGCGCGCTCTCCTACGCGATGGGGGCGGGCGCGGCCGTCGTCTCGACGCCCTACTGGCACGCCGCGGAGCTCCTCGACGACGGCAATGGGCAGCTCTTTCCCTTCGGCGATCACGAGGCCTTGGGCGCCGCGCTGGTCGCCCTCTTCGACTCCCCGGCCGAGATCGAGCGCATCCGCAACCGCGCCTTCGAGTTCACCCGTCCGATGCTCTGGCCGCGGATCAGACGGGCGCACCTCGCGCTCGGGAGCAGGGTCTTGGCGGAAGCGCTGCCGACGCGGTCGACGCCGATCAGGCCGCTGCGCGCCAGCAGTCTCCCCGAGCTGCGCCTCGATCATCTGCTCCGCCTGACCGATGACACGGGCGTGATCCAGCACGCGCGCTACAGCGTGCCTGCCCGAAACAGCGGCTATTGCGTCGACGATAACGCGCGCGCCCTGATGGTCGCGCTCCAGGCGGCGCGGTTGAGCAGCGACCCCAAGACCACGGCGCTGGTGACCACCTACCTCAGCTACCTGCACTGCGCGCAGACGGAGGCGGGCGACTTCCAGAACTTCATGGCCTACGATCGGACGCAGGCGCTGAGTCCCGGTTCGGAGGACTGCCTCGGTCGGGCGATCTGGGCCCTGGGCACGACGGTCGCGCTCGGCAGCGACGAGGGCTGCCGCCTGCTCGCGAGGGAGATGCTCGAGCGGGCCCTGCCGCGCGCGATGGACCTCGGCCCGCGCGGCACCGCTTCGACGATCCTCGGGCTGGCGAGCTTGGTCGCCGCCGAACCCGCCGATGAGGCGGCGAAGCGTAGCCTGAGCCAAATGGCCGAGAAGCTCGTCAAGCGCTACGAGGAAGAGGCCAGCGACGACTGGCGTTGGTTCGAGCCGACGCTGACCTATGAGAATGCCGTCCTTCCCCTAGCGCTCTTCAAGGCCTTCGCCGTCACCGGCGAGCGGACGAGCTTGCGCGTGGCGCGCGAGTCGCTCGAGTTCCTCGAAGGTACCTGCTTCGAGCAGGGGCGCCTGACCCTGGTGGGGAACGCGGGCTGGCATTGCCGCGGCGGAAGCAAGCCCCCCGCTGATGAGCAGGCGATCGACGCGGCGGCCTTTGTGCTCGGCTTTCGGGGCGCCTTCATCACCACGGGAGACCATCACTACCTTCGGCGCATGCGTCAGGCCTTCGCCTGGTTCCTCGGCGCCAACCGGCTCGGCGTGGCTCTCTACGACCCCGTGACGGCGGGCTGCTGTGACGGGCTCGGTGCCACCGAGGTCAACAAGAACCAAGGCGCGGAGAGCACGATCTGCTTTCTGCTCGCGCTGGTGGAGATGCTCGACCTCGCCGGCGAGGGCCTGGAGTACGCGCTCGCGCCGCTTGCCGGCGGCGTGCCAGGGGCTCAGGCGTGAGCGGCGCGGGGCTGGTGATAAGCCGAAGCGGGTTCGTCCTGCGGCCCGATCCGCGCCGGGTCCTCGCCAGACCCTTTCTTCCGGGCGAGGAGATCGTGGGTGGCGGCAAGTCGCGGGCGCTGCTGCTGCTGGAGCGGATCCTCGCGCTCGCGGAGCCAGAGGTCGCCACGGCGCTCGCCGGCGTCATGGCCGACTTCGCCTCGCGCCACAAGGCCTTCGAGCAGCTCCTGGAGCGCCACTTCGAGCGCGTCGCGCACCACCTGCCCGCGGGAGCCGGCCTCAGTCGCGAGCGAAGGCTGCTGATCGGCGCCTACTTCACCCATGAGTATTCGGTGGAGGCCGCCGCGCTCTTCAACCCCTCGATGGTCCTCGCGCCCGATCAGCGCGGGCTTGCCGCCGGCGCTTGCCGCTTCCTGATGAGCCTCCGGGCGGTCGGCGAAGGGCATGTCTCGTCGATCGAGTTCCGCTCTGGCACGATCGACAGCGCGAATCACGTCAGCTTCGACGCCGTCGGTTCGATGCTCGTCAACGGGCAGCGCACCTCGCCGACGAGTTACGACAAGAAGCAATTCTGCGCCAAGCTCGCCGAGCTCGGCGCCGATAATCGCCTCTCCCGAGAGGTGCTCGGCAGCCTCGCGGATCGCTTCACGCCCGAGGATTTGGAGCGCGCGCTCGCGTTGCTGGAGCGGGAGGGCGCGCCGCCCGCCCTGCGCTACGAAACCGCGAAGCTGATTCGCGTCCTCGCGGCCTCGAGCTACGTCACGCGCTTCCCCGCGGATTCCGAGCTCGCGGAGCGCGTGATCTTCCCCGCCGGGCCGAATGAGACGCGCGGGATGGAGGATGCTCGCTTTGTTCGCTTCGTCGAGGACGACGGAGCGGTCAAGTACTACGCGACCTACACGGCCTTCGACGGCTTCGAGATCTTTCCCCAGCTGATCGAGACGGAGGACTTCGTCTCGTTCGCGATCTCGACGCTCAATGGTGCGGCGGCCCAGAACAAGGGCATGGCGCTCTTTCCCCGTCGCGTCGACGGCAAGTATTTGATGCTCTCGCGAAAGGATCGCGAGAACCTCCACCTCGCGAGCTCGACCGACGTGCGCTTCTGGCACGACGTCGCCGCGCTGCACGCGCCGTCGAGCTTCTGGGAGCTGCAGCAGATCGGCAACTGCGGCTCACCGCTAGAGACCGAGGCGGGTTGGCTGGTGCTGACGCACGGCGTCGGGCCGATGCGGCGCTACACGCTGAGCGCCTTGCTCCTCGATCGCGCGGATCCGTGGCGGGTGATCGGTGCGCTACCCTTGCCCCTGCTGGCGCCGGACGACGAGGAGCGCGAAGGCTACGTGCCGAACGTGCTCTACTCCTGCGGCGGCATGATCCACGGCGACACCCTGGTGCTGCCCTACGGCTGCTCCGATCAGGGCGTCAGCCTCGCGCTGATCGCGTTGCCCGAGCTGCTGGCGGCGCTGCGCCACGCTGGGTCGGCGCGCCAGCGCTAGCCGAGGGCGGCGAGGACGCGGCGCAGTCGTTCGTCCGCTTCCTTCGCGATCGGCTCCAGCTCGGGCTTGGCGACGACGCTGAACATCATCTGCGGGTTGACGATGGAGACGAGGATTCCCCCCTCGGCCTGCTGGAGCACCACGTTGCAGGGCAAGAGCAGCCCGACCTGCGGATCGGCCTCGAGGGCCCGGTGGGCCAGCGTCGGGTTGCAGGCGCCGAGGATGACATAGGGCCTGAAGTCGAGCTCGAGCTTCTTCTTCAGCGTCGCCTTGACGTCGATCTCGGTCAGCACGCCGAAGCCCTCGGCGGCGAGCGCCGCCGTCACCTTGGCCCGCACCACGTCGAGCGACGCCCCGGTGATCCGCTTCTCGTAACCATAGGTCTGAGCCTGCATCGCTGGTCCTCCTCTGTGCCTCCGCGCCCGTGGGCGGGTCGCCGCCTCGGTTGCGTCAGTACTGTGGACCGTTGCGCAGCTGGCGTCGACGCGCAAGGGCTCGTCGAGGGCGGCTTAGGGGGGTCGGCTCGGCGTTAGTAGCAGGTGCCGCAGTCGGCGGGGCAGTCACGGCAGCTCTCGCCGGCGTTGCAGACGCCGTTACCGCAGACCGCCGGGGTGCAGGTATTCCCGGCGACGCAGTCCGCCGGGCAGCTCGCCGCGGTCTCCAGCGCGCCATCGCAGACGCAGTCGCCGCAGGTGGTGGCGCAGTCGAGGGCACAGCTATTGTTGATTGCCTCGTTGAGCGCACAGAGGCCATCGCCGCAGCTCGAGAGCGAGACCGGCACGATGGCGGTGCCGCCCGCGGGTGCGCCGAGCGCGCCGTAGCCGTTGGAGCCCCAGCAGGCAATCGTTCCGTCCGTGCGCCGCGCGCAGCCGTGCATGGCGAAGTGTGCGACCTCCGCAACGGTGGTGCCCAGCGCGGTGATGGCGACCGGCTCGTACTGATTACCCCAGGTGCCGTCGCCGAGGCGGCCGTCGTTGGAGCCCCAGCACCACAGCGCGCCCGTCGTCAGCCGCGCGCAGGTGGACCAGTCGGTGGTCACAACCTCGGCGACGGTGGTGCCGAGCGCGGTCACCGCCCGGGGCAGGCTGCTGTTGCTGCCCAAGCCATCACCGAGCTGCCCGAAGCCGCCGTTGCCCCAGCACCTGAGCGTGCCGTTGGTCAGCCGGGCGCAGGTGTGGCCGCCGTGCGTCGCGACGTCGGCGACGATGGTGCCCAGCGCCGTGACCTTGACCGGCTGCAGGCGGTTGATCGTCGTGCCGTCGCCGAGCTGGCCCCAGTCGTTGGAGCCCCAGCACCAGAGCGTTCCGTCGGCGCGGCGCGCACAGGCGTGCCCGTTGCCCTCAGGGAGGTTGCCGGCGTTGTCGTTGCCCAGGGCGAAGCGCGTCGCGGTGGTGCCGAGGGCGGTGACCTTCACCGGCGTGAGCCGCTGGATCGTCGTGCCATCGCCGAGCTGCCCGTAGGCGTTGCGGCCCCAACACCACAACGTGCCATCCGAGCGGCGCGCGCAGGTGAACTCATCGTCCGCCGCGATCTCGGCGACGTTGGTGCCGAGCGCCGTGATCACGTAGGGCGAGAAGCGGGTGTCGGCGGTGCCATCGCCGACCTGGCCGTAACCGTTGTGGCCCCAGCAGGAGAGGCGTCCGTCGCGCGTTCGGACGCAGGTGGTGTTGTCGCCGAGCGCGAGCTCCAGCGCGGTCGTGCCGAACGAGGTCACCTGCACTGGGCTCTCGCGGTCGAGGAAGGTGCCATCGCCGATCTGGCCCATGTTCCCCTGGCCCCAGCACCAGAGGGTGCCGTCGCTGCGGCGCGCGCAGCTATGATGGGAGCCGACGGCGATCTCGACGTAGGGCGTGCGGCGGCAGTCCGTCTTGCCCTGGGCGAGGCCGCAGGTGCTCTCGGTCTCGCTGCCCGTGCAGCGGCCGTCCCCGCAGCTTTCGTCGCGGCAGTCGGCCGGGCAGCTCTGCTTGGTCTCGGTGCGGCTGCAGACGCCGTCGCCGCAGTCGCAGCTCAGCCCCCGGGCCCGCGCGGGGGTCTTCTCCAGGGCCATCGTCCCCGTGCCCAACGAGCCACCGGTGTTGACTCCCCAGCAATGGAGCGTGCCATCGATGAGGCGGGCGCAGGTGTGGTCCTGGCCGACGCGCACCTCCGCGACTGTCGACCCGAGCGCCGACACCTTGGTGGGCGTCAGCGCGTTCGGATACGAATAGAGGCCCGAACCATTGCCGAGCTGCCACCAACCGCCGGCGCCCCAGCAGTAGAGCTCACCGGTGGAGCGACGCGCACAGGTCGCGAAGCTCCCCGCCGCGAGCTGGGTCAGCGAGGTGAGCGCCGTCGCCACGACGGGGGTCAGCCGCGACACGGTCGTGCCGTCGCCGAGCTGGCCATAGCTGTTGTCGCCCCAACACCAGGCCTTGCCGTCGCGCAGCCGAGCGCAGCCGTGGTACTGGCCGAGGCTCACCTCGTAGACCTGGGTGCCGAAGGCCGTCACCTGCGTCGGCGTAGCGCGCGCCACGGTCGTACCGTCACCGAGCTGGCCGTGCTCGTTGGCGCCCCAGCAGAACAACTGGGAGGTCTTGCTGCGCGCGCAGGTGTAGGCGTAGTGCGCCGCGAGCTGGATCGCGTTGGCGGCGATCGCCGTCACCTGCACGGGGTTGGGGCGGTTGATGGTCGTGCCGTCGCCGAGCTCGCCCTTGCCGTTGGCGCCCCAGCAGCGCACGGTCCCGTCGCTCTTCTTGGCGCAGCTATGGAAGAGGCCCATCGCGAGCTGGTCGACCGAGGGGGCGGTGCCGAGACCCGTGACGCGCGCGGGGCCCGTGCGACTGTCATAGGTGCCGTCGCCGAGCTCGCCGTACCAGTTGGCGCCCCAACACCAAACGTTGCCATCGCTCGTGCGGGCACAGGTGTGCAGGCCCGGCGCGACCTCGAGCACCCCCGTCAGCGGGGCGCCGCCGGCGCTCATCAGGACGGGGCCCGGAAGCGCCGTGCCGCCGTCGAAACGACCGAGCTGACCGTAGTCATTGAAGCCCCAGCACCAGAGCGTGGTGTCGCTCTTCACCGCGCAGGAGACGCCCGACCCTGCGGCGAACTTGCCGATACAGCAGCTCTGGCCCGGCTCGCAGGTGGCGAAGCTCGGGCAGCGCCGCGGCGTCGTGTCGCCGATGTTGAGGCCGAGCAGCGCCTGGTTGGCGGCGGTGCCGATCGGGAAGACACTGCAGCCGGAGGCCGTTTGCGGCGTCAGCACGGGCAGGCCCCAGTCGCTGGCCCAGGTGCAGTTCTGCGTGTACCAGGGAGCCACGCTCAGGTCGATGGCGATCCCGCTGAGCGTGCCCTTGGAGGCCAGGTCGGGGTAGCTCTTGTAGCCGGCCTCGCATTGGTTCAGCTCGTTGGCGCTGAAGGCCAGCCCACCCGTGACGTTGGCCCGGTTATAGGGGCTGACGGCGACGCCGCTGCGGCTGGTGGCGGTCTTGACCGCGATCGCGGCGAGGTAGTCGGCCTCCTTCTTGGTCGAGGTACCTGCATGCACGTCGCGCGGGTTGAGGCCCCAGGCGTCATCGAGCGCGTAGCCGGCAACGGCCGTGTTGCCCTGCTTGGGCTCGACGATCGAGGCCAGGTGGCCGTTGATGAACTGGAAGTGCTTATCCCAGACGTTGCTTTTCCAGGTCAGGCTCGAGAGGTAGATCGGCCGCGGGGAGTTCGTGCCTTCCTTTACCGCATAGCCGCTGACCCCTTCGGCGACGCGCCCCTTGCCGCAGCGGTAGGTGGCCTTGTTCAGCGCCACATCCCAGGACTGGATGCAGAGGTAGCGGAAGTAGGTGGTGAAGGAGGGGATGGTGCCGTCGCCGTTGAGCGCCTGGACCTCGGGACCATCGACCGGGTGCAGCAGGAAGGGACGGTAGCCCTTGTCGGCGCAGGCGAGGCCGAGGCCGGCGAAGACCTCGTAGTTGACCGTCTTGTCGATCCCGCCCGCGGGATTGAAGGTGCCGTTGCCGTCGAAGTCCTCGTCCATCGGAAGCGTGACCGTCGGGCAGGCGCCCGGCTGCCCCAGCGCGATACCCGTGTCGCAGGCCTCGCCGGCGTCGACGACGCCATTGCCGCAGGTGGCCAGGTTGGTGTCGGCGCACTTCACGCGCACCCGCTCGAATTGCTTCTTGAGCACGATCCAGCGCGGCAGAACGATGTTGGCCGGCTGGCCGGCGACGGTCACCGGGCCCATGCGCGTCGCCGGGCAGAGCGCGGCGTTTTGCTCGAAGGTGAACTTGGAGAAGGTGACGTGCGGCAGCACGGAGGTGGGCACGCTGTTACTGAAGGTGATCGCGTTCGTCGCGTTCATCGCGTTCATCGCGTTCATCGCGTTCATCGCGTTCATCGCGTTCATCGCGTTCATCGCGTTCATCGCGTTCATCGCGTTCATCGCGTTCATCGCGTTCATCGCGTTCATCGCGTTCATCGCGTTCATCGCGTTCATCGCGTTCATCGCGTTCATCGCGTTCATCGCGTTCATCGCGTTCATCGCGTTCATCGCGTTCATCGCGTTCATGCTGGCTTGCGCCCGCACGGCCGGCGGTGGCGCGAGGTCGCTGTCGTCGACGAGGGCCTCGCAGCCGACCAGCAATCCCAGGGCGGCCAAGGCCCCGAGGCGAGCCACCCGCAGCGCCGTACCCGATCCCCCCTGACGGACGAATTGAGGCAGTAGCACGGGGCACCTCGCCTATGGTTGATGCCTAACAGGTATGCTAGCCTGCAGAATTTGTAAAGAGTAAAAAAATGAGCCTCGCAGCAGTTCCGGATGTCATTGAGCTTGCTTGCTTTTTTCGCCTGCGCTCGGAGGTGCGTACCGGCCTCGCCAGCGGCTCGTCGGGGAGTTGCAGCGATTCTCCACGAGAAAGCGGCGCTGAGGGCCGCGCAACGCCCGTGGCGGGCGTCCCGGCCGGCGCCGCGCTGGGCCCGGCTCTGCCCTGCCGAGCAGGTTCTGATCATGAAACGCCGGTGCTAGACTCCGGGCGCATGTCGGCAGTCAGCAGCAGCAGCGGGGGATCATCGGAGGCTGGAGGGATCCCGCGAGATCCGGGCGACGCCACCGCCTCGGACAGCGGTGGACGGCTGGTGCTCCTGGTCCGCGACCCGACCTCACTCTATGCGCATTGGGAGCTCTTCCCGCTGCCGGTGGAGGGCGCGGCGTCGCGCTGGGCCCTCCGGCTCTTCGATCTGACCACGCGCAATCCGGCCGCCACCATCGAGTACAGCTGCCCGGTCGGCGCGCAGGCTGGTCAGGTGACGGAGGTTTCGCCCGAGCGCAGGTATCGCGCCGAGCTCGGTTCCTACGACGCGCTCGACCGCTGGCAGCTGCGTCTCGAATCCAACGCGGTGCAGACGCCGCCAGCGTCCCCCTCGAGCTGGATCGACGATCGCTTCGTCACCATCGACTGGGAAACGACGCTCTCCGGCTACGCACCGCCCCCGCTGGCGGAGGTGCCGCCCCCGCCCCTCGCGGCGCCGCTCGCCGCGGGGGACCGGCGTGACGGGACGCTCTTGCGCAAGCCCCTGCCCGGGATGCCCGGCGCGGCTGCCGCGCGCGCGCCGAGCGCCTCCGACGCGGTCGCCGAGGCTTGCGAGGCGCCCGCCGCGCGCGCGCGCCCTCCGCTCGCGACAGCACCGCTGGCGACAGGGCCAGGCGCCGCCGCGCGCGCGCGCCCCGCCCCTGCGCCTGGCGCCGCGGGCGCACGGTCGGGGTCGAGGTGGCGACTCGACGAGGGCGGTCGCCAGCTCCTGCCCCTGCCGCCCTTTGCGCCGCTTTGCGAGGCGCTCGCCGGCGGCTCGACGGCCTTCGTGGTTCCTGCCGCCGCCAGCGACGGGCCCGGCGGCTGAGTCGGCGATGGAGGGCCCCGCATGCCTTGCCCTGGTGCTGCACGCGCACCTGCCCTTTGTTCGGCATCCGGAGCACGAGGTCTTTCTCGAAGAAGACTGGTTGTTCGAGGCGATCACCGAGAGCTACTTGCCGCTGATCGCGATGCTGCTGCGGCTGCAGCAAGAAGATGTAGCCTTTCAGCTCACGCTCTCGCTCAGCCCACCCTTGCAGACGATGCTCGGCGACACGCTGCTGCGGCAGCGCTACGCGCGCTACGCTGCCGATCTCGACGCGCTGCTGACGCGCGAGGAGGCGCGCGCTCAGGGCGACGCGCCCTTGGCCGCGGTCGTCGCCCATCATCGTCGTCGCCTCGGCGCCGCGATGTGCACCTGGGCCGCGCTCGACGGTGATCTGCTCACGCCTCTGGCCCGGCTGCAGGACACCGGCCACCTCGACCTGATCACCTCGGCCGCAACCCACGGCTACCTGCCGCTGATGGCGCCGCAGCCGGCCGCCGCGCGCGCGCAGATCGCGGTCGCCGTCGCCGAGCACACGCGTCGCTTCGGACGGCCGCCCTCCGGGTTGTGGTTGCCCGAGTGCGGCTATGCGCAGGGCCTCGACCGTCTGCTCGGCGCCGCCGGGCTGCGCTACTTCGTCAGCGACACGCGGGCGCTGCTGCTGGCCCGACCGCGCCCGCGTTGCGGCTATCACGCGCCGGCCTTTTGCGCCGACAGCGGCGTGGCGGTCTTCGCCCGCGACCCGGAGCCCAGCGAGCAGGTCTGGAGCCGCGAGCGCGGCTATCCGGGCGACCCTGCCTACCGTGACTTCTTTCACGACCTGGCGGATGAGCGCTCCCTTGCCGAGCTCGGCGCCTTCGTGCTTCCCGATGGCCAGCGGCGGCGCACGGGCCTCAAGTACCGTCGGATTACCGGCCATAACGGCGACCTCAAGCAGCTCTACGATCCGGCCGCAGCGCTGCGCGTGGCGCATCGGCATGCCCAGGACTTCGTCGACAAGCGCTTGGCGCAGCTCAGCGGGCTGCGCGCCGTGTTGCCCCAGGTCGTCGTCGTCGCGGCCTACGACGCCGAGCTCTTCGGTCACTGGTGGCACGAGGGCTGCGCTTGGTTGGAGCAGGTGATTCGCTTGCTGGCGACCCAGCCGCGTGGGGCGCCGACGCTGACGCACCTCGCGGGCTACCTGCGGCGCCATCCCACGCAGCAGCTGCTGCGACCGGCCGAGTCGAGCTGGGGCGCCGGCGGATATCATCAATACTGGCTCGATGGCACCAACGCGTGGATCTATCCGCGCCTGCACCGTGCCACCGCCGAGATGATCGCCCTGGCTCGCCGCCACGTCGCGCCCGCGCCCCTCGTCAGGCGCGCGCTCAACCACGCGGCCCGCCTGCTGCTCTTGGCGCAGGCCAGCGACTGGGCCTTCATCATGCGCAGCAATACGGCGGTGGACTACGCCACGCGGCGGACGGAGGCGCATCTGGGCGACTTCGCGCGTTTGACCGAGCAGGTCGCGGGCGGCACAATCGACGAGGCCTGGCTCGGCGAACGGGAGCGCGCCGAGAACATCTTTCCGACGATCGACTTTCGCACCTACGCCTAGCAGCTCGGAGAGGGGAGCGCGAGGCGCTCCGCTCCTGGACAGACTTGGCTTCGGTTCCTACAATCCGCCGACACTCGAGGTACGCTTTTGGCCTTGTCCGCGCATCAGCTCATCGATCAGGCCACGGCCTCCCCTGACCCGGAGCGCCGTCGCGAAGCCTTCTTGGCCTTGTTGCAGTCGGAGCGGTGGAGCGCCGCGCTCGTGGCTGCGGTCGTCGGTAGCCAGACCGTCCCGCTGCGCGGTAGCCGGCAACCCGATTGGATCGGCTTACGTCAGGCCGCGTCGACCATCGCGACGGACGAAGAGAAGGTGCAGTGCTGCCTCGAGCTGGCGGGCCAGGTGCCCGCCGACGCGCTGCTCTTGGCGCTGGCGCGCCAGATGGGGAGCGGGCTGGTCGAAAGTGCCCTGAGCCATTTACGTACGGCCGAGGGTTCCCGGCGGCAGATGCTCAATCGCGTGCTGCAGGAGGCGGACCCCGCCTGGGTCGACCATCCGGCCGCCGGTCAGACGATTCGCCGGCAGCTCGCCAGCAGCGACGGCAGTCGCGGCGAGCTGATGACCGCGCTCGCACGCGCTGGGACTCTCGGTACCTTTACCACCGCGCTGCATCGCTCCCCGCCGACCACGCCCGAGGAATGGAACGCGCTCGGGCGCGCGAAGCTGGTCGATCCCGACCTGATCAACCTGGCGTTGGCGCTGCTGGCGCGCGTCCCTGGCACGCTGCTCTATCTGGCGCGCCTTCCCGAGCCGCCGGCCGCGCTGCTGCCGCGGATGCTCGCGGCCGCCACGCCCGAGTGGACGATGGGCGCGCTCGACCTCGCGATGCAGCACAGCGCGGATTGTCCCGCGCTCGTGCCGCTGGCGACGCTCAGCGTGCAGCGTGGCGGCGCGGGGTTCTCCTACGGTCTGGCGTGGACCAGCGCCTCGAAGCTCGGGCGCAGCCTGTTGGCGCTGCTCGGCGAGCGCTTGCGTGTCGGCGGACCGACCGGCCTCGTCGACCAGATGTTGCGCAGCCGCTCGCAGCTCACCTCGGCGAACCGCGCGCTGGCCCAGGGGCGGCGCGGCGAGGCGCCCGATGCGCTCGATGCGGCGGCGCTGGTGCGCCAGTTGACCGGCGAGAAGGCGCGCGCGATGGCCCGGGAGATCCTCGAGGAGCCGCGACTCAACCTCGTCGAGCCGGTGCTCCATCACCTCTGCGCGGTGCGCGACGAGGCGGCGCGCGAGGTCGCGGCGCTCTGCACCGACGCGCGGCCCGAGGTGGCGGCCCGCGCCCAGCAGGCCTGCGCCTGGCCGGACGTTCGCTGGTCCCCCAACCAGCTGGCCACGATGGAAGTGCCCATCGACTGAGGCAGCGCCGATCGACCGGCGCCTGGTCGCTTGAAGGTCGGCCTCGCTCGCGCTAGACCGCTGCCGACCCTCGTTGCGGAGCCCGTGTCTCCGCGGAGCCGATGTCCCGTGCCAGAGCCACGACTTCCCCCTTGGCTACGCGTCAAGCTGCCCGGCGGCGGCCAGTACTATGCCGTGCGTGAGCGGCTCGGGGCCCAGGGTCTGCATACGGTCTGCGAGGAAGCGCGTTGCCCGAACCTCTCCCAGTGTTGGGGCGGCGGCACGGCGACCTTCATGATTCTCGGCAAGGTCTGCACTCGCGGCTGTCGCTTCTGCGATGTCACCTCCGGTCGCCCGCCCTCGCCACCGGACCCGGCGGAGCCGGCGCGGGTGGCCGAGGCCGCGGTGGCGATGCGGCTGCGCCACGTGGTCGTGACCTCGGTGGACCGTGATGAGCTGCCAGATCAGGGCAGCGGGCACTTCGTCGCGGTCGTGGGCGCGCTCAAGCAGCGCCTACCGGCAGCCGTCGTCGAGCTGCTGACGCCTGACTTCCAGGGGGATGCCGTGGCGCTGGCCGCCGTGGCGGGCTCCGGTGCCGAGGTGTTGGCGCATAACCTCGAGACCGTCGCCTCGCTCAGCGAGCAGGTCCGTGACCGGCGCTGCAGCTATGCGCTTTCGCTGGCGGTGCTGCGCGCCTACCGCGCCGCCGATCCCACGCGCTTGATCAAGTCCTCGCTGATGCTGGGGCTGGGCGAGTCCACCGACGAGGTGGTCGAGGCCCTGCGCGATCTACGGCAGGCCGGCGTCGACTGGGTCACCCTGGGGCAATACCTGCGCCCGAGTCGCAAGCACCTCGCCGTCGAGCGCTTCGTGCCGCCGGAGGAGTTCGAGGCGCTGGCCGAGCGGGCGCGCGCGCTGGGCTTCGCGCTGGTGCACGCCGGCCCGCTGGTGCGCAGCTCCTATCGCGCGGGCGAGCAGGGGGCGGCGGCGCTGATCGCGCAGCGCCGTGGCCTCAGCGCGCAGGTCGCCGCCGGCTGAGGCCGGGCGTCCCCGCGCACGCCCGACGCACGCCGCCCTCAGCCGCCGCGCACGACGAACTCGCGCTCGGCCAGCACCCGTTGCTGCTCGGGGTCGACGAGGAAGCTGTGTCCACGCCCCAGCGTGTGGTCGAGCTGCATCAGGTACCAGACGTCGATCGTCCAGCGCGTCGAGTCGGTCTCGCAAGGCGGCGTCCAGGCGACCGCCTCGAGCTCGCCGAGGTGATTGGGACGCTTCCCCTTCGTCGCTGCCAGCAGCCGCTGGAACTGCTCGGACTGCCGCGCCGCACGCAGGGCGCTGCGGGCGTCCTTGGGGTTGATCTCGCGCCGCCAGCCGCTGACCAGTCGCATCGGCACGACCGTGCCCTCGGCGTCGACCTCGCCCTCGTAGACCTCATCGGCGCCGAGGCCGGTGTAGTCGGGCACGTCGAACTCGGGCTGCAGGTCACGCTCGGCGATCGCCGCGCTGCGGGCCGCCAGGGCACTTGCGCCCTGGTCGAAGGCGTTCGGCGAGTAGTAGGCGTAGAGGCGCAGCACCGCCTGTTGCGAGGGCAGGCGATGATCCCAGTCCAGCACCGCGATGCAGCCGACGTAGCTCGCGCGGGCGAAGGCCACGAGGGGCCGCAGCGTGGCGTGCAGGCGTGCCTCTTGCTCTGCGCTGGCCAAGAGCCCCTGGTGCACGAGGCGCGGATGCCGCTGCAGCGTCGCCAGGAGCTGGTCGACCTCGAGAATGCGTGTTGCCTTGCCCACCGCGCGCCCGCCCCCCGCTACGGGGCGGATGATAGCCTCGCCGCGCCACCGGGGGCCAGTCGGGGGGCCAGTCGGGGGGCCAGTCGGGGGGCCAGTCGGGGGGCCAGTCGGGGGGCCAGTCGGGGGCCCGTCGGCCGGGCCCCCCGCGCCCTCCGCGCGGCCCCCCGCGAGGGCTCTTCCTCCAGGGGGTCGGGCGCCTGGAGGGCTAGAGGGGAAACTCCAGGGCGAAGAAGAAGCCGCCGCGTCGGTGCAGCGTCAGAGCCATGACCGCCGCTGAGACGGGGAGGATCGTGTTGGTATCCGACCCGCCGAACGCCGCCGCCGTCGCCGCCGTGAGCTGCGCCACTGTGGCAGCCGACGGCCGGTCCGACCCAGCGCTGGAGGGCTGCGAGGCGAAGAGCGTCAGTCGCGCCCCCTTGGGGCCGTTGAGCTCCCACACAAAGGCCTTACTCCACCCTAGGGCCACCTCGCGCCGGCTACGCGCTGCCGCGGCCTCCAGGGCCTCAGCAACGCGGCCCAGTGCGAAGTGGGTTAGAGCTGGTCGAAGGAGCTCGCCGAGCTCGAAGTGCGCGAGGGCCAGCGGGCGCGAGCCCTTGCCAAGGACGCTCCCCTGCTCTCGAGCGGCCTGCACATAGGCCGCGGCGGCGGTCGCGACCGCGGTCCTGAGGAGGGGCGAGGCGTTGTCCAGGTCCGGCGAGCCTGGGCTGCTGAAGGGCGGGGGGCCCATGGCTCGCGCGACCTGGCCCGCCGCGAGCGACTCGCGAAGGCTCTCGTAGAACTCGTCTACCGCCCTCTGGAAGGGGCCCGCGCCGCGCTGCATCTGGGCCGCGAGGGCCGAAGGATTGTGCGGGGCTTCTGGGGCTCCCCGCTGAAATACTTGGTAGGTGACGTGGCCGTCGGTGTTGGTTCCGCTAGCCGGGCTGGGCGTCAGGTTACAGATGCCCGCCTGGGTCAGGCACATGACCTCCGCATCCCTCAGCTCGCGCCCTGTTTCTTGCGCCGGCAAAGCAGCCTCCTCGTCGCGAAGCGGTCACGGCCTCAGCGGCCGAGCCCGCCCAATGGACCGATCCTCGGTAGCTGACGCGCAGTGGCACCGCAAGGCCCAAGCGACAATTAGCCTCCGACCTTGGCTCAGGCGCTGGGGCTCGAGGGTTCGAGCCGCAACAGAATCGAGGGCTGCGAGGGCGAGGGCGTGGGCGTGGCTGGAGGCTCGCCGGAGCGCGCCGCGCTGCTTGGCCATCCGTGGATCGATTGCTCCCGTCGCCAGGCACGGCACTGCGACCCGAGCAATCGATCCACGGGCCCTTACGTCAGCAACCAGTCCGCCAACTAGTCCAGTAACGCGAGCAGCTCGTCGCGCGTCAGCGCCGTGGCCACGGCGCCCTCGTCGAGGGCGGCCGCGGCGAGGCCGCGCTTCTGCTGCTGCAGCGCCAGCACGCGCTCCTCTACGGTGTCCTCGGTGACGAGTCGGTGGATCAGCACCGGGCGCGTCTGGCCGATGCGATGGGCACGGTCGGCAGCCTGGTCCTCGACGGCGGGATTCCACCACGGGTCGAGCAGGAAGACGTGATCGGCCGCCGTCAGCGTCACGCCCACGCCCCCCGCCTTGAGCGAGATCAGCAGCACCGGCGGCCCTCCCGCGCGCTGAAAGCCGTCGATCACCGCCTGGCGGTCGCGGGTCGCGCCATCGAGGCGCAAGAAGTCGATGCCCGCCGCGCGCAGCAGCGGCTCGGTGAGATCGAGGAGCGAGGTCCACTGCGAGAAAACCAGCGCCTTATGGCCCTCGGCCAGCGCCTGCCGCAGCGTCTCGGTCAGGAGCTCGAGCTTCGACGAGCTCGGCGGGGTCGCCCCGTCGGGCAAGAGGCCCGGCAGCAGCCCCCGATGACAGGCCGCCTGGCGTAGGCGCAACAGCGCCGCCAGGGCACCGAGCACGTTGCCGCCCTGGCCGAGCTGCTGCAGCACCTCCTGCCGCGTCGCGGCGAGCACGGCGTCGTAGCTGCGGCGCTCCTCGGCGCTGAGCTGCACGTAGAGCACGCGCTCGCTGCGCGCGGGCAAATCGCGCGCGACCTCCGCCTTGCGGCGGCGCAGGATGAAGGGTCGCGTGCGCTGGCGCAGCCCTTCGGCCGCGGCGGTGTTGCCCTCGCCGATCGGGCGAGCGTAGCGCTCGGTGAAGTCACTGCGCCCGCCAAGCAGACCAGGGTTGAGGAGCTGGAGCTGGCTCCAGAGGTCCTCGAGGCGGTTCTCGACCGGCGTGCCGGTGAGCGCCAGGCGCCAGGTCGCGCGCAGTCGAAAGGCGGCCTGGGCCACCTGACTCTCGGCATTGCGCACGGTCTGCGCTTCGTCGAGCACCAGGCAGTCCCACTGCTCCGCCGCGAGCCCTTCGACGTCGAGGCGCAGCAGGGCGTAGCTGGTCAGCGTGACGTCGGCGGAGGGGTCGAGGCGCCGCCCCGGGCCGTGGTAGAGGGAGACGCTCAGGCGTGGGCGAAAGCGCGCGACCTCGGCGGCCCAGCCCCGCAAGACGCTGGTGGGCGCCACGACGAGGGTGCGGCCGCGCAGCGCACAGAGCGCCTGCAGCGTCTTGCCCAGGCCCATGTCGTCGGCCAGCAGCGCGCCGATGCCGGCGTCGCGCAGCAGCGTCAGCCACCTCACGCCCTCCTGCTGATAGGGCCTGAGCTCCGCCCTCAGGTCCGCGGGGAGCGTCAGCGCCGGTAGGGCCTGCGTGCCCTCGAGGCGCGCGCGCAGCTCGGCGAGCTCGATCGGCACGACCAGATCGAGCGCGGCCGCGAGGCGCGCCAGCTCGAGGCGGGCCGCCGGCGGGACCTTCTCCGTGCGCTCGTCGCGGGCCGCCAGCAACTCCGCGACCTGCGCTCCGTAGCGCTCGAGCCAGTCGTGCGGCAGCGGCGCCAGTCCGCCCCCGTCGAGCGCGAACCACTGCTGCCCCTGCTCCCAGGCGGTGAGCACCGCCCGCGCGGCGACCCGTCGCTCCCCTGCCGCGGCGAGCACGGTCGCCCCGCCCCCTGGCGCGCCAGCGGCCGCAGGCGGGGCGGTGCCGGTCACCGTGAAGTCGCAGTGGAAGCCCTCGGCGGAGATCCGCACGCAGGGCAGGAGCGGCGCCGTCGGCGTCAGCCAGCGTGCGACGGCCTCGCCCGCATCGACCAGCTCGACCTTGCGCGCCGAGCGCAGCGCGGGCAGCAGCGCCAGGGCGGCGGCCGTCGGGAAGCGCTCACTGCGCCCCGTCCGCAGTGGGGTCATGCGCTCGAGCCAGCGCGTCAGGCGCAGCTCCTCCTCGAGGTCGCGCAGCGGCACCTGGTTGGCGCCGCTGGTGGCCACGAGCCGGCCATTGATCACCCGGGCCGCGGGCGGCTGACCGTAGACAATCGTGCTCAAGGCCAGCAGCGTGTCGCCCTCGCGCGTGAGCTGGACTTGCAGGTGCGGCGGAAGGCTTGCGGCGCGCGGCAGTCGCGGGCTCAGCACCTGCACGGGCAGCTCCGCCTGCAGTCGTGGCAGCAGCTCGGAGGCCAGCCAGGTGCCCTCCGTCGGGCCCAGGTGGCGGCCCTTGCGCAAGCGCTCGAGCTCGGCGGCGGTCAGGGACGGCTCGCTGCTCGGATGGAGCACGGTGCCATCGAGCAGGGCGCCGTTGTCGAAGGCCTCGCCCGCCTCGGGGTTTGGCTCGATGCGCAGCAGCCAGCCGCCACCCTCTTCCGTGACCAGGGCGCGCAGCGCCGGGCGCGGCTCGCCGATCTGCACGGGCTGGCCGTCGAGCGTCAGATCCTCGCCCTCGCGCAGCGCCGCCAGGACCTCGCGCAGGGTCGTCGGTGGCAGGCGTCCGCCGCTCAGGCGCCGTGGTCCGCCGAGCGCCAGCTCTACGGTCAGATCGGCCCGTGACGCGGCGATCTCACAGTGGATGGCCGCGCGTCCGTCGCTGGTCGAGGGGCGCACGAGCGCTTGCTGCAGCGGGCGTTCGCCGGCCGCGTCGACGATTACACGCTGCAGGCCGAGCCCGACGCTGCCCTTGCGCTCGCGCTCGCGCGTCAGGCGGTAGCCCACGCGCGCGGGCACCCGCGCCGCGGTGCTCGAGGGGGCTGAGGCGGCCTCGTCGGGGCGCTCGTCGAGACCCCGCCGCCAGGCGATCACCGCCGCTGCCACATGCTCGCAGGGGTCGTCGGCGCCACGGCAGTCGCAGGACCAGTCGTCGTCGCCGGGAAAGAGCCGCACCGACGGGCTTACCGCGCGGCCGACCACCTGGACGCGCAAGAGCGCCTCCTTCGGATCGTGGCGCAGCAAGACCACGGCGCCGCGCCGCGCCAGCTCGACCCCACGCGACCACGTGCGCGCCGAGCACTCGCCCCGCACCGCATCCAGCATCGACTGCGACATCGCTCCCACCCTGCGCGCAGCAGCTCGCGCGACGCGCGGCAGCATGGGCCAGCGGCCGCGCGCCGACAAGCCGTTGAGCGCGTTGTGCCGTTGCGCGTTGTGCAGCGGGTTGGGTCGTTCAGCCTGGAACGATCGCTACGGCCGCCGCAGCGCCCGCACGAGGCGGCGCGCGGGGCCCGCGCGGTGCGCGGAGCTGGACGCGATGATCCCTCTCGACGCACAATGCCGGGTCTCGCCAAGGAGGATTGCGATGGGTCGAACGCTGATTTCCTCGGGCTCCGCCTTCGAGCCCTCGATTGGCTTCTCGCGCGCGGTGCGACATGGGCCGTGGATCGCCGTGGCCGGCACGGCACCAATCGCCGCCGATGGCAGCACGGCCTGTCCCGGCGACCTCTACGGGCAAACGCGCCGCTGCCTCGAGATCATCCGCGATGCCCTGGAGCGCGCTGGTGGCGGCCTCGAGCAGGTGATCCGCACCCGCCTGATGCTGCGCGACATCGCCAGCTGGAAGGAGGCCGCGCGGGCGCATGGCGAGGTCTTCGGCACGATTCGCCCCGCGTGCACCTTCGTCGAGGTCGCGGGCTTCATCGGCGCTGACTGGCTGATCGAGCTGGAGGCCGACGCCGTCGTCGAGTAGCGAGGACGCTCGGAGCCGAGTGTCGCCGGAGCAGGGCCGATGAACGGCGATTTCGACCAACCGACAGGCGCGGCGCAGACGGCGGTGATCAGCGCGCCGACGCAGGCCTTGCTGCACCCGAAGCTGCGGCTCGAGGTGATGGCCGGCATCGACCTCGGCGCCGTCGCGGTGACCGAGGCGCGACTGGCCCACGTGGGCACGCAGCCGGGCAACACGCTGCAGCTCCGTGACGAGGCCGTCTCGCGCATCCACCTGGCGATCACGCCGCGCGCCGACGGCCTCGCCTTGCGCGATCTGGCCTCGACCAATGGCAGCTGGCTCGCCGGCAACGTGCGGCTGCGCGAGGCGCTCGTGCCCTCAGGCACGCTGGTCCAGGTCGGCCGCTCCCAGGTCAGGGTCGAGACGCTCGCCGAGCAGGTCGCCGAGCCGCTCAGCGCGCTGCCCGTCTTCGGCCGGCTGATCGGCGTCAGCCCGGCGATGCGCGCCGTCTTCGCGCTGCTCGAGCGGGTGGCGCCCACCGACGAGACGGTCCTGATCACCGGCGAGACGGGCACCGGCAAGGAGTTCTGCGCGCAGTCGATCGCCGAGCGCAGCCCCCGCGCGCAGCGACCCTTCGTCGTCGTCGATTGCGGGGCCATCCCGCCCAACCTGTTGGAGAGCGAGCTCTTCGGCCACACGCGCGGCGCCTTCACCTCGGCGCATAGCGACTACGCCGGCGCCTTCGAGCGCGCGGAGGGCGGGACGATCTTCCTCGACGAGATTGGCGAGCTCCCGCTCGAGCTGCAGACCCGGCTGCTGCGCGCGGTCGAGCAGCGGACGATTCGCCGCGTCGGCGGCGGTCGCGACCTGGCGCTCGACCTGCGCATCATCGCCGCGACGAACCGCTGTCTGGAGGAGGAGGTCAATCGCGGTGCCTTCCGCGCCGACCTCTACTATCGGCTCTCCGTCTTTCAGGTGCGGATGCCGCCGCTGCGCGAGCGACCCGAGGACCTCGAGCCGCTGGCGCGTCTGCTCCTCGATGAGCTGGGGGCGGGCGGGAGGGCGGCGCTCGACCCGGCGCTCAACGAGCAGCTCAGGGGCTACGCCTGGCCGGGGAACGTGCGCGAGCTGCGCAATCACCTCCGTCGCCTGGCGCTCGGGGCCGCAGAGAGCCTTGGCGCGGGGGCGGCGCTGGCGGGAGGGCTGGGCGGCGGCGCCGCGCAGCCCGCGCCCAGCAGCCTGGCGCTCGACCTCGCGGTCTCGTTCAGGGAGGCCAAGGAGCAGGCGGTGGGCCGCTTCGAGCGCGCCTACCTCGAAGCGCTGCTACGCCACACGGGGGGCAATGTCTCGCAGGCGGCCCGCCTGGCCCAGACCGATCGGACCTATCTCTCCCGGCTGTTGCTCAAGCACGGCGTCTCGTCGACGCGCTGAGGCGCCGCCGCGCTCTCTGGCAGGGGCAGCACCAGCGTGAAGGTCGCTCCGGTACCTGGGCCGGCGCTGCTCGCGTCGAGCGAGCCGCCGAGGTCGGTGGCCGAGTTGGCGCTGTAGTGCAGGCCGAAGCCGTGACCATGCTCCTTCGTCGTGAAGCCATGGCGAAAGATCCGCGTCAGATCTTGCTCGCGGATGCCCACGCCGGTGTCCGTCACGGAGATCAGGACGCGCTCGCCGTCGGGTCGCAGGCGCACGGTGACCTCGCGCCGCTCTGGTTCGGTGGCGCCCAGCGCCTCGCGCGCATTGCGCAGCAGGTTGACCAGGATCTGGACGACCTTGTGGCGGTCGGTCGCGACCCGCGGCAGAGGCACGTAGTCGCGAACGACCGCGACCTGCCCCTCTCGATAGGCGTCGTCGCTGAGCTGCAGCGCCGAATCGGCGACCTCGGCGAGATCGACGCCCTCCTCGATCATGCTGGCGCCAGCGTATTGCTGCTGGGTGGCGACGATGGTGTTGATATGCGTGACGCTCTCCCGGAGGCGCCGAATCTCGTCGAGCAGCGCGGTCCGCTCGGTGGCGAGCTGCTCGGCGACCGCCGAGAGCAGCGCCGGGACGCGCTTGCCGCGCTCGTCCTCGCTGAGAAACGCGGGCAGGTCGGCCGCGTGGCCATCGATCAGCTCCGCGAGGCGTGCGACCGTGCTCGCCTTCGACCGGCGCACCTGGTCGCCGATCACGTAGGTCGAGGTGTTGACGCTGTTGAGCACGTTGCCGACGTTATGCAGCACGCTGATCGCGACCTCGGCCATGCCGGCGCCGCGCGAGGCCTCGGCGAGCAGCTCGCGCGACCGGCGCAGCTTGGTCGTCATCGTGTTCAGGTCCTCCGCGAGCAGGCCGAGCTCGTCGCTGGCCTGCACCTCGAGCCGGCTCTCCAAGCGCCCCTGCGCGACCTGATGCACGAAGCGGATCATGTGGCGCAGCGGCTTGACCAGCGCCATCGCGAAGCCCACCGAGGCCAGCGTCGAGAGCAGCACCAGCACCAGCGCGCTGGCAGAGAAGAGCACGATCAGGTGCTTCCACTGCTCGAGCCGCGCCGTGCTGTATTCGGCGACGACCGTGCCCAGGCGCATGCCCTCGAGCGCGACCTCCGCATAGCCGCGGAAGCCGTGCGCCGCGCGCAGCACCAGGTAGGGCGCGCTGGGCAGGCCCTGGCCGAGCCGCGCGGGCGCTCGGCCGCGCGACGCCACGAGCTTGCCCTCGCGGTCGAGCACCGCCACGAAGGCGAGATCCGGATCCTTGAGCTGCCCGTGGTTGCAGCGGTCCATCGCCCTGGCGAGCAGCGCCTGGTCCTGCGCGCCGAGTCCGAGGTCCGCGTCGCGCAGCACGCCCTGCAGGCAGGAATGGGTCTTCGTCGCCAGGCCCTGCGTCAGCATCGGCAGCGTGCGCGAGAAGAAGCCGGCGATCAGCACGCCGAAGGCCACCGCCAGGATGGCGATGACGGCGATCTGCACGGTGATCAGCTTGCCTCGCAGTGTCATCGCAGCATCCCAGCGACCGACCCTACTCCCGCTCGGCGCGGGCTGCGCCGCCGGCAGCGACCTGCGCGAGCCCGTGGCCAGTGACGGAGCGTCCGAGCTTCTCGTTGAGCAGCGCCGTGATCTCGCGATCCGGCATCGGGCGGCCGAGGAAGAAGCCCTGGATCGAGTCGCAGCGGGGCTCCATCAGCGGCCGGGAGCGCAGCTCGCGCAGGCGCTCGACCTGCTGCCGCGTCTCGATCCCCTCGGCGATCACGCGGATGTTCAACGAATGCGCGAGGGCCATGATCGCCACGACGATCGCCGCATCGCGGTCGTCGTCGATGATGTTGTGGATGAAGAAGCGGTCGATCTTGAGCGCGTAGATCGGTAGCTCCTTCAAGCGGCTGAGCGCGGAGTAGCCGGCACCGAAGTCGTCGATGATGATCCGCACCCCGCTCTCATGCAGCTTGACGAGGGTCGCGCGCGAGCGCTCGATGTCCTCCATCACCGCGCTCTCGGTCAGCTCGAGGTTGAGGCAGGCCGCGTCGATCCGCGCCTCGGCGAGCGCCTGCTGCACGGTGTCGACCAGCTGCGGATGGCGGAGCTGGCGGGCGGAGACATTGACGGCCACCGGAAAGGGCGCCATGCCCGCCGCTTGCCAGCGGCGACTCTGGTCGCAGGCGGCGCGGATCGTCCAGTCGCCGATCGGCACGATCAGGCCGGACTCCTCAGCGATCGGGATGAACTTCGAGGGCTCCAGCACCCCGAGCTCAGGGTGCTGCCAGCGCAGCAGGGCCTCGACGCCGGTGACCGTGCCGTCGTCGAGCGCGAGCAGCGGCTGGTACCACATCTCGAGCTCGTTCTGTGCCTGGGCGCGGCCGAGCTGCTCCCGCAGCGTGGCGCGCTCGAGCGCGCGCGAGGTGATCCACGAGGTGCAGAGGCGCGCGGTGCCGCGTCCGTCGCGCTTGGCCTGGTACATTGCCATGTCGGCGCTCTTGATCAGCGTCTCGATGTCCGTCCCGTCGGAGGGATAGAGCGCGATCCCGATGCTCGCCGTGACGCGCGTGTCGAGGCCCTCGTCGGTCAGCGGCTCGGCGACCGCGGCGAGAATTCTCTCGGTCGCGGCGTGGGCCTCCTCGCTGCGCTCCAGGTCGCCGAGAATCACCACAAACTCGTCGCCGCCCATGCGCGCTACCGTGTCGCATTCGCGGATGGCCCGCGCCAGGCGGGTCGCCACGACCTGCAGCACGTGGTCACCGGCGCGATGGCCGAGGCGATCGTTGATCTCCTTGAAGCGGTCGAGATCGAGCAAGAGCACCGCGACGGAGAGATCGCTGCGCTTGGCCCGCGCCAGGCATTGCGCGACGCGATCGCGCAGCAGCACGCGGTTGGGGAGGGTCGTCAAGGAGTCATGCGTGGCCAGGTGCTTGAGCTGATCCTCGGCCAGCACGCGGTCGGCGATCTCGCGCTTGAGCTGGGCGTTGGCCTGCTCGAGCTCGCGCGTCCGGTGCTGCACCGAGCGCTCGAGCTCATCGATGCGCTGCCGCACCTGCTGATGAAGCTGCCACTTCTTGACCAGCGCATGCACCGCCTGCAGCACCTCGATCGCGTCGAAGGGCTTGCGGAGGATCAACAGGCTATCGCGCTCGCCGAGGCGGCCGACGATCTCCTCCCAGGAGTGATCGGTGTAGGCGGTACAGATCAGCACCTGCAGGTAGGGGTCGACCTGCCAGAGCCGCTCGATCGTCTCGACGCCGTCCCAGCCGGGCATCATCCGGACATCGACGATCGCCAGCGCGTAGGGCCGCCCGGCTCGGAGCGCCTCCTGCGCAAGGTCGTAGGCCTCGCGGCCCTGAAACGCGCAATCGATCGCCAGGGCCTCGTACTGCGGCACGCTGCCGCCGAAGACCTCGACCTCGAGCTGATCCACCGCCGAGTTCTCCCGGCAGAGGATCTTGCGTAGATCGTGATGAATCTCCTCGTTGTCGTCGACGACGAGGACTCTGGAGACCGGAGCAGTCATGCGCCGGCCATTGTCCCACAATGCCCCGCGCCTTGGTCGCGTTTTTTGCGCGCACCAGATCGCTCGGCGATCATGGCCACCGTGGAGGTGTGGCAATGCGCTCCCAGCAGAGCAGCGACTGGCGTGGAGCGGGGCTGGCGCTGGCGCTGATTGCCCTGCTCCTCGGGCTCGGAGGATGCCTGGGCAACCGCTGCAGCGCGGGCCAGGTGCTCTTCGAGGGGATGTGCCGAGCCGCGGCCGCGGACGCGGGCGGTAACGCAGTTGACGCCGGCGGCGCGGTGGAGGCCGGCGCGCAGACGGACGCCGGCGCTGGTGGCGCCGCCGACGCCGACGGCGGGAAGCTGATCAGCGGCCTCGGCGAGGCCTGCGACGCGGCCAGCCCGTGCGCGGGCGACGCCGACTACTGCGTGGTTCAGCTCGGGCAGAGCGCCGGCTATTGCTCGCTGCGGGACTGCCAGCTCTCGCCCAATGACTGCCCCCCCGGCTACCTCTGCAAGGACCTGCGGCAGTTCATGCCCCAATTTCCGCTCTTCTGCAGCCGGCTCAGTCAATGAGGTCGCCGATGAGGTCGCCGGTCGGCCTCATGTGGCTGCTGCTCGCGCTCGCAGGCGCGCCCGCCGCGCGGGCCCAGGGGAGCGCCGAGGCGCCGGGTAAAGGGGCCGCGAGCGCGAGCGACGAGGCGCCAGGTGCGAGGGCCACGAGCGAGAGCGCCGACGCTCAGGCGTTGCGGCGTCTCAGCCGTGAGGTCCGCGCGCTGAGCGCGCGGCAGGACGACGATGATCGCCGGCGCGACGAGGTCCAGCAACAGCTCGCGATCGCTGAAGAGGCCGCGACCTCGCTCTCGCTGCAGCTCGAGGCGCAGCGCATGCTGGCGATCTACGGCTTCTTCGACCTCTCCTTTCAGAAGTGGTGGGTGCCGCAGCGGGTGCTTGCCGGTGACCTGCTCGACCAGGAGCCCTCCTTCATCTTCGGCAACCTCAACCTCTACTTCGACTTCAAGCCCCTGCCGGACTGGCGCATGCTCGCCGAGGTCCGCTTCCTGCTGAACCCCGTCGGTGATACGCGGGCCTACGAGATCCCGCGCCTGGGCGAGCGCTACCGCAAGGTCGAGGTCACGACCAACGACGCCGGCAGCTTCGGCGAGTCGTTCGACTACGGCGCGATCGAGATCGAGCGCGCCTGGTTGAGCTGGAACCGGCTCGAATGGCTGCAGCTCACGGCTGGCTTGTTCCTCACGCCCTATGGCATCTGGAACATCGACCACGGCTCCCCGACCCGCCTGCTCGCCACCTCTCCGCCCGTCTACGTGTTGCAGCTCTTCCCCGAGCGGCAGCTCGGCCTCAAGCTGCACGGCTCCACCTTCCTGCGTGACGTGCGTTTCGAGTACGCGCTGACCCTGAGCAACGGCCGCGGCGACGCCAGCAACCTCAAGGACCCCGACGCCGACAAGGCCCTGGGCGGGCGCCTCGTCGCCGGTGGCAGGGGCGACTGGAACTGGCAGGCCGGCGTGTCGTGGTACTGGGGCGACTACAGCGAGATCAAGCGCGTCTTCGTGCCGCCCCGGGATGTCGTCAAGGAGACGACCGTTCGCTATCGCGAGGCCGCCGTCGGCGCCGACCTCTCGCTGGAGGTGGGGCCCTTCGGGCTCCAGGGCGAGGTGCTGGCCAACTGGCGCAAGTACGATGACGACCACCGCCCGGCCTGGGTGCCGCGCGGCTCGGAGAGCTTCATCCCCGCCGATCAAGATGTGCTCGCGCAGGCCTTTCCCGGGCAGTTCAGACCCGATCTCGCCAGCTGGGCAGCGATCGCCATCCTCAGCTACGAGCTGCCGCTGCGCCGCCTGCGGCTACGGCCCTTCGTCTCGGCGACCTGGCTCGACATCGACGACACCATCCCCTTCGACAACTTGATCGACCTGACCTACGGGCTCAACTGGCGCGTCTCTGGCGCGGTCGTGGTCAAGGTCGCGCAGGAGTGGGTCCATTGGCCGAACAAGCGCGGTGAGCCGATCCTGCTCTTCGGCTCCGACGACGTGCATCGCTTCTCGACGCAGATCGCGGTGGCGTTCTGATGCGCCGGGAGGCAGACGGCGGCGCGATCGGCGGCCTCCTTCGCTCCCGCACGCCGGCGCTGCTGGCGCTGACCCTCGCGCTGGCCGCTCTTGCCGGGGCGCGCAACGCCGCCGCGACCGCCGAGGGCGGGGCGATCGCCGTGATCGTCCATCCCGACAATCCGCTCACGCGCATCTCGCTGACCGAGCTGCGCGCGATCCTGCTGCGGCAGAAGGATCGCTGGCCGAACGGCAACCCCATTCGCATCCTCAACTGGGAGGCCAACTCGGCCACGCGGGTCGCTGTCGACCAGGCGGTGTTGAAGATGTCGCCCGAGCGCGTCGCGGCCTACTGGGTCGACCGGCGCATCCGCGGGCTCGGCACGCCGCCACGCAGCATCAACTCGGCGCAGTTGATCGAGGGCATCGTCGAGCGCAACACGGACTTCATCTCCTATCTTCCGGCGCACCAGGCCGGTGCCCGCGTCAAGACGCTGATCATCGACGGCAAGCAGCCGGGCGAGACGCTCTATCCGATCAAGGCGCAGGCCCAATAGCGTCGGTCCGCCCCGCCGGTCGTAGCGCCGGTCGTGGCGCCGGCCGTTGACCCCTCGCTCGCGCGGGGCTACAACGCGCGCCATGGCCAGGCCTTACGATTTCATCGGTATCGAAGCGAAGTGGCAGCGGCAGTGGGCCGAGCAGCGCACCTTTCGGACGCCCAACCCGGGCGATCCGGACTTCGACCCGCAGAGGCCGAAGTTTTACGTGCTCGACATGTTCCCCTACCCCTCGGGCGCGGGGCTGCACGTCGGCCACCCGCTCGGCTACATCGCCACCGACATTGTCGCGCGCTACAAGCGGATGACCGGCAGCAACGTCCTGCATCCGATGGGCTTCGACGCCTTCGGTCTGCCGGCCGAGCAGTACGCGATCGAGCACGGCGTGCATCCGCGCGAGACCACCGAGCGCAACATCGAGAACATGCGGCGCCAGCTGCGCGCCTTCGGCCTGAGCTATGACTGGGAGCGCGAGCTCGCCACCACCGACCGCGGCTACTACCGCTGGACGCAGTGGATCTTCCTCCAGCTCTACGGCAGCTACTTCGACGTCGAGGCGGGGGCGGCGCGGCCGATCGCCGAGCTCGAGCAGCGCCTGGCGCGGGGGGATCGGGTCCTCGACGACGACCTACGGATCGTCGCGTCGACGCCCGCCGCGGGTGCGACGGCGCGGGGCTGGAGCGCGCTGAGCGCGGCCGAGCAGCGCCGCGCCCTCGACCAGCAGCGGCTGGCGTATCTCGCCGAGGTCGCCGTCAACTGGTGTCCGGCACTCGGCACCGTGTTGGCGAACGAGGAGGTGACGGCCGAGGGCCGCTCCGAGCGCGGCAATCACCCCGTGCTCAAGCGACCGCTCAAGCAATGGATGCTGCGCATTACGGCCTATGCCGAGCGCCTGATCGCCGACCTCGAGCGGGTCGATTGGCCCGAGCCGATCAAGCTGATGCAGCGCAATTGGATCGGTCGCAGTGCGGGCGCCCTGGTGGACTTCGCGATCGCGCCGGCCGCGGGCGCGCCGGAGGCGCTGGTCGGCGAGCCGATCCGAGTCTTTACGACGCGCCCCGACACCCTCTTCGGTGCGACCTACCTCGTGCTCGCCCCGGAGCATCCGTTGGTGCAGCAGCTCGTCACCGCGGGCCAGCGCGCCGCGGTCGAGGCCTACTGTGTGGCTACGGCACGGCGCAGCGACCTCGAGCGCCAAGCCGAGAGCAAGACCAAGACGGGCGTCGCGACGGGCGCCGACGCGATCAATCCGGTCAATGGCGAGCGCCTGCCGATCTGGATCGCCGACTACGTGCTGATGGGCTACGGCACGGGGGCGATCATGGCGGTGCCCGCTCACGACCAGCGCGATGGCGACTTTGCGCGCGCCTGGGGCCTGCCGCTGCGACCCGTCGTGCTGCCGTCGGCGGCGTGGATCGCGGAGCAGGGGGCGTTGGCTGGCCGCAGCGCGCCTTCGCGCGAGGACTATCTGGCGCAGGTCAGCGCCTATCGCGCCGCCTACACGGGCGAGGGCGAGAGCGTCAATTCGCGGCAGGGCGAGCTCGTGCTCGACGGGCTGCCGACCGCTGAGGCCAAGCGCGCGATCACCTCCTGGCTCGAGCAGCGCGGGTGCGGTCGCGCGCAGGTGCAGTACAAGCTGCGCGACTGGCTCTTCTCGCGCCAGCGCTATTGGGGCGAGCCCTTCCCCGTGCTCCATGGTCCGGGCGGCGAGACCGTGCCTGTGCCCGAGGCTGAGCTTCCGGTCGCCCTGCCGCCGATGGACGACTTCCGTCCCGTCGTCGACGAGGATTCGTCGCGGCCGCCGCAGCCCTCGCTGGGGCGCGCGCCGGAGTCCTGGCGCACGGTGCTGCGCGAGGGCGTGCGCTATGAGCGCGAGTTGAACACGATGCCGCAGTGGGCGGGTTCGTGTTGGTACTACCTGCGCTTCCTCGACCCGCGAAACGATCAGGCGCTGGCCTCGGTCGAAGCCGAGCGTTACTGGATGAGCCCGCCTGCCGCGGCCGCGGGGGGAGCCGGGACGACCGTCGCGGCGGCATCGCCTGGCGGGGCAGCGCCGAGTGGGGCCTCGCTGACCACGCCGGCGCTCGCCGGGGGGGTCGATCTATATGTCGGCGGCGCCGAGCATGCGGTGCTGCATCTGCTCTACGCGCGCTTCTGGCATAAGCTGCTCTTCGACCTGGGTCACGTCTCGACGCCCGAGCCCTTCGGCCGGCTCTTCAACCAGGGCTACATCCTCGCTGCCGCCTTCACCGACGAGCGCGGGGTCTACGTGCCGGCCGCCGAGGTCGAGGAGCGCGAGGGGAGCTTCTACTATCGCGGCCAGCCGGTGCGGCGCGAGTACGGCAAGATGGGCAAGTCGCTCAAGAACGCCGTCACGCCCGACGAGATGTTCACCGAATACGGCTGCGACACGCTGCGACTCTACGAGATGTACCTCGGGCCGCTGGAGGTCTCCAAGCCGTGGAACACGCGGGACATCATCGGCGTCCATCGCTTTCTCCACCGGGTTTGGCGCAACGTCTGCGGCGAGGGCGACGCGCCGGACGGCACTTGCATCGTCGAGACGGCTGCCGACCCGGAGCTGCGACGGCTGCTGCACCAGACGATCAAGCGCGTCACCGATGACCTCGACCGGCTGCGCTTCAATACAGCGCTGGCCGCGCTGATCGAGCTCAACAACGCCTTGGTCGGCCGCCCTACGCTGCCGCGCGAGGTCGCCGAGCCGCTGGTGCTGATGCTGGCGCCCTTCGCGCCGCACCTGGCGGAGGAGCTCTGGCAGCTCCTCGGCCACCAGCGCTCGCTGGCCTACGTCCCCTGGCCGCGCCACGACCCGGCGCTGCTGGTCGTCGACGAGGTCGAGATCGTCGTGCAAATCAGCGGCAAGACGCGCGGACGGGTGCGCGTGCCCCTTGCTGCCGATGCCGCTGCCGTGCGCGCGGCCGCAGAGGCCGACCCCCGCATCGCCAAACACCTGCAGGGCCTCACGGTCGCCAAGGCCGTCCTGGTCCCGGGCCGCCTCCTCAACCTCGTCACCGGCTAGCGGGTCACTGGCTGGCGGGTCACCAACCGCGCAGTCGCCCCGCATGGTCTTCTCCACTGGTCTTCTCCACTGGTCTTCTCCACTGGTCTTCTCCACTGGTCTTCTCCACTGGTCTTCTCCACTGGTCTTCTCCACTGGTCTTCTCCACTGGTCTTCTCCACTGGTCTTCTCCACTGGTCTTCTCCACTGGTCTTCTCCACTGGTCTTCTCCACTGGTCTTCTCCACTGGTCTTCTCCACTGGGGCGGTAGGCGGCGGCCACAAGAGAGGGGCCCTGGGGGCTGCGAGCGGGGCGCCCGGGAATCGTGGAGCGCAGCGCCGAGGCGCCCCGCTTCCATCGCGCCATCACCCTCCGCAAGGTCGCGCCAGGCACACCGTTTATTCCACTATGAAGGCGCGAGCACCGCGGAAGTCACGGGCTGCTCGCTGCTCCCTTCGAGGGCCGCGACCCCGCGCCCCGACGCTATCGCGAACTCACCGCTTCCGCGCGCCAATGCGACCCCTCCCGCGGCAAACCAACCTGCTTCGCCGATCGCCACCCTCGATCCAGGCCCGGTCCTTCACTGATCGGTCCGCTGGCGGGTCACTGCCTGGCGGGTCACTGCCTGGCGGGTCACTGGCTAGCGCGGTGGCCGGCTAGCCAGAGGGCGCTTGCCGGCGCGCGGGCGGTGCGGGGCCTCGGCGCCGGATTGTGCTGCCAGGACGTCGCCAACTTGGCCCGCGAGGGCGCCGCCGAAGGCTGGCACTCGGCTTGCTGTCCCCGCAGCCCATGAAGCTCGAACAGACACGCTCCGCGCCGCGCGCCCTTCCCCCCCAGCTCCCAGAGGTTCGCGCTGGGCGCGTCGCCGCCCGCAACGCCCTTGGCCTGCTGCTTGCCTTGTTGGCGGTCGCGCTGCTGGCCTGCGGGGGCGGGGGCGCGGCGGCCTTCGACCTCGCCGAGCTGGGCGAAGTGGCGCAGGCGCTGAGCAACGGCACGCCCTACAGCGGGCATCCCGCCGTCGGTAGGTTGGTGATCCTGACACGCGATGGGAAGCGCGAGCAGTGCACCGGCAGCGTGGTCGGCGCTCATACGGTGCTGACCGCGGCCCACTGCGTCGCCGATGCGGCGCAGCTCGCCTTCGAACTCACGCTCCCGGCAGCGAGCACGACGACGGTTTCGAGCGGCGGTGCCGCGAATCCCGTGCGCCGCTTCGCGGTCGACAACGTCATGGTCCACCCAGACTACGAGGCCAGCGATTACCGAACGATCGATCTCGCCATGCTCTGGCTCCCGCAGGCACCCGGCGTGACGCCCCTGATGGTCGGTGCTCGAGCGCCAACGGTTGGCCAGACGATCACGCTCGTGGGCTATGGCCAGACCGGCACCACGATGGACGACGGGGGCATCAAGCGCATCACGACCAACGCCATCGCGGCCGTGCAGCCGACGGTGATCTCCATCGTGGGCACGGCGGCGGGTCGCGGCAACCTGAGCTTGGGCGACTCTGGAGGCCCAGTGCTGGCGACGGTGCAGGGCCAGGAGGTGGTGATCGGCGTCAACGCGCAGCTCGTCAACGCCGGCGACGGCGACCCTCGCACCGACGACGGGCGAGCGATGCGGGTCGATAGTCAGCTGCGGTGGATCGGCGCGGTCGCCGCTGGCGACCTGGCGCTGCAGGCCAACGGCGTGACGGGCGATGCGCTGCCGCCCGAGGTCACGATTCTCACGCCCGCGCCGGGCGTGGCTGTCGGCAGCAGCGTCATCGTGCGCGCGCGGGTCCGCGACAACGTGGCGGTGCGCGAGGCGGTGCTCCTGCTCGACGGCCAGGTCGCCGGGCGGATCGCCCAGGCGCCCTACGACTTCCCGGTGCAGCTCACGGCGGGCGCCCACACCCTGGTGATCGTGGCCGAGGACGCCGTCGGCAACCGCGCGCAGGCCAGCGTGGCCGTCGAGGGCGGGATCGCGGGGCCACAGTCGGATGGCGCCGGCTGCGCGCTGGCGGCGGGTGGAACGCACGCGACCTCACGGACCGTCCCGCTCGCGCTGCTCGGCCTGCTGGCGCTCTGCTGCCGGCGGCGGCGCAGGACGCGGCCTGCTGCGCCGGCAGGCGATCGCCGAGAAAGCAGTTGCCTCGGTATGCGCCGCGCATGACACTGCTCTTCCCCACGATGCTCGAAACTGGAAACGAACGGCGTCGGCAGCTCCGCGTGCTGCTCAGCGAGCCGGTGGCGCTCAACTGGAGCGCCGGCGCGCCAGCCTTGCCCGCGACGGCGCTCAACCTCAGCGTCGGCGGGCTCTTTGTCGCCGGCTGTGCGCCGCATGCGGTCGGCGAGCGCGTGACCTGTCGGCTGCTCTTCACGCCGCGCGAGCCGCTCGCGGTGCCCTGCCGCGTCGCCTGGGTCCAGGCCGCGCAGGACGCGGGCCGTCCGACCGGCATGGGGCTGCAGTTCGAGGACCTCAGCGCGGCGGTACGCACCGCCGTCGATACCCTCGTCAACCGCCTACGCACGCGAACCGAGCCCTCAGGTCTCTCCGCGCTGGCGATCGACCCCTTCTGCGAATCGGGCACCTGGTCGCCGGGCGCGCCCGGTGACACCTTCAACGGTTACACTTTCAACGGCGACGACTTTCTCCCCTCCAGCACCTCACTGACGGGCCGGGCCGCGCGCTCGCGCCTCGAGCGCCGGTGGCTGGTGATGCAGGTCGCCGTCGGCGTGCTGCTGGTGGGCGCCGCAATCTGGGCGGTGCTCCTGCGCTTCGGCTAGGGCGGCACGCCGCCTCGCAGCGCGTGGTTTGCAGCGCGTGGCCCGCAGCTCATTGGCCGATCGCTCATTGGCCGACCTTCGCCTCTCGCCCTTGACTCGCTCGCCGAGCGTCGCTGCCCTCCTCGCTGCGCGCCTGTGCTAGCGTGCCCGCTCAACGAAGGACTCAACGAAGGACTCAACGAAGGACTCGACGAAGGACTCAACGAAGGAGAGGTACCAACATGAAGGGCGACAGCGGCGTCATCGAGCATCTCAATACCGCCTTGCGCAACGAGCTGACGGCGATCAATCAGTACTTCCTGCATTCGCGCATGCTCAACAACTGGGGTCTGCTTCAGCTCGGCGCTCAGCTGCAGAAGGAGTCGATCGAGGAGATGCATCACGCCGATTGGCTGATCGAGCGCATCCTCCTGCTCGAGGGCAAGCCGCATATGGAGCTGCTCGGTAAGCTCCACATCGGCGCCGACAGCAAGGGCGCGCTCGAGGGCGACTTGATGCTCGAGCATAAGGCCGTGGGCGACCTGAAGCGGGCGATCGCCGACTGTGAGCAGGTCGGCGACTACGTCAGCCGCGACCTCTTTCGCCGCATCCTCGACGACGAGGAGAAGCATATCGATTGGATCGAGACCCAGCTCGATTTGATTCGGCGCCTCGGGCTCGACAAGTACGAGCAGTCGAAGCTCTGAGCGCGGCGCAGGTCGCGTCTCCGGCCTGACCGCCCGCGAGGGCAGGGCGGGCTCGCTAACGCCTCGCGCGCTGCGGCGTCAGCGCTCGGCTGCCAGCGCATAGGCGCGTGCGAGCTGCCGCAGCAGCGCGGCCCCGGCCTGGTTCAGGTCGCATCCCCAGGCGAGCACGCCGTCCTCGTGTCCCGCCATGCTCCAGACCCGAGGTCGACCGCGCCCGCCTTCGTCGTAGAGACGCTGCACCGCCCGGGCCATCTCGACCGTGCCGTAGCCGACGTCGGTGGGGGTCTGCGGCAGCCTCAGCGCTCTCGTCTGGCGCCAGATCACCGGCGCGTGGACGTGAAGCACCGCCGCGATGCGCGGTGAGAGGTCGTAGATCGCGCCATGCGTCAGCGCCTCGGAGGAGGGGCGCACGGGGCCGCGGCTGTAGATCGTGTTCCGCGCCAGGGCGTAGCGCGTGACGACGCAGAGTCGATCGGCGGGCAGGCGCTCGGGTTCGCCGGTCTGCGTGCCCGTGATCAGAAAGGCGCGCGCCCCGACCGCCGCTTGCAGGGGAGCCAGCCGCAGGCTGAGGTTGCCGAAGCCGAGGCCGCCATAGCGCTCGGGTCGTTGGCCGATCAGCGCAAGTTGGTGCAAGAGCCGGCGCCAGGCCAAGAGCGCGGGCGCCCGCCGCTCGAGCACCGACGCCTCGAGGCGCGCGTCCTGATGCAGCGAGCGAAAGTGGGTCAGGCCCTCAGGCTCGTGCATCGGCATCCTCGCAGCGCCGGAGCAGCAGCAGCGCGCGCGGCGTCCCGTCCGCCAGCGCGTATCGCTTGGTCGCGTAGGGCACCAAGCCCGCCGGTGGCGGGCCCAATAGCTCGGGTCGCACGACGAAGGCCACCGCCAGGCCGTCCGCCGTCAGCAGCGGCAGGGCGCGCCGCAGCCAGACCTCGGGCGCGAAGGTCGCCAGCGACCAGGCGACCGTGACCTTGGCCAGCGAGACCTGCTCCAGGCGCTGCTCCAGGACCTGACAGCGCTCGAGCGCGAGCGCATGGATCGCCGTGCGCAGAAACGCGCACTTGCGGCGCTGCGGCTCGATCATCGTGATCGCCAGCTCGGGGCGCAGGATCGCCAGCGGCAGCGCGGGGAGCCCGCCGCCGCTGCCGACGTCGACGCAGCGCGGCGTCGCCAGCGCTGGCAGGGCGGCGGCCAACATCAGCGCATCGGCGAGGTGGCGGCGCACCAGCTCCTCGGCGTCGGCGCTCCCCGTCAACCGGATCCGTTGAGCCCAGCGGGCCAGGAGCTGGTGCAGCTGCCCGAGGCGTTCGAGCTGGGCGTCCGGCAGCGGGCGCTTCAGTCGCTCGGCCTCGGCGCGAATCGCGCGCAGCAGCGTTGGCGGCGTTGAGTCGGCCATGCCGGCGACTGTATAATCCCGCGGCCGATGGCCTCAAGCGCGCAGCCCAAGAGCCCCGAGTCGCTGCGCGACGCGCTCGCCGCGCCGCTGGCAGCGCTATGGGGCGCGCAGGCCTTCACCCTGACCCGGCTGGTCGGCGATGCCTCGACGCGGATCTATCATCGGCTCAGCAGCGAGGAGACGCCGCCACGCACGCTGATCGTGATGGAGCTGCCCGCCGATCCGCTGCGCTCCGACGAGGTCAGCGGCGCAGAACGCCCGCGGGAGCTGCCCTTCTACGAGCTGCAGCGCTTTCTCGCCGCCGGCGGCCTGCCGGTGCCGACGATCCACGCCTACCTGCGTGAGGCCGGCCTGCTGCTGCTCGAGGATCTGGGCGATGTGACGCTCGGTGCGCTGGTGGCGACGGCCGACGACGCCGCGCGCGGCAGCCTCTATCGCCAGGCGATCGACCTGCTCTTGGCGCTGCAGCGCTACGCGGCTGGCGCGCCACAGGACTGCGTTTGCTTCCAGCGGCGCTTTGATGGGGCCCTGCTGCGCTGGGAGCTCGAGCATTTCCGCGAGTGGCTGCTCGAGGCGCAGCGCGGTCTGCGCCTGGGCGCGGCCGAGCGCCGCGCGCTCGATGGGCAATTCGATCACCTGGTCGAGCTGCTGCTCGCGCTGCCAACGGTCTGGGTCCATCGCGACTACCAGAGCCGCAACCTGATGGTCCAGAGGGGCGCGGGTGGCGAGCCGCGCCTGCGGCTGATCGACTTCCAAGATGCGCTGATCGGGCCGCTGGTCTACGACCTGGTCGGACTGCTGCGCGATTCGTACGTCGATCTCGGCCTGCCCTTGGTCGAGGAGCTGCTCGCGCACTATCACGCGCGGGCGACGCCCGCCGTCTCGCACGACGAGCTGCAGCGGATGTTCTGGCTGCAAACGGTGCAACGCAAGCTCAAGGACGCCGGTCGCTTCGTCTTCATCGAGCGCGTGCGCGGCAACCCGAGCTTCCTGCCCTATATCCCGCGCTCGCTCGGCTACGTCGGCCAGGCGTTGGCCCGCTTGCCGGAGCTGGCGCCGCTCGCCACGCTGCTCGGGAGCCGGCTCCCGGAGCTGCGGGTGTAAGGGCTGGGGGCGCGTCGGCGAGCGCCCCTCAGCGCAGGTAGAGCTCGAGGCGATTGAGGCCAAAGAAGGCGTGACCGAGCGGGTTGTTCACGTCGCCGAGCTCGACGCTCTTGGTCGGCGCGTCGGCGCCGCAGGCCTCGTTCGTGGTGTGGCCATTGAGGTCCGCCGTGGTGCCGATGAAACCGACCATCGGATGGGGCTCGTCGTTCCAATACCCGCCCAGGTACGTCGGGCAGGTCGAGCAGCAGGCCGTGTAGAACCACGGCACGGCGCTGGCGGCGTTGACACAGCCGCTCGCCGAGGGCCCCGAGTCGGTCGTCGAGAGCGAGAAGACCGAGCTATCGAAGCCGGGGAGGCCCTGGAGCCCGCTCAGGGTCAGCGTGGCCTGCGCCGGATCGCCGGCCAGCAGGGCGCCTGTGCCGCGATAGAAGAGCGTGGCGCAGGCGTTGCCGGTGGCCGCCTTGCGCGCGGTGTAGCCCAGTAGCAGCTCATGCTCGACGTTCCAGCTCAACCACAGCTTGCCCGCGGCGCGCCAGGCGCTGCCGAGCGCACCGACCTCGCCGATCGTCTGCTCCCAAAATGCGGCGAAGCCGGTCAGCAGGCTCTGCGAGGCCGCCCAGGACCAGACCGTGCGCTGCACCAGGGTCCAGCCGCCGCCAGCCGTCTGCATGTCGCAGTGCACCGGTAACGCGCTTTGGCCGGCAGGCTGCACGGTGTAGAGGCCGTCGCCGATCGCGCCCTCGTAGCGGTAGGGTGCGGCCGGGCGGCGATAGCCGCTGCACGACGCCGCCAGTGTGCCATCGGACCAGCGGCGCCCGGCGCCGTCGGCGACGATCGTCACCCGAATCGGGCAGCGCGTGCCGTCGCAGCGGGCAGCCGCACCGTCGAGCGTGCGAGCCTCCGCTCGCAGCCCGCCATCGTCGAAGACCAGCGAACCATCCTGACCGAGCTGCCCGGCCACGCAGAGCTTGTCGCGGCACTGCAGTGGGCTCGCGCAGGGCCTGCTGGCGCTGCAACGTTGGCCGAGGCCGCCGGGGGTCGGGGTCGAAGCTCCGATGCAGGCGCCGAGGAGCAGCAGGCAGGCGGCCCAGCCTGCTGCCGATGGGGACTGCACCGATCGAGCGTGGGTGACCATGAATTCGCCGCCCGCCGCTGCGCGGGCGGCCCCCGCCGCCGGGCTACTCAGTGCCGCCGGTGGCGCGATGGCGCTCGGCCTCGCGCCGGTGGCGCTGACGCACGAGCTGCGCGCGCAGCTTGTCGCAGGCGTCGGAGACCGCGGTCGCGAGCTCGCGATCACTGGTGCTCGCGGTCAGCTCGCCGCGTCGTTGGCTGACCGTTAGCGTCACCTTGAGCTCGGCTCCGCTTTCGACGACAGCCCGCAGCGAGCTGGGCTCATCGAGCAACCTGACCAGGCGCGGCGAGAACTTCTCCAGCATCCGAGTCGCGGTCGCCGACTCGGTGTTGCTCAGTCCGCGGTACGTGGTGTCGAGCTGCATCTGACCTCCTCTGGGGCGTTGCCCCTGGTCGCAAATCAGAATCTCGAGGCTATTTCGGCAGGAGCAGGAAGAACGTCGCGCCTTCGCGGTGGACCAAGAGCAGCACGCGCTGCGCGGCACGCTCGTACTGGTATGTGAATCCGCTCACCGAATCGATACTAACTCGATTGACCTGCAAAATCACGTCGCCAGGTCGTAGCCCTGCTTGGCCAGCGGCGCTGCGCTCATCGACGCGCGTCACCACGACCCCCGAACGCAGCTCGCGGCCGAGCTTGAAGCGCTCGCGGACGGTGGGCGTCAGCGGCTCGACCCAGAGGCCCGGCGCACCCTTGGCCGCATCGACGCCGCGGCGCGCGACGGCAGCGTCGGCCGGGAGCTCGGTCAGTTGCACCCGCGCCTTTTGGCCCTTGCCGCCGCGCAGATACTCCAGGGTGACGGTCTGCTTCGGGCCCAGCGCCGCTACCGCGTTCCGCAGTTGGTCGGCCTGCTTGATCGGCTCGCCGTCGAGCTTGACGATGAAGTCGCCGCGCCGCAGTCCCGCCCGTGCCGCCGGACCACCGGCGACCACGTCACCCACCAGCGCGCCGTGCGTATGCGGTAGGCCCAAGGCGCGAGCCATCTCGGGCTGGGCATCCTGGATCATCACGCCAAGATAGCCGCGCACCACCTTGCCGGTCTTGACGAGGCTGCGCACGATCGGCAGCGCCATCTTGGTCGGGATGGCAAAGCCGATCCCCTGGTATCCGCCGCTGCGCGAGAAGATCGCCGTGTTGATGCCCACGAGCTGACCCGCGGTGTCGACCAGCGCGCCACCCGAGTTGCCGGGGTTGATCGCGGCGTCGGTCTGAATGAAGTCCTCATAGTCGACGATCCCGAGGCGGGCGCGCCCCTTGGCCGAGACGATGCCCATCGTCACCGTCTGGCTCAGGCCGAAGGGGCTGCCCGCCGCCAGCACGATGTCGCCCAGCCGCAGCCGTGCGCTGTCGCCGATCGCCAGCGGTCTGAGGTCCTTGGCGCCCTTGAGCTCGATCACCGCCAGATCGCTCTTGGCGTCGGTGCCGAGCAAGCGGCCGGTGAACTTGCGGTCGTCGCCCAGCGAGACCTCGATCGAGTCGGCGCCGCCGACGACGTGGTTGTTGGTGATGACGACCTTTCGGCCGTCGATGTCCACCACCACTCCAGAGCCCAGCCCGCGCTGCACCTGATCGGGTGGTTCGCGGTCGCCGAAGAAGAAGCGGAAGAAGGGGTCCATCGTCGGCCCCCCCTGCGCCCGGCGCGTCGAGGCGATGCTGACGACGCTCGGAAGCACGCGCTCGGCGACATCGGCGATCGAGGGTAGCGCCGTCGCGCTGCTCGTCGCGGCGAGGGCCGGGTGGCCGCTGAAGCTGAAGCGCGTCGCGCGCGGGGCGCTGCTGTAGATCCCGATCCCGGAGCCGATAGCTGCGGCCAGGAGGGCCACGCTGACCACCACTCCCAAGCGTTGATGACGCACGAAGAACCTCCGATCGTTAGAGGACGAGCAACCTCGAGCCCACAACCCGGGTCGGTTGTCGCGCATTCCCGCGCCGCAGGGAGCGCGGGCCGGGGTGAGCGACGCTGCCCGCCTGCAGGCGAGCGCTGGCGGCAGCGGTGCCGCGGGTGGCGGCTACTTCTTGATCGTCTTGATCGTCGCGCTCTCGACGATCAGCGGGTAGGCGTAGCCAGCGCCGAAGTCGCGGTCCTTCTGCAAGATGCCCTGGACGACCACCACCTGGCCGACCTCGGTCGCGTCCTTGGTCGTGACGGTCAGGTCGAAGTCTGCCTTGTCGCTCGAGCCGCTGCCGTCCTGCAGATGAAGCCAGTTGCGGTCCATGATCTCGGCGTTGAACTTGCTGACCTGGCCCCGCACGCGCACGGTCTTCCCGGCGAGGGCCTCGCGCTTGGCGTGCAGCTCGGCGATCGTGAAGGCGTCAGGTCCCTCGGCCTTGGATAGCGGTCCCTTCAACGCCAGCTTGGGAGCGTTGCGCGCGCGACCGTGGGCCACCTTGAGTTCATCAGCGCTCGGTCCGCCCTTTGGCCCCTGCTCGCCGCCCATTCGGCCGCTACCCATCATGCCGCCACCCATTCGGCCCCCGCCCATTCGGCCGCCGTGCCCATGGGAGGCTGCCTCGCCGGCCAGAGCGCCGAAGTAGATGCGCTCGAACGTGCGCTTGAGCGTCGGGCTCTTGAAGTCGGACATCAGCATCGCCTGAGTCACCGTGGCCTGCTGGCCCTTGCTGACCTCCGTCTTGCGCACCGCCGCCCAGACCTCGCCCTGCGCCGTCGCCAGTTTGAGGTAGGTGTAGGCGCCGGCGTCCATCGTCTCGGTGATCGTTCCAGCGATCGCCTTGCCGCCCGCCTCCGCGCCGCGCGCACCTGCGGCCTGTGCGGCGGTGCCCGTGAGCGCGCTCGGCCCGGCGGACGGGGCGGCACCCTCCTGCTTCTTGCACGCGCCGAGACCGAGCGTGAGCGCGGCGCTCAGGCCCAGGCCCAGGCCCAGGCTCAAGCTGATCCGCCAACCGACCGGCAGGCTGCTCCAAGGGGCGTTGTTTCTCATTGATCGTGCTCCTCGTTCGAGATCGCGCAAAATGCCACGAGCCAGCGTCTATGACACGCTGAGCGGGGACCGGTCAAACCAGCGCACCGCATTGTTTTCGCCGCGTGGTCGGACAGACGGAGGCCGGGTCGCTGCGTCGCTGGGTCGTGCCGGGCGTCCGCCTCGGGTGTCGGTCTTGGGCCCCTTCGGCGGCGGTCGCGAAGCTCGTGCGGCAGCAGCTCGCGCCACCGTGTTGCTTGCTCGCGCCGCCGTTGACCCGTGGACCTGGGTCGCGCAAGCTCCCCCGGGCGCGGCGCCGCTGTGGCCTTCGCGCAGGAGGGCAGGGCGATGAGCATCCATGACGAGCTGCGCGCCGAGCTGCGCGACGCGATGCGGGGAAAAGACCAGCGGCGCCTGGCCGCGTTGCGGCAGATCGAGAGCGAGGCCGCCGTGGTCAAGACGGCGCCTGGTTTCAGCGATCCGGTCGACGATGCGTTCTACCAGCGGGTCATCGCCGCCTACGTCAAGAAGATGCAAAAGGCGCGCGACGAGTACGCCGCGCTGGGGCCGCGCGCCCAGGCGATGAGCGAGGCGCTGGCCTTCGAGGTCGACTATCTCGGGCGCTGGTTGCCCAAGAAGCTGGACGAGGCCGCGACGCGCGCGCTCGTGCGCGGGGTGATTGCCGAGCTCGGGGTGACGGGCGTGCAGGCCGCGGGGCGTGTCACCGGCCAGGTGCTGAAGCAGCACAAGGACGCCGTCGATGGCGGCCTGGTCAACCGCCTCGTGCGCGACGAGCTCGCCGCGCTGGCTGCGCCCAGCTAGCGCGTAGGCAGCGTCTGCAACCCCAGCCTTCCGCCACCCCGTCGCACAGGGCGAAGCGCCGCCGCTGATCGCCTACGGCCCGACCCTTCGCCCTGTATCGGCACGGCATCACGCAGCTCTGGGCGCGTGCGGCCGCCGCGGCCGGCGGCGCGCTGGCGGCGGGAGCCATTGCCGACGCCCTTGCGGGGGCCTGCTCCTTCTTGCACTCTTAGCAGCTCGTTGACGCGCTGCTGAGGGGCGTGCTGCCGGGGGGGGGCGCATGCCGCTGGGACTTCGTTGCTGCGCGGTCGCGCGGACGCCCGCGCGCTCGCGGGCCCGTAGGTGATGCCGGAGGTGGCACGATGAATCATCGAAGCGAGCTCGTGCTGCCGCCCGACGAGCTGGTGCGGGGCGCGCACATCAAGGACTACGAGAGCACCTATCGTCGGTCGATCGAGGACCGCGAGGGGTTCTGGGCCGAGGAGGCCGCGCGGCTGGGCTGGTTCTCGCCCTGGGAACAGGTGCTCGATGCCAGCCGAGCGCCCTTCTACCGCTGGTTCGTCGGCGCCAAGACGAACATCGTGCACAACGCGATCGACCGCCACCTGAGCACCTGGCGACGCAACAAGCTGGCCCTGATCTGGGAGGGTGAGCCGGGCGACTACCGCACCTTTTCGTATCACGCGCTGAACCGCGAGGTGACGCGCTTCGCCAACGTGCTGCGGAGCATGGGGGTGCGCCGCGGCGACATCGTGACCATCTACATGCCGCAGCTCCCCGAGTTGGTCTTCGCGATGCTGGCCTGCGCCAAGGTCGGCGCGGCTCATAGCGTGGTCTACGGTGGGTTCTCGGTCGATGCCCTCGCTGGCCGCATCGCCGACGCCAAGAGCCGTGTCCTCGTCACCGCCGACGGCGGGTGGCGCCGCGGCAAGATCAACGACCTCAAGAGCCTCGCTGACGAGGCGATCAAGCGCTCGCCGACGATCGAGCACGTCATCGTCGTCAAGCGCACCGGCCAAGACGTCTACATGGAGAACGGCCGCGACTACTTTTACCACGAGCTGATGAGCCTGCCCTTGGTGCTCGACAACTGCGGCACCGAGGTGATGGACGCCGAGGACCCGCTCTTTCTGCTCTACACCTCCGGCACCACCGGGCGGCCCAAGGGTCTCGTCCACACGCACGGTGGCTACCAGGTCTACACCGCCACCACGCATCGCTACGTCTTCGATATCAAGGACGAGGATCGTTGGTGGTGCGCCGCCGATCCCGGCTGGATCACCGGCCACAGCTACATCGTCTACGGCCCGCTGATCAACGGGGCGACCGTGATGCTCTACGAGGGCGCGCCGGACCACCCCTATCCCAATCGCTGGTGGAAGATGATCGAGCACTATGGGGTGACGATCCTCTACACCTCGCCGACGGCGATTCGTGGCCTGATGCGCTATGGGGACCAGTGGCCACAGCGCCATAGGCTCGACTCGCTGCGCTTGCTGGGCTCGGTGGGCGAGCCGATCAACCCCGAGGCCTGGCGCTGGTACCACGAGGTCGTCGGCCGTGGCCGCTGCCCGATCATGGACACCTGGTGGCAGACCGAGACTGGCGGCTTCATGATCAGCCCCCTGCCCACAATGCCGCTCAAGCCCGGATCAGCGGCGAAGCCCTTCTTCGGCAACGAGGTCGCCGTGGTCGACGACGAGGGCCGCGACGTGCCCACCGGCGAGGAGGGCAAGCTGGTGATCAAGAACCCATGGCCGGGGATGGCCCGCACGATCCACGGGGACCCCGACCGCTTCGTCGAGACCTACTGGCGTGACTATGCCGCGCAGGGTTGGTACAAGGCCGGCGATGCCGCTCGCCTCGACAAGGACGGCTACTTCTGGATCATCGGCCGCATCGACGACGTGATCAAAGTCAGCGGTTATCGGCTCGGCACGGCCGAGATCGAGAGCGCCTTGGTCAGCCACCCTTCCGTCGCCGAGGCTGCAGCCGTCGGCCTGCCCCATGAGCTCAAGGGGCACGCGATCCAGGCCTTCGTAATCCTGCGCGCGGGGCTCTCCGGCGGCGCCACGCTCGAGCAGGAGCTCAAGCAGCACGTCAGCCACGAGATGGGTCCCATCGCTCGGCCCGAGAAGATTGTCTTTGTCGAGAGCCTGCCCAAGACGCGCAGCGGGAAGATCATGCGTCGGCTGCTGGTGGCGCGGGCGCTCGGTCAGGACGAGGGCGACCTCTCGACGCTCGAGGGGTGAGGGCGCCGTGGAGGCGCGCCGCGCCAGGGCACCCTTGCGACTGTCGGGATGGGACGCTGGGCAGGACACTGGGCCGGGGACTGGACGGCGTCGCGCTTTGCGCCCACTATCGAAGTCATCCAGCTCCAGCCGACGGATGTCACCGATGCGTGAAACCCGCGATTCAACGGCGCCGCCGAGCGCTGGCGACCCTGGGCCCGAGTCGTCGCCCGCCGCCGAGTTCGACTACGACCTCGCGCGGCGCAAGCTGCTCAAGCTCGCGGCCTACGTCCTGCCGGCGGTGACGGCGACCATCGCCGTGCGCAACGCCGGCGCCGCGACCTGGTCCTGTGTGCCCAACGCCTGCGCGCCCAACGTCTGCAGCCCGAACCGCTGCACCCCGATCTGCGCCCCCAACGGGGGCTGCGCCCCGGGCTCCTGCGGGCCCGTGGGCTGCGTGCCTCAGCGCTGCGGACCGCAGAAATAGGTCGTGGGCGTGCCGGGCAACTTTCCGACTACAGCGTCGCCGCAGGCAGCCAGCGGCGGGCGCTTCCTCGCGCCGAGCTGGGTGCTGCTCGACGACGCGCGCGGTATGACCGCGCACGATCTCCTCAGCGGCGCGGAGCTGCGCCTCGATCAGGGCGCGCAGCCCCTGCCGCCGGCGCAGTGGTGGGCCGAGCTGCCGGACCGCCTGCAGGCGCTCGCGGTGTTGGCGCCGGAGCTGGAGCCGCTGGCGAGCGCGCTGAGGTGGCAGACCCCGGTGCCGCTGAGCCGCGCGGCGCTGCTGGCTGGCGCGCGCTTCGAGCTGCTCTTCCTCGAGCTGACCGCGCGCTGCAACGAGGCCTGCTTGCATTGCTACGCGGGTGCGGGACCAACCGAGCGCGCGATGCTCGACGGCGCGACGCTGCGCCAGGTGCTGGAGGACGCCCGTGCGCTCGGCTTCCGCAGCGTACAGCTCACAGGGGGCGACCCCTTGCTCAGCCCGTGGCTGGTGCCGGCGGCGCGCTGGGCCGCGACCCTGGGCTTCGAGCAGGTGGAGATCTTCACCAACGGGCTGGCCTTGACCCCCGGCTTGCTGCAGCGCCTGCGCGGCCTGCCCGTCGCCTTTGCTTGCTCCTTCTACAGCTTCGATCCGCAGGTCCATGACCGCATCACGCAGCGACCCGGCAGCCAGCGGCTCACGGCGCGGGCGATCCGTCGGGTGCTCGCGGCGAGGTTGCCGCTGCGGGTCGGCGTGATCGCGCTCGAGGAGAACCGCGCGCAGGTCGACGCCACCTGCGCGTGGCTGGCCCGGCTCGGCGTGCCCGCGCAGGCGATCAGCGTCAGCGCTCAGCGCCGCGTGGGACGCGGCGGCCTCACGGACCTCGAGCAGCCGGCGCGCGTGGTAGCGGGGGCGCAGCAGGCTGCCCCTGCCCCTGCCGCTGCCGCCGACGCCAACGCCGACGCCAGCCCTGCCGCCGGCACCGAGGCTGACCTCGCGCCGCTCTCCGCCGCCGCGTCGCATGGCGGGAGAGCGCGCGCGCCCTTTGGTGGCAAGGCCGCGGTCGCCGCCGACGGCACTGTTTACCCGTGCATCTTCAGCCGCGCGTTGCCGCTGGGCAGCGTCCATCGGCAATCGCTGCGCGAGATCTTGAGCGCGCCCCTTGCCCTCGACGGCGATCTGGCGGGGCTCGGGCAGCGGGCGGCGGCCTGGGCCGATCGCCTGGCCTGCGTCGAATGCCGGGTGCGCGCCGCGCTCCTGGGCGGAGCCTCCGCTGCATGACGCCGCGATCGCCGATACCGCGTCGCCTCCAGGGGGTCGTGCATGAGCTGGAGGCCACCGGAGAGACGGTGATCTTCGACGAGGCCGGTCGCCGGCTGCTGGTGCTCAACGCGGTCGGCGCGATCGTCTGGTATCTGATCGACGGGCGCCGCAGCCTCGACGAGATCGCCGGCATCGTCGCGGAGGGCGTCGCGCTGCCCCGCGAGCGGATCGCCACCGACGCGCTCGGCTTTCTGCGCGAGCTGGAGCAACACGCGCTGGTCGACTTCGTGGCCCCGGCTGCTTGAGTCGGCCCTTGTTGACGCTCTACGCCTCACGGCTGCGCTTCGACGTCGACTGCGCCTGGCGCGCGTCGCGTGAGGCGCTGCGGGCCGTCTTCGCGCCTTGCTCGCGCCCGCTGCTCGCACCGACGGAGCGCGTGGCGATCACCGTCGACGACCTGCTGCAGGTCTCCTGCAACGGCGAGGCGGTGGCCGAGGCGGCCGGCCCCGGCGATCTGCTGCCCGTGCTCGAGCACCTCTTCTATCGGGAGCTGCTCGCGCGCAGCGCGCCGGCGTTGGCGCTGCACGCGGCCGCGCTGGTGGCGCCGACGGGCGAGCCGACCCTGTTGCTCGGCGCCTCGGGGGCCGGTAAGAGCACCCTGGCGCGGGCGCTGCTGCGAGCGGGCTGGGACTACCTGGGCGATGACCTCGCCTTCGTCGAGGGCGCGCAGCTCTGGGGGCTGCCGCGGGCGATCCAGTTCAATCCGATCGCGCTCGACGAGACCCCAGCGCCGCTGCTGGCCGGTTGCGATCTGCGCACGTGCATCTACCACGCCGCCGATGGTCGGACGCTGGCGCTTCCGCTGGCGCCGGTGCCCACTGAGCGCCTCGCGGCCGGTCCGGCTCCCGTGTCGGGCCTGCGCCTCGTGCTGGTCGAGCCCTCGGATCCGCTCGCCCCAGATGCGCTGGCGGGAGCGGGCGCGGAGCTTCGGTCCTGCGCGCCGCTCGAGGCGCTGGCGGCGCTGCACCTGGCGACGTTGACCCCCCTCGCCGAGCGCGCCATCGATCTGGCCAGCCTGATTCGCCCCGGTCGCTCCCAGCGGCTCGTGTGGCGCGATCCGGCGGTCGCCGCCGCGCTGCTCTCGCCTCCAGCACTCCCGCGGTCGTGAAGGCGGCGCGCTCGCAGCGCTCAGCGCCTACGTCGCCGCTTGCCTACGTCGCCGATGAAGGCCTACCTCGACGCCAACCGCGCTCACTGCGCCCAGCGCGCGCGCAGCAAGCGCCCTTCAAATTGGACCGGCACCGACGATAGAGGTGAGACTAGGGGCAGTGGAGCTGCAGAGCTGCAGAGCTGCAGGCGGGGGTAGAAGAGCGTGAGCACCGAATCGCCGCAGGAGCTATTGCCGCAGGATGAGGGCCAGGCGCTGGCGCTGCGCGGCTACCTCGAGCTGCTCTGGAACCGCAAGCTGCTGATCATCGCGGTGACGGCCCTCACCATCGCCGCCACCGCGCTCTGGACCTATCGGCAACAGCGCATCTACCGAGCCAGCGCCGCCTTGATCGTTGATCAGCAGATGCCCCAGGTCCTCGGTCGCGTGACCGAGGTGGTGGATATCTCCCCCAACGCCTATCGCGACACCGACGAGTACATGCGCACCCAGGAGACGGTCGCCTGCGGCTCGCAGGTCGCCGAGCGCGCGGCGCGGCTGCTCAACCTCCACCGGGTCGACGCGTTCTGGGGACCCGCGTCCTTGCGCCCATCGCGGGCGTCGCGAACGCCAGCGCTCGCGGCGCGGGTCGTCGGGGGAGCGGTGCGCTGCTCCGTGCGTCACGGTGCGAGCATCATCGACATCGTCGCCGAGCACACCGACCCGAACATCGCGGCGCGGATCGCCAACGCGATGGTCCAGGCCTTCATCGACCACAACCTCGAGTACAAGGCGGCCTCGAGCAGCGGCGCCGTGGCGTGGCTCGCCAAGCAGCTCGATCGGCTCAAGCACAAGGTCGACGAGAGCGAGGCCGAGCTCTTCCGCTTCCGCAAAGACAACGACCTGATCTCGATCACGCTGACCGACCGCCAGAGTCTCGCCTCGGCGCAGCTCGGGGCGCTGACCCAGCAGTGGAACAACGTGCGCAGCGAGCGCATGGCCTTGGCCGCGGAGGTCGCTCAGCTCAAGGCGGTGAGCACGGCCGACCCGCTCAGCACCCCCGAGCTCCCGGCGTTTCGTAGCGACGCCATCGACGCGCTCAAGGTGCAGGCCCTGCGCGAGCGAGCGTTGGCCACCAGCCTGCGCAGTCGCTACCTGGCGCAGCACCCGCAGGTCGTGGAGCAACAGGCCCGCGTGGCGCAGTCGGTCGCCGACCTCCGGCGCCAACTCGACGCGGTGGTCGCCGGCGCGGTGCGGCGTCTCGCTACCGTCCAGGCGACCGAGGCTGCGCTGCAGCGGGCGATCGGTGAGACGAAGACCTCGGCCTTCGAGGTCAACCGGCGCGAGATCGCCTACCGGCGACTGGAGCGCGAGGCCACCAGCGCGCTGACCGCCTACACGATGTTGATGTCCCGCATGACGGAGAGCGAGCTGGCCTCGAAGCTGCGCTCGAACAACGTGCGCATGCTCGAGCCGGCCGAGGCCCTGGGCGTGCCGGTGCGGCCGCGCACCCGCACCAACCTGCTGATCGGCGCGCTGCTCGGGCTCCTGCTCGCGCTGGGGTTGGTCGTCCTACTCGCGGCGCTCGATAACTCCGTGCTCGCGCAGGGGGACGTCGAGGCCGAGCGCCTGGTCTTCCTCGGCGGCCTGCCACTGATCGCCGGGATCTCGGCGCAGGAGCGTGGCGCCGGCGTTCCGGAGGCCGAGGTGCGCGAGCTGATGGCGGCGCACCACCCGCGCTCGACGAGCGCCGAGGAGTACCGGGCGATCCGCACCAATTTGCTCTTCTCGTCGCCGGACAAGCCGCTGCGGCGCTTGCTCGTCACCAGCCCGGGTCCCTCCGAGGGCAAGACGATGACCGCGACCAACCTCGCGATCACGGTCGCACAGCAGGGGCGTCGCGTGCTCCTGGTCGACCTCGACCTGCGGCGTGCGATGCTGCACAGGGTCTTCGGGTTGCCGCTCAACGATGGCATCACCGCGGCCCTGACGAGCGACCGCAGCCCCCTCAGCTTCGCCAAGGCGACGGGCGTACCGAACCTCTCCGTCCTGACGGCGGGACCGCTGCCGCCGAATCCCGCCGAGCTCTGCCACAGCGATCGCCTGCGCGTCGTGCTCGACGCGCTCTCCGAACACTTCGAGCTGATCGTCATCGACTCACCGCCGGTGCTGCTGGTCACCGATGCGGTGGTGCTGGGCTCCGTCTGCGATGGCACGGTGATCGTCGCCCGTTCGGCGGTGACCACGAAGCAGGCCCTGCGTCAGACGGTGCGGCGCATGGCGGACCTGCGCGTGCCGCTGCTCGGCTGCGTGGTCAACGGCATCGGCGCGCGCGGTCAGCGCTACGCCTACCGCAACCGCTACGGCCGCGGTGGGGAATACGCCTACGGGCATAGCGGCCCGGCCAACGGCGACCGCTCGCGATCAAATTAGGGCCTTAGGCCGTGTGAGGAGCGGGTGCGGGTGGTGTGTGCGCAGCGCGCCGGCCGCGCTCGGTGCGCCGCCCGGGCCCCCTCAGTCGCCGCTCGTGGTCAGGAAGCGGCGAAAGAGCGCCTCGCCGGCCTCGAGCAGGGCGATCGAGGTCGACTCGTTCGGCTGGTGCGCCTGGGCGTTCTCCCCGGAGCCCCAATTGACCGCGTCGATGCCGGCCGCCGTCAGGCGGGCGACGTCGGTCCAGGCCTGCTTGGGCGCCGCCGGCGTCTCGCAAACGCGGCGGAAGGCGGCGAGCACTGGGTTGTCGAGCGGGATCGCCCCGGAGGGGCAGCGATCGACGAAGGCGATGCTGGCGCGCTCGTCGTCGACCAGCGCGCAGACGCGTTGCTCGGCCGACTCGAGCGAGCGCCCGGGCGCGAAGCGGTAGTTGAGGTTGAGCGTGAAGCGGTCAGGCACGACGTTGCGTGCCGTTCCGCCGTGGGCCAGCGTCGCCGAGACGACCTCACGGTAAATCAGATCGCCAAAGCGCACCGACTCGGGCTGCAGCGCGGCGAGCCGCGTCAGCAGCGTGCCGGCGCGATGGATCGCGTTGTCGCCCTGCCAGGGGCGCGCGCTATGCGCCGGGCGCCCGGCGAAGGTCACCTCGGCCTGCAGCGAGCCCAGGCAACCGAGCTGCAGCACGTTGTCGCTGGGCTCGAGGCAGAAGGCCAGGTCGATCTCCGCCAGCCAGTCGAGCTGCTCGAGCAGGGGGCCGAGGCCGCTCTGCTCGTAGGCACCCTCCTCACCATCATAGAACAGGAAGGCCAGGTCGTAGGTGGCGCCGGCGGGTGGCTCGACCGCGAGCTGCCACATCAGCGCCAGACCGCTCTTCATGTCCGCGGCGCCAAGACCCCAGACGCGGCCTTCCTCGACGCGCGGCGGGTTGTCGGCCGAGGGCGGGACGGTGTCGAGGTGACCCACCAGCGCGACGAGGTGCTGGCAGCGGCGTGCGCGCGGGTAGAGCGCGAAGGCGCGCCCTACGCGCGTGAGCGCATGCGTGCCGCTACGCCCGAGCTCGGCAGCGAGGAAGTCGCAGAGCGTGCGTTCGTGCCCGGTCACGCTCTCGATGCGGACGAGCGTCAGCAGGCGTTCGACGAGCTCCAGCGCCGCCATCAGACCGCCACCGCGAAGTCGCGCAGGACCTGGTTGAGGGAGGTCTTGCGGTCGGTCGAGGCCTTGCGCTGGCCGATGATCAAGGCGCAGGGCGTAGCGTAGCTGCCGGCCGGGAACTGCCGCGCCCGCATGCCCGGGATCACGACCGAGCGCGCGGGCACGCGACCCTTGTAGACGACCTCGGTGGGACCGCTGACGTCGATGATCGGCGTCGACGCCGTGAGCGTGACGTTGGCGCCGAGCACCGCCTCCTGCTCGACCCGCACGCCCTCGACGACGATGCAGCGCGAGCCGATGAAGGCGCCGTCCTCGATGATCACGGGCTGGGCGCTCGGTGGTTCGAGCACGCCGCCGATGCCGACGCCGCCCGAGAGATGTACGTTGCGGCCGATCTGCGCGCAGGAGCCCACGGTGGCCCAGGTGTCGACCATCGTGCCGCTGTCGACGTAGGCCCCGATATTGACATAGCCCGGCATCAACACCACGCCGCGCGCGAGGAAGCTGCCGTAGCGCGCCGTCCCCGGCGGCACGATGCGTACGCCGAGCTGGTCGAGCCCGCGCTTGAGGGGGATCTTGTCGTGGAACTCGAAGGGCCCGAGCTCCATCAGCCGCATCGGCGCCAGGCGGAAGTAGAGCAGGATGGCTTGCTTGACCCAGATGTTGACGACCCAGTCGCCCTCGCCTGGCTCGGCGACGCGCAGTCGACCGGCGTCGAGCGCGGCGATCGTCGCGTGGACGGGCTCGGCGCGCCCGGGCTCGTCGAGCAGCTCGGGTCGCAGGGCCAGCTCGGTGATCGCGCGCTCGAGGGCGGTGAGGTCGCTGTCGGTGGGGTTTGGCTCAGTCATGGGAGGCGCTCCTGGTGATCAGCGCGCGCCAACAGGCGATGGCGCGGGCGCAGTCAGTTTCGGTCGGCACCAGCGCCAAGCGCACGTAGGGCTGGTCCACCCCGAGGTTGGGTGCGGGGCTGACGAGGAGCCCGGCGCCCTCGGCGAGCTCAGCGGCGTAGCCCCGCGGGTCGCGATCGAGGGGCGTGCGTAACCAGAGGTAGAAGGTCGCGGTGCAGGGCGCGCAGACCAGGCCGACCTCGGCGAAGAAGCGCGTGAAGAGCTCGCGTTTGCGGCGAAAGATCGCGCGGCGCGTGGCGACGTGGGCGTCGTCGCGCCAGGCCGAGGCGGCCGCGGCCTGCACCATCGTCGAGCTGGCCACGCCAAAGTTGGCGCGCGCGCGGCGCAGCGCCGCGATCAGCGGCGGATCACCGGCGATGAAGCCGGCGCGATAGCCCGTCATCCCCGAGCGCTTGGAGAGCGAGTGGAAGACCAGCACGCCCTCGCGGGCGACCTCGAGCAGCGAGGGCGGTGGTTCACCGTCGAGGTAGAGGTCGACGTAGCACTCGTCGCTGCAGAGCAGGATGTCGTGGCGCCGGCAGAACGCCGCCAGCCGCGCCAGATAGTCCCGGTCGACCGTCGCGCCCGTCGGATTGTGCGGGTAGTTGATCCACACCAGGGCGGTCTCGGCGAGGGCAGCCGCGGGCAGCGCCCAGGGATCGAGGCGATAGCCGCGCTCGGCGCGCAGCTCGACCGCCCAGGGCTCGCCGCCCGCGAAGCGTGCGCCACGCTCATAGACGGGGTAGGCCGGCGTGCCGAAGAGCACGCGGCGCCGCGGTCCCTGCGGGTCGAGGAAGGCCAGCGGGAGGTGAAAGATCGCCTCCTTCGAGCCCGCGCTGGGCAGCAGCTCGCGTGCGGGGTCGAGCGCGACGCCGAAGCGTCGGGCGACCCACTCGGCGCAGGCCGCGCGGAAGTCGTCCTCGCCGGCGATCGTCGGATATTGGCTGACCGCCGGCACGGCGTCGCGCAAGGCCGCCACGATGCGCGGATCGGTGGGCTCGAGCGGGTCGCCGACAGAGAAGTCGAAGACCTCGCGCCCCGCCGCCACGAGCGCGCGCTTCTCGGCATGCAGCGCCTCGGCAGGATAGGCAGCCAGCGAGCTCAGCAGCGGATTCAGCGTCGGCATCGCTGGCGCAACATAGCCGAGGAGCGACCAGCCGCGCCAGGCCCCCGCCGCGTCGGGCTCGCGGCCGAGCAGCAGCCGCCAGCGGCGAAGTGCGCAACGGAGGGCGCCAGCTCGCCGCCAGGAACCCCGCCAGGCCGCAACAGCGGAAGACGGGCGCCGAGGTGGTGGCGCGCTGGGCGCGACGGCCGGTTTCCCTCGGGCCCGGGGCGTCGATCTTCGAAGCCTTCGTCCTCGGTCCAGAACGCATTCCCTTCGTAACGGACGCGGCGTCCGCCCGCGCTGCCCCTGAGCTGGCCGTGCTCTCGGCCCCCGCCCACGGCGAAAGGCCCAACGGCCTCCCCGTCGTGCTCGCTGCGCTCGAGGCCGCAGCCGGCCTGGAGCACGATCGCAGCATGCTATATTGCGACGTCGTCTGGCGCGCCGCGGGCGCTGCGCTGCGCTGCCAACTGGAGGAGCTGATGCAAAGCGGCGGCTACACCTATCAGAGTGACTTCGCCAAGCGCTACCTCGCGCAGGGCAAGGCCGAGGGCGAGGCCAAGGGCAAGGCCGAGGGCGAGGCCAAGGGCAAGGCCGAGGGCGAAGCGCAAGCGCTACTGCGGATACTGGCCGCGCGCGGGCTGGCGATCAGCGAGGACCAGCGCGCGCGGATGCTCGACTGTACGAACCTCCCGCTACTCGATGCCTGGATCGATCGCGCGCTCGAGGCTACCACCGTGGTCGAGCTGCTCGATTTCGAGCCCGCCGCTCCGCGGCGTTAGCAGCCCGTTGATCGCGTGGGCAGCCCGTTGACAGCTGGCGGACCGAGCGACTGCGGCGCTGCGGCGCGAGGTCCAGGAGCCGAAGCGTAGGCGTCATGCTGCCTTGGGTGCCTTCCGCGGACGCAGATTTCGGACTGCAGTGCTCTGCCTCGCGAAGGGAGTCATCGATGGACGGACTGCCGACGGTCGGAAGGCTCGAAGGCTAGCCTGGATGGACGCCGCCGCCGAGCCGTGCGTTCCGCTGCTCTCCGCCGAGTTTTCGTCGCTCGCCCTCTCGCCGGCGCTCCTCGCCGTCGTCAAGGAGCTCGGCTACGAAGGGCCGACGCCAATACAGCTGAGCAGCATCCCGATCCTCCTGGCAGGCCGGGACCTCATCGGCCAGTCGAGGACCGGCAGCGGCAAGACCCTGGCCTTCGGCCTGCCCATTTTGCAGACCCTGCGGCTCGAGCCGCGCGCCTTGCAAGCGCTGGTCATCTGCCCAACGCGTGAGCTCTGCGCCCAGGTAGCGCGCGAGTTGCGCAAGCTCGGGCGCAAGCACGAGGGGCTCCAGGTGCTGACCTTGGCTGGCGGCGAGCCCCTGCGTCCCCAGGTCGCCGCGCTGAGGCTCGGCATTCACATCGCCGTGGGCACGCCGGGACGCCTGGTTGACCATCTGCATCGGCGCACGCTGGAGGCGCCTGCACTGCGTACGGTGGTGCTCGACGAGGCCGACCGCATGCTGGAGATGGGCTTCGAGGAAGAGATGGAGCAGATCCTCCGCGCCCTCCCGAAGACCAGGCAGACGGCGCTCTTCTCGGCGACCTTCCCGCCGACGATCGAGACGGTGAGCCGAGCGCATCAGCACGACGCGGTCCGCGTGAGCGTCGACGATCCCACAGACGGTCTGGCGGAGCTGCGCGAGTTGAAGGTCTGCGCCGAGCCTGCGGACAAGTTGCATGCGTTGTATTGGGTGCTTGGTCAGCAGCCCCACGAATCGGCGCTGATCTTCTGCAACTTCAAGGCGACCGTTGCGACGTTGACGGAGGCGCTGCGCCGCTCCGGCGCCGCCGCGGAGGGTCTTCACGGCGACCTCGACCAATTCCATCGCGACCAGGTGCTGGCTCGCTTTCGCAACCAGAGCCTGCGCCTGCTGGTGGCCACTGACGTCGCGGGCCGCGGGCTCGATGTCGAGGGTCTCGACCTGGTGATCAACTTCGAGCTGCCGATGCAGGCGGTGACCTACGTCCACCGCGTCGGTCGGACGGGGCGCGCCGGCCGCCCGGGGCTGGCGATCTCCTTGTCGACCCGGAGCGATGGTGAACGGCTGAGGGCCATCGAAGCGCTGAGGGGAAGAAGGCTCGAGGCGCTTCCCGCCCCGCCGTCCGGCGCAGGGGCCCTGTCCGTGCTCGCTGAGGCCTTCGCGGGCCCGGCCCGGATGCAGACCATTCTGCTTGCGGGGGGACGCAAGGATAAGCTCCGCCCAGGCGATATCCTCGGCGCGCTGACGGGCGCAGCCGGGGGGCTCTCGGCGGCCGAGGTCGGCAGGATCGAGCTGCACGATCGACTGACCTTCGTGGCGGTCGCGCGGGAGGTCGGTCGCGCGGCGACCAAGGCCTTGAACGCGGGTCGGATTAAGAAGAAGCGCTTTCGCGCGACCCTCGTATAGCGATGCAAGGCGAGCAGCCCAAGAATCCGCTGCATGGCATCACCCTGAAGGTGATGCTCGAGGCGTTGGTGGCGCGGCGCGGCTGGGAGGACCTGGCCAGCCGCATCAACATCCGCTGTTTCGCCTACGAGCCAAGCCTCAAGTCCAGCCTGACCTTCCTGCGCAGGACCCCGTGGGCGCGCAGGCAGGTCGAGGCGCTCTACCTCGAGGATCAGGCACGCCAGGCACGCCAAACCGGTGTTCGCAACCGCCTCCGAAGCGCTGATCCGTGACGTCATGCCGGTCCTGCGCTGATGGGTCGACGGATCCGCGAGTCGCGGCGCGTGGGGTGCGAGGTGGCGCGACGCCATGACGGGGCGGCGCGCGGGACCTCCTTGGCGGCCCGCCGAGCGCACCGAGCGCACTGGAGGGTTGACGCGGTCGCAGTGCTCACGTTGGGCTGACAGTTCTTCGAGGCTCTTAGCAGGTCAGGGCGCGCTCAATGGACCTCAAGCGACTGATTGAAGCGTGGCAGCTTGCGCCGGCACTCCATGAGTTGAGGGCGCCGGCGTCAACGGATGCGCTCGCCGCGGTCGAGAGGGCGCTCGACTACACGCTGCCGGCGGAGCTCCGTGCGCTCTACCTCTTCAGCGATGGCGCCGGATTGGTGGGCGGCAATCTCTCCTACTATCCCCTCTCCGCGCCCGACGGGTTATCGCTCGAGGCCAGTTCCGCGCAGCTCCGCCAATACCAGTGGCCAATTCCAGACGAGGTCTTGGTCTTCGGCGGCGACGGTTGCGGGAATCCCTTCGGGCTCTGGATGCCCGCCAGCGCCGCGCCGCAGTTTCCCCAGCCGATCGTGGAGATCGGACAGATTTTCGAGCCGGGGTGCATGGCACTCGCGGGGTCCAGCCTGACGGCCTTCCTGCTGGCGCGTACCGCCTTCTACCTGCTCTGCGAAGGCAGCACGGCGGCGCTCGACCGCCTGGGCGTGCCGGCAGCCCTGAGGACTGCCGACCCAGACGACGCGACCTTTCTGGCGCTGCGCAACTGGGCTGATCCGGCGCTCGAAGCTCACGACCCAAGCCCCTATGAGTGCGGCTACGACGCTCAAGCGTTGGCGGCGATCTTCGCGCGCCCGTAGGTGGCAGGACCTCAGTGCTCATCGCCGGTCACCCGCGCTGCCAGGAAGCTCCCATCGGCGGCAGCAGAGCACTCGCCCGTTGCCTTCGCGCGACCCCTGCGCCAGCCGTCCCCGGGCGGCGGGGGCCTGTGGTATATCCGGCGCGCGATGACGACCGTCAGTGAGCAGCGGCAGGCGTTGGTCCGTGCGCAGCGGGTGGTGATCAAGGTTGGGACGCGGGTGCTGGTGCAGCGCTCGGGGCGGCCGGACGAGCGGCGGATCGGGGCGTTGGTCGAGCAGCTCGCCGCGCTGCGGGCCGCGGGGCGCCAGGTCATCTTGGTGTCCTCGGGGGCGATCGGCGCCGGGGTCGAGGCGCTGCGCCTGCCCCGTCGGCCGCAGCGCGTGCCGGAGCTGCAGATGGCCGCGGCCGTCGGTCAGAGCCGCCTGATGGCGCGCTACGATCGGCTCTTCGCCAAGTGCGGCTGCCTGGTCGGACAGGTGCTGCTCACGCATGACGACCTGCGGCATCGCCAGCGCCACCTCAATGCGCGCAACACGATGATGACCCTGCTGCGCCACGGCATCGTGCCGGTGGTCAACGAAAACGACGTGGTGGCGGTCGACGAGATCAAGCTCGGCGACAACGATCAGCTCGCCGCGCTGGTGACGATGCTGGTCGATGCCTCGCTGCTGGTGCTGCTCAGCTCGACCGACGGGCTGCGCGCGCCCTCGGCGCCCGGGTCGGCGCGCACGCGACGGGTGCCCCATCTGGCGCGTGTCTCCGAGCAAGCGCTGGCGTTGGCCTGGGGCAAGGGGAGCCCGCTCTCGACCGGCGGTATGGCGACGAAGCTCGCCGCCGCGCAGGCCGTCGTCGACGTCGGCGGGTCGGCGGTGATCGCCGATGGGCGGCGCGGCGACACGCTGGCGCGCTTGTTTCGCGGTGAGGATGTCGGCACGCTGATCGGGACGCCCGCCGCGACCGTCGACGGGCGCCAGCGCGGCCTCGCCAGCAAGAAGCGCTGGATCGCCTTCTTTCAGCGGCCGCAGGGCGCGCTGGTGGTCGACGATGGCGCGGCGCGCGCGATCGTCGAGCGCGGTAAGAGCCTGCTGCCGATCGGCCTGCGCGCGGTCGAAGGCAGCTTCGCGGCCGGCGCGATGGTCACGGTCAAGACGCTCGCCGGGCAGGCGATCGCTCGCGGGCTGGTGGAATACACCAGCGTCGAGCTGGCGCAGATCCAGGGCCGGCGCACGGCCGAGATCGCCAGCGTGCTCGGCGCGAGACCGACCGATGAGGTGATCCACCGCGACAACATGGTGGTGGGCGCGGGAGGCGCGAGCGCCGCAGGCGCGACGGGGTAGCCATGAGCTTGCACGAGGAAATGGTGGCGTTGGGGGATCGCGCGCTTGCCGGGTCGCGCCGCCTGGCCGCCTGCTCGAGCGCCGCGAAGAACGCGATGCTGGAGGGGATGGCGCGCGCGCTCGAGGAACAACGGGCCGCGTTGCTGGCCGCCAACGCGCGTGACCTCGCGGCGGGCCGCGAGCGCGGGCTCAGCGGCGCGCTGCTCGATCGGCTGGCGCTGACGGATGCGCGCATCGACGCGATGATCGCTGGCATCCGGCAGGTGATCGCGCTGCCCGATCCGGTGGGCGAGCGGCTCGATCGTCAGCGACGCGCCGATGGGCTGCAGATCGACAAGGTGCGCGTGCCGATCGGCGTGATCGGGATCATCTACGAGGCGCGACCCAACGTCACGGCCGATGCGGCGGTGCTCTGCATCAAGGCCGGCAACGCCGTGATCCTGCGCGGCGGGTCGGAGGCTCAGCACTCCAATCGCGCGATCGGCGCGGCGTTGGTCAGCGGGGGTGAGGCCGCCGGCCTGCCGGCCGGGGCGCTGCAGCTCGTGGCCACCACCGACCGCGACGCGGTGCGCGAGCTGGTGCAGCTCGTCGGTCGCGTCGACCTGGTGATTCCGCGCGGTGGCGAGGGGCTGATCCGCGCGGTGACGGAGCAGGCGCGCGTCCCGGTGATCAAGCACTACAAGGGCGTCTGCCACGTCTACGTCGATCGCAGCGCCGACCTCGAGATGGCGCTGGCGATCGTCGAGAACGCCAAGTGCCAGCGTCCCGGCGTCTGCAACGCGCTGGAGACCCTGTTGGTGCATCGCGACATCGCCCCGGCCTTCTTGCCTCGGCTCGCCGCGCGCTTGCTCAGCCTCGGCGTCGAGCTGCGGGGCGATGAACCCGCGCGGCAGCTCGTGCCCGCGATGACGCCGGCGACGGAGCAGGACTGGCACGAGGAATACCTCGAGCTGATCCTCGCGGTGCGCGTCTTGCCCGACCTCGACGCGGCGATCGATCACATCGCGCGCTATGGCTCGCAGCATTCGGACGCGATTGTCGCGCGCGACGCAGGAGCGCAGGAGCGCTTCTTGCGGGAGGTCGATTCGGCGGCGGTCTACGTCAACGCCTCGACGCGCTTCACCGACGGCGGCGAGTTCGGCATGGGCGCCGAGATCGGCATCAGCACCGACAAGCTCCACGCTCGCGGGCCGATGGGATTGCCTGAGCTCACGACCTACAAGTACCTCGTGCGCGGCGACGGCCACCTGCGCCGCTGAGCTGGCGCAGCGCGGCGCGCCGCTCGAGGCATCGGCCCGCGAGTTGCATGGGCGGGGCCTGGCTGGTCCTTCCACCCGCCCCTGGCGTCGGGCCAGGGCCGTCGGATTTGGGCCCCAGTTGAGGAGATCGCCATGACGTCCCGCCGAGTTGCGCGGTTGGCTCCGTTTTCCCCGCGACGCGTTCCTGCCGGCGACTGGGCTTGCCAGGCGCCGCGCCGGCGCTCGGCGCTCGGCGCGCTGCTGGTGCTGGCAGCCTGCGGCGAGAATCCCTTTCATGGGCTGCCGCCGGCGGCGGTAGACGGGGGCGTGGGCGACGGCGCCGCCGCCAGTGGGCTGGTGGTGCGCTTCTCGGGCAAGCCGATCACCGAGAGCCCGAGCCGGGTGGTGTTGAAGCTCCAGGTGCTGACCACGGCCGGTGAGCCCGTCGACGGCCTCGACGAGCTCGACTTCACGATCAGTGAGGATGGGCAGCCGCTCTCGTCGAGCGAGAGCGACCATCGGCTCGTCCCCGCGCCGCGGCAGTTCGACTTCTTCACCGCGCTCTTGCTCGACCTCAGCGGCAGCGTCGTCGGCCATATCGACGCGCTGCAGGATGCCGCGCAGGCCCTGATCAATGAGCTGCCCGAGGAGAGCGAGGCGGCGATCTACTCGTTCGACGGTCGCACCACGCTCCAGCGTCGGCAGGACTTCACCTATAGCAAGGACAGCTTGCGGGCGGCGGTGGACCGGCTCGGCGGTTATAACGTCGTCGATGCCTCGACCAACCTCTACGGCGCCGTGCTGCAGGGGATAGAGGTGCTCGATGTGCGCCGGCAGCTAATGGCAACCTCCGACGAGAGCGCGGGCTTCCTGGTGCTCTTCACGGACGGCACCGATCGTGCGGGGCTCAGCACCGCCTCGCAGGCCAGCCAGGCGGTCGCCACGATGCGGCGTCGGCCGCCCGGCTACTCGTTCTTCTCGATCGGCCTTGGCGACGAGATCGACAGCGCCGAGCTGAGCGCCCTGGGCCCCGATGGCTTCGCCACGGCCCTGGAGGGGGAGCAGCTCGGGGGCGCCTTTCGCGCCATCGGGCAGCGGCTGGCGCGCGCGGCGGCCAGCTATTACACGCTCTCTTACTGCAGCCCCAAGCGCGCCGGCGCGCATACGCTGACGATCGCGGCCCGGTCCCGCAACCTCAGCGGTGAGGCCACGGTGCCCTTCAGCGCCAAGGGCTTCACGGGCGGCTGTGACGCCCTCGGCGGCAGCGCGGGCCTTTGAGTTGAGCGCGCTGCGTGCGCGCCGCCACCTCCAGCGCGCGGACCGCTAACGCGTCAGGCGCCGGTGGCGCAGGCGATGCGGCTGGTCGGCCGCGGCGCCGAGGCGCGCATGGCGGTCGGCGTCGTAGTCCTGGTAATTCCCGGTCAGGAAGACGATCTGCCCGTCATCCTCGAAGGCGAGTATGTGGGTCGCCACGCGATCAAGAAACCAGCGGTCGTGGCTGATCACCATCACGCAGCCGGGGAAGCGCAGCACGGCATCCTCCAGCGCGCGCAGCGTTTCGACATCGAGGTCGTTGCTCGGCTCGTCGAGCAGCAGGAAGTTGGCGCCACGCCGCAGCAGCTTGGCCAGGTGCACGCGGTTGCGCTCGCCCCCCGAGAGCTCGCACACGCGCTTCTGCTGGTCCGAGCCGCGGAAGTTGAAGCCGCTGGCGTAGGCCCGCGAGCTGATCTGGCGCTTGCCGAGCTCGATTACCTCCTGCCCGTCGGAGATCTCCTCCCAGACGGTCTTGTCGCCGTCGAGGGCGTCACGCGATTGGTCGACGTAGGCGAGCTGCACCGTCTCGCCGAGCTTGAGCGTGCCGGCGTCGGGCTGCTCGAGGCCAGCGATCAGCTTGAAGAGCGTCGTCTTGCCGGCGCCGTTCGGACCCACGACCCCGACGATGCCGCCGCGCGGCAGACGCAGGTCGACGTTGTCGAGCAGCAGCCGGTCGCCGTAACCCTTGCGCAGGCCCTTGACGACCAGCACGTCCTCGCCGAGGCGCTGGCCCGGGGGGAAGCTGATCTCCACCGCCGGATCGCGCCCCTCGAAGTTCTCGGCGTCGCGCCGCAGGTCCTCGTATTGCGCCAGGCGCGCCTTGCTCTTGGCCTGGCGCGCGCGCGGGCTCGCCCGCACCCACTCCAGCTCGCGTGCCAGCACGCGCAGCCGCCCCTGCTGCTGCTTCTCCTCCTGCGCCAGCCGCTTCTCCTTCTGCTCGAGCCAGGCCGTGTAGTTGCCCTTGAAGGGGTAACCGCGTCCGCGGTCGAGCTCGAGAATCCAGCCGGCGACGTCGTCGAGGAAGTAGCGATCGTGGGTGACGGCGATCACCGTCCCCGGGTACTCGCCGAGGTGACGCACCAGCCAGGCCACCGACTCGGCGTCGAGGTGGTTGGTCGGCTCATCGAGCAGCAGCAGGTCAGGTCGGCTGAGCAAGATGCGGCAGAGCGCCACGCGTCGGCGCTCGCCGCCCGAGAGCGTGTCGACGGCGGCGTCGCCCGGCGGCAGCCGCAAGGCGTCCATCGCGATCTCGAGCCGGCGGTCGAGCTCCCAGCCGTCGCTGGCCTCGATCGCGTCTTGGAGCCGCCCTTGCTCCGCCAGCAGCTTGTCGAGCGCTGCCTCATCGCTGGTCTCGCCGAGCGCCATGCTCACCTGCTCAAAGCGATTGAGCAGGTCGCGCACCGCGCTGACGGCCTCCTCGACGTTGCCGCGCACGTCCTTGGCCGAGTCGAGCTGGGGCTCCTGCTGCAGGAAGCCGATCGTGATGCCCTTGGCAGGCCAGGCCTCGCCATTGAACTCCTTGTCGACGCCCGCGATGATGCGCAGCAGCGTGCTCTTTCCCGAGCCGTTGGGGCCGATCACGCCGATCTTCGCGCCGGGCAGGAAGGAGAGCGAGATGTTGCTCAAGATCTGCTGCTTGGGCGGCACGATCTTGGACAGGTCTTGAATGGTGAAGACGTAGGGTTGAGCCATGAGCCATCCTCGGCGCGCCACGCGCGCCCCGCTGCAAGGGCTGCTTGCCCGAGGGAAGCGCCTATCGGTTAAGAAGTTTGCCGCTGTAGAAGTTTGCCGGTTTGGACGCTCGCCGCTGTAGAAGTTCGCTGAGCGCAGGCTCCGGGGCGGGCCCTCAGCCGCCGAAGCGGCGCCGGAAGGCCTCCGCCACCAGGTCGGCGCAGAGGTCCTCCTCCAGCGCCGCGGTGTTGAGCAACAGGTCGTAGTGGTTGCTGTCGGCGACGTCCTGGGCGAAGTGGCGGCGCACGAAGGCGGCGCGATCGGCGTCGACCCGCAGCACCTCCGCGCGCGCCTCACGTTCGCTCATACCGCGTTCCGCGATTAGATGCTCGATCCGTCGCTCGAGCGGGGCGTCGAGGCGCACCCGCAGCGTGCGTTCGGGCCGCAACATGAAATGCGCACCCCGGCCGACGATCACCGCGCGCTCCTGCTCGGCGATCGTCAGCACTACGCGCGAGAGGTTGCGCAGGTAGTCGCTATAGCTGAAGTGACAGCGCTCGAATTGCTCACCGACCCAGTTCGAGATGCGATCGCGGAGCCGGTCGTCGAGCGACTCAACGACCTTCTCGCGCACCTGAGCATGCTCGGCGATCTGCTCGACCAGCTCGCGATCGTAGAGATTGAGCCCCAGGCGTTGCGCGACCCGTTGGCCCACCTCGCGTCCGCGCGCGGCGCAGCTACGCGAGATCGTGATCACCGGCTGCTGCGCGACGGCGCCCAGGTGTGGCTCGCGCTTCGCCTGCTCCTCCCACTGCATCACGCGCCGCAGAACGAGCTGTTCAACGTGCATACGAGGCCTCCGTGGGTTCGTCCGCGGGCGCTTCGCCGAGGGCCGTGATCGCCAGGCCGAGGAAATCCGCCTCGGTGACGATACCAAGCAGTCGACCATCGGCCAGCACCGGCAAACAACCGAACTTGTTGTGCCGCAAAAGGTGGGCCGCCTGCAACACCGTTGCGTCGGGATGGATCGTCAAGACGGTGCGGGCCATGATCTGCTCGGCACGCAGCGATTGTGCCACACGGTGCGCCCCGAGCCAGGCGCGCTCGGGGCCGGCGAAGTCGCGGAAGGCGTCAGCCATCGTGCGCAGCAGGTCGCGATGCGTGACCAGGCCGACGAGGTGTCCGTCCTGGACGACGGGTAGGTGCCGAAAGCGACCCAGTCGCATCAGTGCGTCCGCCCGCGCGAGGTCGGTCGCGGCGTCGATGGTGACGACCTCGGTGGTCATGATCTCCGCGACGCGCTGGCCCGCCGCCCGCCGGATCCGCGCATAGACCGTCGCCTCCGCTGTGGCCGCGACGACCTCGGGCGCGCCGCCCGGATTGCTCGTTCGCTCTGCCATGTCTGCGCCCCCTCGGTGGTGCTCAATCTTCCGCGGTCATGCCGTCGGGTTGCTGGCGGCCGGCGCCCGCGGCTGCCGGCGGACCGTCGAGCGGCAGCCGGATCTCGAAGCAGGCCCCCTCTCCCGGCGGCGAGGCGACGACGATTGTACCGCCCATTTCTCGCACCAGACGACTGCAGATCGCCAGGCCGAGGCCTGTGCCCTGATCCTTGGTGGTGACGAAGGGCTGGAAGATGCGCTTGATCGCCTCCGAGCCGATCCCCGGGCCGGTGTCGCGAATGATGAGCTGCGCGTGATCCCCGACGCGCGCGGTGCTCAGCTCGACTGTGCCGCCGCGCGGCATCGCCTGGATCGCGTTGAGCACGATGTTGAGCAAGACCTGGCGCAGCCGCGCCTCATCCCCCAACAGCTCCTCGACGTCCGCCGCCAGCGTCAGCTCGAGCTTGACCTGGCAATCGCGGGCCTTGGGCTCGACGAAGCGCAGCGCGTCACGCAGCGCCTGCGGCAGCGAGAAGCGCCGTGGCGGATGTCCTGCCGGCCGCCGCAAGACCTGCAGGTACTCGTGCAGCAAGCCGTTGATGCGCTCGATCTCGCCGCGCAGCGTGCCCAGCAGCTCGAGCGCGCGACCGGTCTCGTCGACGCCCCCCCGTCGCAGCGCGCGTTCGGCGAGCTGGGCGTTGATCGACAGCGCGTTGAGGGGGGTGCGAACCTCGTGGGCCATGATGCCCGCGAGCTCACCGGCGACGGCGACTCGCTCCAGCTCGTCGTGGGCTTGCTGCAGCGCTCGGTTGCGCGCCTCCGCTCGCGCGAGCGCCGCGGCCATCGCGCGCCGCTCGACGAGGTCGCTGACGACGCCGCCGAGGAGGCTGCGCTGCCAATCCCGCAGGGCGTCCTGCCGGTGGCGCCAGCCGAGCGCGACGCCGATCAACTCTGCCGTCGTCTCGGCGAAGCGCAGCTCGGCCTCGGGGAAGCGGCGGCGCCGCCGGCTGTGCGCTGCCAGCAATCCGAAGGGCTTGCCGCGCTGGTGGATCACCACGGCCACGGCGCTGCGCGCGCCGGGCTCGACCAGCAGGGCGGTGTCGCCGGCCTCCACGCTCGCGGCGAGGTCCTCGGCCGCCAGCGCATGGGGCGTGGCGCAGGCCGCCGCCAGCGCCAGGTGCGAGCCGCTCGAAAGCGGAATGCGGTGGCTGCCGACCGCCGCATCGGGCCAGCCGGTAGCCGCGGTGAGGACGAGCTCGTGGGCGCTGTCGTCGAGCGTCCAGATCCCCGCCAGATCCACCCCGAGCCCGACGGCAAAGCGCTGGCTCGCCTCGTGGAGCAGCGGCTGCAGCTCGAGTCCTTCAAGCGCCGCGCGCGCCAGCTCGACCAGGCAGCCCTGCTGCACGAGCTCCCGGCGCCATATCGCGCGTTGGCGCGGTCGCAGCACACCGGCGACGGCCGGGCGGCGGGTGCGAGTCTCGGCGTCCGGGCTGCGACGGATCTTCATCTGCCGCTGCTCTCGGCAAGCGGGCCTGCCGCGGGCCATGCGTTCGGCATGCGAACCTCCTCTGCGGCGAGCTTGCGCCGAACGTAGCACGGCGATTTGGCGGCGGTCGACTGCGGCACCCACTGCGGCCCCCACTGCGGCACCCGCTGCGGCACCCGCTGCGAAACGAGCTTCGAAACGAGCTGCGGCCCGAGCTCTTGGCCCTTCAGTCTGTTTCCGGGTCATCCGGCCACCCCAGGGCAGGCTGCCCCACGAGGCCCTGCTCTCGCGCAGAGACTGGCTGGAAGCGCGGTGAAATCCGCAGGCTACCGTTGCCGGCCAGGGGCCAGTGGGCGCAGCGTGTGCGTGCGTGACGAACCTACGGTGGCGCAGAACGACACGCTTGTCGGTCTCGGCAGCGGGCTGAGGCAGACAAGTGCCGACGAGGGCCCAGCGCCGCGACGCCGGTCGCTGAGGGATCCGCGTCTGAAATCGAGGGTCTTCAGGTCTTGCAGAGCGCCACCGTCGGCGCGGCACCGAAACGGAACGCCTCTTGCTCACCAGCGTCGCCACTGGATGGCGCCGTTGGCCGGCCAAGCTGCCGATCGGGTTATCGGCTTCGCGGGGTTGGCGAGCGGGTGGAAACAGGAATGGACGGCACAAGGAGGTGCGCATTGGCCAACGTACCGGTTCAAGTGACCTATCGCGAGACGCGGCCCGGGCCGCGCGTGGAGCAGCTGATCGAGCGTCGGGTGGAGAAGCTCGCCCGATTGTCGGATCGTATCGTCGGCGTTCAGGTGCTGGTCGAGGTGCCGCACCGTCATCAACAGAAAGGGCGGCAGTACCATGTGCGCGTCGCCGTCGAGCTGCCCGGCGCTGAAGTGGTGGCCAGTCGGCAGCCGCCGGAAGATCACCGCCAGGTCAGCATGGCGCGTGCGGTGGGCGTTGCCTTCGACAAGGCCCAGCGCGAGTTGACCCACTTCGTCGAAGAGCGCCGTCAGCGCGCCACGGCGCGGGTGCAGCCGCAGTGGGAATCAGCGTTCGTCGCCTGAGCAGCGCAGCGCCGCCCTCGCCCTCGTGCTCACCCGTCCTCCTCGCCCTCTGCGCCCTCCAACAATGGCGCATGGCCGAGCACGGCGGACCGCAGCCGCCGCAGGGCGCGGACCTGGAGCTGTCGCACGCGCTCGCGGGTGATGCCGAGATCGCGGCCGACCTCCTCGAGGGTCTGGGCTTCCTTGCCGCCGAGGCCGAAGCGCCGCGATAGCACGTCGCGTTCGCGGTCACGCAGGCGATCGAGCCCGGCGATCAGCTGCTGCCACTCGGTGCGGTCGCTGACCTCGTCGAAGGGAGAGGGCGCGTCGCTATCCGCCAGCAGGCTGCCGAGCTCCGACTCGCCCTCCTCGCCAACAGGTAGCTCCCAGCGCAGCGTCTTGCGCGAGGCCTCCATGATCTCGACGACCCGCGGCAAGGCCAGGTCCAGGCGCTCCGCCAGCTCCTCCATCGTCGGCTCGCGACCGGTCTCGAGGACGAGCCGTTGGCTCTCGCGCAGCAGCTTGCGAATCGCGTCGCGGATATGGACCGGCAGGCGGATCGTTCGCGTCTGGTTGGCGATCGCGCGCGAGATAGCGTGGCGAATCCACCAGGTGCCGTAGGTCGAGAACTTGTAGCCGCGTCGCCAGTCGAACTTCTCGACGGCTCGCATCAGGCCCAGGTTGCCCTCCTGCACCAGCTCGAGGAAGGCGAGCCCGCGATTGGCGTAGCGGCCGGCGACATGGACCACCAGGCGCTGGTTGGCCAGCACCAGGCCGTCCTTGGCGCGCTGCGCCCGGCGCTCGGCGTCGACCATCTGGCGCTGGACCGTGATCAGGCGTGGTCCATCGAGTCGTGCGCGCTTCTCTACCGCCCGCAGGCGGCGTTGGGCATTGCGCAGCCGCTGCGCGAAGATCTGCAGCTCGGCGTCCGTGACCTCGTGTCCGACCATGAACTCGCGGGTCGCCAGCGACTGCAGGGGCAGCTCGGCCGTGGCGATCGCGTGCAGCCCGATCGCGGCCGGATTGCGCCGGCGCTCGCGCAGCAGCTTGCGTAGCTGAGCGACCGTGAGCTGCGCGCGTCCCTCGATGCGCTTGATGTCCTCGCGCGCCAGCCGGACGCGGTGCACCAGCGCCGAGATGCGCCGCGTGACGTTGGTCCACACCGCCTCGGGCAGCTCGATGGTCATGATCCGGTCGAGCATCTGTTGGCGAAGCGCCACCAGCGCCGCCTCGAGCGCCTGTCGGCGCGTCGTGTCGTCGAGGGGCAGGCGGGCGTGCTCGAGCTGCAGATCGTGGTGGCGGTGGTCGAGCGGCGCCAGCTCGTCGATGATGCCCAGCAGCCGTTCGCGGTGCTCTGCCGGCTCGCCGCTCTCTTCGCTCGGCTCCTCGAGCGCCTCGAGGGGCTTGGCGCGCCCCCGCCGGCGGCTCCCGCCGCTGCGCAGCCGACTGGCGAGCTGCTTCAGCTCGTCGACCAGCACCGCCGTCTCCAAGGCAGCACCGAGCAGATCGCGGCGCGCGGCCTCCAGCCGCTGGGCAGCCTCCACCTCGGCCTCCCGCGTCAGCAGCGGGACAGCCTTGAGCTGTCGCATGTACATCGTCACAGGGTCGAGCCCGCTGGAGGCGTCCAGCGCGTTCTCCGGGGCCGGCGTGGGCCGCTCGAGCGCCGCGAAGGCCTCCTCCTCGGGCGCATCCTCGAAGGGCGCGTCCTCGGCCTCGTGGTCTCGATCTTCGACGTCGTCGAGCTCGCCAATCACTGTGGGCACGGCGCTCAACGGGCCGACGCTCGAGCGGCTGGGCGACGGCTCGCGTCCGCTGCCCTGGCCGGTCGAACCGGGGGATCGGGGTGATTTGCCTCGGATTGCCATTGCCGACTCAGTGCCGTCCATCATCGGTGATCCGTCGCGTTGGCGCCAGTTCCGGCGCGGCAGCGGGCGCGGCGCCGGCCGGGCGCGCCTGCGGCCTGTTGCGGCTGCGGCCTGTTGCGGCTGCGGCCGTGACAAGGCGAGGGCATGGGGCTACGATCCGCGCACGTCAACGCGATCGTCCCGACGCAGCAGGAGCCGCCGTGATCCCGAGCGAGGTGATCGAGAAGCTCCCGAAGTCCGACCTGCATGTGCACCTCGATGGTTCGGTCCGCATCGAGACGCTGCTCGAGCTGGCTCGCGAGTATCGCATCGAGCTGCCGGCCGACAGCGTCGAGGGCCTGCGTCAGACGGTCTTCAAGGACGAGTACCAGAGCCTGGAAGAGTATCTGCAGGGCTTCGGCTACACCGTGGCGGTGCTCCAGAGCGAGCTGGCGCTGGAGCGCGCGGCCTACGAGCTGGCGCTCGATAATCAGGCCGAGGGCGTCCGCTATGTGGAGGTCCGCTTCGCGCCGCAGCTCCATGTGCATGCTCACCTGAGCATGGAGAACGTGCTCAAGTCAGTGAATCGCGGACTCAAGCACGCCAAGGAACAATTCAACGCGCGGCGTCCCGTCGTCGATGGCCTCGAGCCGCCCTTCGAGTACGCGATCGTCGTCTGCGCGATGCGCTACTTTGGTCGCGGGCAGAGCGAGTACTTCGACAACATGCTCAATGTGCATGGCTTCTCTGAGCCGCGCCGCGTCTTTGCGCTGGCCTCGCTCGAGCTGGCGCAGGCGGCGGTGCGGATCCGCGACGAGTACCGCATCCCGATCACCGGCTTCGACCTGGCCGGCCCTGAGGTCGGCTATCCGGCCGAGGATCACATCGCCGCCTATCAATATGCGCATAAGTACTTCCTGATGAAGACCGTGCACGCTGGTGAGGCCTACGGCCCCGAGAGCATCTTCCAGGCGATCACCGACCTCCACGCCGACCGCCTCGGCCACGGCACGTTCCTGATGGACACGGCGACGATCAGCGATCCGGAGATCGAGGACCGCGAGCGCTACGTGCGCGACCTGGCCCAGTACATCGCCGACCGGCGCATCACGATCGAGATCTGTCTAACTTCGAACATGCAGACCAATCCGCGGCTGCGCAATCTGGCGCACCATCCCTTTCGCCTGATGACCGAGGCGCGCCTCTCGACGACGATCTGCACCGACAACCGCACCGTCTCCAATACGACCGTCTCGCGTGAGATCGAGCGCGCGATGCGCCACCTCGTCCTCAAGCCGCACGAGCTCAAGCGCTGCGTGATCTATGGCTTCAAGCGCAGCTTCTTCCCGGGGAGCTATCAGGAGAAGCGGCGCTACGTGCGTCGCATCATCGACTATTACCAGCAGCTCGAGCGCGAGCACCCGGAGCTGCGGCCGGGCCACGTGCCGACAGCACCAGGATGACGATGACCTCGACAGAGCAGCGCAGCGCGCCGGTGGCGAGCGGCAAGGAGGGGGGCGCCTTCGGTGCCCGCTCGACGGCCGCCGAGGTCGTCGGCGGGCTCGACCTGCGCGGTAAGACGGTGCTGCTGACGGGCAGCAACAGCGGGCTCGGGTTGGAGACGCTGCGCGCGCTGATCGGCCGAGGAGCGTCGGTGATCGCCCTCGCGCGCACGGCGGAGAAGGCCGCGGCAGCCGTTGCCGAGGCGGGCGGCGCGTTGAGCGACGCGCGGAGCTCGGGCGCCGCGTGCACGACGCTGGCCTGTGAGCTCTCCGAGCCCTCGGCGGTGCGTGCCTGCGTCGAGGCCGTGCGGGCGCTCGGGCGCCCGATCGACGCCCTGATCGCCAACGCGGGCATCATGGCGCTGCCGCGGCTCGAGCAGCGCCATGGGCTCGAGCTGCAGTTTCTTACCAACCACGTCGGGCACTTCATCCTGGTGACGGGGTTGCTCGATCAGCTCGCGGACGACGGGCGCGTGGTGATGGTCAGCAGCCGCGCGCATCGGGGAGCGCCGCCGGGTGGGATCGCCTTCGACGACCTCGCAGGAACGCGCGACTATCGCCCGTGGGCCGCCTACGGCCAGTCCAAGCTGGCGAACCTGCTCTTCGCGCGCGCGCTGGCTAGCCGCCTGGCGAGCAGCCCGCGGGCGCGGCGCACGGCGAACGCGATTCACCCGGGCGTGATTCGCACCAACCTCGTCCGCCACCTCAATCCCCTGGTGCGTGGCGTGCTCGCGGTAGCAGCGCCGCTGATCCTCAAGACCGCTGCGCAGGGCGCGGCGACGCAGTGTTATGTGGCGGTGCATCCGGCGGCGACGGGCGTCAGCGGGCGCTATTTCGCCGACTGCCGCGAGGCGCGGACGAGCCGCCACGGTGGCGACGATGCGCTGGCGTCGCGCCTGTGGCAGGTCACCGAGGAACTCGTCGCGCGTCTGCCCTAGCGTCTCGCGCTGGGCTCGGCGGGGGACTCCACCGCCCCTTGGCGCTGTCGCTCGCGCGGTAGGCGATCACAAGGCGATCAGTCGACGGACTGTTGGCGTGGCGCAGGCACCGGTGCAGGGGTCGCGGCAGGGGTCGCGGCCGGTGTCGCGGCCGACGTCGCGGCGGGCGTCGGCTCTTGCACGAGGTGCACGGTACGCGTGGGGAAGGCGAGCGAGGTACCGGCTCGCTGCACGGTCTCCATGAAGCTGAACAGCACCTCCTGGCGAATGAGCTGGAACTCGGACCACTCGGGCGTCTGGAACCAGGCCATCACCTCGATGCAGAGCGCCGAGTCGCCGAACTCCTTCAGCCGGACGACCACCGCGTCGGGCCAGATCTTGGGATGCGCGCGCAGCGTGGCCTCGACGCCGGCGAGTACCTCGCGGAGCTGCGCTGGGGTGGTGCCGTAGACGAGGCCGACGGTGCAGGCGAGGCGCATGCGGTCGCGCGCGGAGTACGACTCGAGGCGCATCTCGGCGAGCCTGCCGTTCGGGATGCTGATCAGCGTGCGATCGAGCGAACGGATCTTGGTCGAGCGCAGCCCGATGGTCTCGACCGTGCCGAAGGTGTCCTCGACGCGCACGACGTCGCCTTGGCGAAAGGGCTGGTCGGCGCCGATCGAGAACGCCCCGAAGAGGTTCTCGATCGTCTTCTGGCCGGCGAGCGCCACGGCCAAGCCACCGATGCCGAGCCCCGCGAGCAGGCTGCCCACCGGATAACCCACCGCCGAGATCAGCGCGACGACGGCGGTGATCAGGACAGCGAGCTTACCGAGGCGCGCGCCGAGCGGTACCAGTGACCGCGAGGCCGGATGGTCCTGGGCCCAGGAGGACGAGCCGATCAGCTGCGCTGCCACGTCGAGCGCGCGCGCGAGCACCCAGAAGAAGTCGACGAAGAGGCTCGCGCGAATGATGCGGCCGGCAATCCGCTGGGCCGGCACGGGGAGTTCCAGCCAGGGCAGCGTAAGGGAGAGCACGATCAGCGCCCAGGCCACCGTCAGCGGCCCGCCCAGCCGCGCGACGATGGCATCGTCCCACTCCATCGCGGTGCGGCCCGCGAGGCGCGAGAGCAGGTGCCGGCTGAGGCGGCTGAGGAGCGACCCCACGCCCCAGGCCGCGAGACATATCACGGGCAGCGCCAGCCACTGCCATAGCGCCAGGTGGCCCGGCCCGCGCCGTAGAAAGGACTGCGGCAGGTGCTGAAGCAGCGAGTTGGCGCCGAGCACGGCGGAGGGCGTGCTTGCGACGATCGCAGTGAGGCCCGCGAGCGCCAGACGTGCGGGGCTGCGGGCGCGCGTGCCTTGGCTCACGCGCGCCCGCGTCCTCTGGCGGGATCGCGGGATGGCGTAGGAAGGGCAGTGCGAGGGCGTCGCGTCGAGTGTGATTGGCTTCATGGGCGCGCATTGGACCACGGTTGCGCGCACACGCCAACCCGCGGTCCTGAAATGCTGACACCCTGCTTTGCCAGCGCACCGCAGGGAGGTGACCGCGGCGCATGCCCTGGAGGCAGCCAAGGGGCGGCCCGAGCGTGTTGCGGCGCTCGCGTGGCTCGCGGTGGCGCGCGTGGTGCGCAGTGCAGCGGCGGATCCCTGCCGTGGGCAAAAAAATGCGCGACCACTGGCGCGCGAGCATCAGGAGCGAGTAGGGTCAGCCCGCGATGAGTCAGGAGCTCGGGAAACTCTACGCGCGGGCGCGTGGCTGGTGGGACGCTGGGCGGCGTCGGCTGCTGCCCGTGATCTTCGCCGGGGCCGCCCCCCTCGACCTGCGCTTTGTCGGACGGACGCTGCTGCGGGCCGGGCTCGTGGGGTTGGCGGCGGGGCTGGTCGGCGCGGCCTTCTTCGGTGGGCTCGAGTTGGTGCAGCGGCTGCTGCTCGAGGAGCTCGCCGGCTATGCGCCGCTGCGCGCGCACGGTGAAATCCTGGCCGCCGCGCCGAGCACGCCGCACGCCTTTCGTCCGTGGCTGTTGATGATGCTCCCCGCGCTCGGCGGCCTGGCCTGCGGGCTGCTGACGCGGCTGGCGCCCGAGGCTCGCGGTGGTGGCGGCGATGCGATGATCGACGCCTTCCACCGTCAGGGCGGCATGCTTCGTCGCCGCGTGATCGGCGTCAAGCTCCTGGCCTCCCTCTGCACGCTCGGCACGGGCGGCGCGGGCGGACGCGAGGGGCCGACGATGCACATCGGCGCCGCGCTCGGCTCGTGGATCGGGCGCTTGCTCCACGCCGCCGCGCGCGAGCGGCGGGTGTTGTTGGTGGCTGGCGTCGCGGCCGGCATCGCCGCGGTCTTCCGCACGCCGCTCGGCGCCGCGCTGCTGGCGGTCGAGGTGCTCTACCGCGACGGCTTCGAGTCCGACGCGCTGGTGCCGGCGATCTTCGCCAGCGTGGTCGGCTACTCCGTCGTGATCTCGATCTTCGGCGAGTCGACGCTCTTCGCCCACGCACCGCGCTTCCCCCTCGTGCTCGCGCACCTACCGCTCTATGGGGTGCTCGCCCTCGGCGTGTCCTTGCTCGCCGCCGCCTTCGCCGCCGCGCTGAAGCGCTCGCGGCGCCTCTTCGCTGCCCTGCCGGTGCCAAGCTGGGTACGCCCGGGCGTCGGTGGTGTGGCGCTGGGGGCGCTCTGCACGCCCTTGATCGTGGTGGTGGGCCGCCACTTCGGCACGGGCGGGCAGGGGCTTGGGCTGCTGGGCGTCGGCTATGGTGCCGTGCAGGTGGCGATCAGCGGCGCCTCATGGTTGCCCTCCGGCTGGGGCGCGGTCGAGCTGCTCTTCGCGCTGGCGCTGGTCAAGCTCCTGGCCGCGGCGCTGACGATCGGCTCGGGTGGCAGCGCGGGCGACTTCGCCCCAGCGCTGACGATCGGGGGCCTCTTTGGCGGGGCCGTGGGGCGCGCCGCACGGCTGCTCTTTGCCGATCCACGCCTCGATCCAGGGGCCTTCGCGCTGGTCGGGATGGGGGTGTGCTATGGCGGCATCGCGCACGTCCCGCTCAGCGCGCTGGTGCTGGTCTGCGAGCTGGCTGGCAACTACGACCTGCTGGTGCCACTGATGCTGGCGCAGGGCATCGCCTTCATCGCGCTACGCCGTTCGACCCTCTACGAGGCGCAGGCGCCGACGCAGCACGAGTCGCCGGTCTACCGCGATGCGCTGCTGCTCGACGTGCTGCACGGCAGTCACGTCAAGGAGCTGATGACGCGCGGGCGACCCTTCGTCAGCTTCGAGCCGCGGACCGGGGCCGCTGAGATGCTGCAGCGCGTGGGCGAGGCGAGCTGGCAGGACGTCTTCCCCGTGGTGGATGCGGGGCAGCGCATGGTCGGTCTGGTCAGCCTCGACGCGCTGCGCGTGCTCTCGGGTGCCCCCGACGATGCCCCCTGGGCGGTTGCCGCGGACATCATGCAGCCGCCGGTCTACGTGCACGAAGATGATGACCTGCGGCGGGCCACCGAGCGGCTGGTCTCCAATGGCCTGCGCGAGATCCCGGTGGTCGACCGCGCGCGCACGGTGATCGGCTTTCTCGACGAGGCCGAGCTGGCCAAGTCGTATTTGCAGGCGGCGCTGCGTGCCGAGGAGGACCCCGACCTGGCGCTCCAGAGCGAGATCAGCTCGGTCAGCCTGCCGATGGTCGATCCGCGCGATCTGCAGCGCTAACGATAGGAGCGATAGATCAACGGGCTGCTGACCCAAGGGGCTGCCGAGGCGCGCGCGGAGGCGCGGTGAGGCCGCAACCCGGAGGCTGGTCGAGCCGATAAGGGCCCACTTTGCGGGTTGCCGCCGCAACCCCGGGAGGGCTAAAAATGGAACCATCCAGCGCGTCGCGTATCGCCCCTACACTTGCCCCCGCACTTGCCCCTGCAACGGCTTGGCCTCGCTGGCCGCCCCCGTCGAGCTCAGCCTCTCCGACGCTGACTGCGTCCTCGCCCCTCCCGGCGAGCCGGCCGGAGCGCTCTGCTGGTCCAGGACCTCAGCGCTGGTCGATTGCCATGGCGGCCCTCGCGCGCGCCGAGCAGCTGGGCGCGGACTACGCGGTGGCGGGGGCGCCCACCAGCCCGCACCCCGCCCTCTCGCATAATCGCCGCCCCGACCAGACGCGCCTCGAATGGCTCCGCGGACTCAACAAGTGCAATCAGTTCGTCGGTGATGCGCTGGCCGAGGCCGGCTGGGCGATGCCGACCTATCGAATGCCAGGCGGCGGGCAGCACTACGTCAACGCCGAGGCGCTTCCGCAGCAGCGGCGGTATTTCGCGCGGATCACGGCCGTCGAGCAGCTCCGGGCGGGCGATGTCGTGGTCGTCGACTACCCGGGTCGCGGGGCCAACACGGCGCATGCGGAGATCATCACGGAGCACGACCCACGCCGCGGGACGCTTCAGGCGGCGGGTGCCCACGCGGCCGGCGCCTATCCGCGCGAGTGGTCCGACCTGCTCGATGGCGCGACCTACGATTCGCGCAACCAATGCTGGAAGCGCTACGACGGCGCGCGGATCTACCTGCTGCGGGCGCGTCGGCTGCTGGCGCCGGAGCTCAAGCGATGAGCGTGTTGGGGGGATGGGGATGGCGGCAACGCCTGGGCGGCGTGCCGGTGGCTTTGCTGCTGCTAGGGGCGAGCGCGGCTCGCGCGGGCGAGCAGCTCACGGTCGCCGAGCTCCTCGCCCGCAGCGGCGCGGTGGCGCAGGTCACCGTGCGCTTCGAGCGCGGGCGCAGGCTACACGTCAGCGTGTCGCGGTGGTTGTGGCGCGCGAGCGCGGCCGAGCCCTTCTTCGACCCCGCGGGCAGCACCTGCTTGCCCACGCGCAGCCTGCTCCAGCATTGGCGCCTGGCACATCGCAACCTCCCCCGGCGCACGCGGACGCTCTGGGCGCGGCTCGCTCGGGCCGAGGGCTATCGCGCCGTGGTCTTCCTGCGCCAGCAGGGCGCGCGGCTGCTGCCCTACTGCGAGCTTGAAGCGCTCCAGCTCCAGCACGTGGCGGCGCACCCCGCCCATCAGGCCTGGCGCAAGGCCCTGCACCTGGCGATCGACGCCGCTGCGGTGGGCAGCCGCGGCGCCCCCAGCAAGGGCGCTGGTCACCCTCGCTGAGCCGTAGGCGCCAAGCGTCGCGATTAGGCGGCTTCCCCCGATCGCCAGCCTGCGTTATCAGGGGGCGAGGGACCTCTGATGAAGCTGAAGCCTTGGGTCGTGGGCCGAACGATGTTCGTGGCGCGCTGGATGCTCGCTGGCGCCGGGCTGCTGGTCGCCTGCGCAGGCACGCCGAAGCCGGTGGCCAAGCCCGGTAGCTGTGGTGCGGCCTGCGCCGCGCGCGCCGGCAGCGCCAGCGGCCCGCGCGTGACTGACGCCGCTGCTGCCCGGGCCGCCGAGGCTGCGCTGCTCGAGCTCGTGCCGCCCGGCGCGCTGGCAGCGGCGGTTCTGCGACAGTCGCTGGTGACGACGCTGATCAGCGGCGTGAGGGCCCCTGAGCTGCGCGGCGAGCTGTCGAAGCTCTTCCGCGAACGGCTCGGTGCGGATCTCTTCGAGGTCACGGACGTGGTCTTGTACGCCACGGGTCCCGGCAAGGTTCCGCAGGCGGCCCTCTTCGCGCGCCTTCCCGCCGCCGCGTTGCCTGCCGCGGGGACGGCGGCTGCGGGGCCGCGCGCTGAGGTGGTGGAACGCCGGCGAGGGGTCGCGATTCGTGCGGCCGGTGAAGGGTGGGTCAGCGCGCGCGTGCCCTCTGGGCTGCTCTTGGGCCATCTCGCGGCGGTGCGTGTCGGCGTCGACCACCTGGTCGGGCCAGGAGCACCCGCGAGGGCCGCCGACACTCTGACGCCCCGCCTGCGCGCGCTCGACGGGCCGGGGGTTCAGCTCCTGGCGGCGTTGCGCTCCGTTGGCGCCCAGGACTTTGCGGCTCAGGCTGCCGCGCTCGGCGTCGAGGCCTTGGCGCTCGCCTACGGTCCGGGGCGGGAGCTCGTGCTGCGCCTGTCGGGCGATCCATCGCGACTCGATGGGGTGCTCGGCATGTTCATGATGGGCCTGAAGATGGGCCTGGCCGGTCTCGAGCAGCAGTACCTGCGCAAGCGGCAGTCCGCGAGCCTCTTCGAGGCCGTGACGGCCGTGATCAGCTACCGCCAGCTACGAGAGGTGCTGCTGACGCTTCAGCCGCAGCGGCTCGGCGATGCCATCGTCGTCCGCGCCAGCCTGCCCGAGTGGGCAGTCAGTGGCTCGCCCCTGCTCTTGGGGGTGGCTGGCGTCGCTGCGGCTGTCGCGATTCCGCAGTTCCTGAGCTATCAGCGTCGCGCGGTGGCGGACGAGGGCGCGGCTTCGCTGCGGCGCTTGCGGGACGCCTTGGTGGCCTTTCACGCTGGCAGGCACACGGGCAGGCACACCGGAAGGCACACTGGCAGTGTGCGCCGCGGCCAGGCCTTTCGTTGGCCAGTCACGACGCCCTGGAGTCCCGCCAAGGGCTGCTGCCTGGTACCGGGCCAGCGGCAGCCTTGCGCGTTGTCGCCGGCGGATTTTCGCCATCCGAGCTGGCTGGCGCTCGGCTTCGCGCCGACCGAGCCGACCCCGTACCGCTTTCGCCTGACCAGCGGCGGTCGTGGTCGGCGTGCCTGGGTCGAGATCGAGGCGAGGGCAGATCGCGAGTGCGACGGCACCCTGACCAGCCACCGCCAGCGGGGTTGGTTCAATCCTGATGGGACGCTGACCTTCGGACCCAACGCCACACCCTTGGGCACGCCCTAGGCGCCGCGGACGCGGAGGAGGGCCCGCCAGGCCGGCGCGCGGGACGCGGCGCGCGGGGGCCGGGAACGTCGCCGCGCGTGGAGCACCAAGGCCAGCAGCGTCAGCATCCAGGGCAGGGCGCCCGCCCCGCGACCCCTGCCCACGGCGGCGCCCGAGGGGGCGGCGTTGCAGGTGACCCCCTCTACCTCCTCGCCGCCTAGCCCAAGCTGGGCGCTCGAGGCAGCGGAGGGGGACGCCGCGGCGGCGCTGCCGAGCGCCCCATCGAGCTGGGTCGTCGTCGTCGGTGCGGCCGTGGGCTGATCGAGGCCGTCGAAGAGCAGCCGGTAGGTGTTCTCCTCGGGCGAGGTCGTCGCGCTCACTAGGTCCTCCAGCGAGCGCAGGTCCGCGCCGGGTGTGGCGGCGATCCAGTCGCGGTAGACATCCGCCCGCGTGTAGTATTCGGTGCCCGTGGAGCAGAGGCCGTTGTTGGCGCTGACGCTGATCGAGACCACGCCCAGCAAGACGTCGCGGTCGCCTTCACGTGCCAGCACGGGCCCGCCCGAGTCGCCCGTGCAGACGCCGGGCAACCCGACGGCGGGCTCGGTCTCGAGGACCTTCGCCGAGACGGCGGTGATCGCCTTGCTCCCGCTCTGAGGCCTGTCGGCTGGCTTGTCGCCGCGCTCCGACATCACGCCCCAGCCGACGACGGTTCCGGTCTCGCCGCGGACCGGCGCGCGGTTGGCGACGACGGCGGCGGGGATGTCGAGGACCTCGTCGCGCAAGATCAGCAGGCCGATATCGTCGGTGGTCGCTTTGACGCCTAGCTGCTGAGTCGCCAGGTAGCCGGGATGCGCCAGCGCCCTGGCGACCGCGCGGGTCGCCCCACCGACCGGACAAAACGCATAGGCCAAGGTGCTGTCCTGGACGCAATGGCCGGCCGTGACCACGGTGTGTCTGCCGACCAAGGTCCCCGTGCATCGCTTGGCCCCGGCGCTCGCGCCCGGGGCGCAGTCGGAGGCTCCAGCGATGATCAAGCCGACGGCGGGATGCGCGTCGTCGGCCACGCCATTGGCCAGCCCAGCCACGAGCTGCCCAAGCTGAGCACCCTCCTCGTAGCCGGCCCCGCAGCCCCCCAGGGCGCCAGGCACCAGGAGCGCCGGCGCGAGCAGCGCGCAAGAAAGCAGGGTGGCGCGGCGGGCCTTCGGACGTGAGCGGACGGAGCAGGGCAAGCGTGGCACCTCAGTGGTTGGCTGTGGAAGCAACCAACGGGCCAGCCTCGATGGTTCTTGACACAACGCATAACCTTCCGAAATTATTAGTCGCAATGTCGGTCGAGTCGGCGGTTGCCGGCTGCCGCGCGGTCTGCCGCCCCCAGTCGAGGGGTCTAAGAAGCCCCCTGCGCTGCCCTCGGCGGCCCCCGTCCGTCTTGCGATTCCTCCCTCGTTGCCAGTGGTTCGGGGCTCGCTCGCTCCATCTGCCCGCCCGCTCCGTGGTGCTGCTGCGCTGTGGTGCCAGAAACCGTGAGGTCGGCGGAGCGAGGGAGGCGCGCGGGAGCGGGTCGCGGGGTCGCGGCCTCGAAGGGGGCAGCGAGCAGCCCGTGACTTTCGCGGTGCTCGCGCCTGGATTGCCGAGTAGACGAGGTGCTTTGCGCGACCTCGTGGTGGGTCCTGGCGAGCCGATGGCTGGCGCTCCGGCGCTGCGCTCCACGATTCCCGGGCGCCCAGCTCGCGGCCCCCACGGCCGCTCTGTTGTGATCGCCGCCTGTCGTTGGCCCTCGGCGTGAGGTCGGCGGAGCGAGGGAGGCGCGCGGGAGCGGGTCGCGGGGTCGCGGCCTCGAAGGGGGCAGTGAGCAGCCCGTGACTTTCGCGGTGCTCGCGCCTGGATTGCCGAGTAAACGAGGTGCTTTGCGCGACCTCGTGGTGGGTCCTGGCGAGCCGATGGCTGGCGCTCCGGCGCTGCCCTCCACGATTCCCGGGCGCCCAGCTCGCGGCCCCCACGGCCGCTCTGTTGTGGTCGCCGCCTGTCGTTGGCCTTCGGCGTGAGGTCGGCGGAGCGAGGGAGGCGCGCGGGAGCGGGTCGCGGGGTCGCGGCCTCGAAGGGGGCAGCGAGCAGCCCGTGACTTTCGCGGTGCTCGCGCCTGGATTGCCGAGTAGACGAGGTGCTTTGCGCGACCTCGTGGTGGGTCCTGGCGAGCCGATGGCTGGCGCTCCGGCGCTGCGCTCCACGATTCCCGGGCGCCCAGCTCGCGGCCCCCACGGCCGCTCTGTTGTGGTCGCCGCCTGTCGTTGGCCTTCGGCGTGAGGTCGGCGGAGCGAGGAGGCGCGCGGGAGCGGGTCGCGGGGTCGCGGCCTCGAAGGGGCAGCGAGCAGCCCGTGACTTTCGCGGTGCTCGCGCCTGGATTGCCGAGTAGACGAGGTGCTTTGCGCGACCTCGTGGTGGGTCCTGGCGAGCCGATGGCTGGCGCTCCGGCGCTGCGCTCCACGATTCCCGGGCGCCCAGCTCGCGGCCCCCACGGCCGCTCTGTTGTGATCGCCGCCTGTCGTTGGCCTTCGGCTCGACGCCGCTCCGCGCCATCAGCCCCTGGCGATCACCCTCCTCACGCGCCGCCCGTCCAATCCACCCCGTCCTCGGCCCAGCAGGCGGCAAGGGCAAGGGCGAGGGCGGCGCAGCCGAGGGCGCGGGGGGCGGGGGCGGTCATTGGAGCTCGAAGGCGCCGAGGTCGACCTTGGCGCCCTTGATACGAGGGGCGTTGTCGTGGTCGAGGCGGCTCTGGGCGACGGCGGCGTTATCACCCTGGTCGTTGAGGCAGGGGCTGGTCGTCGGCTTGAAGGCCGTCAGGGTGCAGGCGCTGGCGAGGCTTTCGGCGACGAGGCTGGAGTCGGCGACGGTGCAGAGAGCGACGTTGAGGGAGTTGCCGGCGACGATGGTGTTGACGAGCTGGGTGGTTGCGCTGTTGCAGAGCACGCCAGCGGCGAGGCCATCGGCGGCTGCGTTACCGACGACGGTGTTGTTGAGGAAGGTGGCGGGGGTGGTGCTGCTGAGGCTGGCGCCCCCGGCCGGCGAGCCGGTGGGGCCGACCTTGCCGTTGCCGTAGAGGAGCGTGTCGGAGACGATGAAGCGGCCGTCGGTGAGCTTGAGGCCGCCGCCGTCATTGCCGTGGAGGGTGCTGCGGCGGACGGTGACGTCGCAGTAGCTGGCCTCGATACCCTGGCCGGCGTGGCCGGAGAGGATGGTCTCGAGGAGGGTGACGGCGCTGAGGTGGGTGGCGTTGGCGGTGCAGGTGATGGCGTCGCCGACGGCGGTGGAGCCGACGGGCCGGACGATGGCGAGGTTTTGGAGCTGGAGCGTGGCGCTGGGGCCGACGCTGAGGGCCGTATGCGGACTCGGTTGTAGGGTGACGGCGGACGGGGTAGCGCCGAGGCCGATGAGGACGGCGCGCTTGCCGCTGAGGGTGGCGCCGAGGGTGTAGGTGCCGGGCTGGAGGCCGAGGTAGGGCTTTGAGTCGGAGAGCTGGCCGATGGCGGCGTCGAGGTTGGGGTCGGTGGAGGGGGTGGCGAGGCGCAAGACCATGGCGGGGTCGACGCAGACGCCCTTGGCGTTGGCGTGGGCGTCGGCGCGGTCGCAGAGGCTGGTGCTGAGGCAGTCGAGGGCGCTGTCGCAGCGGACGGGGCAATCGGCCTGCAGGCCGCTGCCGGTGCAGCGCGAAAACTGACAGAGCTTGGTGGTGGCGACGGTGGTGGTGTTGCAGCGGCCGTCGGCGCCGCAGCGGAAGGTCTCGGCGACGGTGTCGCCGCCGACGACGGCGTTACGGCAGCGGCCATCGCAGAGCCTGGTGGTGTCGAAGCGGCAGTGGCGCGCGCCGTCGCAGCTGCCGGCGCAGGCGGCCCCGCCAGGGGAGCACTCGTCGCCGGGGTTTTGACCGTCGGGGACGGCGGTGCAGGTGCCGAGGGCGCCGGCGAGGTCGCAGCGCTCGCAGAGGCCGTCGCAGGCGCTCTGACAGCAGCGCCCATCGACGCAGAAGCCGCTGGCGCAGACCCCGGCGCCGCCGCAGGTCGTCCCCGCCGCCTGCGTCCCCCGCGCATCGCTACCCTCCGCCCCATCGCCGAGCCCCCCATCGCCGGGCCCCGGTAGGCAGGTGCGGGTGGGGAGGTCGCAGCGCTGGCCCTGGGGGCAGGGCTCTTTGGCGTTACAGAAGGTCGGGTCCTCGGCCCAGCAGGCGGCAAGGGCAAGGGCGAGGGCGGCGCAGCCGAGGGCGCGGGGGGCGGGGGCGGTCATTGGAGCTCGAAGGCGCCGAGGTCGACCTTGGCGCCCTTGATACGAGGGGCGTTGTCGTGGTCGAGGCGGCTCTGGGCGACGGCGGCGTTATCACCCTGGTCGTTGAGGCAGGGGCTGGTCGTCGGCTTGAAGGCCGTCAGGGTGCAGGCGCTGGCGGTGTCGGGAGCGACGAGGCTGGAGTCGGCGACGGTGCAGAGAGCGACGTTGAGGGAGTTGCCGGCGACGATGGTGTTGACGAGCTGGGTGGTTGCGCTGTTGCAGAGCACGCCAGCGCTGCGGCCATCGGCGGCTGCGTTACCGACGACGGTGTTGTTGAGGAAGGTGGCCGTGGTGGTGTTGGCGAAGGCCACGGCGCCGACGGTGGAGCCGGTGGGGCCGACCTTGCCGTTGCCGTAGAGGAGCGTGTCGGAGACGATGAAGCGGCCGTCGGTGAGCTTGAGGCCGCCGCCGTCATTGCCGTGGAGGGTGCTGCGGCGGACGGTGACGTCGCAGTAGCTGGCCTCGATACCCTGGCCGGCGTGGCCGGAGAGGATGGTCTCGAGGAGGGTGACGGCGCTGAGGTGGGTGGCGTTGGCGGTGCAGGTGATGGCGTCGCCGACGGCGGTGGAGCCGACGGGCCGGACGATGGCGAGGTTTTGGAGCTGGAGCGTGGCGCTGGGGCCGACGCTGAGGGCCGTATGCGGACTCGGTTGTAGGGTGACGGCGGACGGGGTAGCGCCGAGGCCGATGAGGACGGCGCGCTTGCCGCTGAGGGTGGCGCCGAGGGTGTAGGTGCCGGGCTGGAGGCCGAGGTAGGGCTTTGGGTCGGAGAGCTGGCCGATGGCGGCGTCGAGGTTGGGGTCGGTGGAGGGGGTGGCGAGGCGCAAGACCATGGCGGGGTCGACGCAGACGCCCTTGGCGTTGGCGTGGGCGTCGGCGCGGTCGCAGAGGCTGGTGCTGAGGCAGTCGAGGGCGCTGTCGCAGCGGACGGGCAATCGGCCTGCAGGCCGCTGCCGGTGCAGCGCGAAAACTGACAGAGCTTGGTGGTGGCGACGGTGGTGGTGTTGCAGCGGCCGTCGGCGCCGCAGCGGAAGGTCTCGGCGACGGTGTCGCCGCCGACGACGGCGTTACGGCAGCGGCCATCGCAGAGCCTGGTGGTGTCGAAGCGGCAGTGGCGCGCGCCGTCGCAGCTGCCGGCGCAGGCGGCCCCGCCAGGGGAGCACTCGTCGCCGGGGTTTTGACCGTCGGGGACGGCGGTGCAGGTGCCGAGGGCGCCGGCGAGGTCGCAGCGCTCGCAGAGGCCGTCGCAGGCGCTCTGACAGCAGCGCCCATCGACGCAAGCCGCTGGCGCAGACCCCGGCGCCGCCGCAGGTCGTCCCCGCCGCCTGCGTCCCCCGCGCATCGCTACCCTCCGCCCCATCGCCGAGCCCCCCATCGCCGGGCCCCGGCAGGCATTGGCGCGTCGCCACGTCGCAGCGCTGGCCGGGGCGGAAGTGGGGGCCTTGGCAGTTCGCGTCGGTGTCGCAGCCGGCGTAACAAATGTGGTCGAGCGGATGGCAGAGCAGGTCACCGCTCGGGACCTGCCCGGCCTCGGTCTTCGCCACGCAGTCGCTGTTGGTCTCGCAGACCCGTGGGTTGTCGCGGGTGCAGCCCGCGGCGACGCAGAGGGTGAGAAGCGCGGCGATGCGCGAGCGGGTCATCATCACGAGGCGTGTCCTTTTGTGGGCGCTGGTTGCCGCGCTAGCCCGCGGCCCGGCTACCCTAGCGCAGATGCCACGATGCGGGGAAGCGCACCGGTCGAGGGATGCCGGTCGAGGGATGCCGGTCGACGGATGCCGGTCGATGCGTCGACGGGCTCGCGCCTGACACGGATTTCCGAGGCCGCGGCGGCGAAGTGTCAGATTTCTGAGGGGCGCGAGCGAGGCAGCCTCGGAATTACAGTCGCTTGGGGGACGTCGCGGGAAGGCACGTCTTGTGCAACAACAGCCGAGCGAGATGAGGCCATGAGGCTTCGCAACGCCCCGCTCAACCCTCGAGGAGGCTCTGTCATGTCGCGGATTAAACTCCCCTCTCCCTTCGGCGCGGGCCTGCTGCTGGCGCTGGCCGTCGGCTGCTCCGATGCCGACCGCCCCATCGTCGACGACGTCGACAATCCGCCGCCCGTGCAGGCCTCCTTCGCGCTGCGCGCTTTCGGTAGCTGCGAGCAGCTCGAGCAGCACATCGAAGATGCCGCGGTCAAGCAGATGGAGCTGACGGTCGACGGCAGCGGCTCCTACGCCATGCGCGGCGTCGCCTTCGACACGACGGTGGCGATGGGTGCACCGGCCGCCGCCGAATCTGGCAACAACTCGGGCTCCAAGGCCGCCGATCCGACGTCGAGCACGGCGACCAACAATCAGGTCGCAGGCGTGGACGAGCCCGACTTCGTGAAGAACGACGGCAAGCGCATCTTCATGCTCAGCGGCGGCAAGTTGCACGCGCTGAAGAGCTGGCCGCCGCAGGATCTGGCGCGCCAGGGCGAGCTCGAGATCGAAGGCCGCCCGACCGAGATGGCCCTGCACGGCGACAAAAACCTGATCGTCGTCTTCTCGACGGTCGACCAGGCCAACGAAACCCGCCAGGGTGCCAGCGATGCCCTCGTCGCGCCGAGCGTCGGCCTGAGGATGCCCTGCTTCGAGGATGCAGTCGGTGGCGCGGCCTTCCGCTGCGGCTTCGTGCCGACCGCGACGAAGCTCTCCATCGTCGACGTCTCCGATCTCAGCAAGCTGCGCCTCGTGCGCGAGATCTACTTACCCGGCAACTACGCCTACGCCCGCAGCGTGGGCGCCTCGGTGCGCGTCGTGTTGCGCGACGACGTGCGTTGGCCCGACGGCGTCGAGTTCTACCCGAACGTCGACTACCCCGCCTACCCCCAGGTGGGCTGCGGGGCCGACCCCACGGGCGCGACGACAGGCGACCGCGTGGCTTCGAGCGGTGGTGCGACCCCCGAGGGAACGTTCGTCGCGAGCAAGGACCCTGGAAGCGCCCCGGCGCATGACGCTGGCGTCGCGCCCACGCCGGGCGACGCGGGCGCTGCGCCCACCGATGGCATGAGCTACGAAGCCTGCAGCAAGCAGCAGGAAGAGCTGCAGCAGGCGACCCAGGCGGAGTACGAGCAGCGGCTAAAGGTCGCGCGTGCGGCGCTCAAGGTGCGCAACGCGAAGCTGATTCGTGCGCAGACGCTGGCCGGGTGGCTGCCCACCGGCAAGGCACGCTTGGCCGACGGCGCGGTGGTGGACCTCGCCTACGATTGCAGGGACTTCTCCGCCGCCGATGTCTCGGTGCGGCTGGGTCTCGCCAGCGTGATCACCCTCAATCTCGATCGACCCGACGCGATCAGCCGGACCTCTGTGGTCGGTGAGGTCGATCAGATTTACGCCTCCGCCGAGTCGCTCTACCTGGCGAGCCAGCATTGGTGGTGGACCGCCAAGGTCGGGCAGAGGAACCACACCTACTTCCACAAGTTCGACATCCGCGACGGGAATAGCGCGCGCTACGTCGCCTCGGGCGGTGTCGACGGCTACGTCCTCAATCAGTTCTCGATGGACGAGCATGAGGGCTTCCTGCGCGTGGCGACCACCGTCAACGAGAACCAGCAAGATCCCGACCAGCCCTGGCGCACGGTGACGACCAACCGCGTCAGTGTGCTCGGGGTCGACGCTGGGCTGCTGAAGGTGGTCGGCGTGACCGAGGACCTGGCCAAGGGCGAAACAATTCAGAGCGCGCGCTTCTTCGGCAAGCGCGGCTTCGTCGTGACCTTCCGCCAGGTCGATCCGCTCTTCGCGCTCGACCTCTCGCAGCCGACCCGGCCGCGCGTGGTTGGTGAGCTGAAGGTGCCCGGCTTCTCGAGCTACATCCATCCGCTCGGCGACGACCACCTGCTGACGATCGGCACCTATTTGCCGGAGTCGGGTCAGGGCGAGCGGCGCGTGCAGCTCGCGATCTTCGATGTCAGCGATCCGGCCCATCCGCAGCAGACCTTCCTGCAGCTCGTCGGCTCGCCCAACGCCAACTCGGCGGCGCAATGGGACCACAAGGCCTTCAACTTCTTCCCGGAGAAGGGCCTGCTCGCCGTGCCCTACACGGACTATCGCTCGTGGGTCGGTCCGGCGGATGCCGAATCCTACTGGCCCGGCTTCGTCAGCGAGCTGCGCGTCTATCAGGTCGACAAGGACAAGGGCTTCACCCCGCGGGGCGCCGTGTCGATGAGCGACGTCTACGCCAGGCAGGGCCGCTACGACTGGCAGTGGTGGTACAGCCCGGAGGTGCGCCGCAGCGTGATGGCCAGCGATGACGCGAACGAGTTCGTCTACGCGATCACCGACGCGGGGGTGCGCGTGGCCACGCTCGGCGCGCTGGCGACGCCGCTGGCGACGGCCGTGTTGCCGCTCAGCGTGCCTCCGATCGATGGCTACCCGCTGGCACGTGGAATCGTGGCGGATTAACCAGCGGAGTGAGCTGAGCCGCTCGTCGTGGCGGTGGCTTCCTGGGCCGGGTGCAGCAGCATGCGCACCCGGCCCGTCTCTTTTCTGCCCTCGGTGGAGCTCGACGCCGGCTACAGGCTGCTAGACCGTGGCTCTGCCATCTCCTATGATATGCGGACGGCCTGCACGGCGTCGGCGTTGCGCCGAATCAGGGCGCTGGGCCGGTTCAGAGTGCTGCGCGAGGACGGCGCGATGGGCGCCCGAGGCGTAGCAAGAACGTTTCCACGAAAGTGGTCGCCAACATGCCCGACAGGACGGCCGACAGGATGCTGGACGCGATCGAACGCCGGCGGCACCCGCGGCTGACCTACGGCGCCTGGGTCGAGGACGAGCTCCAGGGGGGGCTCGGCTTTTATGTGGCGGTCAACCTCAGCCTCGGTGGGCTGCTCTTGCGCAGCAAGGACCCGCCGCCCCCGGTCGGCCACAGGGTGCGGCTGCGGCTGGTGATCGAGAACGAGACGCGCGTGATGTCCGTCTATGGCGAGGTCGTGCGCCACGTCGGCGGCGCCGCGGGCGAGTTCGCCGTGCGCTTCGTCAATCTCGATCCCGTGCGGCGCGAGTTCCTCGACGATCTGGTGCGCGAGGTCGCCGCGCCGGTCGCGACCTGAGCGCGCGCCGCGCCCTCACGCTGGCGCCCGCTCGCCGCCAGCCGTGGTGGACAGCCCGGGTCGCCTGCGCTAGAGGGCTAGTCCACTCCTTGCGCTCCCCTTCGCTGATGGCGGGTTTCTGATGGCTCTCGATCCACGCGCGGCCCGACGTTTTCTCACGGCGATGCAGGAGGAGTGCGAGCGGCAGCGACGGCACCTGCGCGTGCCGTCCTATCCGCGGCCCTGCTACATCAGCTATCTGCTGCGCGACATCCATCTGACGGTGCTCTGGGGCCGCCTGGGCAACATCAACCAGAGCAGCGTGCAGGACGCCCGCAACGTCTTCTGCGACGTGCGCGTGGGATCGCATCGCTTCGATCAGGTGACCGAGGGTGGCCTCGACGACCACGACGCCGAGAGTGAGAGCTACGAGCACGTCGAGATGCCGATCGGCAACGACGTCGATGCGCTCAAGTTCCACCTCTGGAAGCTGACCGACAGCCGCTACCGCGAGGCCGTGCGGCAGTACCTGAACAAGAAGTCGCACCACATCACCTACGTCGACGCCAACCGCGATCTACCGTCCTTCGTGCGCGCCGAGCCGATCGTCGACGAGCGCTTCCACCGCGCGCGGCCGCCGGACCTCGCCTACTGGAAGGACTACGTCGAGCGCGCCTCGCGCGTGGTCAAGCGCTGTCCCGAGGTGAAGAACTCCTGGGTCGAGGTGCGCATTCGCGACGTCTCGCGGCTCTTCGTCAACACCGAGGGCTCGCGCCTCGCCGATCAGAGCCGCGTCTGCGAGCTGAGCTGTGATCTGTGGCTGCTCAGCCCGTGTGGCGAGGTCGTCTCGACGCGCGTGCTCTACGTCACACCGACGCTCGACGATCTCCCGGCGCTGCGACCCTTCATCGCGCAGATCCGCGAGCGTGTGCGCCTGCTGCGCCAGCTCAGTCAGGCGCCGACGCTGAAGTCGTACGCGGGGCCCGTGCTGCTGGCCCCGGGCCCGGCGGGCATCCTCTTTCATGAGGTGCTCGGGCACCGACTGGAGGGCAGTCGCCTGCTCTCGACGCGCGAGGGTCAGACCTTCGCCCGCGATCTCGGCAAGCGCATCGTGCCCGAGTTCCTCAGCGTCTTCGACGATCCGACGGCAGAGCGTATCGCCGGCACGCGCGCGGTCGGCCACTACCGCTACGACGACGAGGGCTCACCCGCCCAGCGCGCCCTGCTCGTCGACCGCGGGCGCCTGGTGAACTTCCTCAGCGGGCGGGCGCCGGTGACTCGGGCGCGGCTGCGCGGCAACGGCCACGCGCGCGGCGAGTACCACGAGCGGCCGATCAGTCGCATGGCCAACCTGGTGGTGCAGGCCGAAGGCGGGATGTCGCATGCCGCGCTGAAGCAGCGCTTCCTCGAGGCGATCCGGCGCCTGCGCCAGCCCTTCGGCATCATGATTCTCGACGCCGAGGGCGGCGAGACGGCGACCGACTCGTACGACTTTCAGGCCTTCATGGGCCAGGTCGCGCTGGCGGTGCAGGTCTGGGCCGACGGGCGCGAGAATCTGATCCACAACATCACCTTCGTCGGCACGCCGCTCTCGGCGCTGCGCAACGTGATCGCGGTCGGCGACACGCCGCGCTGCGAGAACGCCTTCTGCGGTGCGGAGTCGGGCGTGGTCCCCGTCTCGACGACGAGCCCGGCCGTGCTGCTCTCGAACCTCGAGCTGCAGGCGAGCGACCAGCGCCAGTACACGCCCTACCTGCTACCGATGCCGCACGAGAAGGGCGCGCGCCGCGCGCGCCGGCGCCGGCCGCAGTAGCGCGCGCGGGGCGCCGCAGGCCACTGCCGGGCAGTCAGGGCGCGACACCCGCGGGATAGAATCGCTCACCCCGTGCGGCCAGCTCGCGCAGCAGCGGCGGCGGCGCGAAGCGCGACTCGCCTGGCGCGACCCCGACACCTTGCGCCACCAGGGCGTCGAGCTTGGCGCAGGCGGCGGCCAGGCCGAGCTGATCGAGATAGGCCAACGGTCCGCCCGTGCCGGGTGCGAAGCCCAGGCCGAGCAGGGCGCCGAGGTCGGCGTCGCGCGCCTGGTGGATCACGCCCGCGGCCAGCGCATGCACAGCCTCGACGCTTTGGGCCAGGAGCAGGCGCTGCCCCAGTTCTGCGGCGCTCGCGTGCGCGACCGGCGGGAGCACCCCGGACGGGCGCGGCGCGGCGCAGGCGGCGAGGCCGGGCCAGAGCCCGCGCCGTCGCCAGCCGCCGCCGGCTGCGGCGGCGTAGTCGTAGTAGCCGGCGCCTGTCGCGCGACCGCGGCGGCCATGCGTCTCGACCAGCGTCGCGAGCAGCCGCGCCCCCGCACCATCGCGCGGCCAGGCGAGCTGCTCTTGCGCCCCCGTCAGGATCTTCCGCGCCAGCACGAGGCCGACCTCGTCGGCGACCTGCAGCGGGCCGACGGCCATGCCGGCGTGGCGCGCGGCCCACTCGACGAGCGCCGGCGCGTGGCCCGCGGCGACCAGCGCCGCGCCCTCGACGACATAGGCCAGGAAGACGCGCGTGGTGTAGAAGCCGTAGCCGTCGCCGACGACGATCGGCGTCTTGCCCAGCGTCGCGGCGAGGGCTAGCGCGCGCGCCACGGTAACCGCCGAGGTCTGCGCCCCGCGCACGATCTCGAGCAGCGGCATCCGCGCCACCGGCGAAAAGAAATGCAGGCCGATCACGCGCGCGGGATCGCGCGCATCGGCTGCGATGGCGCTCAAGGGGAGGGCCGAGGTGTTGCTCGCCCAAAGCCCTGCCGGGGCCAGCAGTGGCTCGGTCTCGGCGAGCACCCGCCGCTTCAGCGCCAGCGTCTCGTCGACGGCCTCGATCAGCACCTCGCAGCCCGCCAGGGGCTCGAGCCCCAGCGTGAGCGTGATGCGCGCCAGCGCCGCGGCGTGGCCTGCCGCGCCGCGCGGGTCGGCTGCCGCCGCGTCCCGGGCGTCGCCCCGCCCCGCCCAGCGCGCGCGCGCGCTTTCGAGCGCGGCCGCGTCGATGTCGCGCAGCACCACGTCGCAGCCGCGGGTGGCGCAGTGGAGGGCGAGGTCCGCGCCCATCAGCCCCGCGCCGACAATCCCAACCCGCGGTCGCGCGCCTTCGCCCGCTGAGAACCCCGAGCGCGCCGAAACGCCGGCAGCGCCGGCGACGCTTGCAGCGCCGGCGACGCTCGCGCCCTCACGCGCCAGCGCGTCGGCCGCCCGGCGGTGTTGCCAGAGCATGCGAATCAGGGCGGCGGTGGTGACGCTGCGGGCGGCGTGGACGGCCAGGCGCGCCTCGACCTCGAGGGCGCGGTCGAGCTCGAGGCCAGCGCCCTCGTGGAGCGCACGGAGCAGCAGCTCGGGGGCTGGTTGCGAGCCCGCCGTGCGCGCGTGCAGCGCGCCGGCCGCGCTGAGGAAGAGCTCGCGCGCTGCGGCGCTTCGCGGTGCCGGGGGCGGAAAGACCCAGCCCGGTCGGTCGTAGGGCTGCGCCGGGTCGGGGCGCGTGGTGAGCCAGCGCCTGGCCTCGGCGAGCGCCGTCGCCTGGTCGGGGTAGAGCGCGTCGATCAGCCCGGCGCGCAGGGCTGCCGCGCCGCGCAGCGGGGCGGGGCGCAGCAGCTCGAGCGCGGCCGTCAGCCCGAGCAGGCGCGGGAGTCGCTGCGTCGCCCCGCCCGCCGGTAGCAGGCCGAGGGCGAGCGCCGGTAGCTCGAGGCGGAGCCGTGCGTCGTCGACGGCGACGCGCCGATGACAGGCCAGCGCCAGCTCGAGGCCGCCATCGCTGACCGCGCCAGCGAGCACCGCGACCACCGGCACGCCGCAGGTCTCGAGCCCGCGCAGCCCCCCTTGCACGCGGCGCACGTGGGCCAGCAGCGCGGTGCTGTCGGGCCAAGCGAGCCAGCGCTCGGGGTCGGGCCCGCTACAGAACGCCTCGTGCGCCGAGCTGACGAGGACCCCACGCAGCTCCGGCAGGGCGCGGGCCCAGGCCACGGCCGCGAGCAGTGCGCTCGCCAGCGTATCGTCGAGGACGTTGGCGCTATCCGGGGCGCCCAGCCGCAAGGTGGCGAGCCCCTGCAGCGGGTCGAAGGTCCCGACGACCGGGCCGGTGGGTGGTGGCATCGTCGCCATCAGACGCGCTCGATGACGGTGGCGGTGCCCATGCCACCGCCGATGCAAAGGGTGACGAGGCCGCGCTGCAGGCCGCGCGTCTCGAGCGCCTCGAGCAGCGTGCCGAGCAGGATCGCGCCCGTGGCGCCGAGCGGATGGCCGAGCGCGATCGATCCACCGTCGACGTTGATGCGGGCGAGGTCGAGGCCGAACTCCTGAGCGTAGGCCAGCGGCACGGCCGCGAAGGCCTCGTTGACCTCGAAGAGATCGATGTCCTCGAGCGCCAGCCCGGCGCGCGCGAGCGCCATTCGCGTGGCGGGCACCGGCCCCCAGAGCATCAGCACTGGGTCATCGCCGACGCTGACGGCGCTGACGATGCGCGCGCGGGGGCGCAGGCCGAGCGCCTCACCGCGGGCGCGGCTGCCGATCAGCACGGCGGCTGCGCCGTCGACGATACCCGAGGCGTTGCCGGCCGTATGCACGTGGTCGATCGCCTCGAGCTGCGGATAGGCGCGGCGCGTCAGCGCGTCGAGGGCCCCGTGGCGGCCGAGCGCGGCGAAGGCCGGTTTGAGCTGCGCGAGTCGCTCGAGCGTCGTCTCGGGCCGCAGGTGCTCGTCGTGCTCGAGCAGCGGCAGGCCGTTGAGGTCGCAGACGGGGACGAGGCTGCGGTTGAAGCGCCCCGCGTCGCGCGCGGCGGCGGCGCGCTGCTGGCTCTGCAGCGCGAAGCGGTCGACGTCGCCGCGGCTGAGCCCGCGGAGCGTGGCGAGCAGGTCGGCGGCGATGCCTTGGGGCACGGAGCCGACCGCCCACTGCAGCGCGGGGTCGTATTGCGCGCCGCCGTCCGCGCCCATCCGCACGCGCGACATGCTCTCAACCCCGCCGGCGACCAGCAGCTCGGCGTAACCCGCCGCGACCCGCGCCGCGGCCTGATTGATGGCCTCCAGCCCCGACGCGCAGTAGCGGTGCACGGTGACGCCCGGCACGCGCTGATCGTAGCCCGCCTCCAGCACGGCCCAGCGCGCGATGCAGGCGCCCTGCTCCTCGGTCTGCGTCACGCAGCCGATGATCACGTCCTCGATCAGGGCGCTGTCGAGGGCGTTGCGCGCGGTGATGGCACGGAGCGCGGTCGCCAGGAGCTCGACGGGCCGCACGGTGTAGAGCGCGCCGCGACTCTTGCCGAGGCCGCGCGGCGTGCGGACGGCATCGAAGATGTACGCTTCGCCCATGCTCCCTCCGGGACGTCCGCCCCCCTGGGTAATGGCGTTTATACTAACCCGGCCAGGCCGATTGGGCCGCCGGGGACCGCCGGCTATCGGTCGCATGATTAGAGGTTGACATGTAGTCAGACGTAGACGATGCTGCTCTGTTAGAGGTTATTGATTCGCTCTTGGGGTCGATGTGGGTGTCCGGCGCGACGGCGCTGGACCTGGACGGGCAAGGCGGGTGGCACCATGAAAACCCTGCTTGCGGTGGCCTTGGCCTCGGTCGCGCTGATCAGCGGCGACCGGCCAGCTTCAGCCTTTAGCTTCGACCTGCCGGCCCTCCTCACGAGCACCAGGGACCGAGACACGCTGCCTCTCCCCGCCGTCCTGCCCGGTCGCGCCGGGACCGCCGCGGAGCGCGCGACAGGGCAGCGTTCGCTGCCGCCGACGGGGGCGACCGCGGTCGAGCAGCCGCGTCCCAGCGAGCCCACGCCGCCCTCACGGGCCGCACGTGGGTCGCAGCCGGGCGGAAAGCGGGGGGCCGTCGCGCCGAAGGGCGGCGACGCTCCGGGGCCCAAGCGGCGAGCCGCCGAGGGACCTGCGTTGCCGCCGGCACCGGCGACCGAAGGTCTCGCCCCGTCGGCGACCCCGCCCGAGCTCTTGACCGCGCCGCCGACGCGGGGTGCCGGCGCGCTGACGCTCGGGGGGCCGCAGCGGGCGCGCTTCGTGCCAGAGCCGCTGACGCCCCTGGTCCCCTCGACCATCCTGCGTCTGCATCCAGAGGTGCGCTGAAGCGGCGGCCCTCGGCGCCGCGGACGCTGCGGCCTGTGCCCGTCCGCCATGGCCCGCTGCGCGGCCTGGTGGTTGCCCTCCCGATCCTTTGAGCGCATCGTCGCTATCGTGGGCCCGCGGCGGTGGCAGCGGCCGCGACGACGGGCGGTCACGGTTGAGCCCCGGTGATGAGGGATTAGAGCACCGATGGATGCGCTAGTGGTTCGTGGCGGGACGCCCCTGGTCGGCGAGGTGCTGATCAGCGGCGCGAAGAACGCAGCGCTGCCGCTGATCGCCTCGGCAATCCTGGCGAGCGGCCGCACGACGCTGCGCAACGTGCCGGTGCTGCGCGATGTGCAGACCATGGGGCAGGTCTTGGCCTCGATGGGCGCGGGGGTGGCCGGCACGCGGGTCCTGCAAATAGACGCCGCCAGCCTCAATCGACCGGAGGCCGCCTACGATCTCGTGCGAACGATGCGGGCGTCGATTCTGGTGCTCGGGCCCCTTTTGGCGCGCTACGGGCAGGCGCGGGTCTCGCTGCCCGGTGGCTGCGCCATCGGCGCGCGGCCGGTCGATCAGCACCTCAAGGGCCTCGAGCGGATGGGGGCCAAGATCACCCTCGATCAAGGCTACATCGAGGCCCGCTGCCGGCGGCTCCACGGGGCTGAAATCACCTGCGACATGGTGACCGTGACCGGCACGATGAACCTGATGATGGCCGCAACGCTGGCGCGTGGGCGCAGCACGATCGAGAACGCCGCGCGCGAGCCGGAGGTCGAGGAGCTCGCCTGCGTGCTCAACAAGATGGGCGCGCGGGTCCACGGTGCGGGCACGGCGGTGATCAGCGTCGAGGGCGTCGAGGAGCTGCATCCAGTTGAGCACGCGATCATGCCCGACCGCATCGAGGCGGGGACCTTCATGGTCGGCGCCGCCGTCACCGGTGGCGATGTGGTGCTGCGCGGCTGCATGCCGGAGCATCTCGGTGCGGCGATCGCGCAGCTCGTCGCGGCGGGCGTCAGCGTGCAGCCCGTGGCGGGCGGCGTGCGCGTCAGGGGTGGCGGGCCCTATCGGCCGATCGAGCTCTCGACGCATCCACATCCGGGCTTTCCGACCGACCTGCAGGCCCAGTTCATGGTCCTCGCCGCACTGGCAGAGGGGCAGAGCGTGATCACGGAGACGATCTTCGAGAACCGCTTCATGCATGTGCCGGAGCTGGCGCGCATGAACGCGCAGATCCACATCGAGGGTCGGACGGCGATCGTGCGCGGGCCGACGCGCTTTGCCGGGACGACGGTGATGGCCTCCGATCTGCGGGCCTCCGCCGCGCTGGTGTTGGCGGGCCTCGCCGCGCAGCCGGGGACGTCAACGCGCGTGCGCCGCGTTTATCACCTCGATCGCGGCTACGAACGCATCGAGCGCAAGCTACGAGGGCTCGGCGCTCAGGTGCGCCGCGTGCGCGAACGCTGACAGGCACTGGAGGCGACGCGGGGCCCGGGCGCCGCCTGAGCGAGGCGGGGCTCCGCTTGCTGTAGGCGCCACGCCGCGCGCTTGGCCGTCAGCGCCCGACGGTCCTACAATCGTGGGAATGCAAGCAGTCCGTTGATCTGGCGAGGACGGTGACGAGCCGATGGCGCACGCTGATGATGAGCGGTCTGATCGGTCGCTAGAGGCGACTGATAGCGCTGCGGCGCCGCCCGACCTCGACCAGCTGCTCGCGCTGGTCGACCGTGCTGCCGCGCCGGTGGCCCCACCCAGCGCGCCCGGCGCTGGCGCCGCACCCGCGAAGGCCGAAGCGCGCGACGACGCGCCGACGGATCTCTACGAGGCGGTCAAGCCGCGGCCGAAGGCGGCCCCGCTCGCCGCGATCGATCCGAGCTCGCCCTATCGCAGCGAGGAGGAGCTCGCGGCGCTGCGGAAGGCGCGCCGCGCGGCCTGGCGGGCCCGCCTCGTGGTTCTTGCCGAGTACGGTGTGTTGTTTGCGCTCGTCCTGACGGCGATCTGGTTGGTGCGGAGCTGGCGTACGCCGGACGCGCTCGAGGGGCGCTCGGCCTCGGTGCTCTCGACGCGGGCGCTGAGCCGCGACCGTCCGCTGCGGCGCCCGGAGGGTGCAGGCGCTGCCGCGCGGGTCAGCCCGCTGGCGGGTGCGCGTGCCACAGGGCATGGGGCGCCGGTCGAGGCGGCGGAGGCCTTGACGGGCGACCCCGCCGCAAGTTCCTCCGCGGCTTCCTCGATTGGCGCTGGCGCTGGCGCCGGCGCCGGCGGCGCCGCTGTGCGTATCAAGATCGAGCAGCGCGGCGACGCGATCGTCGTCCCGGTGGTGCTGGGTGGGGCCGGGGGGCCGCTGGCCACGAAGCTGGTCTTCGACACCGGGGCCACCTTCACCACCCTCCACGCTGCCACGCTGGCGCGGCTCGGGGTTCCCGCGAGCGCGGTGACGACGGAAACCAGCACCGCGAGCGGGCGTGTTCGTCGCGCGTTGGCCGTGATCGAGAGCGTCGCCGTGGGCGCGGCGCAGGTCGGCGGTGGTGTGACCGTGGGGCTCTGCGAGGACTGCGGGGGCGCGGGAACCGCCGGACTGCTGGGCCTGAACTTCGCGCGCCACTTTGTCGTGACCTTGGACGCGCAGCAAGGCGAGCTCGTGCTGCAGCCGCGGGCGCTGCGGCCAGCCGCGGCGTTGAGCGAGATCGAGCCCTTCGTCGCCTTCGTCGAGACTCGCAGCGAACGCCGGGGGGCGTTGTTGACGATTCACTTCAGCGTCGAGAATCGTAGTCCGCGCCCGCTGCGCGACGTGGTCGTGGGCGCCGAGCTGCGCGGCGGTCGCGGCGCTGGGTTTGCGGGGGTGCCGCAGGCGCGCCTGGCCGAGGTGCCCGCGGGGGGCCGCGTCGCCGCGCGGATCGAGGCGCCATTGGTCGGCGCTGCCGACCAGGTCGCGACGCTCGAGCTACGCCGCGCCGCCTGGTGAGGCGTCCAGCGCGGGCGTCGCCGCCTCAGGTGGCCGGCCCATCCGCCGCAGCCAACGCCAGTGTGAGGCGAGGGCGCCGAAGAAGGTGTCGTTGGCGACGTAGCGCACGCCGAACTCCCTGCAGGTCTGCTCGACGATGCCGGCGATGCGTGGGTAATGGACGTGGCAGACCCGCGGGAAGAGGTGGTGTTCGATCTGGAAGTTCAGGCCGCCGAGGTACCAGCCGAGCAGGCGATTGCCGCGCGCGAAGTCGACCGTCGCCTGGACCTGGTGCACGGCCCAGGAGCGCGGCACCTGGCGCGTGCCCGGCGCCAGCGGAGGCAGTGAAGCCTCCTCGACGCTATGGGCGAGCTGAAAGACGAGCACGAGGACGAAGCTGAGCAGCGCGGCGATCGCGGCGTAGCCGAGGAGCACGGTCCACCAGGGGTGCAGGCAGGCCGGCAGCACGAGAGCCCAGCCGAAGAAGACGAGCTTGCCACCCACCAGCTCCACCAAGCGCCAGCGCCGCGGCCGCGGAAAGCGATTGGTGGCAATGCGCGCCTCGGCGAGCTGCCGGAAGTCCTGGACGAGCTGCCAGTTCGCGACGAAGAAGCCGTAGATCGGCCAGAGATAGACATGCTGGAAGCGATGCAGCGGCTGGTACGGCTGCGCTGGCGAGAGTCGTCCGAAGGGGACATCGATGTCGCTGTCCGCTCCGTTCAAGCCGGTGTAGGTGTGGTGCGCGATGTTGTGCTTCCACTGCCAGATGTAGGAGCTCGCGCCGAGCAGGTCGAGTGTCAGCCCCATCAGTCGGTTGACCGCGGAGTGCTTGGAATAGGCGCCGTGGTTGGCGTCGTGCTGTACGGCAAAGGAGATGCCGGCCATCGCCAGCGCGAGCGAAAACCCGAGCAGCACGGCCTGCCAGCCGGTCTTGGCGCCAAAGACGAGCCCGGCGTAGGACGCGCCGAACCAGAGCAGGAGGATGACCGACTTGAGGTACATCCACGGGCTGTCGTTTTGCGCCAGGCCGTTGTGTTCGAAGTACGCGACGACGCGGCGCCGGAGCTCCGCGTGAAAGCCGACCGTGTCGCTGGCGAACTGAAACCTATCGGACCGGTCCGCGGGGCCGCGTGGGGCCTTGGCCGGCGCGTGCAGGTCGAGCGCAGCGCCCGCGGCTAGTGGCGTGAGTGTGTCGAGCTGATCCATCGATTACCTCTCAGGCTAGCGCATTCCTCGGCCCGGGGCGCGGCCAATCGCTCGCCGATTTTTAACCGGCATGGTGCCGCCGGCGGGCGATCGCCGCCCGTGGCACCGGCTCAGGCAAGCGCGAGTCCAGCGCAGAAGAGCGCCAGGCCGACCGCCACGACCAGCAGCAGCGCGCGTCCGCGTCCTGGGACCCACTCGAGGCGCGGGGTCAGCCCCACCAGCAGCAGCGTCAGGGTACCGCCCGTCCACAGCACGAACCCGAGCAGTGCGGTGGCGACCCACGCGGGGCGCGGATCGCGCGGCTGCGCCAGCCGGGTGCGGAGGCGCGCGCGGCCAGCGGCGCCGCGCCAGCCGGCTGCCGTATCGGCCTGCACCGCCGTCAGGGCGGCGACCCGCGCGTCGATCGTCGGCAGGCGCTCGGCGAAGGGCTGGTACGCGCCGCGGAGGGACAGGAGCGCCCCGCGCAAGGTGCGCCAGCTCTGCAGCGCTTCGGCCCGATGGCCCCTGCGCTCCTCGCGCTCGGCCTGCTGCTGCAGCGCGCTCGCGGCCTGCGCGATCCAGGGGTTGCCGGGAAGGTAGTAGGCGAGCGCACGTCGCAGGTGCAGCCGCGCAACTTCGCCTTCCGCCCGCGCCGCCGCCGCCCGGGCGCGCTGCAGCTCATGCCGCGCGCCTAGCAGCATCCGCCCGCAGAGCAGGGCCACAACGAGTCCGATCGCCGCGAGCGCGACCGTCATCGGTCGCTCGTGGCGCAGCCAAGCCATCAGATCAGGTCCCGCCGCGAGAAGAGCGCCATCGCCAGCAGCAGCACGACCACGAGGTAGATCGCCGCGTAGCCGCCGGCCAACCCGACGTAGCCCCAGTCGACGAACGCGCCGCTGATGGCGACGTGCTGTCCATCGACCTCGGCGCCGGTGACGTAGAAGTGACGCAGGTTCGGGACCACGCGCGCCACGCCCCGCAGCAGCAGGGGCAGCATGGGCTGATCGAGCTTGTCCGCCACGGCGCGAATATCGGGCACGCTGCGGCCGAGCAGAAATACGCCGACGGTGAAGAGCCCGGAGAGCAGCGGCGTCGAGAAGGAGGAGAAGAAGACCGCAACGGCGGTGACCACCAGCACCTCGATCAGGATCAACGTGATCAGCATCGCCAGGGCCGGTTCCAGCGCGGCACCCTGCAGCCACAACACCGCGAGCAGCACGCCGCTCATCAGCGCGAGCAGCACGATCAATGTCAGCGCGAGGCCGAGGAACTTACCGAGCACGAACTGGTAGCGGTGAATCGGCTTGGGGATCAGCACATAGACCGTCTTGCGCTCGAGCTCCTTGTAGACCAGGTTGACGCCAAGGAAGGTGGCGATCAGCACCAGGAACGCGCTCATTCCGGCGAAGCCGAGATCCATCGTCAGCCGCACCTCCTCATGGACGGAGAGCGCGCCGAAGGCCAGCGCCGAGACGATCACCAACACGGCGAAGAAGAGCAGGCTGTAGAGCACCTTGTTGCGAATCGCCTCACGGAAGGTGTTGAAGGCGATCGCTGGGGTCTTCATCATCGGCGGGGTTCCTCGCGTCTGGGGTTGAGGGGGCCAGCGGGAAGGTCGCGCGCTTCACCACCACATCCTCGAGCGATTCGCGGCGCGGGGTGATGGCGAGCAGCGCCCCGTGATGCCGGCGTACCAGGTCGACCAGCGCCCCCACGTCGTCGCCCTCGGGTATGACCACACGCACCGTCTCGCCGATCGCCTCAGGCGCGTAGGCGCCGCCGGCCAACGCGCGCGCTAGCTCCCGCGAGGGACGGTCGATCAGCACCTCGGTGCTCAAGACGCGGGCCTGCACGAGCTGGTGCAGCGCGCCGCTGTCGACGGTTCGGCCGCCCACGAGGATCGCTGCCCGCTGGGCCAGCAGCTCGACATCGGAGAGCACGTGCGACGAGAAGACGACGGTCTTGCCGCTGGCGCCGAGCTGCGCGATCAGCTCGCGGATCTGTTTGCGACCGATCGGATCGAGGCCGGAGAGCGGCTCATCGAGCACGACGAGGTCTGGATCGTTGATCAACGCCTGCGCGAGCCCCACGCGCTGAAGCATGCCCTTGCTGTACCGGCGCAGCGGGAGCCTGGCCGCCTGCGTCAGCCCGACCTGCTCGAGGAGCGCGTCCGCGCGGCGCCGGCTCTCGCGACGCGGTAGCCCAAAGAGCTCGGCGACGAAGACCAGCAGCTCGCGCCCTGAGAGGTAGTCATAGAAGTAAGGCGACTCGGGCAGGTAACCGAGGCGGCTCTTGGCTGCGGGATCACCGGCCGGGCGGCCGAGCAGCTCGGCCACCCCCGCGGTCGGTCGCACCAAACCCATCAGGACCTTGAGCGTGGTGGTCTTACCGGCCCCGTTAGGCCCCAAAAGGCCAAAAATCTCACCGCGCTCGACGCGCAGCGAGACGTCCCGAATCGCTTGGACCTTCTTGCGGAAGAACCCGAGCGCATAGGTCTTGGCGAGCTTGTGCGTGCGCAGGGCTGGCGTGCCCCGGTCGCTCCCGGGCGCCGTCTCGGCGGCCCCCGTCGCGGGCATGCCGACCCGTAGCGCGCCCGCCGTCGACTCGACCACTGAATCCACTGAAGTGTTCATCGTTTCCGCCGTGGTCCGAACGAAACCCGCGCGCATTCTCGCGCGGCTGGCCGCTGGAAGCAATGCCCTCGCCGATATCTGGCGACGCCCCGAGCGCTGAGGGTTTGCGCGACTCGAGACCTCCCTCCGCTGGAGGGTCGGCCTCCCCCCTGCCCTCGGGACGCGACACCGGCCGTCGAGACCCGAGTCGGCTATCAGGGCTGCATCCGCAAAAATGCTGCTTTGGCGTCGCTGCTGGCCTATGCTTGCCGGAACCTCGACCCTGGAGTGATTGCGCCTGATGACTGCCCTCGTCACGTCCGAGGCTCTTCGCCTTCCTGCTCCCCTGCTAGGCCTGGCCACCAGCGTGCTGGACGGCCAGCTCAACCTTCGCCTGATCGTCGGCCTTGCGGTCGCGGTGCTCGCGTTCCTGCTGCTGGTCTACTTGCTGCGGGAGGAGCGCGAGGCGCCCGGGTTGCGGCCGCCGGGGCCAGCGCCCCGCGCCGCAGCCGAAGCGGCCCCAGCTGAACCGGCCCCAGCCGAAGCTGCTCCAGCCGAAGCTGCTGCGGCGGCGGTCCCGGCCGGCGAACCCGCGGTCCCGGCCTTTGAGCCCGCGGAGGCACCAGCCCCGCCCTTCGCGCTCGGCGAGGCAGCGCCCACTGTCGTCGAGGTCCCCGTCGCGGCGCCGCCTTCAGCGCCGACCACCGTCGGGATGGACCCGGCGACGCCTGCCGTCGAGGGACGTCGGGTCCCCTCCGGCGGGGCGCCGGCGGTCATGCCTGACGCCGCCGCCCGCCCTAGGCCCTTCCCGTCCGCGCCCTTCCCCGCCCCGCCACTCTCCGCGCCGGCGAGTGGGGCAAGGCCGACGGCACCGGCGCATCCGGCGCTGAGTGCGGCGCCGACGCCGGCTCCCCCGCCCGCGCCGACGCCGGTTCCGCCGCCCGCGCCGACGCCGGCTCCGCCGCTCGCGTCCACGCCGGAACCCACCCCGGCGAGCGCGGCGCGGCGAACGACACCTGCGCATCCGGCCCTGAGCGCGGCGCCGACGCCCGTGGAGCCGGACGCGGCGCCCGTTCCGCCGCCAGCGTCGACGCCGGCAAGCGCGCCGGCCGCTGTGAGCGCGACGTCGGCCCCTCCTGCTCCAGCTGCTGCTCCAGCTGCTGGTGGCGAGAAGGCGGCGCTGGCGTGGCCCGCGCCGGCCGTCACTCTGGCGGCGCCGGGGAGCACGACCGGAAAGCACGCTGTCAAGGCGGGCGCCACTGCCGCCGCAGTGGACAGCTCGAGCGAACTGAGCTCGGCTGAGGAACCCACGGTCCAGCGCAGTCTGTCGGGCTCCCAGGTTGCGGCCATGTTGGCGCGCGAGCCCGTGCCGGCGCCGAGCCGGGTCGTGGCCAAGGCGCCCGCGCCGCTGGCCTGGCCCGCGCCAGCAGCGCCCTTGCCGGGCACGGGACGGGTCGCTGCGGGGGTGGCCCCGCCCGACGAGGCCGTCGAGGTCTCCGTGTCTGCGGCCATCGACGTCGCCCTCGAGGACCCGCTGGCACCGGTCTCAACGGCCGCCGAAGCGCCAGCAGCCAGGGCAGCGGCGGCGGCAGCGCCAGCGGCGGCAGCGGCGCCGGCGGCGGCGCCCGCGCTGAAGCGCGTGCTGCTGATCGAGGACAGCAAGACGATGCGCCGGATCGTCTCGGTGGTCCTGGCGGGGGAGTCGATCGAGGTCGTCAGCGTGGTTGACGGTCGTGGCGTGGAGGATCGCGTCCGCGAGCTGCGGCCCGATCTGGTGATCGCGGACCTCACGCTCGACGGGCCCGACGGCTATGCGATTTGCAGCACCCTGCGGGCCGATAGCGAGCTTGGCAAAATCCCGGTGCTCCTGCTGCACGGCAGCGTCACCGGCTGTGACGTTGCCAAGGTCGCCGAGGTGGGGGCCAACGACACGCTCGGCAAGCCCTTCTCCAGTGACGATCTGGTGGCCAAGGTTCGCGGCCTGACCGGCCTCTCGTGCTAGCAGCCGCCGAGCCTTCCCCTCTACGTTAGTTTCGGCGGGACACCCCGCAGGCACTCCGCGCGCGGGCCCCCGAGCTGGCGTTCAACGCGCCGTCCCCGGGCGTCGTCCCTTGGGTGTGTGGCGTCCGGGGATGCGCTGCGGTCGCGGTTGGCGCTAAGGTTGCCGGCATGGCTGCCCGGGCAACGCGCTGCGCCCTGATGCTGCTGCTCGGCGGCCTGACCGCTTGCGGCAGCGCCCGGGGAGTGCGAAGGCAACCCGCGGCGGAGGCGCGGCCCGGCCCATCCGCCACCGCCCCGCCGACGAGCAGCACGGAAAGGGCGGTGCTTTCCCCCTGGGCGCGATCGTCCATCCTGGGGCTCGAAGCGCGCGACGCGGGAAAACGACGACGCGCGGCCCTGCTGCTACAGGCACGCCTCGCGGGCGGGGTCCGTCTGGCACCGGCCGACCGGGCCTGCCTCGCGGTGGTGCTTCGCCAGCGCCTCCGTGTCGAGCACGATCCGCAGGTGATTGTCGCGCTGCTCGGTGGCTTGGCCCACGCTGGTGATGCGACGGACCTGAGACGCCTGGCGCCCTGGCTGCGGGGCAGCGGCCGCGAAGCGCCGGCAGCATTGGCGGCCTTGGCCGTGCTGGCGGATCGCGGGCAGCTCGGCCTCGAGAGCGCGACGGCGATGTTGGCGACCCTGGGGCGGCCCGAGGCGCTACTGCGTCGCGCCGCGGCGTGGGTGTTGACCCGCCTCGCTCGTGGTGTTGACCGCGCAGCCCTGCCGCTCTCCTGTACGCGCCCCGCCTGCGCCTGCCGCGCCCCGCCAAAGCTGCTCAATGTCCTCACCGCGACCGGCGTGGCAGGGCCGCCTTCCCTGCTCCCGTCCCCGTGGCCCGCGGCGGTGGCGGGAGCGCTCAACCGCTGCGCGAGCGCGGACCCGGACGCGCGGACGCGGGCGCTTTGCTTGCGCGCGTTCGCGGCGAGGGCGGACGGTCAGGCGCGAGCCTGGCTGCTGCGCCGCGCCGAGGATCCCAGCGTCTGGGTGCAGCTCGAGGCGGTAAGGGCGCTCGCCGGGTTGGGAGCCGTGGGCGCGGCTGCTTTGGCCGGCGCTGTGCGAGCGCTGTGGCTGCGCGCGGCCTCCAATCGCCAGCGGCTAGCGGGTCTCGAGCTTCATCCGATCAGCGCGGGGTTGGTGGCGCTCCTGCCTCACGCAGCGCTGTCGAGCGTGCGCCTATTGGCCGACGATCTGCTCGAGCTCGCCGACGCTGCTCGATCCAGCGTGAGCTACGCGCCACCCGAGGCGCGGAGCATGGATGAGGTCCACTGCCTGGCGGCTGGGCTGCACGACCGCGCGGCGGCGGCGGTCGAACGCACACCAACTTGCGGCACCGCGCACGAGCCGCAGCTCGACGCGGGGTGGCGTCGGCGCCAGGTGGTCACGACGCTCGCGGCGCTGGCCCGCGATGCCGGCTGGCGACTGACGCTCCTGCGCCGCTATTTGGTCGACGCCGCGCTCGCCGTGCGCGCCGCGGCCGTCGAGGCGCTCGGTGTGCTCGATAGCCCGGTGGTCGTTCCGGCGCTGCGTCGCGCCTATGCCGACCCGAGCGCCGCGGTCTTCGTGGCGGCGGCACGGGCGACGATGCGCGTCGCTTCGCGACTCGACGATCGAGCGCTCGACGCGCGGCTGGTCGAGGGCATGATGGCGCGCAGGCGGCCGCCGCATGCTGTGGCCCTCTGCGCCGGTAGCGAGGCCTTGGCCGCCTTGGGCCGGTCCCCGCCCGCGCCGCTGCTGGTCGCGCTGGCGCGCGGCGGCTTCATCCCGGTCGCCGAGTGCGCGCGTGCAGCGCTGCTCGCGCTCCGTGCCGGCGAGCTCTCACCTCCGCGGGCGGCCGCGGGTAGCGCATGGTGGTTCGGCGGGGGCGCCCAGCGCGACGACCGCTCGGGCGCGCTTCGTCGCGCCGCGTCGCTGCAGCGAGGACCTCAGCGCCTCATGCTGCGCACGGATCGCGCCCAGGTGACCCTCGAGTTGCTCTGGGATGAGGCCCCGCGGGCAACGGACTATCTGGCGCGTCTCATCGCCGAGCGGGCGCTCGAGGGCGCCGCACCCTTTCGCGTCGTCCCGGGTGAGCTCGTCGCCCTGGGCCGTCTGCCGGTTGACGAGCAGAGTGATCCGCTGCCGGACGACTACGCCGCTGGTGCGTTTGAACGGGGCAGCGTTGGGCTCGTGGCTAGTAACGGTGCCGCCTCGCGCGCGATATTCTTCACGCTCCAGCGCCAACCCCAGCTCGATGGTCGCTTTCCGCGCGTGGCGCGGGTCGTGGGGGGAATCGAGCAGGTCGAGGCATGGCGAGCGGGTGACCGGTTACAACGCCTCGACGCCGTGCCGGCTGCGCCGCCGCTGCACCAGCGGCAAGAGCGCCCCTGACGGAAGATAGCCGGGAAGGCAGAGCAGACCAGGTCGATCCAAGCCTTCGCGCCAGAGCGCCCCTTCGCGCCAGAGCGCCGTCTGGCTTCAGACCAAGAAGTCGAGCATCTGCACGCGCGTCAGATATCCCTCGAGGGTAGCCGCGTACTCGTCGATCAGCAGGTCGAGCTCGACATCGACCCGGCGTCCGATCGTCCGCAGCACCTTGCCGCTGACCGGGATCTCAGGACCGCTCAACGCCAACACCGCGCTGATCCGCGCGCCCGGGGCCAGCGCATCGCCGGGCTCGCGGGTATACGAAATGTGCGTGCGCGAGACCTCGACGATGGGCGCCTCGCCGCCGTCGTCAAACCGCCACTGCGCCATCAGCGTCGGTGGTGGCGCGACGCGGTAGTTGACGCGTCGGTTTTGCCGGATCAGCCCCTCGATGATCTCGTGAATTGGGCTGCTCACGACGGTGTCCTGACTCTCCAGCAGGAAGTCGCGCATGCGCTTCATCGCCTTCTGCGTGCGAATGATGTTCTCGCGCATGTCGCCCAGCCGCGTTTGATCGCGGCTGATCTTGTCGACCGTGAGCTCCAGCAGCACCCGCATCAGCTCGAGACCGGCGGTCGGCTCGGCGTCGACGAAGGCTCGGAGCGCTGGAGCATCGATCTGCCAGAGGACGGCGTCGGTGCCGACCAGCGCCGTGCTGGTGCGCGGCAGACCTGTTAGGGCACCAAGCTCGCCGATGATCGCGGGCGGCCGCAGGCGGTGCGTCTCCTCGTCGCCCTGGCGCAGCACCAGCTCACCGTCGGTGAGCAAGTACATCGCGTCGGCTGTCTGGCCCGCCTTGAAGAGCAGCTCGCCTGTGGTCAGCTCGCGGCGCCTGAAGAGCCCCACGAGGCGCTGCAGCTGCTCGGCGGAGAGGGCTCGCAGTAGGGGAATCCCGTGCAGCTGCTCGGTCGTCAATCCCAGCTTACTGATGCTCATAGTCGGGGAGTGTAGCGCTCTCGTCTCCTTTGAGACAAGTCGAAGGCCAGTGTCTGTCGAAGGCCAGGGTCGAAGGCCAGGGTCGAAGGCCAGTGTCGAAGGCCAGGGTCGAAGGGCCGGCCCTGTTCAAGCAACGCGCAGCGCTGCTGCTCGCCTGGTTGGGGTCATGCCAGCGATGGCGCTATTTGAGGAAGGGCCTTGCTGACGTCCACGCGCGCTGCGGTGGATCGCGGACGGCTGGGCGCGCCTCCATCGTGAGGCTCGCCGCGCTCGCCGCGCAGCGCCGCAATCTGCCCCGTGAGGCAGTCTGACCCACGGTAAGCGGCTGGCCGCGCGGACGGCGACGCTGCCCTGGCGAAGCGCACGGGATGACGTCATTGTGCAGCATCGCCGCGCCGGCACGCCACCGTCACGTGCGGCCGCTGTCGCGTGGTGCGCGCTGCGTGTGGCTAACTGCCCCAGGCTGGCCGCTAGCGCGCGGCGCAGGGCGCAGGGCGGTCGCCTCGCGCAAGGGCGAGGCGCTGGCGCGGCTGCGACTTTGGTGGCCAAGGATTCCTTCCGTGCCGGTCCATTCCGGATCGCCAGGAGTCAAGGCGACTTATTCCCCACGGTGGAAGCGCCAGTACGGCAGTGGCACGCGGCTTCGCACCGCTGCCCACCAGGGCGGCGGAAGGCGCACCGTTCGTCTGCCTGACGACGCGGCGATCTGGCACCGCGGCTGCAACGGAAAGCTACGCTCGTTATCAGTGTCGGCGGCAGGTAGGTCTGCACGGAGGCGTGTTCGGCCCAGCCGTGGGGGTTGAGCTGCTGGAACGCGGGAAGTCCCCGTGCGGGGGTCGCATCGTCATCGCTGGCACGGCGACCAAGGAGGTGCATCGTGCACAGTCACACGCATGCCCGGCGGGAACCGCACATGGCCGCACACCGTCCACGCGAGCCGACCAGCCTCTATGCGCCTCGCGTCCTCGTCGCCGATGATGACGACGACCTGCGGGTGCTCTTGGCCACCGCGCTCACCGCCGAGGGTTACCATGTCACCGAGGCCGCCGACGGCCATCGGTTGCTCGAGCTCGTGTCCTCGCAGCTGCTCTATCCTGTCGGTTCGCCCGCTCTCTTCGACCTGCTGGTCGTCGATGTGCTGATGCCCGGGCCGAACGGGCTCTGGTCGGTGGCGACGCTGCGCTATCTCGATTGGGCGACGCCCGTGCTCGTTGTGACGGGGCTCGGCGAGCAGGAGGCCAAGTCGCACGCAGGCCACCTGGGGGCCGCCGCCGTGCTGCGCAAGCCGATCGACCTTCCAACCTTCCGCTGGACCGTCGCCGCGCTCGTCGGGCCGGGCTGCACGAAGTCCCGCTGGCGCGAGGGTCGTGCGCGGGAGAGCCACTCCAGCCGCTAGGACGCGGCGATCGCCGCACGCCCGCTCCGTCTCCCCGATCCCTCGCGCCGTCCCTGTCGGGCCGCGCCGCGCGCGCCGTCTTCTCGCGCTCCGACCAGCGGCCGCAGTGCCTTGCGTCCCTCAGCGGCGCAGGGCCGCGCCCGAGGCGCTGGCCTGCACAAACGAGCACTCGGCCGCGCCAATACCCGTATCTTCCACATTTGGCATTGTTAGAGGTGCTACAAAAGAAGTAGCCGCTTCTTTCCAGAGCGTCTATTGTGCTCATACAGAGGTGCATCATTGATTACCATCAACGCTAAGAGACTCACGCGCGTCGCCCGTCTGGCGTTGGTGCTTGGGATCGCGCTGGGGCTCGCCTGCAGCGGCGTAGGGGACGAGGCGCCGGCGCAGGTTGGGGTCGCGGCGCGGGCGGCGACGAACGCTGCCAACGCGATGAACGCGATGAACGCGATGAACGCGATGAACGCGATGAACGCGATGAACGCGATGAACGCGATGAACGCGATGAACGCGATGAACGCGATGAACGCGATGAACGCGATGAACGCGATGAACGCGATGAACGCGATGAACGCGATGAACGCGATGAACGCGATGAACGCGATGAACGCGATGAACGGGGGCAGCGCGCTCGACGTCGGCGAGCTGCGCATCCCCTCGACGACGCTGACGGACTTCGGGCGCTACACGCTGGCGCAGACGGAGCTGCTCTGCCCGGCGACGCGGCTGCCGCATACCTTCGACCAGGGCACTCCGGGGGACCCCTCGGATGACCTCGCCGCCCACCTGACGCTGCCGCGCTGGCTCGTGCTCAAGGACCAGTTCGAGCGCGTGCGCGAGGCCTGCGCCAATCCGGTGCCGGCGAGCTGCGGCAACGGCGTGGTCGATGGCGGTGAGGCCTGCGACACGGGCATCGCGCTCGGTCTGCCGGGCGCCTGTCCGACGGTGACGCTGGCCATCGACGAGGACCTCGACGGCGACGGCAGCTTCAACCCCGGCGCGGGCATCGACCAAAACGTGACCTACGAGGTCCACTCGGGGATCGGTCTGGCCTGCGCCGACCGCGCCTATCGGCCCTTCTTCCTGCACCCGACCACGGGCCCCGAGGCCACCGCCAGTCCCGAGACCTTCAATACCTACTTTCGCTACCTCTGCCTGCAGAGCTGGGACGAGACGCAGGGCAAGGCGGTCTACCGCTGCGGCAAGGGCATGCTCGCCGCCGGCGTCTCCGGCTACGCCGTGCGTGATGGCACGCTCTCGGCCCGGCCGATCTATCTCTCCGAGCTGAGCTGGGGCGACAACGTCTGGAAGCGCCACTGGCAGTTTCGCGAGCACCACATCGGCTCGATCCCCGAGCCGATCGCCGCGGGCCAGCAGATCGGCTATGCGCTCGACGCTGCCTGGGGCCTCAACCCGCGCGAGACGCACGCCGGCAGCGGCGCGAGCAAGGAGCCCGACTACCTGGCGGCGCTCGCGCTGAAGACCGCGACCAACCGCACGGGTGTGACCGTCAGCCCCTATAACCGCGCCAACGCCACCGGCGGCCTGAGCTTCGACAGCAGCGAGCTCAACCAATGCGAGCCGGGCTACCACAGCTACCCCGACCTGGCCTCCACCGGCGCCGTGGAGCAGGGGATGCTCCTCAACCTGAGCGTCGCCGGCTGGTACCAGGATGGCTGCTCGTGGGCCAAGGATTGGGGGCTCCCGGTGCTGGCCACGCAGCAGGTTGGCGGCTGCCGAGTCTTCGACATCGGCACGGGTCCGCTGCAGACCCGCATGGGTCTCAACCTCGGCGACGCCACGCCCCGCCGCTGCCCCAGCTTCGCCACCTGCGAACCGGGGCAGAGCTGCTGCGTTGGGCGCTTTTCGGCCGGCCTGGCAATCACCTGCGCGGTGAAGACCGACGCGACGCTCTGGTGCTGGGGCGATAATCGCAACGGCGAGCTCGGTCGCGGCTTGGTCGATGGTGGGTCTGTCCTGTCCCAGCCCGTGTTGGAGTCCCTGGGGGGCGAGGCCTTGACGGGGGTGCTCGAGGTGGCGACTGGGACCGCGCACGCCTGCGCGAGGCGCAGCGATGGGAGCGTCTGGTGCTGGGGCAAGAATAGCGCCGGCCAGCTCGGCGATGGCACCACGCTGAACCGCCCGAGCCCTGTGCTCGTCACTGCGCTCGGTACGAGCATTGGCGTCGAACAGGTGGTGGCGGGCTTGGAGCACACCTGCGTCAGGCGTACCAACGGCTCGGTGCTCTGTTGGGGAAAGAACGACGTGGGCCAAGTCGGCGACGCCACGACCACGAACCGTCCGAGTCCCTTGGCCCTGACGGCGCTCGGCACGACCGTCCTGGAGGTTGCGGTTGGGGCGGTGCATGGCTGCGCGCGGCGTACGGACGGCTCCCTCTGGTGCTGGGGCAACAACGGGAGCTTCTACGTGGCGCCGAACACGGTGCTCGGGGGTCAGGTCGGCGACGGCACGGCCTACACGCCGCGGGCGCCCGTAGCGGTGACGACGCTGGGCACGATGGTGGCTCAGGTCGCGCTCGGGCAGGCGCATAGCTGCGCCCGCCTCACCGATGGGACGCTCTGGTGCTGGGCGGACAATCACTGGGGCCAGCTCGGCAACGGCACGACAGTAGGTACGCTCGTCCCGCTCCCCGTCACGGCGGTCGGCACCACCGTCACCGACGTCGCCGCCGGCAACCTGCGCACCTGCGTGCGGCGCGCCGACAACACAGTCTGGTGCTGGGGCAATAATTCCGTGGGCCAGCTCGGTGACGGCACGCTGACGCAGCGCCGACTGCCGGTGGCGATCACGGCGCTCGGCACGGCGACGGCAGCGCTCGTGCTGGGCCAGTATCATAGCTGCGCCAGGCTAACGGACGGCCGCCTCTGGTGTTGGGGCTACAACGCGACGGGGCAGCTCGGGGACGGCTCGGTCGTCAACGCGGCCAGCCCGCGGCTCGTCGCGGGGCTGCGCTGCGACAGCGGCGATGGGGTCTGCGGCCGCGGGGAGACGCGAGGGTCGAGTCCCTCCGACTGCCGTCGGGAGAGCTGCGGTGACACCCGCTGCACGGGCGACGAGGACGAGCTCTCCTGCCCCGCCGATTGCGCTCGGCGGACCTACACGGACGTGGCGGTTGGCGGGTACCACGGCTGCGCGGGTCGCGCCGACGGATCGCTGTGGTGCTTCCGCGCGAACGAATCCGGTCAGGTTGGCGACGGAACGACCATCATGCGCCCGACCCCGGTGGCCGTGACGCTGCTCGGCACCACCGTAACGCAGTTCTCGCTGGCCGCTAACGCGAGCTGCGCGCGCCGCGTCGACGGCACGGCCTGGTGCTGGGGCTTCAACCTCTATGGCGGAATCGGCGACGGAACGACGATCACCCGCCTCAGCCCGGTGCCGGTTACTGCATTGGGGAGCAGCGTCGCCGAGATCGCGCTCGGAGGCAGCGATGGCTCCTACGGCTGCGCCCGCCGCAGCAACGGATCGCTCTGGTGTTGGGCGTCCAATAGCAATGGCCAATTGGGTGACGGCACCACCATCCCGCGGCCCTTCGCGGTGCAGGTCACGGCGCTGAGCACCACCGTCGCCGAGTTTTCGTTGGGCAGCGGTACGAGCTGCGCGCGGCGTGGCGACGGAACGCTCTGGTGCTGGGGCTACAACTACGCTGGCGCGGTCGGCGACGGCACGACGATCAAGCGCTTGCTTCCCGTGCGGGTGACCGCGCTCGGCACGACGGTCGCCCAGGTCTCCCTCGGTGGCGCCTCCCATAGCTGCGCGCGGCGCACCGACGGCAGCCTCTGGTGCTGGGGATGGAACTACGCCGGTCAGGTGGGCGATGGGTCGACGGCCATGCGCAAGCTGCCCGTGCGCATCACGGCGCTCGGCACCAACGTCGACCGCGTGGCGATCGCCTATCAGCATAGCTGCGCGCGGCGTACGGACGGAACGCTCTGGTGTTGGGGCTGGAACAACCACGGTGAGCTCGGCGACGGCACGACCATCGGTCGCTTGGTCCCGACTGCGGTCACGGCCGTGGGTACGAGCACGGTCGCGTTCGAGCTCGGGGACCAAAGCACCTGCGTGCGGCGCAGCGACGGGTCGCTCTGGTGTTGGGGTAGCCAGGACACCGGCGGTGGCTCCGCGATCTCGGAGAAGCGGGTCCCAACGCCGCTCCCAGTCTGCGGCGATGGCGTTTGCGAGCTCGACGAGGCTCAGTTCGGTGGCTGCAGCGCGGACTGCACCGCTACCTGCGGTGACTGCGTCTGCGACGCTCTGCTCGAGAGTGCCACGAGTTGCCCGGCGGACTGCGTGCAGGGGGGCGCATGTACGCCGAGCCAATGCGGCAACGCGCGCTGCGAGGCGGACGAGACCTGCGCGCTCTGTCCGGGGGACTGCGGCGCCTGCTACACGACCTGCGGCAAGCACGGCTGCGAGCCGGGCGAGACGTGTACGAGCTGCCCTGACGACTGCGGCGCGTGCGCGGCGCCGGCCTGCGGCAATGCGAGCTGCGATGCGGGCGAGAGCTGCGGCTCGTGTCCGAGCGACTGCGGGGCGTGCGCAGGCACGGCCTGGGGCGCACCCTCCGGGGCGCTGAGCGCGACCTTGCAGGCGGTGACCTTCCCTGTCGATACGACTGTGGGCTACGCGGCGGGCACCAACGGCACGCTGCTCAAGAGCACGGACGGCGGGGCGAGCTGGACGGCGCTGAGCGCGGGGACGGCGGCGACGCTGCGGGCGCTGGCTTTCGCCGATGCCCAGACAGGCCTCGCCGCGGGTGACGGCGGCGTGCTGCTCAAGACCAATAACGGCGGCCTGGCGTGGACGGCGCAGAGCTCGGGCACAACGGCGACGCTGCGGGCCCTCGCCCTGCTCGATGCGCAGACGGGCTTCGCGGCCGGCGATGGCGGCGTGCTGCTCAAGACCACCAACGGCGGCACGAGCTGGAGTGCGCTGACCTCGGGCACGGCGGCGGCACTGAAGGCGCTGCGCTTCATCGATGTGCAGACGGGCTTCGCGGCCGGGGACGGCGGCGTGCTGCTCAAGACCACCAACGGTGGCACGAGCTGGAGTGCGCTGACCTCGGGCACACCGGCGACGCTGCGGGCGCTGGCCTTCATCGGCCCGCAGACGGGCTTCGCCGCCGGCGACAACGGCACCATCGTCAAGACGATCAACGGCGGCAGCAGCTGGAGCACGCTGACCACCGCGGTCTGCGGGACGCTGTACGCGCTCAGCTTCCCCCTGGGTGCGCTGCAGGGCACGGCCGTGGGCGAGGGGGGCCTGGTGCTGCGCACGACCGATGGCGGCAGTGCGTGGACGCAGGAGGCCTCGGGCACCAGCGAGACCTTGCTGGCCGTGACCCTGCCGGCGGATTGGACGATGGGCGTGGCGGTGGGCGCCAACGGCGCCGTCGTACGGCGCATCCCGCCCTGGGAGCCGTCGATCCTCTACGACACGGAGGTCGCGAGCCTGGCGCCGCCGACGGTGTTGCCGAGCACGGACCTGACCAAGCGCGTGGCCTTCGCCGGCAATAACAGCGGCTGGCTCTATGCACTCAGCCCGACGGCGCGCGTGCCGCGCTACAGCCCGGCGCGGCTGGCCGATGCGGTGCAAGGCCGCAGCCCGGTGGGTAAGCTACCGGGCGACAGCTTCAACACGCTCTATGCCGCGACGGCCTCAGGCCTGGGCTATGCGATCAACGCCGACACGGGCGCGCTGCGCTTCACGACCGATGCCGACAGCGGCCTCGCCGGCGACCAGCCGCTGGGCGCGGCGCTGGTCGCCGCGCCCGTGGTCTCGCCCACGCGCAACCTGGCGTTTTTCGCCACCCGCAACCTCAGCGGCGCGCAGAACCGCATCTTCGCCTTCGACGCCAAGACGGGCGCCTGTCGCTGGGTGCTCAACGGTAGCTGCGCCGGCGCCACCGGCGCCCTAAATGTGGGCCAGATCAGCGGCAGCCCGATTCACGACGCGACGGCCCGCAAGCTCTTTGCGACGAGCACGAGCCTCAGCGGCGGTAGCACGCTCTGGGCGGTCGATGCCGGGGATGCGACGCCGGGGACGGTGAGCTGGAGCCGTAACCTCGGCGACAGCGACGCCTCGCCCAGCTTCGCCGAGACCACGCGCACCAGCCTCTACGTCGGCACCAACGCCGGTCGCCTGCACCGCGTCCGCGCGGCAGACGGCGTGAGCTGCTGGAGCACCGGCGGCAGCGGCTGCACGGCCTTCGGCGGCAGCGAGCAGGCCTTCTGCACCGCCACCGACGCGCTCGGCACGAGTTGCGCGGCGGGCAGCGCCATCGCCTCGGGGGTGGTCGTGCTCTGGAGCGGCAGCCACCTCGGCCGCCTGCTCTTCGCCACGGCGGATGGCCACCTGCGCTTGCTCGACGCCGACGGCTCGCTGGTCTGGAAGACCGCCAGCGCTATCCCCGGGGCGAGCCTGCCCCTGGCCATCCCCGAGCGCGACAGCCTCTTCGTCGGCGCCAGCGACGGCAAGCTGCGCGAGCTCAGCCTCAGTACCGGCGCCCTGCTCAACACCCAGACCGTCGGCAGCGGCAGCGCCGCCGTCGGCAGCCCCACCTACGACACCCGCGCCCTGATGCTCTACGTCGGCACCAGCACCGGCACCCTCTTCAGGTACAACCTGGCCCCTTAGGCGCAGCCCGCCGCTGGGGCGCCACCTTGCGGTTCATCGTGGCAGGAGCTCAAGGAGACGCCTCCTCGCCGGCGAGGTCGGCCGAGCCCTCGGCCAGCGGCAGGGTGATCACAAACTCCGCGCCGCCCTCGGGCGCCGCGCGCACGAGCACGGCGCCGCCATGCTCGAGGACAATCTTCTTGACGATCGCCAGCCCGAGACCCGTCCCGCGCTCCTTGGTGGTGAAGTAGGGGTCGAAGACCTGCTCCATCGCCTCTCGATCGATGCCCGGTCCGTTGTCGCGCACCTGGAGCGCGAGCTCGCCCGCGCCGAGCGGCAGGCGCGCGGTGAGCTCGACGCGAAGCCCAGCCGAGCCTCGTGCCCCCGGCCCCGCGGCGGCCTGGAGCGCGTTCTCCAGCAGGTTGTGCAGCACATGCTTGATCAGCATGCGGTCGACGAGCACGACATGGCCCGGGCCTAGCGGCGTCCAGTGCGCCTGCGTGCGCTCGGCGAGCTCGCTATAGCTCTTGAGGAAGTCGTCGAGCACCAGATCGATCTCGACCGCTTCCGCCTGCACGGCTGGAAGCTTGGCGAAAGCCGAGAACTCCTCCACCAGGCGGCGCAGGCCCTGGACCTCCTCGGTGACGATCTCGTGGGCATCGGTCAGCAGCCGCTGAAAGCGTAGGTCGTCACCGCTGTATTTGTTGAAGAGCTGCTGCACCACGAGCTGGATTGGCGTCAGCGGATTCTTGATCTCGTGGGCCAGGCGCCGCGCCACGCCCTGCCAGGCGCCGATCTTCTCGAGGTAGGCGATGCGATCGCGGCTCTCGCGCAATTGCTCGACCATCAGGTTGAAGGAGCGCGCGAGCTGCCCCAGCTCATCGCTGGCGGGCGCTTCAACCCGGGTCTCGAGATCACCCGCGGCAACGCGGCGCGTCCCGTGCAGCAGCGCGGTCACGCGGCGGACGGTGCGGCCAGCGAAGACGAGCCCACCTGCCGTGGCCAGCACTAGGGCGAGCCCGAGCAGGCTGAGAAAGGCGATGCGATAGTAGGGGGCCAAGCCACGGCGCAGGCGATCGATCTCGAGCGCCGCCCGCTGCGCGGTGGCGAGCGCGGCGAAGTGCGTCAGGTGCTCACCGCTGGCGACGAAGGTCGCCTCCAGGCGCGTGGTGGTCCCCGCCACGGGTCGAGACCACCGATAGGGTCGGAGCGCCTCGCCCGCCGGCTGCGCGTGCGCTGCGTCGGCGAGCACGCTCCCGTCGGCGGCGAGCACGCGCAGCCGACGCACCCCATCACGCTGCGCGGCCAGCTGCGCGAGGCGCGTGACAATTGGCCCTCGCTCACCGGCGCGGACTGCACGCCGCAGCGGCTCGTCCACGGCGAAGAGCTGCGTCTGTTGGCGAAAGAGCTGCTTCTGGGCGCGGAAGAGCGCCCGGTAGGCGTCGGCGGCCTGCCTCAGCGGGGCAACGAGCGCCCGTGCCTGCCCGGCGGCGACGCCGTCGGAGACGCTGATCACCTGATCGACGAGCAGCGCCGAGGCTACCAGCGGAATCAGCGCGATCAGCAGCATCACCGCGACGAGCTTGAAGCGGAAGCGCCGCGCAGGCCGCAGGCGATCGAGCGCCGCGCCGCGCTCGCCCCTCCGCTTGCCACCGCCCGCGCGCGCCATCAAGACCTCAACGTTCGAGCGAGAAGACCGGCGTGCGGAAGGCGAAGCTCCGCTCCGCCTGCGCGATCCGCGCGTTGACGAAGATGCTGACGAAGGAGCCGAAGAAGCTATCGCCACCACCGCTGCGCTGTTTGCGGTAGGGTCGTCGCAGCCAGCGACGTACCTGCGAGAGCGCCTGGTCGCTGATCGGGTTGACCTGGGCCAGGCCGGTGAGGAAATAGGCGGAAGGTTTACCGCTCGCTGTGGGCACGGCGAGCGGATAGCGCCACCAGCTCGTCAGCAGCTCGACCACCTCACGCTGTTGGCGCAAGCGCACGCGCCGCTCACCCTTCCCATCGGCGATGGTCACCAGATACTGCTCGTCCCAGAGGTCGAAGACTGCACGCAGGCTGCGCTGGACCACGGTGATCGCGCGTGCGCCGCTCGTCGCGTGCAGTGAGAGCGTCTGAGCGACCGTCATCACGAAGCCGCTGTCCAGTCTTCGACGCAGCTCGGCGTCGAAGAGTTCGCGAAAGCCGATGCTGATCAGCGCGCGATTACCCTCACGCACGATGGCCACGGGCTTGAGCGGGAGTCGCGTCTTGGCGCCCGCGCTGGTGGGCCCGGCCGCCGAGGCGAGCAGCGCGCCCAGCAGCAGCAGCGCTGGGTAGCGGCTGACGGGGCTCGGTCGCAGACGGGCGCGGGGCATCGTCGAGGTCCTCAGAAGGGGATGCGACCGAGGCCGTTGCCCACGGAGAAGAGGAAGACGCCGATCCGCGTGTCGAGGCGCAGCCCGGCGTCGACGGTCAGGTCGAGCGGCACGGACTGCAGCAAGGGCCGGTCGCGCAGGCGTAGGTCGTCCTTGGACGCGAGGAAGATCAGTCCGACATCGAGAAAGAAGTCCCCCGCATAGGCAAAGCGCCCGCCGCGAAACCAGGGGATGCTGTACTGCCCGCTGCAGCGCAGCGCGAGGTCCTCATAGCGCCGGCCACTGATCGGGGTGCCGAAGACGTTGCGCGAGGGCAGGGTCGAGAAGTTGAGCCCGAGGGCGCGCGCCGGCACGAGGTCATTGAGGTCGCCGATGAAGAACTTCTCGAAGAAGGGGGCCTCGCCGAAGATCGCCCCGCCGAAGAGCTGCAGCGAGGCGATGTGGCGCCAGGGCAGCGCCCAGTAGCGACGATAGCTCGCGCTGAGCTTGACGAAGCTATAGCGCGACGCGAAGAGGCGACTGGAGACGTCGGCGGTGGCTGTCAACAACGCGCCCCGTTCGGGCATGATCGGATCGGATCGCGTGTCGTGCTCGAGCGTGACTGAGGTGACTGAGAGCATGCTGTGCCCCTCGACCAGGGCGAAGGGCACGGGCACGCTGCGCGGCGGCAGGGCGCCGGTCGCGGGCAGCTCCCGCGTCGCACCGACGGGAATCGCCGCCTCGACCGCCTCGACGCGTTGGTCCGCGCGCACGCGGACGGTCGGTCCAACGTCGAGACCCGCTCCGAGGCTGCCGCCGATCCGGCGATAACCCGCCGAGATGAAGTGCCGGGGCGCCGAGCTCGCGTCAGCACCAGAGCGTCGGAAGAACTCGCTGCCGTCGACGAGCAGCAGCGCGGCGCTGGCCTCGAGCCGCCGCCAGCGCGATTGGGGCGAGGTCGCGCTCAACCAATACGACTGCTGGAGATGGGCGCGTTCGACGAGCGGGTCGGTGCCAAGCACGAAGGCGCCCTCGAGCTCGATGCCGCGACCAAAGAGATTCCGTTCTGCCAGGCCGAGACCTCCCCAGGCCCGGGTCGCTTCGCTCGTTCCGAGAAAGAGGTCACTGATGACCAGGGTGCCGCGTTCGACGACCTCGACCACCAGCACCGCCGCGCCCCGGCTCGCCCCCTTGCGCAGGCGCAAACGCACGGAGGAGAAGTAGCCGAGCGCCAGGACGCGGTACTGGGAGAGCTCGAAGGCTGGGTCGTCGACGGCCAGGCGCTCGCCGGCGCGGACGAGCAGGGCCCGGCGAATCAGGTGGCTACGCGTCCTGCGGTTGCCCTGGACCTCGATCGCCTCGATCCGGTAGATCGGACCCGTGGTGAGGCTCTGGCCACGCGCGGCCTGGCTGCCGAGCAGCACCGCGAGCAGCACCACGAGCAGAGCAGCGAGCTTGGCAGACCTCGGCACGACGCGGCAGCATCGCGTCGCCCACCGCCCAACGTCAAGCCGGCAGGTGCTCCCCAACCCCGCCGGAGTCGTGCTAGACGGACCTATGGCGCTCGAAGCCCTACGGGTCGGCACCCTCCGCCCTCGCGTGATGCGTCGCGCCGGGCGCCCCCTGCGGCAGCGGCGACGAGGACCCCGGCTCTCGCTCGGAGCGCTCGGGGCGCTCGGAGCGCTCGGGGCGCTCGTTGGCTGCGTCGATGTGCGCGCCTACGAGGGCAGTTGGGCCGGAACCGTGATCGAGGACCCGGCGGTGCGCGTCGGCTTTGAGGCTGAAACTCGCGTGGACGAGCTCGCGCTCGCCGACGTGACCCTGCGCAGCCTCGCGGCCACGCTGACCACCAGCGATGGGCGCTTCGCCCAAACCGCGCTGCAGCCGGTAACGCGAGGCGACGCCGACGCGCTGGCGAGCCTGACCTTCGACGGCGATCCGCTGCGCAGCTATCTGCTCTGGGCCCCTATGTGGGCCCCTATGTGGGCCCCTGCGACCGGTGACACGGGCAGCGCGACGGCCCTCGTCATCCTCAGCCTCTTCGACAACGACCGTGTGGAGCTGCGTGTCTTCGACCGCGACGCGCTCTTCGGCGTCTTCCCCTTGCGCCGCAAGTCCCGCTGACCGCGACCGGTCCGAGGCAGCGTCCCGCCGGCGTTTCGGCGCGGCCGCCACGCTTGACAGTTTGGGCGCACGTGTTAGTACGCGCTAACAATGGAACTTGCGACTACTAGCGTGCCGGCCCCGATCAGCGCCGCCCTCGAGGACTACCTCGAGACGATCTACCTGCTGATCCAAGAGCATGGCTTCGCGCGGGTGCGGGATATTGCGCGCGCGCGCGCGGTCAAGGCCGCGACGGTCTCGGTGGCGCTGCGCAAGCTCGCCGAGGGCGCGTTGGTCAACTACGAGCGCCGCGAGTACATCGGCCTGACGCCGAAGGGAGAGGACGCTGCCCGCAAGGTGCTCAGCCGGCATCGGCTCCTGACGCGCTTCTTCGAGCAGGTGCTGAGGATGCCGCATGAGGCCGCCAGCGATCAGGCCTGCACGATGGAGCACAGCCTGACCGACGAGGCGATGGGTCGGCTCGTGACCTTCTTCGAGTCCATCGGCAACTGCCGGGCGGTGGTCGAGGCCCTGGATCGCTTCCCCGAGGGCGTGGACGAGGGTGCGGGCGCCGGCAGCTCCCCCTGCCGCCTGGATCGCGCCTCCGGCGCCCTGGGCGCACCGGCGAATCTGCGTAGCCTGGCGCAACTGGCGCCAGGGCAACGGGCCGTGGTGACGCAGATCAAGGGTGGCCGCGCGCTTCGTCAACGCATCCTCGACATGGGAATTCTCCCCGACACGACGATCGCCCTCGAACGCGTGGGGGACCGCGGCGATCCGCTCTGGATCCGCTGCGAGGGCGCGCAGCTCAGGCTGCGGCGCGGGGAAGCGCGTGTGGTGCAAGTTCGCAACGAGGGCTGATCCGCCCTCGCTTCCTTCCTTCTCTGAGTGGACGCCGAAAGTGCTAGCGGGACGATCCAGCCGAGCGCCGCTTCCGCCTTACCGCCCTCGGCGGACACGCCTTGCCACCGTGGCGGCGCGGGCGTCCGGCGTGAGCGTTGTGTTCGCCATCGGGCTGGTGCTGGCGACGAGCCCCCTGGCCGCCGCGCAGCGGACGAAGGCGCCGTCGCCTCGGCCGCTGCCTGCGCTCGGGCGCCGCTGCGGCGACGCGGCGCGGCCGGCGGGCGGCGCGCGCTTGGCGAGCGGCGCGTGGCCTTTGCGCAGGCGCGCCAGCGGTGGCTCGGGGGCGAGCGCGTGGCGCCGAGGGCTGCGCGGCGCGTTCTGGCACCGCAGGGGCGATCGACAGGAGCGGCCCGCCCTGGACCGCAGGGCGCGCGGCCTCGAGCCGGAGGACGAGCAGCCGGCGCAAGGGCCAAGCTCGCGCGCTGCACGACCGGGCGAAGGTCCGTGGAGTGGGCTTGTCGAGGGCGGGAATCTGCGCGCGTCCGTGATGGGGGGCACCGACGGGCTGATCACCAGCCTCGCCTTCGTCTTCGGCGTCGCCGGGCTGGCGGGAAGCACCCAGCTCGCCATCCTCGCCGGGATCATCAGCGGCGTCGGCGGTGCGCTGTCCATGGCGGCCGGCGAATGGGTGTCTGTGACCTCGCAGAACGAGAGGCACCGCAGCATCCTGCACACCCTCGACCGGCTCATACGCGATGACCCTCGGGCGGCCAAGGCTACGCTGATTGAGGCCGCTGCCAAGCGGGGCTTCTCAACCGCGCATGCGGAGGACCTGGCCCGCGCGGTGCTCGCGACGCCTGGTCGGTTGGAGGCCGCCGCCGTCGATCTCGGACTGATTCCCCACCGACTGGACTGCCCCACGGGCGCAGCGCTCAGCTCGTTTGCGTCCTTCTTGATCGGGGCGACCATTCCGCTCGTCCCGCTGGTGATCGGAGCAAACGGCCTCTCGCTGACCCTCAGCGCCGCGGTGAGCGCCGTGGCGCTGGCGGCAGGCGGGGCCTGGCTGGCGTCCACCTCCGGCAGGAGCCCAGGGCGCGGCGCCTTGAGGATGCTCAGCCTCGGCGCGGCGGCTGCGGCCGCAACCTACGGCACGGGCGTCCTGGCCACGACGATCTTCCCTTGGCGCTGAGGCCGCAACGCGAGTCGCGGGCTGTCGCCGCCTGGTTTCAGCCTCACGCGGGAAGGGCTTGCCTGAACGCGTCCGCGCCCAGCGCACGCGCGCGCTGGCGAATGGCGCTAGCGCTGGTGCTGGCGCTGCCCTGCGCTCTTTTCGCTCGCCCCTCCCGCTGCTGCGCGGCCGACACGATCGAGACCTTCGCTGCTGGCGGCTACGATCTTGAGCTCTACGGCGGCATGTTTGGCTTGGCCTCCGCGAGCGAGGGACGCGGGCGACCGAAGCCCCACGGCCGCAGCGAACTCATCCTCGGCTACGGCCTCGTCGATTGGCTGGCGCTCTGCGTCGGTACGACGCTGCATGGTCGCGACGACGCCTACCCGGACGGAGATGCCGCTGGCTACCTCCTGCTGGTCGCCACCCCGTTGGACACCGACCACCTCGACCTCGACCTGCAGCTCGCCGTGGCCCTGGCCGGGCCAGGCCTGAGGGAGCTCCGCTACCGTCCCGAACTGGAGCTCAACGTCGACCTCCGCCCGGGGCTGAGCCTGGGCGGGCTCTACCTGCGCCTCGGCGTACCGGTCGATGGCATCAGGCCCAGCGCGTCCGGGGCGGCCAGCGCCGCGAACACCACGGTCGATCTGGCGACGATCCTCGGGCTCTATCTCACCGTCGCCAGTCGCCACCAGCTCCTCCTCGAGTACGACGCGACCTATCACTTCCGCCCCGAGAGCGGTGCGCCACCGGCCGAGGTCGGCGGCGTCGCCTTGGGTTACAACGTCGTGCTGAACGGCAAGCTCGAGCTGATTCACCAGGTCACGCTGGACCTCGGGCAGGGGGGCCGGCTCAGCGCCGTGGGCGCCTCCGTCGGCTTCATCGTGACGCTGTAGCGCGGCTGCTGCGCCCCGCCCTCATCAGGCGGCGTTCGCGGGCGGGGCGGGCCTCCACAGGTCAGGCGCGCGCACATAGAGCGGCACCGCGCGGGCGAGGTCGTCGAAGTCCTCGGCGCGCGCGCGGGGCAGCGTGGCGCGTGCGAGCTCAGCGGCGCAGATCGTGTGCCGCGTCGCCGCCGCTGGGCGCCCCTGGGGAAGTGCGAGCCCCAGTGCGTCGGCGTGACGCAGCGCCCCCTCGCCGATCAGCAGCCAATCGGTGCCGGCGCGGGGCGGAAGCGTCGCGAGGTAGTCGCCCACCTGGAGCGGCGCGCCGAGCCAGGCTGGCGCCAGCGGCTCCGCCGCGGCGAAGGCCTGCGCATAGACCTCGCCACGCCCCGCGTCCAGCAGCGCAAGGGTCGCTGCCGCCTCTTCGACCAACGCTGCGCGTGCCAGCGCCAGCAGCGATCCGACGACGAGCAGCGGCTTCTCGGCAGCCAGGCACAGGCCCTTTGCCGTGGCCAGACCGATGCGCAGTCCCGTGAACGAGCCGGGCCCCTGACCGCAAACGATGGCATCGACAGCGCCGAGCGTCAGGCCGGCTCCGACCAGCACGTCCTCGATCAGGGTCAGCAGTCCGGCGCTATGCGTCGTCACCACGCGCGACGCCTCGGCCACGATCGCCGTCTCGCGGCAAAGCGCGACGGTGGCCTGCTGGGTGGCCGTGTCCAGAGCGAGCAGGTGCAGAGGCCTGATCATCGCAGCGCGGCTCAGCGCAACCAGTAGCGGGTGATGTCGTTCTTCATCGCGAGCACCATCAGGGAGACCAGCAGCACCAGACCGATATAGGAGGCGATCGCGCGGGCGCGCAAACTCAGCGGCCGCCGGCGAATCGCCTCGACCGTGAAGAACATGATGTGCCCGCCGTCGAGAATCGGCACGGGAAGCAAGTTGATGATGCCGAGGTTGATGCTGATCAGCGCCATCAGCAGCAAGAACTTATCCCAACCGGTCTCCGCCGCGACGCGAGCCGCCTTGGCCAGCATCAGCGGGCCGCCGATGGTGTCACGCGAGATCCCGCCGCGGAAGAGCTCGACGATCACGACGAGAAGCTTCTGCACGAGATCGCTGGTGTAGCGTACGGACTCGACCGCGGCATAGGTGAGGCGGCCCTCGACCGGCACCGGGTCGTGCGTTCGCGCGACCACATCGGCCTCGGCTCCAAAGATGTAGCGTGCCTGGTTGTTGCCGATGTCGTCGCGATAGGTCACCTTGGCGAAGCGAAAGCGCGCCTCGTGCCGCGTTCCACCGCGCCGCAACCAGACGAGCCGGTGATCCGCCGCGGGACGCTGCCGCAGCGCCTGGGCGAAGATCGCCCAGTGGCGCGCGGGGCGCCCGTCGAGCGCCACGATCTGGTCGCCCGGCCGCAGCCCAATCGTGGCGGCAGGTGAGCCAGGGTCGACGCGGCGCACGAAGAGCTCGGCAGAGGCCATGCCGGTCTCATAGCGCACGACCGTCGCCTCGTGGCGTGGCTCCGGATCGACCACGGTGGTCTGCGGCTGCAGCAGTCGCAGATCAGCGAAGTCGCTCAGCGAGGCCCCGGGTCGCAGATAGGCCAGCCGCAGCGCGTCGCCGCGATTGCGCTGAAGCACCTCGGCGAGCTCATCCCAGCGCTCGATCGGGCGCCCGTTCACCGCGGTGATCAGGTCCCCCGTGTGGAGGCCCGCACGCCCGGCGGGCGAGGCTGGATCGATGACGCCGATCTGCGCCATTTCGAAGAGCGGAGAGACCCCGATCAGCCCGCAACGCCAACGCAGGCCGAGCCGGTCATAGCAGACGTCCTCGCGCGGCGTGACGAAGCGCTCCAACTGCTGTCCGCTGCGCTTGATCGCGATGCGCAGGGCCGTGCCGGGGTAGGGCGCGATGTTATGGGTGACCGACCAAAGACCACCGCCGGCCGCCTCGCGATCGGTCCAGTAGCGCACGCTCCGACCGTCGATCGAGAGAATGCGGTCGCCGGGGCGTAGCCCCGCTTCGGCGGCGGGCTCGTCCGGCAGCACCTTGCCGATCACCGGCGGCGGCAAGCTGCTCTGCGCGGCGAAGAAGATGAAGTAGATCAGCGTCGGGAAGATGATGTTGAAGACCGGACCGGCCAGGACGATCGCATAGCGCTGCCAGAGTGGCTTGTGGTGAAAGGCGCGCTCGTGGTCCTCGCGCCGCAAGGGCTCGGCCGGGTCCTCCCCCAGCATCTTGACGAAGCCGCCGAGCGGTAGCCACGCGATGCAGTACTCGGTCTCGCCGCGGCGGAATCCCAACGCCGCGGGGCCAAAGCCGAGCGAGAACTTCAGCACCTTGACGTTGAAGAGCTTGGCCATCAGGAAGTGGCCGAACTCGTGCACGAAGATCAGGACGCCCACGAGCAGCACGAAGTAGAGGAGGGTCATCGGCGCGCAGTGTAGCCGACGCGCGCCACAGCAGCCACCCGCCAGACGCTCGACTGGAGCGGGTCAGCGGGATGCGGTAGTGCGCGGGTTTCGGGCGTCAACGCGAGCCGGCTGCGAAGGGCTCCTTTGGCGTGGGGCAGTGGAATCCCACTGCGGCCTCGCGCACCGGGAAGCGGCGGGAGGCTATGTTAGTATCCGACCGTGGCTGCAGAACTGCCGGACGTCGAAGCTGCGGTTGCCGAGTTCGAGCAGAAGCTCGAGCGCCTCCGCGTGCTCTACGAGCAGTACTTCCTTGGTATCCAGAAGCGCGCGCCGCTGGTGCTGCTGAAGAACGTCGCACGGCTGCAGTACCTGCTCGATCAACAACAGATCCGCAACACCGCCGTGCGCTTTCGCTATCGCGGTCTGCTGCAGAAGCTCAGCAGCTACCGCGCCTATTGGGGCCGCACAGTGCGCCAGATGGAGGCGGGCACCTATCACCGCGACGTGGCCCGGACAAAGCGCCACCTGGCCAGCCGCGGCCTGCAGCTTCCCGACCAGATCGCCATCCACAGCCCCGCCGACCTGGAGCGGGCGCTCGCCAGCGCGCTGCGTCGCGCGGAGGCGGAGGATGCGCCCGAGGCCCCGAGCGCCGCTCCGGCGACGGCGGTGACCAGGCCGCCACCAGCCGCCCCCCGGGCAGCGCCGATCGCGCCGGCCGATGCGGATCTCGGCGAGGAGCAGCTGCAAGCGCTCTTTCGCCGCTATCAGCGCGCCAAGGCGGACTGCGGCCAGGATCCCGCCACCGTCGGTTTTGAGACCCTCGCGCGCACTGTCCGCAAGCAGCTTCCCCAGCTGCGCGAGCGCCACCCCGGGCGCGAGATCGAGTTTCAGGTGGTGGTGCGCGAGGGCAAGGTCGTGTTGCGGGCGACCGCGAAGTAGGGCGAGCGCCGGCGTCAGACGCCCGTGGAAATGGCTGCCGGTTGGGCGATCGGCTTACCCTCGCGCCACAGCGCCTCGGCCACTGCTTCGAGCAGGCCGCGACAGCCCTCGACCTGCAGCGCGGAGATCGGCAAGGCTTGAAACTCGGCGAGGCGCGCCGCGAGCTCGTCGGGATCCAGGCGGTCGACCTTATTGAAGACGAGCAAACGCGGGGTGTCGCCGACCTCGAGCTCGGCCAAGGTCTTCTGCACCGTCGTGATGTGCGCGCGGAAGTCGTCATCCGAGACGTCGACGAGCTGCAGCAGGAGATCAGCGTTGCGGAGCTCCTCGAGCGTGGCGCGAAAGGCCTCGATCACCTCCTGGGGCAGGTCGTGGATGAAGCCGACCGTATCGGTGCAGATGACCTCGCGCTCGCGCGGAAAGCGCAAGCGCCGACTCAAGGGCGAGAGGGTGGCGAAGAGCTGGTCCGCCGCGACGGCGTCGCTGTTGGTCAGCACATTGAGCAGGGTCGACTTGCCGGCGTTGGTGTAGCCGACGATGCTGATGATCGGCAGCTCTCTCGCCTCGCGCAGCGCGCGGCGCCGCTGCCGTTGCGCGGATAGCTGCGCGAGCTGGCGATTGAGCCGCGTGACGCGCTCCCGCGCGCGGCGGCGGTTGATCTCCAGCTTGGTCTCGCCCGGACCCCGACCGCCGATGCCGCCGGTCAGGCGGCTCATCATCGTGTTCTTCTCCACCAGCCGCGGCATCATGTAACGCAGCTGCGCCGCCTCGACCTGCAGCCGGCCCTCGCTGGTCTGCGCGTGCTGCGCAAAGATGTCGAGGATCAGCATCGCGCGGTCGATCACCTTCAGCTCGGTGGCTTCGCTGATCGCGCGTGCTTGGGTCGGCGTCAGATTGGTGTCGAAGACCAGCAGCTCAGCGCCGAGTTGGTTCGCTCTGAGCACAATCTGCTCGAGCTTGCCCCGCCCGACCGCATAGCGCGGATCCGCGCGGGACCGCCGCTGCACTACGGTATCGAGCACGGACACCCCCGCCGTGCGGCAGAGCTCCTTGAGCTCGGCGATGCAGGCGGCAGGGGTGCGCGTGGCCCGCTCGAGGCCGAGGTGCACCAGGATCGCCCGCTCCCCTTGCGCTGCCGCGGTGCGCCCGGCGCTCTGGCGCGCGAACTGGCCCTCGAGCGCCTGCACGAGCGCCAGCGGATCGAGCGTCAGCTGCTGCGCGGCCACCGCTGGCAGGACAGTCCAGGGATCAATCGCTGCGGCATCGGCGTTGAGATGCGCGCAATAGGCGCGCGTCGGCTGCCCGTCGGCCGCGAAGGTCAGGGCGCAGACGAGGTCGAGCCGCAGCAGCGCGAGATCGGTCAGATCGTCGTTGCTCAGCTCCTCGCCACGCAGATGGGTGTGAACGAGGCGCAGCCCTCTGAGGCGCCCGTGTCCCGCGCGTAAACGACCGATGTCGGGCAGCCAGAGCTTGCTGGCGTCCCCCACCACGACGTGTTCGGGCTGGCCCCGCCGGTCGATCAGCACCCCGATTTGGCGGTGCAGCTCATGCGAGAGGCGGCAGAGATAGGTCGCCAATTCGCCCGAGACCACCTCCGTCGGCCGCACGCGGCGGCGGAAGATGCGCTCGATCGCGCGCACGGTGCTGGCGCGTAGCCCGTTCGTATTTCCGGTCACCTCAGACGTGGTCGTACCTCGTGAAGCGGCGCGCATGAGCCGCGTTTACAGAAGAGAGCAGCTGCCGCTGAAACCCGTCGTCGGTCGCTCAATCGCGCACCTGCTGGTCCGCGGCGCTGCGGTCGTCGCCGACCGCGGCGCCGGTGGCTGCCCGTTGTTGGTCGACCAGCGCTACCGCCACCGCCAGCGCGCGGCGAGCCTTTTCGCCCAGCTCGGCGTCGATCTGCAACGCCGCCAGCGCATCGGCCAAGCGTAGCTCATGGCTCTCGAGCAAGGCTCCCAACGCGGCCAGCTGTTCCTGCTGCTCGGCGCTCGTTCGCTCGAACGCCGCGGCTTTCGCCTGCTGCTGCTCGATCAGGCGGCTGAGCTCGTCAGCGTGGTCCTGACGGAGGCTCGTGACCGACGCCTCGTGCTGGGTCTTGAGCGTGGCGAGGCTGCTGCCATGGTCCAGGCGGAGCTGGTCCATCTCCCCCTGATGGGCGCCGCGCAGGCTCTCCTTCTCTTCGGCATGCTCGGTCCCGATCTGCTCGATCAGATCCTGGTGCTGCTGCTTGACTCGTTGCAGCGCCTCGTCGTGGCTGGCGCGCGCCTGCTGCACCTGCCCCTGATGTGTTTGAAGCGTACGCGCGAGCTCCTCCTCGTGTTGGGCGCGCTGGCCCTCGAGCGCGGCCTGACTCGCCGTTTCGGCCTGTTCCAGCTCGGCCCGCGCGGTGGCGCGCTGCGCCGCCAGCGCCTGCTCGTGCGCTTGTTTCGCTCGCTCGAGCTGCTCTTGCTGCTGCTCGCGCTGCGCCGCCTGCTCGAGCTGGTGGCGGCTCTCGAGACCGGCGACCTCGTCGCGATGCTCTTGCTCACGACGCTCGGTCTCCTTGAGGTGCGCGTTCGCCTCGACCTGCTGCTCCTGCCGCAGCTCCTCGGTCAGCTCGCGCAACTCGGCCGCCTGCTGCTCCCTCAGCTTCGCCCCTTCGTCCGTCAGTCGCTGCTCCGCTAGGCTCAGCTCCTCGCGATGCTGCTCCTTGATCCGCGCCAGCTCCCGCTCGTGGCGCTCCTTGACCTGCGTGTTCTCAGCGTAGGCCTTCTCGATCTCGCGCTTGGCCTCCTCCAGCCGCTGCTTGACGCCGCTCTCGCGGTCAACCAGGCGCTGCTTGTCCTCCTGCAAGGCCTCGGCCCGCTCACGCGCCGAGACCATCTCCTTCTCGATGGTCAGCAGCTTCTCGTCCATGTCGCGCGCCCGGCGGTCGAGCTCGCGCACCTTGTCCTTGTGATCGAGAATCTGCCGCTCTCTGGCATCGAGCTCATCCCGCAGATCGAGCAGCTCGCGTTCCTTCTTGTTGATCACCTCGCGCAGCCCGAGGATCTCGCGATCGCGCACCAACGCGCCGCCGGCGCTTGGCTTCGCCGCGGTCGCTTCGTGCAGGGCCTGCGTCAGGCGGTCGTTGTCGCGCTGCAGCTCAGCTACGCGCCGCTCGGTCGCCTGCGCCGCCTGCGCCTCGCGGGGCTCGACCGCAACGGCTGCCAAGGGCGCCAGGCCGGAGCTGACCACGGTCTCGGCGACTGTCTGTAGCGCGAAGGGCTGGTCCTCGAGCGACTCGTCGATCGCCAGGGGCGTCGGGGCTAGCGCTGGCAGCGGTTCGTCGATCCCGATCGGCTCCAGCGCCTCGCGCTCGCCATATGCGTCCGCCTCGGCATCACGCTCGGGCGTGGCGCGTGGTGCCTCGAGCTCGACGGCATCGTCGGGGTCGGTCGGCGGATCGAGCGCGAGGGGCGTCGACACGGGTGCGCGCCGCGAGACCGCTGGCGTTTGCAGCCTTGGGATCGGCGCCGGGACGGTCCACGCCGGCGTTGGGGCTGCGCTCGGCGGCGGCCGAAGGGGGCTTGGGTCGTCTGGCAGCTCGAGGGCGGCGAAGGCCGCGTCGGTGGCGAGGGCGATCTCCTGATCAGCGAGCGTTCCGGCAGGAGCGCTGCGCGAGGGATTGCTCGCCGCCTGCGCGAGCTCGTCGGCGAGCAGGTCACCGTCGTCGATCTCGAGCTCCAGCTCGAGCTCGAGGGCATCGTCTCTGCGCTCCGAAGGCGTCGGCTGACTGCTGCTGAACCCCTCCTCGATGCTCGTGTCGATGGCGGACTCGAGCTGGGTGCCGTCGTCGCCGAGCTTGAGCAACGCCGCGACGCGCTCGACCAGCGTCCCGATCGGAAAGGGCTTGATCAGGTAGGCGTCGGCGGGGGTGCGCAGCTTACTGTGCTGCTCGAAGATCTCGGGCGTGGCCTCCGCCGACATGATGATCAGCGGGGTATCCTTGAGCAGCGGGTGCTTCTTGGCCTTATTGCAAACCGAGTAGCCGCTGATCGTCGGCAGCTCGACGCAGACGAGCAGCAGGTCGGGCGGCTGCCGTGTGGCCGCGTCCAGCGCAAGTTGGCCGTCGCGTGCCAGCGTTACTTCGATGGCCGGACCACGGTAGAGCCGGGCCGCGCGCGCGGTCAGCTCGCGTGCCAGCTCGCCAGCGTAGTCGCTGTCGCTTTCGACGATCATCACTCGAGGCATAGTTCTCTCCGCGGCCGGCCAGCGCAGCCGCACGACCGAGCAAAGGTGCGGGGTCGAGCATCCCTCTTGGAAGGCCTTTGCGCGACGCCGCGAGAGCGGCCGATTTCTTCCGTTTCGTCAGTGCTTGCGGCGGGATTGATCCTAGGTCCCCGGGCCGGCGGCTGTCAAATCACCGCTCCCTTGCCCTGAGCCGCGCACCGAGCGACTCGACTGCGAACGACGCGACTGCGAAACTGGCCCCCTGTCGCCGTGCGAAGTCGGCGTTGCGCTGCAGGTGGCTGCCGCCGCGACCAGTCCTCGGGCTGCGGCGCCAGCGTCGCCCCGCCCGCGATCGATCCGCAGGCGGCTAAGGCAGCAGGAGGCAGCCGACGATCGAAAAGCAGCGCCCACTGGCCGCCGCGGCGCCCGCGCAGGCAATGCGAGCCGCGGTGCGCGTGGCGCAGAGCAGCGCGCAGTTCTGTTGCTGATTGCGCGCCAACAAGCCGCAGGGCGTGACCAGCGCGCTGCACGCGCTTACGCACGCGGGCGGAATCGTGGCCGTGTTGAGCACCAGGAAGACCTGCGGGCCCCAGACGTTGTTGGCCTCATTGCTTTCCACAACGGCGGCTCGCGGGTCGACCAGGGCCCAGGAGAAATACGCGCCGCTGGCGAGCGCAACGCTCGCCGTCTGGCTGCTGCACTGCTGCGGCTGCAGCGCCGGGACGGCCACCTCACGGTCGGCCGCGCTATTCACGCTGGGCGCCTGCAGGCGGTCGAAGAAGATCCCGAGCCGCGTCGCCGGTGAGGCGACCACGCCGCGGTTGCAGACGGTCGTTTGATAGACCGTTGCACGCTGGGTTGTGCCCGCCGCGACGGAGAGCGCGCTGATCACCAGATCGGGACGTCCGGGGACGATCGCGAGGACGACCGGGCCGGCCAGGTTATTCCCCTCGTTGCTCTCGGCGATCACTGCCCGGACGTCCGCTCGGGTCCAGGAGCGGTAGTTACCGGACTGCAGCGTCAGGGTCAGACGCGCGAGCTGGCACTGACCGACGCCGAGCGCCACGACGTCGACCAGGCGGCTCGGCGGTGTGGCGAGCGTCGGCGCGCTCGGAAGGTCCAGATAGAGGCCAAGCTGGCTCGCCGCACTGCTGGCCGCGCCCCGGTTGCAGGTGACGATCGTGTAGGTCACGCTGCCATTGGCAGCGGCCTGAGCGGTAAAAGACGCCACCAGCAGGTCCGGCCGCAGCAGCGGTAAGGCGCTGTCACGGCGCCCGCCGCTGTCGCGCCGGGGCGCAGCATCCCGAGAAAGGGCCGCATCGCGTCTGAGCGTGGCGTCGCGCGGCCCAGTGGCATCGCGCATGAGCGTGGCGTCGCGCCTTACAGAGGCATCGCGCGGCCCAGTGGCGTCGCGCCCGACAGAGGCATCACGCCGGATAGAGGCATCACGCCTTGCAGAGGCATCGCGCGGCCCAGAGGCATCACGCCGGATAGTGGCATCACGCGGCCCATTGGCATCGCGCGTCGCGCTGGCATCGCGTCTGAGGGTGGCATCAGGGGAAATGCTCGCGTCACGGGCAATCCCCTGATCACGCGCCGTCGCGCCGTCGCGCGCCACCGATCCGTCGGTGTTTTCGATCGCTCCGTCCCGCAGCCCGACCGCAGCGTCCTCATCGCCCTCGTCGCCGAGTGAAAGGCTGCGACCGCAGCCGATGCTCAGCGCCAGGGCGAAAAGCATCCAGGGTGCAAGCGGGGAGGCGAGGCGCCAGCCAGCGGCCTTCGAGCGCGGCGAGTTGTTCACGTAGAGCCCTCCTGATCGTCGCGCCGCGGGGCCCTCCTGGCCGCCCGGCACGGCCAGCGTGCCAGGCGCTCAGCGCCCGGTATTCGCTCCCGTCACCGCAGAGACACTCAACCCGACTGGCCTCTAGTGTGCCGGTTGATCGCCCGGCGCGCCAGATCGGTGGACCAGCCCGATCGACTCGCCCGATTGCGGACCGCGCCGGTGCAGCGCGATGTGCAGCGCGATTGAAACGCTGGCGGAAGGGTGCCAGTCTGCCGCCATGAGCGAGCTGACCGCCGCGGGCTCGCCGAACGACCAGGCGCCGCCGTCCTGCCCACAATGTGCGAGTGAGCGCGTCGAGGGCGTTGCCTTCTGCCGCGGCTGCGGGGCGCACATCGCCGACGATCCGCTGCTCGGCGCGCAGATCGACCAGCGCTACGAGGTCCTGCGCCGCCTCGGCAGTGGCGGCATGGGCACCGTCTACGAGGTTCAGCACCTGCGGCTGAAGAAGCGCTTCGCGCTCAAGGTCGTGCGTCGCGACCTCGGGGACCTGAAGGGCTTCGCCGCGCGCTTCGAGCGCGAAGCGCTGGCGACCAGCCGCCAGGAGCACCCCAACTGCGTCCTCGTGACGGACTTCGGCCACGCGGCGACGGGTGAGCTCTATCTGGTGATGGAGCTGCTCGCGGGTCGTTCGCTGACGAGCCTGCTCAACCAGCCGGTGGCCGTCTCGCTGGCGCTCGACCTCGTGCGGCAGGTGCTGCTCGCCTTGCAGCATGCGCACGGCACCGGGCTGGTCCACCGCGACATCAAGGCCGACAACGTGATGCTGATCGACGGTCCCGAGGGGTCGACGCTCGTGAAGGTGTTGGACTTCGGGTTGGCGGTCCCGCCGGCGGCGCGTGGCGCTCCGCGACCGGCCGCCCCGGCGGAGGTCGCCGGAACGCCGACCTATATGGCGCCCGAGCAGGCCGCCGGCCTGGCGATCGACGAGCGCAGCGACCTCTATGCCGTCGGGGTGATCCTCTTCTACCTGCTGACGGGGCGACCTCCTTTTCGCGCCGACGATCCAATGCGCGTGCTCAGGCAGAAGACGACGCATCGCGCCCCCGCGCTCGACGAGGTGGCCCCGGGCGTCTTTTCGCGCGCGCTCCAGCAGCTCGTGGCACGCGCCCTCGCCCGTGAGCCTGAGCAACGCTTTCCTTCCGCCGAGGCCATGCTCCGGGCGCTCGACCAGGTGCAGCGCGCGCGCGGCGGTGGGCTCAGCACGGCGTCGCGTTGGCGCTCGCTGCGCGCGATTCAGCGCGGCGGGTGCGCGTTGGCCCGTGCCTTTCACCGCTGGTATCGCTGCTCCGAGCTCGAGGCCGCGCCGCGCTGGTCGCTGCGCCTGCGCCTGCTCGTCCGACCGGGCCACGGGCGCGTCGTGCTGGCCAGCGCGCTGGTCGGGCTGCTGGCCCTGAGCGCCCTGGCCTTGGCCGGCCTTTGGTGGTGGCGAGCCTCACGGATCGCTGCTTCGGGGGTCGTTGCCGGGGGTGCGTCGAGCGCCGCGACCGCGCCACCTATGCCCGACGAGCTCGCGCAGCGGCTGGCCACCGCGCGGCTGTTGATCGCGCGCGGCGCCTGCCGCGAGGCCGCGCTCGATCTGCGCAACGCCGTGGCCGAGCGGCCGACGCTGGCGCCGCTACACTACCTCTTCGGTGCGGCGAAGATCTGCCAGGGCGAGGTCGGCGCGGCGCTCGCCGCCTATCGCCGCGCCATTCACCTCGATGCGCGCTATCGGCGCGATGCACGCTTGCTCGAGGACGCCGGGGCCTTGCTCGCCACGCCCGGCGCGCGCGCGCAGGCGCTCGCGTTCCTCGTCGAGGAACTGGGGCCCGGCGGTGTCGAGCCGCTGCTGGGGGCGGTGACCAGCAACGACGCGAGCTGGCGCCACCGAGCGTTAGGGGCTGTCCTGCGCCTCGGTGCGAGCCGGCGCGTCGACTGGCTCACCGTCTGGCGGCTCGACCTCAACCAGCGCACCTCCTGCGCGCTGCAGGGCCGCGCGGTGGCCGGTCTGCGTCACCTCGACGACCCGCGGGCCCTGCGCGTGCTGCTCGACGCGCAGTCCCCGCGGGCGCGTCGCCGCAACCGCCCGCGCTGCCCGGAGGTCGACCGCGAGCTCGCGGCGGCCATCGCGGCGCGGCAAGGTCTGCCCGCGCGCCAAGGAGGCGAGACGGTGGCGATGCCGAAGGGGAGCGCGAGCTCCTCGCAGCCCCGCTAGACGCGTGATGCTCCCCGTGATGCTCAATTCGTGACGGCTGCGGCCTTGGTCGTCCACGTCACGCGCGTTGTCGCGCTCGTTCGGGCGTCTCGGCTCAGCCCCTCGGTCCTACGCGCGCGAACATCGCGGGCGCCAGCGAGGGCGATGCCAGCACCCGCTCGATCAGGGCGGCGAAGAGCGGCTTGTGCAGCATCGTCGCATGCTCGACGACCAGCAGGTCGGCGGCCTGTACGGCGCTCGCGACGTCGTGGGCATCGACCGCGCTGCGGCCATGGTGCGCGGCGCTGAGCCGCGCCAAGAGGCTGATCACGCCGTATGCGGCCACCAGCAGGTTGAAGGCGCCGATCAGCGGCGTATCACCGCCAAGGTGACGCCGGCCCTGCAGCTTGTGCAGGAAATAGCGCTGCAGCAGGGCCTCGTCGCCGAGCGGGGGATCGAAGGCGATGCCGGAGAGCTGACGGCGCCACGCGCGCCCCTGCATCAGCCGTGAACGCAGCGGTCCGAGCCCGAGCTGAAAGAAGCGCACGCCGAAGAAATGCAGCAGGCGTGGCCAGGGACTGGGGCTGCAATCGGCCCCGAGGAAGAGCGAAAGCACCGGCCCTGCCTGGGCGGCACGCCCGCTGGCCTGCCATGGGCCGTAGCGCGCCCCCACGTCCCACTGCTCGGCCTCGGCGAGGCAGCCGGCGACAGCTCGCTTGCCCTGCTCGGCAACCCGCCGCTCGAGCTCGGCCAGCAGCGCGGCACCGGCGGCCAGGCGCGGCGCTACCGGGCCGCCCGGTGTTTCGACCCAACGGATGAGCTGGCGCTCGATCCGATCGACCTCGGCGGCGCTCAGCTCGATCGTCTGATTGAGCCGCAGCGCGCCCTCGTGGGCGCCCGCTCCGGCGCGCTTGAGCACCGCTCGTGCCCAGCGCTGCTGGTCGCGCAGCGGCTTGCCCTGATTGCTGGTGACCGTCGGGCAGTAGAAGCTGAGGCGCCCGTGGGACGTGCCCGCGACGGTGGTGAAGTGCAGCGGGAAGGCCTTGCACCCCTCGGGCTTCGCCTCGTAGCCCAGCTCGCTGTGAATGCAACAGCGGCGGTCCGCGTCGAGGAAGAAGCAGCGCCCGTCGACCATCCGAAGGCGAAAGGGCTCGCCGGGCCCACGATTGCGCTCGAAGGGATCGCCGCGACCGACGTGCGACCAATCGTGCCGGCGCAACGCCGTCGCCTTCGCGGCGTCGAGCGTCACGCTCCAGAGCGTGCAGCAGCGCCCGCAGCTCTGGCAGCTGAAGCGAGCGTCGGGCAGGCGGATCGCCGTGTCGCGCATGGGGCTGTCGCCGCGGCGCTCAGGGGCGCTCGAGCTTGGCGCCCTCGACCACGCGCGTATCGGCGCTCGGTCGAAAGATGAAGCGCGCGTTGCCGAGGCGCGAGTTGAAGACCAGCTTAGAGAAGATCAAGTGATTGGTGCTGCTCTCGTTGACAATCATCGACTCCAGCACCGCATGGTCGCTGCGGCGCACCACGAGCACCAGGTAGTCGAGCTGGGCACTGGGCTGCTTTGGGGTCAGCTTGAGCACATAGTCGTCCGGCCCGCCCAGCCGGTCGCGCGGGGCGCTGGCGAAGGCGATCGCGAACTCTCGGCGCAGGTCGCCGGCACCGAGCAGGAAGGTCAGGCCCGTCGAGAGCGTGCGGAGATCGAGCGGGTTGCGAAAGGCCTGCTTATCCGCAGGCTCCCAGACCCACAGCACCTTGCCGTCTGAAATGAAGGCCTTGCGCTCTGGCGACGCGTAGTTCCAGCGCATCATACCGGGCTTCTTGACGAAGAGGAAACCGTAGCTGGTGCGGCTGCGCCCGTAGAGCTGGTCGGTGTAGACCTGCTTGAATTGGCCCTTGAGATCCACGGTGCCTTCGTAGCGCTCCTGGACCGCCTGTACGATCGCTTCGACGGTGGCGACGGTGGCGGCCGCGCGGGGCTCAACGCCCTGCGCGTGCAGCGGAGACGCGGCGGCGCCCAGCAGCAGCAGCCACCCGCAGCAGCGGTCGAGTCGCATCGGGGAATCCTCTCGCTTGACCGGCCCCACTCTACTGGGCCTAGCCGGCTCGGCGCAGCCTAGCACAGCGGCCTGCGCGCGCACCGGGGCGCGGTGTGACGGCCGGGGTCCGGACTTCGCCTGCGTGCCCTGTCGAAGCCTAGGGCGCGCTGCGCGCGACGGTGCGGGTCATGGCGCGGGTCATGGCGCGGGTCATGGCGCGGGTCATGGCGCGTGGTGCTGGATCAGGACCTCGCGCCCGCGCACGCCGTCCGCGGGACCCACGACGCCCTCCCGCTCCATCCGCTCGACGAGGCGGGCGGCGCGGTTGTAGCCGATGCGCAGGCGGCGCTGGACCATCGAGATCGAGGCCTGACGGCTCTCGGCGACCAGGGCGAGCGCCTGGTCGTAGAGCTCGTCATGTGGCTCGTCCGGCTGGGCCGCGCCGTCCTCGTCCTCCTCGTCGTCCTTGAGGATGTCCATGTCGTAGATCGGCCGGCCCTGCTGGCGAAGCCAGTCGATGATCGCGCGGATCTCGTCGTCCGAGATGTAGGCGCCGTGGACGCGCTTCATCTCGACGCCGCGATCGAGCACCAACATGTCACCGGCGCCGAGCAGGTTCTCTGCGCCATAGGTGCCGAGGATGGTCTTCGAGTCATGGTTGGCGGCCACCTGGAAGGCGACCCGCGACGGGAAATTCGCCTTGATCAGTCCGGTGATCACGTCGACCGAGGGCCGCTGCGTGGCGACGATCAGATGAATCCCGCAGGCGCGGGCCTTCTGCGCCAGACGCGCCACGCAGGTTTCGACGTCCTTGGCGCTGCACATCATGAGATCGGCGAACTCATCGATCACCACGACCAGGTAGGGCAGGCGCTGCGGTGGCCCGGCGCTGGGGTCGTGAGCGCCGTGGCGCCCCGCGCCGCCCGCTTCCGCCGCGCGCGGTGTCGGCTGCTCGTCCTCGCCCTCGTGCCCCTCACGAAGGCGGTCGACCTTGCGGTTGAAGCCGACGATGTCGCGCACGTGCATCGCGGCCAGCAGCTGGTAACGGCGCTCCATCTCCGCCACCGTCCAGCGCAGCGCGACGGCCGCCTGCTTGGGGTCGGTGACCACCGGCAAGAGCAAGTGGGGGATGCCGTTGTAGCCGGAGAGCTCGAGGAACTTCGGGTCGATCAGGATCAGGCGCACCTCATCCGGCGTGCAGCGCAGGAGCAGGCTGCAGATCATCGCGTTGATGCTGACGCTCTTACCCGCACCGGTGGCGCCGGCCACCAGGAGGTGGGGGGCCTTGCCGAGATCCATCACCACCGGCAGGCCGGCGATGTTCTTGCCCAAGGCCAGCTTCAGCGGCGCGCGCGCGCTGCTGCCGCGCGGTGCGCTGGCCTTGCCGCGAAAGGCCTCGTCGCCGACGATATCGCGAAACGAAACGGTCTCGCGCCGGTCGTTGGGGACCTCGATGCCGATCGCGCCCTTGCCGGGAATCGGCGCCACGATCCGCACGCGCTGCGCATGCAGCGACATCGCCAGGTCGTTCGAGAGCCCGGCGACCTTGCTCACGCGCGTCCCCGGCGCCGGCACGAACTCGTACATCGTGACCACGGGGCCCGGATGGACCTCGGTCACTTGTCCGAAGATCTTGTAGTCGGCGAGCGTCTTCGTCAGTCGCGCCGCCTGGCGCTGAATCGCGTCCTCGTCGATGGCGATCCGCTCGGCGCCGTGCTCCTGCAGCAGCGAGAGGGGCGGAAGCTGATAGGTCGCCCCGCTCAACACGAAGCCGCTCGCGGCCGGATCGATGCCCTCCGGCTCGGCCATCGCCGCGATGGTGGGTTGCGCCAGCGCCGCCGATTCGCGCGCCGGGGGCGTCACGTGCGGCTTGACGATCGTCAGACCGACCCTGGCGCTGTCCTCCCGCGCTGGCGCTCCAGCGCCGACCACCGCCTCGGGGGCGGGCTGCGCCTCGCCTGGCGCGACCTGATCCCGGCGAACAGCGCGACGCGCCGCAGAATCGACCTGGGCGCGGGTGCGCTCGACCTGCGCGCGGGCGCGGCCCGGTGACGTCGGTTCTGAGGTGGGCTCGGACGTCGGCTCTGAGGTGGGCTCGGACGTCGGCTGCTCTGCCCGGCGCGTGCCGAAGAGCGCGTCCGCCGCAACCACGGCCTGCGCCACGCGCGGCGCCTCGATGGGGAGAGCTGCGCCGCTGCCGTAGGCCTCGTGCCGCTGCGGGGCGGTCAGCGGAGCCGGGCCCGAGCCGGCCATGCCACGACCGCGCAGATGCGTGCGAAGCCGCGCCAGCAGGCCGCCGCTGCCGAGGCCGGCACCACCGGGCGGAAACGCGGCCAGGGCGTCCTCCAGCGTCGCGTCGCCCTCCTCCTCGAGGTCGAGGCGGAGCACTGGCGGGAGCGTGGCGGCGCCGGCACCATGAGCAACGAGCTGCGGCGGCAGGCGAGCATAGGCGACTTGCTGCGCCACCCAGCGCTGCAGGGCGAGCAGCCGCGGCGGCACGCGAGCCAAGGCCCCATGCGCCGCCGCCCCGAGCCGGCGCAAGAGGCCGGCCAAGCGCAGGCTGAGGCGCACCCAGCTCAGATTGGTGCTCAGTACGAGGCTCAGCGCCAACCCGCCGAGCACGACGATCCAGGTCCCTGGCCGCGAGAGCACGGCGCTCAGCAGCTCGGCGCTGTATTCCCCCAGCGCACCGCCGCCGGAGGCATGCGCGAGGCGATGGGGATGGACGATCAGGTGCAGCAGCATCGCGCTGCAGAGCAGCACCATCAATTGCCCGATCGACCGGCGCCAGCCCCCTTTGAAGCGATCACGGCCGGCCGCGCTGGCGGCCGAGGGAAGCGCTCCCGCAAAGACTGCCACCGCCTCGGCGAGCAGCCAAAGCACCAGGAGATAGGCCCCGAGGCCGAAGGCGGCATTGAGCGCCGATCCGACCATCCGACCGAGGGGGCCCATCAGGCGTCCGTCGCCAAACTGAACCGATGCCAGACTGGGCCCAGTCAGCAGCGCGGCCGTCATCGTAAGAATTCCCAGGGACTCGTGGCGCCGCCGCCGTGATCCGCCTCCCGGCTCCGAGCCGGGGGCGTCGGTCGCGGCCCCGCCGCAGTGGTCGTCGTCGGCGGCGTGCCTGCGCGATACTCTTGAGCCCACGATAATCCCCCGCACGCAAACGCGCCCCGCTCGCGTGGCCAACAACCGCCCCGGATGAATCCTACATCGTCATCCCTACATAGGCGCTTAGGTAGGATAACGTAGGTCGCCAAGATACGTTCGCCCGCCTCTGCTGTCAAAGAACCGGCACGGCTGGTCGTCGGCAGGCCGACACGCGCTGGCTGTTGCGCGGTCGCCGAGCGGGCGCCTATGCTGCGAGCGTTCGGGGCCCTACGGGGCACCTCCGACGCGACCATAGGAGAGGGAACATGCAGACACGCTGGTGGATCTGGGCCGCGATCGCCGCGACCGTTGCGGGCTGTGGCATCCCGGAAGAAAACTACAACGCCACGCTGAAGGACCTGCAACGCTGCCGGGCGGGGCTGGCCGCCAAGCGCAGCGAGCTCGACCGGGCGGGCGCCGCCCGCGATGAGCTGAAGCTGCAGCTCGCGGCGGCCAAAGGCGACAAGGACGCCCTCGCGCGGCAGCTCGGCGCGACGGAGAAGGAGCTGCAGGCCGTGCGCCAGGCGCGAGTCGCGGCCGACGAGCGCACCCGTACCTACCGCGGGCTGCTGTCGCGGCTGCGGGCGATGATCGACTCGGGCCAGCTCAACGTCAAAATCCGCAAGGGTCGGATGATCGTGCAGATGAACGACAAGATCCTCTTCGACCCGGGTCAAACGGAGCTCAAGGGAGAAGGTAAGCAGGCCCTGACAGCGCTGGCCGGCGTGCTGCGCGACATCGGCGAGCGCGAGTTTCTCGTCGCCGGCCATACCGACAACGTGCCGATCCGCACGCGCCGCTTTCGCTCCAACTGGGAGCTATCGGCGGCGCGGGCCGTCGAGGTCGTGAAGTTTCTTCAGGCCGAGAGCGTCGATCCGCGGCAGCTCGTCGCCGCGGGCTACTCCGAGTTCGATCCCGTCGGCGACAACGCCGACGAGGAGGGGCGCCGCGCCAATCGCCGCATCGAGATCGTGCTGATGCCCAAGCTCGACGAGCTGCCCCCGATCAGCGAGTAGCGGGGCTGCGCAGCATGAGGTGGCTGCGCGGGCCGCTGGCGCTCTTGGCGCGTCGGCGGCTCGTGCCGCGCTTCAGCGCTTGAGCGCGTTAGCGCTCTCAGCGCTGCGTGACGAAGGTGCGCAATCCGGCGCTCGGGCCCATCAGCAGCGCCTGATCCGTGCTCTTGCCGGTGGCGACGTCGAGGCCGAAGATCCCGCCCGCGGGGCTGGCCACGAGCAGGTCCGTGCCGCGGCCGAAGCTGAGCGCCACGGGCGCGATGTCCAGCACGGGAGAGCGCCGCACGACCCCGAGGTCGTTATTCGCCGCCGGATTGAAGCCCACCACGAAGACCACGCCGTTGCGGCGATCGCTGATCGCGAAGATGTCGCCGATGCCCGACGGGGCGTCATCGATGCTCGTCGGCTCGGCCGGGCTCGGATCCCAGGCCTGCGCCGTCACCCGCGCAGTCGCCCCGTCGTAGAGCACGCCATAGACCACCTGCGTATCAGCGACGACGACGGCGAGTCCGTCGCGACGCAGGGCGATCAGTCTGGCGCTCGGCGTGGAATCGAGCACGGTGGTGGCGCTGAGCTGCTGAGCGGCATCCTCGCGATCGAGCGCCAGCCGCGCGACGCAGTCGGCGTCGACGGTGCCGTCGTTGTTCGAGTCACAGCGCAGCAGCACGGCGGCTACAGGCGCCTCGGCGGCGACAGCAAGGCCCTGCACCTGCGCGAGCGCGGCGGTAAAGGCGGTCTGCAGCCCGTTCTCGCGATCGGCGCGGTAGAAGGCCAGCTGGGCCGCGGTGGCCACCACCACACCGTCGTCGGTTGCCGCGACGGCCGCGGGCGCCTGCTCGAGGTCGAGGGTGTGCAAGAGCCGCGGCTCGGCGGCGAGGGCGTAGAGCCGCAGCTGCCCGTGCGGCGCGTCCTCGGACGGCACCGTCACCACCGCGAGCTGACCCCCACTCGGCGAGAGCGAAAGCTGGGCGACGGGCCGTGCGGTATCGAGCTGGGCGCCAGCGACCACGCTCCCCGCCAGCGGCAAGGCGTGGACCGCTCCGGCCTCGTCGAGCGCGATCAACAGCCGGCTGACGGTCAAGGGGATCGCATACTCGCTGCTCGTCCCCTGTCGGGGCAGCCGCAGTCGCGCCGGGCCTACCTGCGCGCCGCGCGGAATCAAGCAGCTCAGCTCCCGCGGGCTGACCAGGCGGGCCCGCAGCGCGTCGGCCTCGAAGACCTTGCCCGCGGCATCGACCAGCGTGACGTCGCTGCCGAAGGTCGGCTTGCCCTCGATCAGCTCGATGGTCAGCGGTTCGCCGATGACGCGATCGAGGCGCCCCTTGACGCTCAGCCCGTCGCCGCAGCCGAGGGCCGCGAGCGCAACGACGCAGAGCGGCCACGTCGGGCGCCCCGAAACCGGCACCGAGGTCCGCGCTCCGGCTCGAGGCCCGGGCGCGCCGCCGCGCCCCCGTCGTGGCGATTTGCTCCAACGCAAGGCGAAACAGTGCAACACGAACCAGCCTGCCTCTCCGGCACCGCTCGCTCAGCCCCCGCGCTTGCGGTAACCGAGCCGTGCCGACCCTCAGCCTAGCTGCGCTGCCTCACGCTGTAAACTTGCGCCGTCCTGCGTGTAGCGGGTCAGCGCGGGCCGCTAGCGCCAACGCACATGCTGGACGCCTTCGAGCGTCGCCAGGGCATCGACGATCTCGTGCGCCTGGAAGTGCTGCTGCGTGCGGACGAAGAGATGGAGCTCAGTCACGGCGGTGGCCTTGTCGGTCGCGGCCTTGAGGTCCATCAGGCGAATCTCGTTGCGGAGCAGCAGCGCGCGCGCCGCTGGCAGGACGTCGCCGACCCGCTCGGCCTCGACGAGCAAGTGCACCGTAGGGTAGATCTGCCCGTGTAGCGGTCGCTCCAGGAACTGGAAGAACCACAGCACCACCATCCCGACGCCGGTAGCCGTCAGCGCCAGGCCAAAGTAGCCCTGACCGATCACGATACCCAGCGCGGCGACGAACCAGATTGCCGCGGCGGTTGTGACGCCGCGGATGACGTCGCTCAGCCGGAGAATCACGCCGCCGCCGAGAAAGCCGATGCCCGTCAGCACC